>NZ_JAHHIT010000137.1 GCF_024539675.1 Streptomyces hilarionis | reverse complement strand
GGGCGGGTTCGTCGAGGCCGTCGAGGAGTTCGGCGGCGAGGTAGTCGGCCAGTTCGCCGGGGGTGGGGTGGTCGAAGACGACGGTGACGGGCAGCCGGAAGCCGACCGCGCCGGTGAGCCGGTTGCGGAACTCCACGGCGGTCAGCGAGTCGAAGCCGAGTTCGCGGAACGGCGCGTGGGAGGCGACGGCGTCCGGGGCGGCGTGGCCGAGGACGGTGGCGGCGTGGGAGCGGACCAGCTGGAGCAGGATCCGCATGCGTTCGGTGCCGGTGAGCGGGATCAGCCGCTCGCGCAGCGAGCCGCCCCCGGTGTCGGCGGAGCGGCGTCCGGCCCGGCGGGCGGGGGCGGGCACGAGGGCCCGCATGATGGGCGGGACGCGGCCGTCGGTCCCGGCGAGCGCGGCGGGGTCGAGCCTGGCGGGGACGAACTGGGCGAGGCCGGAGCGGCAGGCCAGGTCGAAGGCGGCGAGGCCCTCCTCGCTGCTCATGGGCACGATGCCGCCGCGGCTCATGCGCCGCATGTCGCGGTCGTCGAGGTGGCCGGACATCTCGCTGCGCTGGGCCCAGAAGCCCCAGGCGAGGGAGAGTCCGGGCAGGCCGTGGGCGCGCCGGTGGGCGGCGAGGGCGTCGAGCATCGTGTTGGCGGCGGCGTAGTTGGCCTGGCCGGGGGCGCCCAGGGTGCCCGCCATGGAGGAGAACAGCACGAAGGCGCCGAGGTCGAGGCCGCGGGTGAGCTCGTGCAGGTGGAGCGCGCCGGTGACCTTGGGGCGCAGCACGTCCCGGATCCGTTCGGGGGTCAGGGACTCGATCAGGCCGTCGTCCAGGGCGGCGGCGGTGTGCAGGACGGCGGTGAGCGGGGCTTCGGCGGGGATGTCGGCGAGCAGGGCGGCGAGTTGGCCCCGGTCGGCGATGTCGCAGGCGGCGACGGTGACGTGGGCGCCGGCCTCGGTGAGCCGGTCGGCGAGTTCGGCGGCGCCGGGGGCGTCGGGGCCGCGCCGGCTGGTGAGCAGCAGACGGCGCACGCCGTGCCGGGTGACCAGGTGGTGGGCGAGGAGCGCGCCGAGCATGCCGGTGCCGCCGGTGATCAGGACGGTGCCGTGGGCGGGGAACGGGTCGCCGGGCAGGGTGAGGACGGCCTTGCCGACGAGGGCGGCCTGGCTGAGGGCGCGGAAGGCGGTGCGGGCGTCGCGGACGTCGAAGGTGTTGAGGTGCGGGGGGTGCAGGACGCCCGCGTCGAACAGTTCGGTGAGGGTGAGCAGCATCTCGTGGATGCGGTCGAGTCCGGCTTCGGGGAGGTCGTAGGCCTGGTAGGCGACGCCGGGGTGGGCGGCGGCGACGGCGTCGGGGTCGCGTTTGTCGGTCTTGCCCATCTCGAGGAAGCGTCCGCCGCGGGGCAGCAGCCGCAGTCCGGCGTCGACGAACTCGCCGGCCAGGCAGTCGAGGACGACGTCCATGCCGCGGCCGTCGGTGGACTGAAGGAACCACTGCTCGAAGTCGAGGGTCCGCGAGTTGGCGATGTGGGCGCCGTCCAGGCCGTGGGCGCGCAGGGTGTCCCATTTGCCGGGGCTGGCGGTGGCGTAGACGTCGGCGCCGAGGTGGCGGGCGAGCTGGACGGCGGCGCTGCCGACGCCGCCGGCCCCGGCGTGGACGAGGACGCTCTGGCCGGGGCGCAGGCCGCCGAGGTCGACGAGCCCGTAGTAGGCGGTGAGGTAGGCGACGGAGACGGAGGCGGCCGCCTCGAACGTCCAGCCGTCGGGGATGCGGTGGACGGTGCGTTCGTCGGCGACGGTGACGGGGCCGAAGACCTCGACGGACAGGCCGAACACCCGGTCGCCGACGCGGTGGTGGGTGACGTCGGAGCCGGTCTCGGTGACGACGCCGGCGACCTCGCCGCCGAGGCCGGTCAGTCCGGGCACCAGGTCGAGGGCGACGACGACGTCCTTGAAGTTGATGCCCGCGGCGTGGACGGCGATCCGCACCTGGCGGGGCTCCAGGGGGGCGAGGAGGTCCGGGCAGGGCACGGCCGCGAGGCCCTCGATCGTGCCGGGGCGGGTGTTCTCCAGCCGCCAGGCGCGCTCGCCCGCGGGCGGCAGGATCGTGCTGCCGGGGTCCCAGCGGGTCAGGCCGGGGGTGCGCGGTGCGCCGTCGCGCAGGGCGAGTTGTTCCTCGGTGCGGGACAGGGCGGGGCCGAGCGCGGTGCGGGTCTCCTCGGCGGTGTCGAGGTCGAGGAGTGCGAAGCGTCCGGGGTGTTCGTTCTGGGCCGAGCGCAGCAGGCCCCACACGCCGGCGGCGGCGAGGTCGGTGACGTCCTCGCCGGGGGCGGTGGCCACCGCGCCGCGGGTGACCACGACGAGCCGGGCGTCGTCGAGGCGCGGGTCGGCGATCCAGGTCTGGAGCAGGGCGGCGGTGTCGACGACCGGGTCGCCGATCCGCTCGCCGTCTCCGGCGACGGAGAGCACCGCGGTGACCGGCGCGTCGGTCCCGGCGACGAGGGCGGCGAGTGCGGCGGCGTCCGCCGCCCGCTCCGCTCCGGGCAGGGCCGCGGCCAGGTCCAGCGGGTCGTCGCCCAGCAGCACGCGGCGGGCGGCGCCGATCTCGTCGGCGGGGGGCACGGCCCGCCAGTCGAGCCGGTGCAGCGTGTCGGTGCGGACGGTGCTCAGCGCGGCCTCGGTCATCCGGCGCACGACGAGGGAGCCGACCGAGACGACCGGATCGCCGGCCTCGTCGGCGAGGGCGAGCGTGAACTCGCTCGCGCCGCGCCGCGCGAGGTGCACCCGCAGCCGGGTGCAGCCGGTGGCGTGCAGCCGCACCCCGGCCCAGGAGAACGGCATGCCCACCCCGGCGCCGTCGTCGCCGTCCCAGGTGAACATGGCGTGCAGGGCGGCGTCGAAGAGGGCGGGGTGCAGGCCGAAGCGCTGCGCCGTGGAGTGCTGGTCGGCGGGCAGGGCCACCTCGGCGTAGATCTCGCCGTCGAGGTGCCAGACGCGGCTGAGGCCGCGGAACTCGGGACCGTACTGGTAACCGGCCGCGGCCATGCGGTCGTAGAGGCCGGAGACGTCCACGGCCCGCGCGCCCTCGGGCGGCCACACGCCGGCGAGCCCTTCGGGCTCCTCCGCGGGGTCGGCCGGGTCGGCGACGAGGACGCCGGAGGCGTGCCGGGTCCAGACCGTGTCGGCGCCGGCGTCGTCGGGCCGGGAGAAGACCGCGACCTGGCGTGCCCCGCCGTCGTCGGCCGCCTCGACGTGCGCCTGGACGACGACGGCGCCGGTGGGGGGCACGACGAGCGGGGTGTGCAGGGTGAGTTCCTCGATCCGGCCGCAGCCGACCTGGTCGCCGGCGAGCACGGCCAGCTCGACGAAGCCGGTGCCGGGGAAGACGACGCGGTCGGCGACGCCGTGGCCGGCGAGCCAGCGCTGGGCGCTCAGGGCCAGCCGGCCGGTGAGGACGGCGCCGTCGCCGTCGGCCATCCGGACCAGGGCGCCGAGCAGCGGGTGGTCGACCGAGGACAGGCCGGCCGCGCTCACGTCGCCGGTGCGGCCGTCGGCCTCGGCCCAGTAGCGGGTGCGCTGGAAGGCGTAGGTGGGCAGGTCCACGGTGCGGGCGCCGGGGAACACGGCGGTCCAGTCGACGCGGACGCCGCCGAGGTGCGCCTTGGCCAGCGAGGTCAGCATCCGGCCGAGGCCGCCCTCGGCGCGCCGCAGGGACTCCACGACGACGCCGTGCGCGCCGGTGGCGTCGATGGTCTGCTCGACTCCCATGGCGAGCACGGGGTGGGCGCTGGACTCGACGAACGCGCTGTGGCCGTCGTCGAGCAGGGCGCGCACGACCGGTTCGAACAGCACGGGCGCGCGGGTGTTGTCGTACCAGTAGTCGGCGTCCATGGCGGTGGTGTCGAGGAGGCCGCCGGTCACCGTCGAGTACAGGGGCACGGTCCCGGCGAGCGGGCGCACGGGGGCCAGGAGTTCGAGGAGCCGCTCGCGCAGCGGGTCGACGAGCGGGCAGTGCGTGGGGACGGTGGCGGCGACGATCCTGGCGCGCACGTCGTCGCGGGCGCACTCGGCGACGAACTCGCCGAGGGCGTCGGAGTCGCCGGCCACGGCGACGATGCGGGGGCCGTTGACGCCGGCCACCGACAGCCGGTCCGCCCAGCGGGTCAGGCGCTCGCGCACCTCGTCCGCGGGCAGGGCGACGGAGGCGACGGCGCCCTTGCCGACGAGGGTCTCGGCGAGCAGCCGGCTGCGCAGGCAGACCACCCGGGCGGCGTCCTGGAGGCTCAGGCCGCCGGCCACGTGGGCGGCGGCGATCTCGCCCTGCGAGCTGCCGACGACGGCGTCGGGCCGCACGCCGTAGGACTGCCACAGCGCGGCCAGCGAGACCATCACGGTGAACAGGACGGGCTGGATGACCTCGATGCGGTCCATGGAGGCGGCGCCGGGCTCGTCGCGCAGGACGTCGAGCAGGCTCCAGTCCACGAACTCCTCGACGGCGGCGGCGCACTCGGCGGCCTTGGCGGCGAACACCGGTGAGGTGTCGAGGAGTTCGCGCGCCATGCCCGTCCACTGCGAGCCCTGGCCGGGGAAGACGAAGACGACCTTGCCGTCGGCGGGCGTGCCGCGGAGCACGCCTTCGGCCGGGCGGTCGGCGGCGAGCGCGTCGAGGGCGTCGAGAAGGCCGTCCCGGTCGGCGGCGAGCACCGCGGCCCGGTGTTCCAGTCCGGTGCGGGCGGTGGCGAGGGAGAACGCCACGTCGGCGTCGCTGGTCCCGGGCCGGGTCAGCAGGTGGGCGCGCAGGGCCTTGGCCTGGCCGCGCAGGGCGGCCTCGCCGCGGGCGGAGAGCACCCAGGGCAGCAGCGGCAGGACGGCCTCTCCGGCGGCCTCGGGGGCGTCCGGGTCCTCGGCGGTCTCGGCGGTTTCGGGGGCCTCGGCGGTCTCGGACGTCCGCTCCGGTTCGGGGGCCTCTTCGAGGATGACGTGGGCGTTGGTGCCGCTGATGCCGAAGGAGGAGACCGCGGCCAGGCGGGGGGTGTCGGAGGCGGGCCACTCGCGGGCCTCGCCGAGGAGTTCGACGGCGCCCGCGCTCCAGTCGACCTCGGGCGTGGGCTCCTCGGCGTGCAGGGTCTTCGGCAGGACGCGGTGGCGCAGGGCCTGGACCGCCTTGATCACACCGCCGACGCCGGCGGCGGCCCCGCTGTGCCCGATGTTCGACTTCAACGAGCCGAGCCACAGGGGCCGTTCGGCGGTCCTGGCCCTGCCGTAGGTGGCCAGCAGGGCGTCGGCCTCGATGGGGTCGCCGAGGCTGGTGCCGGTGCCGTGCGCCTCCAGCAGGTCCACGTCGGCCGCCGACACGCCCGCGTTGGCCAGGGCCTGGCGGATGACCCGTTGCTGGGAGGGGCCGTTGGGGGCGCTCAGGCCGTTGGAGGCGCCGTCCTGGTTGACGGCGCTGCCGCGCAGCACGGCGAGCACCCGGTGGCCGTGGCGGCGGGCGTCGGAGAGCCGTTCGACGGCGAGGACGCCGACGCCCTCGCTCCAGCCCGCGCCGTCGGCCGCCGCCGAGAAGGCCTTGGAGCGGCCGTCCGGCGACAGGGCGCGCTGCTCGGACAGGGCCACGTGGACCGCGGGGGTGGACAGGGTGGTCGCGCCGCCGGCCAGCGCGAGGTCGCACTCGCCGGCCCGCAGCGCCTGGGCGGCGAGGTGGAGGGCGACGAGCGAGGACGAGCAGGCCGTGTCGACGGTGACCGCGGGGCCCTCCAGGCCCAGGACGTAGGAGACCCGGCCGGACAGGACGCTGTTGGAGGTGCCGGTGGCGCCGTAGCCGTCCAGTCCGCCGCGGGAGGCGGCCAGCAGGGTGCCGTAGTCCTGCTGGTTGAGCCCGGCGAACACGCCGGTGCGGCTGCCGCGCAGCGCCTGGATGTCGAGTCCGGCGTGTTCGAGGGCCTCCCAGGACGTCTCCAGCAGGAGCCGCTGCTGGGGGTCCATGGCCTGGGCCTCGCGCGGGGAGATGCCGAAGAACGCGGCGTCGAACGAGGCGATGTCGTCGACGAAGCCGCCCTCGCGGGCGTAGCAGGCGCCGGGGTGGTCGGGGTCGGGGTGGTGGAGGGTCTCCAGGTCCCAGCCCCGGTCGGTGGGGAAGGGGCCGACCGCGTCGGTCTCCTCGACCACCAGTCGCCACAGGTCCTCGGGCGAGGTCACCCCGCCGGGATAGCGGCAGGCCATGCCGACGATCGCGAGGGGTTCGGCGACGCGGGACTCCAGTTCGAAGACGCGCCGGCGGGTGCGGTGCAGGTCCGCGCTGACCCGCTTGAGGTAGTCACGCAGCTGCTGCTCGTTCGCCATCGGGGTTCAGTCCTCTCCGAGTTCCGCGTTGATGAAGTCGAAAAGCTCTTCATCCGTGGCGGAATCGAGCTTGCTGGTGATGTCGGCGCCGTCGGTGTCGTCGGCGCCTCGTTCGTCGGTGCTCCAGGCGGCGGCCAGGGCGCGCAGCCGGGCGGCGATCCGCTCGCGGTCGGCGGCCTTCGCCGGGCCGCCCGCGAGCGCGGCCTCGAGGTGGTCGAGCTGGGCGAGGACCGGCAGCGGCGCCCCGGCGACGGAGGCGAGCACCTTGTGCTCCAGGTGCTCGGCGAGCGCGTTCGCGGTGGGGTGGTCGAAGACGAGGGCGGCCGAGAGCTGGACGCCGGTCGCGGCGGTCAGGGCGTTGCGCAGTTCGACCGCGGTGAGCGAGTCGAACCCGATCTCCCGGAAGGGCAGTCGCGGGTCGAAGGGCGTGTCGGCGGCGTGGTCGAGCACGGCGGACACGTGCCGCTGGATCAGTTCCAGCAGCAGCTTGCGGCGCCCGGCCGCGGACTGGCCCGCGAGCTGCTGCGCGAA
This sequence comes from Streptomyces hilarionis, assembly GCF_024539675.1. Classification (GTDB taxonomy): domain Bacteria; phylum Actinomycetota; class Actinomycetes; order Streptomycetales; family Streptomycetaceae; genus Streptomyces; species Streptomyces hilarionis. The sequence continues at coordinate 18,264 of NZ_JAHHIT010000137.1, read as the reverse complement.
GGACTCCCGGTCCGTCCGCGCGCCGGCCGCGGCCCGCCGCAGCGGGGTCCTGACCAGGGAGCGGAAGGCGGGCGGCAGGGTCGACTCGGCCGCCTTGCGGCGCAGTACGGCCGCGTCGAGGCCCATCGGCACCAGGGTGGCCGCGTCGGAGTTCCAGGCCGCGTCGAACAGGGCCCGTCCCTGGCCGGGGGTGAGGGCGAGGACTCCGGCCTGGGCCATCCGCCGCCGGTCCACGTCGGACAGGTCGGCGGACATGCCGGCCGCGGTCTCCCACAGACCCCAGGCGAGGGAGGTCGCCGGGAGGCCGGCGGACCGCCTGCGGTGGGCGAGGGCGTCCAGGAAGGCGTTGGCCGCGGCGTAGTTGGCCTGTCCGGCGCCGCCGAACGTGCCGACGCCGGAGGAGAAGAGCACGAAGTGCGTCAGGTCCAGGCCGGCGGTCAGCTCGTGCAGGTGCTGTGCGGCGTCGACCTTGGGCCGCAGCACGGCGTCGACCCGCTCGGGGGTGAGGGTGGTGAGCACGCCGTCGTCGACGACGCCGGCGATGTGCACGACGGCGGTCACCGGGTGCTCGTCCGGCACGTCGGCCAGGACGGCCGCGAGGGCGGCGCGGTCGGCGACGTCGCAGGCCGCGAAGGTGGCTTCGGCGCCGGACTCGGCGAGCCGCGCGGCCAGTTCGGCGGCGCGAGGGTCGTCCGGCCCCTTGCGGCTGAGCAGCAGCAGTCGGCGGACGCCGTGGGCGTGCGCGAGGTGTCGCACGATCTCGGCGCCGATGCCTCCGCTCGCGCCGGTGACCAGCACCGTTCCCCGGTCGGCGGGGGACGCCGCCGCGGGTGCGGCGCGTTCGGTGACGCGGACCAGCCGCGGCTTGAGCAACCGGCCGTCCCGGACGGCGAGTTGCGGCTCGTCCTCGGCGAGGGCGGCGCCGACGGCCGCGGGGATCAGTTCGGCGTCCGCCGCCCGGTCGCCGAGGTCGACCAGGACGAACCGGCCGGGGTGTTCGGCCTGCGCGGAGAGCAGCAGTCCGCGGGCCGCGGCCTGTGCCGGGTCGACCTCGCCGTCGTCGGCGGCGACGGCCGTCCGGGTGACGAGGACGAGCCGGGCGCCGGCCGTCCGGTCGTCCGCGAGCAGCTCCCCGACCTGTTCCAGGGTGCGGTGGACGGTGTGCCGCACGGAGGCGACGGGGTCGCCGGGACCGGTGCCGACCGGCAGCACGACGAGGTCCACGGGGCGGGCGAGGGAGTCGAGGCCGGGGGCGTGGTCGACGTCGGCGCCGCGCTCGGCGAGGGACTTGGCCAGGGGCTCCGCGTCGGCGCCGACGACGGCCCAGGCGGCGGCCGGGTCGGGGTCCGGTCCGGGGGCGGCGGTCGTCACGGGTGTCACGGGCGTCCAGGTCAGGCGGTAGAGGCCGTCCGTGGCGGCGGCGGTCGTGGCCGGGCGCCCCTCGGCGTCGTCCGGCCGCACCCGGACCTCGTCCACCGAGAGCACCGGCTCGCCCGCGGCGTCCGACAGCAGGGCGGTGACGGTGTCGGGGCCGGTGCGGACCAGCCGGGCGCGCAGTTCGGCGGCGCCGGTGGCGTGCCGGGTGACTCCGGCGAAGTGGACGGGCCGGCCCGCCAGTTCGGCGATCAGGTCCGTCAGGCCGCTCAGCAGTGCGGGGTGCAGGCCGTGCCGGTCGGCGTCGGCCGCCTCCCGTTCACCGAGCGCGAGGTCGGCGACCAGCTCGTCCGGGGACGGCCCGGCCGGGTCGGCGGCCAGGGGTCCGGCCGCTCGCCGGTCCGGGGAGTGGCCGAGCACGCCGGAGGCGATCCGGGTCCAGGTCTGCTCGACGGCCGTCCCGCCGGTCGTGGTTCCCAGGTGCAGGGCGAAGTCCCGCTCGCCGTCGTCGTCCGGCGCCGTCACCACGAGTTGCAACGGCGCGTGCGGCGCGCCGGGCGCGGCGGTGTCGACGTCGAGTGCGGCGATGCGGTCGCAGCCGAGGCCGCCGCCGGCCCACAGCAGCAGGTCCAGGACGTCGGCGACGGCCGGCGCGCGGTCCGCCGTGGCGGGCAGGCTGCCGCTGAACAGGGAGCCCCCGGTGTGGGGCAGCGGCACGGACGCCGTCAGCAGCGGGTGGCCGGTGCCGGCCAGCCCCGCGCCGGCCAGCGCCTCGGCGCCGCCGGTGGGCGCGTCGAGCCAGTGGCGGCGGCGCTGGAAGGCGTAGGTGGGCAGATCGACGCGGCGGGCTCCGGCGCCGTCGAAGAAGGCGTGCCAGTCGACGCGGCCGGTGCGCGCGTGGACCCTGCCGAGCGCGGTGAGCAGGGTGCGCACCTCGTCGCGGTCGCGGCGCTGGGCGGGGACGGCGACGGCGCGCTCGCCGGCGCACTCCTGGGCCATGGCGCTCAGCACGCCGTGCGGTCCCAGCTCCAGGAACGTCGTGACGCCGTCGTCGAGCAGGGTGCTCACCCCGTCGGCGAACCGCACGGCGTGGCGGACCTGCCGTACCCAGTAGGCGGGTTCGCACAGCTGCCCGGGGGCGGCCGGTTCGCCGGTCAGGTCGCAGACGACGGGCAGTGCGGGCTCGGCGAAGGCGACGTCGGAGAGTGCGCGCTCGTACGCCGCGAGCATCGGCTCCATCAGCGCCGAGTGGAAGGCGTGGCTGACGGTGAGCCGCCTGGTGCGCAGCCCCGCCCCGGCGAGCCGTGCGCCGGCGGCGGTGACGGCCTCCTCGGCGCCGGACAGCACGAGGGCGGCCGGGCCGTTGACGGCGGCGACGGCGACCTCGGCGAAGGCGTCGCCGAGCACCGCGGCCACCTCGTCCTCGGCCGCGGCGACGGACAGCATCGCGCCGCCCTCGGGCAGCGCCTGCATCAGCCGGGCGCGGGCGGCGACCACGCGGGCCGCGTCGGCGGTCGTCCAGACGCCGGCCACGTGCGCGGCGGCCAGTTCGCCGACCGAGTGGCCGAGGACGGCGTCGGGCCGCACGCCCCAGTGCTCCAGCAGCCGGAACAGCGCCACTTCGTGGGCGAACAGGCCCGTCTGCGTGTAGAGGGTCTGGTCGAGCAGGGCGGCTTCGGGCGTGCCGGGTTCGGCGAACACCACCGTGCGCAGCGGGCGCGGCAGATGCCCGTCGAGGGCGTCGCAGACCTCGTCGAAGGCGGCGGCGAAGGCCGGGAACGCGGTGTACAGCTCCCGGCCCATGCCGGCCCGCTGGGCGCCCTGCCCGGTGAAGAGGAAGGCGAGCCCGCCGTCGGCGCGTTCCTCGGCTACGGAGTGCGCGGCCAGGTCGGTCAGGGCGCGGCGCAGCTCGTCGGGTTCGGCGGCGACGACGACCGCGGCGCGGTCCAGGACGCTGCGGGTGGTGGCGAGGGAGTAGGCGAGGTCGGGCACCCGGGCCTCGTCGTCGGCGAGCCGGGCGGCCAGCCGGGCGGCCTGGTCGGGCAGCGCCTCCCGGGTGCGGGCGGAGAGCACGAACGGCAGGGGGACGGCCGTGTCCGGCCCGTCCGGCGTGGCCGGTGCGGCCGCCTCGCGGGGCTCGTCCGGCGCCTCCTCCAGGATGACGTGGGCGTTGGTGCCGCTGATGCCGAAGCCGGAGACGGCCGCGCGGCGCGGTTGCCCGTCCCGCGTCCAGGGGCGGGAGGCGACGAGCAGCTCCACCGCTCCCGAGGTCCAGTCGACGTGCGGGCTGGGGGCGTCCACGTGCAGGGTGCGCGGCATCAGGTCGTGCCGCATGGCCTGCACCATCTTGATGACGCCGGCCACGCCCGCGGCGGCCTGGCTGTGCCCGATGTTCGACTTGACCGAGCCGAGCCACAGGGGCCGGCCGGCGGGGCGTTCGCGGCCGTAGGCGGCCAGCAGGGCCTGCGCCTCGATCGGGTCGCCGAGCGTGGTGCCGGTGCCGTGCGCCTCGACGACGTCCACCTCGGCGGCGGACAGCCCGGCGTTGAGCAGCGCCTGCCGGATGACCCGTTCCTGGGCGGGGCCGTTGGGCGCGGTGAGCCCGTTGGACGCGCCGTCCTGGTTGACGGCGCTGCCGCGGACCAGGGCGAGCACGGGATGGCCGTGGCGGCGGGCGTCGGACAGCCGTTCCACCAGCAGGACGCCCGCCCCCTCGCCGAGGGAGAACCCGTCCGCGGCGGCGGCGAAGGGCTTGCAGCGGCCGTCGGCGGCGAGGCCGCGCTGCCGGCTGAACGCGACGAAGGAGGTGGGGTCCGGCATCACGGTGGCGCCGCCCGCGACCGCCAGGTCGCACTCGCCGTCCCGCAGCGCCTGTGCCGCGAGGTGCAGCGCCACCAGGGAGGAGGAGCAGGCGGTGTCCACGGTGAGCGCGGGGCCCTGGAAGCCGAGCGAGTACGAGATCCGGCCGGAGGCGACGTTGGCGGAGGCGCTCACCAGGTAGCCCTCCATGCCGTCGGCGGCGCCGCGCAGCCGGGTGCCGTAGGCCTGGTCGGTCATGCCGACGTAGACGCCGGTCCGGCTGCCGTGCAGCGACTTCGGGGCGATGCCCGCGCGTTCCAGCGCCTCCCAGGTCGACTCCAGGAGCAGCCGGTGCTGCGGGTCCATGGCCTGGGCCTCGCGGGGCGAGATGCCGAAGAAGCCGGGGTCGAACAGGGCCGCGTCGTGCAGGAAGCCGCCGTGGCCGACGTAGCTGGCGCCCTGGCGGTCGGGGTCGGCGTCGAGGATCCGGTCGAGGGCCCAGCCGCGGTCGGCGGGGAACGGCGTGATCAGGTCGGCCTCGTCGCGGACCGCCCGCCACAGGTCGTCGGCGGAGGCGATGTCGCCGGGGTAGCGGCAGGCCATCGCGACGATGGCGATCGGGTCGTCCTGGTCGACGCGGACGACGGTGGCCGGGGCGGCGGGCCGGTCCCCGGCTCCGGCGTCCAGCCCGCGGGCCAGGACGTCGGCCAGTTCGGCGACGGTGGGGTGGTCGAAGACGACGGTGGCGGGGAGCCCGAGGCCGGTGGCGGTGCTCAGCCGGTTGCGCAGCTCGACGGCGGTGAGCGAGTCGAAGCCGAGGTCCTTGAGCGGCCGGGCGGGGTCCACGGACCCCGGGTCGTCGTGGCCCAGCACCGCCGCGGCCTGCTCGCGGACCAGTTCGCGCAGCGCCGCCGCACGCTGGTGGCCGCTCAGGCCGGTCAGCCGGCGGACGAGCGGGGGTCCGGCCGTGTCCCCGGCGGCGCCGGGATCGGGTTCGGGCTGTGCCTCGGGCAGGTCCGCCAGCAGCCGGCTGGGCCGCTCGAAGGTGAACTGGGGGGTGAAGCGGGGCCAGTCGACGTCGACGAGCAGCAGGGAGGACTCGCCCTCGGCGAGCACCGCGAGGAGCGCGGAGACGGCGAGGTCGGGGTCGATGAGCGGCAGGCCCTTGCGGGCGAGCGTGTCGAAGACCGGGTCGTCGGCCATGCCGCCGCCCGCCCAGGGCGCCCAGGCGAGGGACACGGTGTGCACCCCGGCCGCGCTGCGGGCCTCGGCGCGGGCGTCGAGCACGCCGTTGGCGGCGGCGTAGACGCCGTGGCGGCCCGCGCCCCAGGAGGCGCTGATGGAGGAGAAGTAGACGACGACGTCGAGGTGGGCGGGGTCCAGGGCCGCTTCCAGGTGCGCTATGCCGGTCACCTTCGCGGCCATGGCCTCGGCCAGGTCGTCGGGGCCGGCCTCGGCGAGCGGTCCGAGTCCGCCGCCGCCGGCCGTGTGGACGACGGCGCCGATCCGGTCCCCGGCGCGCTCGGCCTCGGCGACCAGGGCGGCGACCTGTGCGCGATCCCCGAGGTCGCAGGAGATCAGGCTCACCCGTGCGCCGAGCGCGCCCAGTTCGGCGGCCAGCGCGTCGGCTCCGGGGGCGAGCGGGCCGCGTCGGCTGGTCAGGACGAGGTGTTCGGCGCCCTCCTGGGCCAGCCGGCGGGCGACCCGCCGGCCGAGCGCGCCGGTGCCGCCGGTGATCAGGACGGTGCCGTGCGGGCGCCAGCCGGCGCCCGCCGCCGGGCGGGGGGCGGCGCGCACCAGCCGGCGTCCGAAGGCGCCGGAGGGGCGCAGCGCCACCTGGTCCTCGCCGTCCAGGCCCGCGAGGACGGCGGCGAGCCGCCCGGCCGCGCGGTCGTCGAGGACGTCGGGCAGGTCGACGAGGCCGCCCCAGGTGTGCGGGAACTCCAGTGCGGCGACCCGCCCGAGGGCCCATACGGCCGCCTGCTCGGGGTGCGCGGGCGCGGCGTCGTCGTCGGTGGCGACGGCGCCGTGGGTCAGGCACCACAGGGGGGCGGTGACCGAGGCGTCGGCGAGCGCCCCGAGCAGGGCGAGGGTGAGCGCCGTCCCGGCCGGGACGTCGGGCCGGTCGGGGTGCGGCGAGACGTCGGTGGCGGTCAGGGAGACGACGCCCGCCGGGTCGGCGCCGCCGAGGGCGCCGCGGACCGCCGTGGCCAGGGCGGCTCGGTCGGCCGCGGAGTCGACGGTCAGCACCGTCAGCTCGTCGGCGAGGGGGCGCAGGGCGGCGACGGCGGCCAGGGCGCCGGGGGCGTCCGCCGCACCGGACGGCACGATCAGCAGCCAGGCGCCCGCCAGGGCGCCCGGCCGCGGTTCGGGCAGCCGGCGCCAGGCGACGCGGTAGCGCCAGGAGTCGACGGCCGCCCGGTCCCGGCGGCCGCGCCGCCAGGCGGACAGGGCCGGCACGACGGCGTGCAGCGGCTGTTCGTCGGGCAGGCCGAGGGTGCCGGCCAGGGCGGGCAGGTCCTGGCGGTCGACGGCCTGCCAGAAGCGCTCGTCCTGGGGGTCGTTCGCGGCGGCGGGCCGGGGGGCGGGCCAGTAGCGGGTGCGCTGGAAGGGGTAGGAGGGCAGTTCGGCGGGCGGGCCGCACGGTCCGTCGAAGGCGGGCGCGAAGTCGACGGGCACCCCGTTCGCCCACAGTGCGGCGAGGGCGGTGTGCAGGCGCGGGAGGCCGCCCTCGTCGCGGCGCAGGGTGCCCGTCACCACGGGGTCCGCGCCGGCCCGTTCCGCGGTCTCGGTGAGCGCGGCGCCGAGCACCGGGTGCGGGCTGACCTCGACGAACACGTCGTAGCCCTGCTCCACCAGCGCCGTGACGGACGGTTCGAGCAGCACGGGTTCGCGCAGGTTGCGGTACCAGTAGGCGGCGTCGAGGCCGGCGGTGTCCTGCCAGTCGGCGGTGACGGTGGAGAAGAAGGGGACGGGCGCGTCGGTGGGGCGGACCGGACCGAGGGCGGTCAGGATGTCGTCCTCGATCCGCTCGACCTGCGCCGAGTGCGAGGCGTAGTCCACCTCGATCCGCCGGACCCGGACGTCCTGGGCGCGGGCGTGCGCGGTGAGTTCGTCCAGTGCGGCGGGCTCGCCCGAGAACACCACCGCACAGGGGCCGTTGACCGCCGCCACGGAGATCCTGCCCTGCCAGCGGGGCAGCCACCGTTCCGCCTCGGCGAGCGGGACGCCGACGGAGACCATGCCGCCCTCGCCGACGAGCGCCAGGAGGGCCTTGGCGCGCAGCGCGACCACGCGGGCGGCGTCGTCCAGGGTGAGCGCCCCGGCCACGCAGGCCGCGGCGATCTCGCCCTGGGAGTGTCCGGCCACCGCGGCGGGCCGCACTCCGTAGGAGCGCCACAGCTCCGCCAGCGACACCATGACGGCGAACAGCACCGGCTGGACGACGTCGACCCGCTCCATCGGCGCGCCGGAGCGGACCAGTTCGGTCACGGAGAACCCGGTGTGCGGCTTCAGGGCGCGGTCGCACTCGGCCCAGCGGGCGGCGAACTCCGGCGAGGTGTCGAGGAGTTCGGCTGCCATGCCGGGCCACTGGCCGCCCTGCCCGGGGAAGACGAGGACGGGTCCGCGGCGTGCCTGGCGGGCCGTGCCGGTGACGGCGCCGTCGGCGGGCCGTCCGGCGGCGACCGCGTCGAGCGCCGCGGCGAACTCGTCGTGCCCGGAGCCCAGGACGACGGCCCGGTGCTCGAACGCCGACCGGGAGGTCAGCAGGGCGTGCCCCACGGCGGCCACCGGGGGCTGCCGGTCGGCGACGTGGGCGAGCAGGCGTCCGGCCTGGGCGCGCAGCGCCTCGGGGGTGCGGGCGGACAGCACCCAGGGCACGACGCCGTGCGCGGCCGGGGACGCCGTCGCGGAGGGTTCGGCTTCGGCGGGCGCGCCGACGAACGACGCCTGCGCCCCGGCCAGGGCCTCGTCCCGTCCGTCCGCCGCCGCCGGGGCGGACTCGACGGGTCCGCTCACGGGGGCGGGTCCCTCTTCCAGGACGACGTGCGCGTTGGTGCCGCTGACGCCGAAGGCCGAGACGGCCGCGCGGCGCGGCCGTCCGGCGGGCGGCCAGGGCCGGTTGTCGGTGAGGAGTTCGACCGCGCCCGCCGTCCAGTCCACCTCGGGGGTGGGCTCGTCGGCGTGCAGCGTGCGCGGCAGGACGCCGTGCCGCATGGCCTGCACCATCTTGATCACGCCGCCGACGCCGGCCGCGGCCCCGCTGTGCCCGATGTTGGACTTCAGCGAGCCGAGCCACAGCGGCTGCCCGTCCGGGCGGTCCTGCCCGTAGGCGGCCAGCAGCGCCTGCGCCTCGATCGGGTCGCCGAGGGTGGTGCCGGTGCCGTGCGCCTCCACGGCGTCGACGTCCGACGGGGACAGCCCGGCGGTGGCCAGCGCCTGCCGGATCACGCGCTGCTGCGCCGCGCCGTTGGGCGCGGAGAGCCCGTTGGAGGCGCCGTCGGAGTTGATGGCGCTGCCCCGGACCGTGGCCAGCACCCGGTGCCCGTTGCGCCGGGCGTCGGAGAGCCGCTCCACGACCAGGACGCCCACGCCCTCGGCCCAGTTGGTGCCGTCGGCGCTCGCGCCGAAGGCCTTGCAGCGGCCGTCCGCGGCCAGTCCGCTCTGGCGGCCGAAGTCGACGAACGCGCCCGGCGTGGAGATGACGGATACGCCGGTGGCGAGCGCCAGGTCGCACTCGCCCCGGTGCAGCGATCCCACCGCCATGTGGAGGGCGACCAGCGACGAGGAGCACGCCGTGTCCACGGTGACCGCGGGCCCGTGCAGGCCGAGGGTGTACGCGACGCGGCCGGAGATGACGCTGGCCGCGGTGCCGGTCGTCAGGTATCCGTCCGCCTCCGGCGCGCCGGCGAGGACCACGCCGTAGTCGGAGCCGGCGGCGCCGGCGAAGACGCCGGTGCGGCTGCCGCGCAGGGCGGCCGGGGCGAGCCCGGCGCTCTCCAGGGCTTCCCAGGAGACCTCGAGCAGCAGCCGCTGCTGGGGGTCCATCGCGGTCGCCTCGCGGGGCGAGACACCGAAGAACTGGGCGTCGAAGTCGGCGGCGTCGGGCAGGAATCCGCCCCTGAGGGCGAGGTCCGGCTCGGACCGGCGCAGGGCCGCCAGGTCCCAGCCCCGGTCGGCGGGGAAGTCGCCGACGCCGTCGCGCCCGGAGTGCACGAGGTCCCACAGTCCTTCGGGGTCGCGGACGTCGCCGGGGTAGCGGCAGGCCATGCCGACGATGGCGATCGGGTCGTCGGGGCGGGCCGTGGGCGCGCTCTCCTCGTCGGCCCGGCGGGTCCCGGACAGTTCGGCCAGCAGGTGGGCGGTGACCTCCTGCGCGGTGGGGTGGTCGTAGACCAGGGTGGCGGGCAGCCGCAGGCCGGTCTCGGCGGCGAGCCGGTCACGGAACCGGACGGCGGCGAGCGATTCGAAGCCGAGGTCGCGGAAGGGGCGCGCGGGGTCGATCGCGTCGCCCGAGGCGTGGCCGAGGACCGCGGCGGCCTGCGCCCGGACCGTCTCCAGCAGCAGGTGCTCGCGGTCGGCGGACGGCGCGGGGAGGACGGCGGACGGCTCGGGCGCGGGCAGCGCGCGGACGGCGGGCAGGTCGGCGACGAGCGGGCGGGGGCCGCGGCCGGTGAGGACCGGGTGGAACAGGGCCCAGTCGACGTCGGCGACGGCGTGGACGGCGTCGTCGGCGTCGAGGGCGTCGTCGAGCGCGGACAGGGCGAGTTCCGGGGGCAGCGGGAGCAGGCCGGGGACGGGCGGGGTCCCCCGGTCCGCGGCTCCCGCCCAGGGGCCCCAGCCGACGCAGACGCCGGGCAGGCCGGCGGCGGTGCGGCGCGCGGCGAGGGACTCCAGGGCCGCGTGCGCGAGGGTGTGCACGACGTCCTCGGCTCCGCCCCAGGTCCCGGCGACGGTGGACAGCAGGACGAAGGCGTCCAGGTCCGCCTCCGCGAACAGCTCGTCGAGCCGGGCGACGGTGCGCAGCCGGTCGGCGACGGCGTGGGCCAGCTCGGCCGGTGCGAGGTCGTCCACGGCGGACGGCCCGGCCGGGTCGATGCCGCTGAGGTGCACGACCGCGCTCACCGAGGCGGGCTCGACCGGCACGGGCCCGCAGTCCGGCTCCCACTCGACGAGCGGGCAGGGGCCGCCGGCGGCGTCCAGGACGGCCGGACCGGGCAGGGGCGCGCCGGGGCGGTGGGCCAGGACGAGGTCGCGCGCGCCGTCGGCGCTCAGACGCCGCAGCAGTTCGGGGGTGACGTCCGCGACGTCTCCCGTGATCAGGACCGTGCCGCCGGCGCGTTGCGGGCGCCGGCGCCGGGGCCGCTCGGCGGGCAGCAGCTTGCGGGCGTACACCCCGCCGGGCCGTACGGCGAGTTCGTCGTGGTCGCCGGGTGCGGCGAGCACGGCCGCCAGCGTCCGCAGGGAGCGGGCGTCGAGGTCGGCGGGAAGGTCGACCACTCCCGCGCGCGGCAGCAGCCGGCCTAGTCCCCACAGGGCGGACTGCGCCGCGCCGGGCGCGGGTTCGGCGTCGACCTGGACCGCGCCCCTGGTCGCGAACCACAGCGGGGCGCGGACGTCCGCGTCGGCGAGCGCCCCGCGCACGGTCAGGGCGGTTTCCAGCGGGTCGCCGCCCGCTGCGGGCAGCACGAGGACCCCGGCCGGGGGCTGGTCCGCGGGCAGCACCACGCGGACGCGCTCGGCGAGCGCGGCCCGCTCCGGGGCGGACCCGTAGGTCAGCAGGACGGCCCGCTCCCCCAGCGCCCCGGCCGCCTCGGGACCGTCGCCGCCCTCGGGGGCGAGGACCAGCCAGGGGCCGGCCGGACGGGCGTCGGCGTCGAGGCCGGCGGCGGGCGTCCAGGCGACCCGCAGGCGGACCCGTCCGGCCTCGTCGGCCGGCTCGGCGGTGCGCGCCGGCGCGGGGGCGGGGGACAGCCAGTAGCGCTCGTGCCGGAACGCGTAGGTGGGCAGGTCGACGCGGGCGCCGCCGCGGGCGGCGAGCGCGGCCGCCCAGTCGACGTGCACCCCGTGCACGTGCAGTTCGGCGAGCGCGGTGAGGAAGCCGGCCGCCTCGGGGCGGTCGTGCTGCAAGGCGGGCGCCAGCGCCGTGTCCCGGCCCGGCTCGTCGAGAGCCTCGCGCGCCATCGCGACGAGCGCCCCGCCGGGCCCCAGTTCGAGGCAGGCGGCGACCGACCGGTCGGCGAGCCAGCGGACTCCGTCGTGGAAGCGCACGGTCTCGCGGACCTGCCGGGCCCAGTACCGCGGCCAGTCGGTGGTGTCGGGGTCGACGGGGGCCCCGGTGAGGTTGGACACGATCGGGATGCGGGGGCGGTGGTGGCGCAGTCCCTCGGCGACCTCGCGCAGCGGCTCCAGCATCGGCTCCATGTGCACGGAGTGGGCGGCGTGGCTGATGGGGAGCCTGCGGGTCTTGCGCCCGCGGTCCTCGGCGAGTTCCCGGACCCGTTCGACGGCGTCGGCGTCGCCGGAGACCACCACCGCGCGGGGCCCGTTGACGACGGCGACGGTGGCGCGCTCGCCGACCTCGGCGAGGGCCATCAGTTCGACGAGTTCCGTCTCCGAGGTCTCCACGGCGACCATGGCGCCGTCGGTGCGCAGGGTCTGCACCAGCCGTCCGCGGGCGGCGACGAGGGTGCAGGCGTCGTCGAGCGACAGCACTCCGGCGCAGTGCGCGGCCGCGAGTTCGCCGGTGGAGTGGCCGAGTACGAAGTCGGGCACGACGCCGGCCTGTTCGACGAGCCGGAACAGCGCCACCTCCAGGGCGAACACCGCGGCGAGCGCGTACCCGGTCTGCTCGATCAGCGGCAGCCCGTCCACGACGCGCCCGTCGATGATGTCGTCCAGCGGGTGGGCGAGCTGCGGGTCGAGCCGCTCGCGCACGTCGTCGAAGGCGCGGGCGAACGCGGGGAAGGCCGCGTACAGTTCGCGCCCGACTCCGGCGCGCTGCGAGCCCTGGCCGGTGAAGAGGAAGGCGACCGGGCCGGCGGGCGCGGTCCTTCCCCGGACGACCCTCGGGTGGGTGCGGCCGGCGCCCAGGTCCGCGAGGGCGGCGAGGAGTTCGTCGCGGTCGGCGCCGAGGACGACCGCGCGGTGGGCGAGCCGGGCGCGGCCCGCGGCGAGCGACCAGGCGACGTCCAGCGGCGCCTGGTCGGGCCGGTCGGCGGCGTGCCGGTGCAGCCGCCCGGCCTGGGCGCTCAGCGCCTCCTGGCTCGCGGCGGACACCAGCCACGGGACGGGAGCGCTCGCGGAGGGGTCCGTGCCCGCCGCGGACGCGCCGCCCGAGCCCTCGGCGGCGCCGGCCCCGGCCTCCGGGTCGGCGGCCGGGTCGTGCTCCAGGATCACGTGGGCGTTGGTGCCGCTGATGCCGAAGGAGGAGACGGCCGAGCGCCGCGGCCGCCCGGTGTGCGGCCAGTCGCGTTCCCGCGTCAGCAGCCGCACGGCGCCGCTCGACCAGTCGACCTGGGGCGTGGGCTCGTCGACGTGCAGGGTGCGCGGCAGCACACCGTGCCGCATCGCCAGCACCATCTTGATGACGCCGGCCAGACCGGCGGCGGCCTGGGTGTGGCCGATGTTGGACTTGACCGAGCCCAGCCACAGCGGCTCCGCGCCCGACCGGTCCTGGCCGTAGGTGGCCAGCAGGGCCTGCGCCTCGATGGGGTCGCCGAGCCGGGTCCCGGTGCCGTGCGCCTCGACGGCGTCGACCTGGCCGACGCTGAGCCGGGCGTCGTCGAGCGCCTTGCGGATGACGCGGCGCTGGGCGGGCCCGTTGGGCGCGGTCAGGCCGTTGGAGGCGCCGTCCTGGTTGACGGCGGTGCCGCGGATCGTCGCCAGCACGGGCAGGCCCGCCGCCCGCGCCACGGACAGGCGTTGCAGGAGGACGACGCCGACGCCCTCGCCCCAGCCGGTGCCGTCCGCGGCGGCGGCGAAGGCCTTGCAGCGGCCGTCGCCGGCCATGCCGCCCTGCTCGGCCATCTCCGCGAACAGCTGGGACTGCGCCATCACGGCGGCGCCGCCGACCAGCGCGAAGGAGCACTCCCCCGAGCGCAGCGCGCGGACCGCGAGGTGCAGGGCGACCAGGGAGGAGGAGCAGGCGGTGTCGACGGTCATCGCGGGCCCCTGAAGACCGAGCGAGTAGGCGATCCGGCCGGAGGCGACGCTGCTGGTCGTGCCGGTCAGGACCAGGCCCTTGACCTCGTCGAGCTGTTCCGCGCCGCGCGGGCCGTACTTCTGGTCGGCCATGCCGACGAACACGCCGCCGTCGGCGCCGCGCACCGCCGTGGGGTCGAGCCCGGCCCGCTCCAGGGTCTCCCAGGCGGTCTCCAGCAGCAGCCGCTGCTGGGGGTCCATGGCCAGCGCCTCGCGCGGCGAGATGCCGAACAGCCCGGCGTCGAACCCGCCCGCGTCGTGGAGGAAGCCGCCCGCCCTGCGGAAGTCCCCGGTCAGGTCGTCGCCGTTCCAGCCGCGGTCGGCGGGGAACGGGGCGATGGCGTCGCCGCCGGTGCGCACGACCTCCCACAGGTCCTCCGGGGAGGAGACGCCGCCGGGGAAGCGGCAGCCCATGGAGACGACGGCGATCGGTTCGGCGGCGCCGGCCTCCAGTTCCTGCACCCGCTGCCGGGTCCGCTTCAGGTCCGCGGTGACCCGCTTGAGGTATTCGACGAGCTTGTCGTCATCCGCCACTGCGCTCAACTCCGTAAGTGTCCTAGGCAAGATCGCCGAATTCGCTGTCGATGAACGCGAGCACTTCCGCCGCGGAGGCCGTCTCCAGGGAGTCGGCCTCGCCGCCGTCCCGGGGCGCGTCGCCCTCGACGCGCCGCAGGATCCGGCGCAGCCGGGCGACGACCTCGTCGTGGGCCGCGTCGTCCGTGCCGAGTGCTTCGACGCCGGCCTCCAGCCGTTCGAGCTCGCCGAGGACCCGCAGCGCCGGGTCGTCCTCGGCGGGGGCCGCCAGCTCCAGCAGGTGGGCGGCGAGGGCCGCCGGGGTGGGGTGGTCGAAGACCAGGGTCGCGGGGACCGCGAGGGCGGTCGCCGTCCGCAGCCGGTTGCGCAGTTCGACCGCGGTGAGCGAGTCGAAGCCCAGCGACTTGAACGCCTGGTCCGGTTCGACGTCGTCGGCCGAGCCGTGGCCGAGGACGGCCGCGGTGTGCTCGCGCACCAGGTCCAGGACGAGCCGGCCGCGCTCGGCCGGGGACAGCCCGGCCAGCCGGTCGCCCAGCGGCCCCGGCCCCGCCGCGCCCGTCGCGCCGGGCGTGCTCGCGCCCGACGCGGCGGCCGTCGCCGTGCGCCGGACCCGGACGAGGTCCCGCAGGACGGCCGGGACCGGCTGGTCGGCGTACCGGGCCCGCAGTCCGGCCAGGTCGAGCCGGACGGGGGTCAGCGCCGGGAGCCCGCTGAGCCGCCCGGCGTCGAACAGGGCGAGACCGGCCGCCGTGCTCAGCGGGGCGACCCCGGACCGGCTCATCCGCCGCCGGTCGCGCTCGCCGAGCTGCCCGGTCATGCCGCTGGCCTCCTCCCACAGGCCCCAGGCCAGGCTGGTGGCGGGCAGGCCCCGGGAGTGCCGGTGCGCCGCGAGGGCGTCGAGGAAGGCGTTGGCGGCGGCGTAGTTGCCCTGCCCGGCCGCGCCGAGCGTGGCCGAGGCGGAGGAGAACAGGACGAACATCCGGGGCGCGAGGTGCTCGGTGAGCCGGTGCAGGTTCCATGCGCCGCCCACCTTCGGGCGCAGCACGGCCGTGAGCCGGTCCCGGTCCAGCGCGGAGACGACCCCGTCGTCGGTGACGCCCGCCGCGTGCACGACCCCGGCGAGCCGGTGTCCGGCGGTGAGCTCCTCCAGGAGCCCGCGCACGGCGTCCGCGTCCCCGGCGTCGCAGGCCTCGACGCGGATCTCGGCGCCCGTCCCCGCCACCTCGGCGCGCAGCCGGCGCACCTCGGGCGTCTCCGCGCCGCGCCGCCCGGTGAGGGTGACGTGCCGCAGCCCGTGCTCGGTGACCAGGTGGCGGGCAAGGAGCGCGCCCAGGGTGCCGGTGCCGCCGGTGATCAGGACCGTCTCGCCGGGCGCGAAGGAGAGGGCGGGCACGGTCAGCACGGCCTTGCCGGTGAGCGCGGCCCGGCTCAGCGCGCGGAAGGCGTCGGGGGCGTCGCGCACGTCCCAGCGGGTGACGGGGAGCGGGGTGAGCGCGCCGGCGGCGAAGAGCTCCACGAGTCGGGCGAGGATCTCGGCGATCCGGTCCGGGCCCGCCTCGCCGAGGTCGAAGGACCGGTAGCGCACGCCGGGGTGGTCTGCGGCCGTGCGCCCGGGGTCGCGCAGGTCGGTCTTGCCCATCTCGACGAACCGGCCGCCGCGCGGCATCGCGCGCAGCGAGGCGTCCACGAACTCGCCCGCGAGCGAGTTCAGCACGACGTCGACGCCCGCGCCGCCGGTCGCCGCGCGGACGTCGTCCTCGAAGTCCAGGGTGCGCGAGGACGCGACGTGGGCGCGGTCGAGGCCGGCGGCGAGCAGGGTGTCCCACTTGGCCGCCGAGGCGGTGCCGAACACCTCGGCGCCCAGATGCCGGGCCAGTTGGACGGCGGCCATGCCGACGCCGCCGGCCGCCGCATGCACGAGCACCTTCTCGCCCGCGCGCAGGTCCGCGAGGTCGACCAGGCCGTAGTAGGCGGTGAGGAAGGCCACGGGGACGGCCGCGGCGGTCTCGTACGTCCAGTCGTCGGGGATCCGTGCCAGGACCCGCCGGTCGGCCACCGCGACGGGCCCGAACGCGCCGCCGACCATGCCCATCACCCGGTCCCCCGGCGCGAGCGAGGTGACGCCGGGGCCGGTCTCCAGGACGACTCCGGCGCACTCGGTGCCGAGTTCGGCCCGGCCGGGGTACATGTCCAGGGCGATCAGGACGTCCCGGAAGTTCATCCCGGCGGCGCGCACGGCGATCCGCACCATGCCCTCGCCCAGCGGCTCGGCGGCCTCCGGGCAGGGCACCAGGGCGAGGTTGTCCAGCGTGCCCCGGCCGGTGCTGTCCAGCCTCCAGGGGCCGGGCTCCGAGGGCACGTCCAGGGCGCGTGCGGTGTCCGGGCGGGAGAGCCGGCGGGCGTACGACACGCCGTGGCGCACGGCGACCTCGGGCTCGCCCCGGTGCACGGCCGCCGCGAGGTGCGCGAGGTGCGGCGCGAGGTCGTCCGCGGCGCCGTCGTCGAGGTCGACGAGCGTGATCCGGTCGGGGTTCTCGGTCTGCGCCGACCGCACCAGACCGGCCACCGCGGACTGGTCGAGGCGTACGTCGTCCCCGGCCGTCACGGGTGACGCGCACCGGGTGCCGACCACCAGGCGGCAGTCGGCCAGCCGGTCGTCCGCGAGCCATCGCCGGAGCAGGTCGAGGGCCCACTCGGCGCCGCGCCGGGCAGCCTCGGCGGCGTCGTCGCCGAGGTCCCGCGGGCAGGGCGCGAACAGCACCGCGCCGGGCTTCTCCCCGCCGCCCGCGACGGACTCGGCGAACGCCGCCAGGTCCGCGCAGTGCCGCAGGCCGTCGGCGGCGGCCTCGCCGAGCACGGCGCGCACGGAGTCCGGCGGTACGTCGCCGACATCCTCCAGCGGCGCCCACCGGGTGGCGAACAGCGCCTCGTCCGGGGCGGGGGCGTCGCCGTGCAGGCGCTGCGGCGAGAGCGGGCGCAGCACCAGCGAACCGATGGAGACCACCGGCCGGCCCGCCGCGTCGGCGGCGTCCAGGGTGACGGCGCCGTCGTCGGCCCGGACCAGCCGGACCCGCAGCAGGTCCGCGCCGACCGCGTGCACCCGCACCTCGCCCCAGGAGAACGGCAGCCGGGCCGAGCCGGGCTCGTCGGTGGCGCGTGCGGCGGGGCCGAGCGCGTGCAGGGCCGCGTCCAGCAGGCCCGGATGGACGCCGAACCCGCCGGTCTCCTCCGTCGGCAGGCTCACCTCGGCGAAGACCTCGTCGCCGCGCCGCCAGGCGGCCCGCAGGCCGCGGAAGACGGGTCCGTAGGCGAACCCGGCGTCGGCCAGCCCGTCGTAGAAGCCGTCCATGGCGATCGGTTCGGCGCCCTGGACCGGCCAGACGGCGAACTCCTCGGAGGCCTGCGCGTCCGGCGCCCCGGTCGGGGCGAGCAGCCCCTCGGCGTGCCGGGTCCAGCGCGCCTCCTCGTCCCCGTCGTCGGGCTGCGCGTACACGCCGACCGCCCGGTACCCGGCGGCGTCGGGCGCGCCGAGCGCCAGCCGCAGCCGCACGGCGGCGTTCTCGGCGAGCGCCAGCGGCGTGGCCAGGGTCAGTTCGCGCAGTGTGCCGTACCCGACGCGCTCGCCCGCCCAGCAGGCGAGGTCGACGAACGCGGTGCCCGGCACGAGCACCGTGCCCAGCACCCGGTGGTCGCCCAGCCAGGGGTGCGTCGCCAGGGACACCCGGCCGGTGCACAGCACCTCGTCGCCCTCGGGGGCCGGCAGCCAGGCCGTCAGGAGCGGGTGCCCGGCCCGCGCCAGCCCGGCGGCCGCCAGGTCGCCGTCGCCCACGGCGGGCCGCGGCCAGTACCGCTTGTGCTGGAAGGCGTAGGTCGGCAGCTCGACCGTGCGCGCTCCCGTGCCGGCGAACAGCGCCGCCCAGTCGACCTCGGCGCCGGCCGCCGCGACCGCTCCCAGACCGTTCAGGAGCGTGAGGGCCTCGGGGCGTTCGCGGTGCAGGACGGGAGCGCACACGGCGTCCGCGCCGGTGTGGTCGAGCGTCTCCTCGGCCATCGCGGTCAGCGCGCCGCCGGGACCCAGTTCCAGGAACTTGTCGACGCCCCGTTCCAGCGCGGATCCGACGCCGTCGGCGAAACGCACCGCCTCACGGACATGCCGCACCCAGTACTCCGGGTCGCACAACTCCTCCCCCGCCACACGCCCCGACACGTTCGACACCACCGCAACACGCGGGACACGAAACTCCACCGACTCCAGCACCGCACGGAACTCCGCCACCATCGGCTCCATCCGCGCCGAATGAAACGCATGCGAGACCGCCAGCCGCTTCACCCGCCGCCCACGCCCCGCCCACC
>NZ_JAHHIT010000136.1 GCF_024539675.1 Streptomyces hilarionis | reverse complement strand
GGGGAGGGAGGACCGGGGGTGGGGGGTTCAGCCGGCCAGCGGGCCGATGCGGTACAGGACCTCGGGGTCGTGCGGGCCGTCGGGGAACTGCCCGGCGTCGAACAGCACCTCGCGGGTGACGTCCGCCCCGTGCCGCTCGGCGAACGAGGCGAACAGCCGCTCGGAGGCGGTGTTGCCCGGGGTGATCGTGGTCTCGACGGCGGTGACCGGGCGCTCGGCGGCGAGCCGCGCGGTCAGCCCGTCGAGCAGCGCGGCGGCGAGCCCGCGGCCGCGGTAGGCGGCGTCGACCGCGACCTGCCACACGAGCAGGGTGTGCGGGTCCTCCGGGCGGACGTAGCCGGTGACGAACCCGACCGGCTCGCCGTCCTCGGCCCGCGCCACGGCCGAGGTGCCGGCGAAGTCACGGCACCACAGGAGATAGCTGTAGGAGGAGTTCAGGTCGAGGGTCCGGGATTCCTTGGCGATACGCCATAGCGCGGCTCCGTCCGCCACCGACGGACGGTCTATACGCAGGTCTGCTTGTGTGGCGGTCATGCGGATCGAACTTACCCAGCGAAATTCAAAAACGCATGGAGGGGCCGTGGGGATTCCGTGATGGCCCCGGTGCGTCTGACTGTTTCATCCCTTTTTGCACCGCGCGAAAAGGGCATAACGCCCCGCTTGTGCAATGCATCACGTGACCACGCGGCCCCGGGAAATCTCCGCGTTTAGCCCCGGGGAATCCGGGCAGAAGAACTCGGGAACGCCATCCCCTTAAAAGAGTCGTGGAAACCGGGTAAAGAAGGGCCGCCGAAAGGGAGAGAAACCGGGAGGCGATCCGAAGGGAATTCGGATATCACCTGGAATTCACGCTCCGGTCGCCCCGTCGGCGCGCTGCCGGAGAACGCCGGTGTGCCCGGCGTGCTCGGTGTGCGCGAGGTCACCGGGCGCGGCGCACCCCACGTTCCGTCGATCCGGCCGTCCTGCGCGGGGAACGTGGAGTGCGTGGCGCCCCGGATCGCCGAGGACGACGACGGCGCCGACGCCGGGACCCTGAGCGGATTCCGGGCCGGAGGGACGCCGGGCGGTCGCGGCCGGGGTGAAGCCGGTGAGGGGGGCGGTCGTCGTGGTCGTCGCCGCCGCCTCCGGCACGCCCGGCCCGACGATCCGGGCCACCACGTCGCCCCCGCTGCGCAGCGCGACACGGCACGACCTCGCCGCCCTCGCCGTGGGCCTCGACCGGGCCCGTCGCCGTTCGTCAGCGGGGCGTCCGGCCGCCGGGTGCGTCGGTGTCGGCGGTACGTCGGCGGTGTGTCGCCGGGCGCCCCGGGCCGTGTGCCGGGGCAGGGGCCGGCGGCCCGGCTTCAACGCCAGGCGTGCTCCACGCTCCGCCGGGCGCCCTCCAGGTCCACGCTCGCCCCGGACTCCGCCAGTGCGGCCCCGAGAGCGGCCAGGCAGCCCTGTACCGCCCCCACCGTCGCGTCGGCCCCGTAGTGGTTGACCCGGATCATCTCCTTGGCCAGCGCGCCGCCGCCCGCGGCCAGCGGCAGGGCCGCGTCGCCCTCCAGTGCCCGCGCCACCAGCTCCGACGCCACGATCCCCGGGGGCGTGCGCAGCGTCGTGGCGACCGGCGCCGCGTCCGCCGCGTCGCGCACGTACGGCTCCAGTCCGCCGCCCAGCGCCACCGCGCCCGCGCGCGTGGCCGCCGCGGCGCGGGCGTGGCGGTCCATGACGGCGGCAGGGCCCTCCGCCTCGATCCGCTCGACGCACGCCTCCAGCGCCAGCATCTCCAGCTGCGCCGGCGCGTGCAGGAGCGTGCTGCGGCCGCCGTCGATCCACCGCTCCTTCCAGTCCAGCAGCGACAGGTACGAGCGGCGCGGCGCACGCGGGTTGGCGGCCATCCGCGCCCACGCCCGCTCGCTCACCGACACCGCGGACACCCCCGCGGGCCCGCCCATGGCCTTCTGCGCGCCGATCACGCACAGGTCCACGCCCCACGCGTCCGGCAGCACGGGCTCGGCGCCGATCGAGGCGACGGCGTCCAGGTAGAACAGTGCGCCGTGGGCCCGCACCGCCTCGCCGATCTCCGCGACCGGGTTGGTGTTGCCGGTGGCGGCCTCCGCGTGCACCAGCGACACGAAGTCGGTCTCCGGGTGCTCGGCGAGGGCCGCGCGGATCTGTTCCGCGGTGACCGCGGTGTGGAAGGGGACCGCCAGGTCGATCACCGTCGCGCCGCAGTCCCGCAGCCAGTCGCCGAAGGTCTGCCCGTAGGGCCCGGTGATCACGTTCAGTGCGGTCGTGCCGGGACCGGCCGTCGCGCGGATCGCGCCCTCCAGCGGCAGCAGCGCCTCGCCCTGCATGATCACGACGTCCTGCCGGGTGTCCAGCAGCCGCGCCACCCGGTCCTCGATCGAGGCGAAGTGCGCTGCGCTCAGCGGGGCGAGGTCCAGGAACGGGTGGGTCACGAGGGTGCTCTCTTCACTCACGGGGTAGAGGTGACGAGGGTATCCGGCGCCTCCCGGACCCCTCCCATTGCCGACTTCTTAGGTCGAACGACGCTGTGGCCATCGGTTTGATTTGAGGCACTCAAACTTCTCCTTATAATCGGAACCCTCAGCTCCCTTACAGGAAGGCCCGCCGTGAACACCCTCCCCGGGCGCCGGATCCGCATCCTGGCCGCCACCACCGCGACGGCCGGGCTGATGCTCGTGGCCGCCTGCACCTCCACCGACGACGGGGGCAGCGGCTCCAAGACCGCCGCCGGCGGGGTCGAGCTCGTCAAGGCGGGCCAGCTCACCACCTGCACCCACCTGCCCTACCCGCCCTTCCAGTCGGAGATCGACGGCAAGGTGCAGGGCTTCGACGTCTCCCTGATCGACCTCGTCGCCAAGGACCTCGGCGTCAAGCAGGTGATCACCGACACGCCGTTCGAGAACTTCAAGACCGGCGCCTTCCTCAACTCCGGCCAGTGCGACCTGGCCGCGGCCGGCATGACCATCACCGACGAGCGCAAGAAGAACGTCGACTTCTCCGACCCGTACTTCGACGCCACCCAGGCCGTCCTGGTCGACAAGGGCGCGGGCGTCGCCTCGCTCGCCGACGTGAAGTCCAAGGGCGTCAAGCTCGGCGCCCAGGCCCAGACCACCGGCGAGGACTACGCCAAGAAGCAGGGCTTCGACCCGGTCTCCTTCGAGTCCTCCGACGCCGTCCTCAACGGCCTGCGCACCGGCCAGGTCAAGGCCGTCATCATCGACTACCCGGTCGTCCAGGGCTGGCTCAAGGACAAGGCCAACGCCGGCGCCTTCAAGGTCGTCGACAACCTCAACACCGGCGAGCAGTACGGCTTCACGGTGAAGAAGGGCAACGCCAAGCTGGCCGCCGCGATCAACAAGGCGCTCAAGGACGCGAAGGCCGACGGCACGTACAAGAAGCTGTACGAGCAGTGGATCGGTCCCTACGACGCGTCGGCCGCCTCCCCGTCGGCCTCCGCCTCGGCGTCCTGACCCCATGGCCGACACGGACGTACCCCTCCAGCCCAGGAAGAAGGGGCTGACCCGGCGGCAGAAGCGCAGCCTCTCGCGGGGCGCGCAGTACGTCGTCTTCGTCGCCGCCGTGATCGTGTTCGCGGTCTCGGCGGACTGGGGCCGGCTGAAGAACCAGTTCGCCCAGTGGGACATCGCCCGGCAGATGTTCCCGGACGTCCTCACGCTCGCCCTGAAGAACACCGTGCTCTACACGGTCTCCGGGTTCGTGCTGGGCCTGCTGCTCGGACTGGTCGTCGCGCTGATGCGGCTGTCCTCGGTGGGGCCGTACCGCTGGCTGGCCGGCGTCTACATCGAGATCTTCCGCGGCCTGCCCGCCCTGCTGATCTTCGTGTTCATCGGCGTGGCCGTCCCGCTCGCCTTCCCCGGCACGGAGATCGTCGGCGGCACGTACGGCAAGGCCGCCCTCGGACTCGGTCTGATCGGCGCCGCGTACATGGCGGAGACGTTCCGCGCCGGCATCCAGGCCGTGCCCCGGGGACAGACGGAGGCCGCCCGCTCGCTCGGCTTCTCGCCCGCGCGCGCCATGGTCTCGGTCGTCATCCCCCAGGCCTTCCGGATCATCCTTCCGCCGCTCACCAACGAGCTGATCATGCTCTTCAAGGACTCCTCCCTGGTGCTGCTCCTCGGAGTGACGCTGGAGGAGCGCGAACTGTCCAAGTACGGCCGCGACCTGGCCAGCACCACCGCCAACTCGACGCCGATCCTGGTCGCCGGCCTGTGCTACCTGCTGGTGACCATCCCGCTCGGCTTCGTCGTGCGCCGTATGGAGGCGAAGGCCCAGGAGGCCGTGAAATGAGCCGACCCGAGATCGAAGTGCGCGCGCTGCGCAAGTCGTTCGGCGACAACGAGGTCCTGCGGGGCATCGACCTGGAGGTCGGCCACGGCGAGGTCGTCTGCGTGATCGGGCCCTCCGGCTCCGGCAAGTCGACGCTGCTGCGCTGCGTGAACCTGCTGGAGGAGCCGTCCGGCGGCCAGGTCTTCGTCGGCGGCACGGAACTGACCGACCCCGACGTCGACATCGACGCCGTCCGACGCCGCATCGGCATGGTCTTCCAGCAGTTCAACCTCTTCCCGCACCTGTCGGTGACCGAGAACCTCACCCTGCCGCAGCGCCGGGTGCTCGGGCGCGGCAAGGCGCAGGCGGCGAAGGTGGCCGCCGAGAACCTGGAGCGCGTCGGCCTGTCGGACAAGGCGACCGCCTACCCGGCCTCCCTCTCCGGCGGGCAGCAGCAGCGCGTCGCCATCGCCCGCGCCCTGGCCATGGGTCCCGAGGTGATGCTCTTCGACGAGCCGACCTCGGCGCTCGACCCGGAGCTGGTGGGCGACGTCCTGGCCGTCATGCGCATGCTGGCGCAGGAGGGCATGACGATGATGGTCGTCACGCACGAGATGACCTTCGCGCGCGAGGTCGCCGACCGGGTCGTCTTCATGGACGGCGGCGTGATCGTCGAGGACGGCGCCCCGGCACAGGTCATCGGCGCCCCCGCGCACGAGCGCACCCGCCACTTCCTCTCCCGCCTCCTCGACCCCGCGATGGCCGAGGTGGAGGAGGAGAGGTCCGACCAGGTGGGCGGCGCCGACCGGTAGCTCACTAAGGTGCCGGGCATGAGCGATCACCCGGTGCTGCATGTGAAGGGCCGGGTCCTGACCGGACCCGACGACGTCCGCGACGAGCTGTGGGTCGTCGACGGCCGGATCTCCTACGACCGGCCCGTCGGCGCCCGCGACGTGCTCGGCGTCGAGGGCTGGGCGCTGCCCGGTCTCGTCGACGCCCACTGCCACGTGGGCCTGGGCCCGCACGGCCCGGTGGAGGCGGACGTCGCCGAGAAGCAGGCGCTGACCGACCGGGACGCCGGCGCGCTGCTGCTGCGCGACGCCGGCTCACCCTCGGACACCCGCTGGGTCGACGACCGCGAGGACCTGCCCGCCATCGTCCGCGCGGGCCGGCACATCGCCCGCACCCGCCGCTACCTGCGCGGCTACGCCCATGAGATCGAGCCCGACGACCTGGTCGCCTACGTCGCCCGGGAGGCCCGGCGCGGTGACGGCTGGGTCAAGCTGGTCGGCGACTGGATCGACCGCGAGGTGGGGGACCTGGCCCCGAGCTGGCCCCGGGAGGCGGCCGAGGCGGCCATCGCCGAGGCCCACCGGCTGGGCGCGCGGGTCACCGCCCACTGCTTCGCCGAGAACTCGCTGCGCGACCTGGTCGAGTCGGGCATCGACTGCGTCGAGCACGCGACGGGGCTCACCGACGACCTGATCCCGCTGTTCGCCGAACGGGGCGTGGCGATCGTCCCGACCCTGGTGAACATCGCCACGTTCCCGGGCCTGGCGGCCGGTGGCGAGGCGAAGTTCCCCCGCTGGGCGGCCCACATGCGCCGGCTCCACGAACGCCGGTACGACACCGTGCGCAACGCCCATGACGCGGGCATCGCCGTCTTCGTCGGCACGGACGCGGGCGGCACGCTGCCGCACGGACTGGTGGCCGCGGAGGTCGCGGAGCTGGTGACGGCCGGCGTCCCGCCGCTGACGGCGCTCTCGGCGGCGAGCTGGGGCGCACGCGAGTGGCTCGGCCGCCCGGGTCTGGCCGAGGGCGCCCCGGCGGACCTGGTGGTCTACGGGAGCGACCCCCGCGCGGACGTCCGGGTGCTGGCGGCGCCGCGCCGGGTGGTGCTGAACGGGCGGGTGGTGGGCTGACGGCCGGGGCGCCGGGACCCGGGTGCGCCGACGCTCCGGGGAACGTGCGTGCCGTTCGACTCGAAGGCGTGCGCGAGGAATCCACGTTGGAGTGAACTCGCTTCGCCCCGCTGACCGTTCACCCCTCGTACGTAATTCTTGCGGGGTCCCGAAGCGTCTCTCGTGGGGGTCCCACCCTTGAACGGCACCACCTTCCGCATGCCCGCACACGCCCGTCGCGTCGCCGCCGTCGCGACGGCGACGGCCCTGGCCGCCGGTCCCGCCGCCCTGGCCGGCGCCGACAACGCCCACGCGCGGGGCGCCCAGGGCCGCGCGAGCGCGTCCGTCCTGCGCACCGGCCTCGACGTGGCCCTGCTCGACAAGAGCGTCCACGTTCCGCTGGCCCTCTCCCTCGACGAGGTGCGCGCGCCGCGCAGCGCCGGGAGGACGGCGCTCACGGCCGAACTGGACGGGGTGGCCGGCGGCAGGCCCTTCGGCGTCCTGCGGGCCGACGTCGCCGAGGCGAAGGCGACGACCGGCGACGAGAAGGCCGAGGCGTCCGTCCGCCTGGCGCACGCCCGGCTGCACGTCCCCGGCCTGCCGCTGCTCTCCGTCGTCGAGGTCGCCGCGGTCACCTCGAAGGCGACCTGCGCGGTGGGCCGGCCGCCGGTCGCCGTGTCCCGTCTGCCCGGCTCGGTGACCGTCCTGGGGAAGAAGGTGTCGGTCGGCGCGGGCGGCCCCGTCCGGGTGAAGGCGCCGGGGGTGGGGGAGGTCCGGCTGGACCTGGCCGAGCGCGGGACGACCTCCCGCACGGCCGCCGCCACCGCCCTCGAACTCACGGTCTCGCTCAACCCCTTGCACCTGAACGTCGCCGAGGTCACCGGCACCCTGACCCTGGCCGCGGCCACCTGCGAGACCCCCGCGGCCCACGAGCCGGACCAGGACCGGGACCGGGAACAGGAGCCGGGACGGGGGCAGGGCGCGCAACGGACCGAGGACCCCGCGAAGGGACACCGGGCCGCCCCGGCGGCCGAGCCGGACACCGCCGCCCCGGCCGCCGACGTCAGGGCCCAGGGCGCGCCCGCGGAGGCGGACCTGGCGCGGACCGGAGGGAGTCCGGTGACGCCGTACGTGGCGGGCGGCGCCCTGGCGCTGCTGCTGGCGGGCGCCGGAGCCGTGGCCCTGTCCCGCCGTCGAGGCTGACCGGACCGCACGCGGGGCGGTCGCCGGCGGTCAGGTCAGTCGCGGGCCAGGGCGAGTGCCTGGTCCAGGGCCTGGAGGAAACGGTTCACCGTGGTGCGGTCGCGGACCGCCAGGCGCAGCCACTCCTCGCCGAGGCCCGGGAAGGTGTCCCCGCGCCGGACGGCGAAGCCCAGGGTGCGCAGGCGCTCCCGGACGGCGGCGGCCCGCGGCAGCCGGACCAGGACGAACGGTCCGTCCGCCGGTCCCACCACCCGCAGCCCGTCGGCGGCGAACTCCTCCAGACCGGCGACCAGGTGCGCCCGGTCCGCGGCGACGCGGTGCGCGGCGTGCGCGGCCTCGGCCAGCGCCTGCGACCCCATGCACGCCTGCGCCGCCGCCAGCGCCGGCGACGACACCGGCCACAGCGGCTGCGCCCGCTCCAGGTCGGCGATCGTCTCCGGCGCAGCGAGGACGTACCCGATCCGCAGCCCGGCCAGCCCCCAGGTCTTCGTCAGACTGCGCAGCACGACCAGACCGGGCACGTCCGTCGCCCCGGCGAGCGACTCCCGCTCACCGGGCACCGCGTCCATGAAGGCCTCGTCGACCACCAGCGTCCGCCCGGCCCGGGCCAGCCGCCGCACGGCCCCCGCGGGATGCAGCACCGACGTCGGGTTCGTCGGGTTGCCGACCACCACCAGGTCCGCGTCCTCGGGCACGTCCGCGGGATCCAGCCGGAAACCGTCCGCCTCCCGCAGCAGCACCCGGTCCACGCTGTGCCCGGCGTCCCGCAGCGCCGCCTCCGGCTCGGTGAACTGCGGGTGCACGACGACGGGCCGACGGACCTTCAGGGCTCGCGCCAGCAGCACGAACGCCTCCGCGGCGCCCGCCGTGAGCAGCACCCGCTCGACGGGCAGCCCGTGCCGGGCAGCGACCGCCGCCCGCGCGGCCCGCCCGTCCGGGTACGCGGCCAGGCCGTCGAGGGAGGCGGCGAGGCGCTCGCGCAGCCAGCGCGGGGGCGTGTCGGCGCGGACGTTCACGGCGAGGTCGATGAGCGCCGAGCCGTCGCCGCGCACCTCCGCGTCCCCGTGGTGGCGCAGGTCGTGCTCCCCGGCGTGGCCCTCAGTGCGCATGGGAGTGCGAGTGTCCGTGGTGGTGACCGCCGTGGTGGTGTCCCTCGTCGTCGGGGTGGAAGTGCGGCTGCTGCGGCATCCCCACCTTGTCCTCGAAGCCCGGCAGCGCGATCCGGTACACGCACGAGTCGCAGTTCATCCGCAGGTCGCCCTTGACGGCCTCCTCGTACCGTTCCATCACCAGGTCGAGCAGCTCCGGCTCGGGGCCGATGACGTCCGCCGAGCGCACCTCGACCTCGGGATGCGCGGCCGCCCAGCCCTCGGTCTGCTGCCGCACCCGGTCCGGCAGGATCCCGGTGAACAGGAAGTACGGCAGGACGACGATCCGCCGCGCGCCCAGTCGCGCGCACCGGTCGAGCCCGCCGGGCACGTCCGGCGCGGCCAGCGAGACGAACGCGGTCTCGACGCCCGCGTACCCGCGTCCCTCCCACAGCAGCCGGGCCGCCTTGTACACCTCGGCGTTGGCGTCCGGGTCCGTCGAGCCGCGTCCGACCAGCAGCACGGTCACGTCGGCGAGGTCCTCGGGGGTGCGCCCCGCCGTGCCCAGCGCCTCGTCCAACCGCCGCTCCAGCACGTTCAGCAGCGCCGGGTGCGGGCCCAGCGGACGACCGTAGGTGTAGGAGATCCCCGGGTGGCGCTCCTTCTCGCGGGACAGGGCGGCCGGGATGTCGCCCTTGGCGTGTCCGGCGGAGACCAGCATCAGCGGGACGGCCGCGAAGCGCCGCACGCCGCGCTCCACCAGCTCGCTCACCGCGTCGCCGAGCGGCGGCGGCGAGAGCTCGATGAAGCCGCCCGCGACGGGCAGGTCCGGATGGCGGCGGCCCAGCTCCCGGACGAAGTCGCGGAACGCCTCGGCTCCGGCCTCGTCGCGGGTGCCATGGCCGGCGATGAGCAGCGCGGGCGGCGGGGTGGTCACGGTGTCTCCTCGGGATCGGGAAGGGGGTCGGTAAGGGGTGCGGGGCGGGACGACGGTCGCGGCGCGCGCCCGTGCGCGGGTGCGGGTGCGGCCCGGGGCGGCCGGGTCACCCGGCCTGCTCCGGGGCGGCTTCCTGCCAGCGGTAGCCGCGGGGCGTCACCATGCGCCCCGCGACGGCGCGGGTGGCGGTGTTGCCCACGGTGACGACGGTCATCATGTCGACCCAGGCCGGATCGAGTTCGGCGAGCGTGGTCAGCCTGCTGGTGCCGTCCGGCCGGGACGCGTTGCGCACGACGCCCACCGGAGTGGCCGGCTCCCGGTGCCCGGAGAGGATCGACAGCGCCTTCGGAAGCTGCCAGTCGCGGCCCCGCGAACGGGGGTTGTAGAAGGTGACCACGAGGTCCGCCTCGGCCGCCGCGCGCACCCGCCGCTCGATGACCTCCCACGGCGTGTGCAGGTCGGAGAGGCTGATGGACACGTGGTCGTGGCCGAGCGGCGCACCGAGGATCGCGCCGGCCGCGAGGGCGGCCGTCACGCCGGGCACCCCGACCACGTCGATGTCGTCGGACGCCTCGGCGAGCGCGGGGGAGGCCATGGCGTACACGCCCGCGTCCCCGCTGCCGATGAGCGCGACGGCCTGTCCGCGCCGGGCCTCCTCGACGGCCGTGCGGGCCCGCTCCTCCTCGGCGCCCAGGCCGGACTCCAGGATCCGGGTGCCCGGCCGCAGCAGGTCGCGGATCTGGTCGACGTACTGGTCGAGCCCGACGAGCACGGCGGCCCGGCGCAGTTCGGCCGTGGCGCGCGGGGTGAGCAGATCACGGGCGCCGGGGCCGAGCCCGACCACCGCGAGCCGCCCGCGCGCGGGACGCCGCACGACGGCGCACGTGGCCATGGAGGCGTGCCCGTCCGCCCGCGCCGACTTGCGCTTGGGGACGAGGAGTTCACCGCCGCGGGCGAGGGCGGACGCCTCGGCGACCGACGGGGTGCCCACCGCGGCGAGCGGGGCGTCGGAGGGGTTGGGCACCACGACCTTCGCCAGCTCCTCGGCCGGGTGGGTCACCACGGGCACCGCGAGCCGCGCGGCCGCCTCGACGATGCCGGGCTCGTCGCGCTTGGCGTCCACCGTGGCCAGTTCGGCGAGGCTGCGCGGGGACAGTCCCGCGTCCCGCAGCGCGCCCTCCACCAGATCGAGGACCTCGTCGGCCGGCACCCCCCTGGACGCGCCGACGCCGACGACCAGGGACGGCGGACGCACCAGCACCTCGCCGTCGCCGGGCGCCAGGGCACGGTCGGTCAGGCGGACGACGGGCCCGCCCGGCGTGCCGGGCCGCGCCGCGAACGGCAGCGCCGGCAGCGGCCACGCCACCTCGGCGTCCAGCGCGACCGGCTCGCCGTCGAGCAGGGCCCGCGTCACGCCCGCCACATCGCCCTCCACCGGCAGGCCGAGGGTGTCCAGACCGGGCACGCCCACCGCGTCCGTGGCCGTGGTCACCACGGGCTCCGCGCCCAGCAACCCGCCCACCGAGACGGCGAGTTCGTTGGCGCCGCCGCCGTGCCCGCCGACCAGCGAGACGGCGAACCGCCCGGCCTCGTCGACGCACACCACGCCCGGGTCGGACGCCTTGTCGGACAGCAGCGGCGCGACGAGCCGGACGACCGCGCCGGTCGCGAGGAAGCACACGAGCCCGTCGCACTCGCCGAACGCCCGCCGCACGGCGTCGCCCACGGGTCCGTCGTAGACGCGGGTGCGGTCCGGCCATGCCGCGGCCAGCCGGTCGCGTGCCGCCGCGCCCGCCGCGGTGGCGGAGATGAGGCCGATCACTGGGCAACTCCTTCTCGGTTCACGGGATGCGAGCCGGCCGGGCGCCGGTTCCCCCACAGCAGGAAGACGGGATTGGCGGCCGCGAGCCGGGTCACGTCGCCCGGCAGCGGCGCCAGCCGCGAGGACTGGAGCAGCACCCCCTCGCAGTCGAGGCCGGCGCCGGTGAGCGCGGCGCGCACCGCGGGCACCCGGTCCAGCGCGGCCAGGGCGACGACGACCGTGCGCCGGGCCCGTCGCGCGCACACCGTCACGATGGCGGGCAGCTCGTCGCCGCCCCCGCCGACGAACACGGCGTCGGGCTCGTCGAGCGCGGTCAGCGCGTCCGGCGCCGCGCCGTGCACCACGTGCACGTCGACGCCGTGGGCGGCCGCGTTGGCGCGGACGCGCTCCACCCCGTCCGCGGCCTTCTCCACGGCGCTGACGGCGGCGCCCAGGCGGGCGCACTCCACGGCCACCGACCCCGAACCGGAGCCGACGTCCCAGACCAGCTCGCCGGGGCGGGGTCCGAGCCGGGCCAGGGCCAGCGCCCGCACCTCGAACTTGGTGATCATCGAGTCGCGGTGCGCGAAGTCGCCCTCGGGCAGCGCCCATCCGGCGGGCCCGGCGCCGGGCCCGGCGAGCGTGCGGGCCGGGCCCGGGGTCCGCGTCTCGTCCAGGCACAGCACGACGCTCACCGCCGTCCCCCAGTCGCGTCCGGCGGCCTCGGCGGGCGAGACCCGCTCCAGACGCTCGCGCCCGGGATCGCCCAGCGCCTCGGCCACGACCAGCGTCCGGCCGGGCGCGCTGCGCGCGAGGGCCGCGCCCAGCTCGGCGGGCCCGGCGCCGGGCCCGGTCAGCACGGCCGTCTTCGGGTGCGCCCGGCAGACGTTGACCGCCGTGCGCGGATCCCGCCCGTGCGCGCTGACGACCACGGCGTCGTCCCAGGTCAGCCCGACCCGTGCGAAGGCGGTCGCCACGGAGGAGACGCCGGGCCGCACGTCGAGCCGCCCCGGCCCGAACCGCTCGGCCAGCGCCCGCACGATCCCGAAGAACCCGGGGTCGCCCGAGGCCAGCACGACCACGCGCCGCTCGGCGCCGGCGTACTCCTCCACGGCGTCCAGGGCCGGCGCCAGCGGGCCGAGCACGACGCGCCGCGCCGACGCGGGCAGCTCCGCCGCGTCCAGGTGCCGGCGTCCGCCCACGACCAGGTCGGCCCCGGCCAGCGCGTCGGCGGGGACCGGCGCGCCCGTCCCCGTGCCGACCACCGTGATGGGTCGGCTCACGTGCTCGCACCCCGTGCGCGCAGCTCCCGCCGGGCCTGCGGGTCGGCCTTGCGGTAGCCGTGGAAGTGACCGGGGTGGTACAGGTGCGAGCGGGTGCCCTGCGCGTCCAGGGCCGGGCCGACCAGGAAGAGGGTGTGCTTCCAGAGCTTGTGCTCCTTCACCGTCTCCTCCAGCGTCCCGATCGTGCACCTCACGACGAGCTCCTCCGGCCAGGTCGCCTGGTGCGCGACGACGACCGGGGTGGACGTCGGGTAGCCGCCCTCCAGCAGCTCCCGCACGAGCTGCCCGCTGCGCGCCGCGGACAGGAAGACCGCCATCGTGGTGCCGTGCTTGGCGAACTCGCGCACCTCCTCGCCCGGCGGCATCGGCGTCTTGCCGCCGCCGAGCCGTGTGAGGACGACGGACTGGGCGACCTCGGGGATCGTCAGCTCGCGGCGGGCGATCGCGGCGACGGCCGAGAAGGAGGAGACGCCAGGGACGATCTCGGTGGCGAGGCCGATCTCCTCGCAGCGGTCGAGCTGCTCCTGGGTGCCGCCCCACAGCGCGGGGTCCCCGGAGTGGATGCGGGCGACCCTCAGGCCCTCGGAGCGCGCCCGCTCGTACACGGCCACCACGTCCTCCAGGGACATGGTCGCCGAGTCGAGGATCTCCGCGCCCTCCCGCGCGTGGGTGAGGACCTCCGCCTGCACCAGGCTCGCGGCCCAGATCACGACGTCGGCCTCGGCGATGGCGCGCGCGGCGCGGAACGTCAGCAGGTCGGCGGCGCCGGGGCCGGCGCCGACGAAGGTCACCTTGCCGGTGGGGGCATCGGCCATGGGTTCGGGTCCTCTCATAACGGGCTATGTGCTGCTTTCCCGGGGTCAGCGGGCGGCGCGGATGTGCGCGATGGGGGGTGGATCGGATAGCAAGGGCCTATGGCGGTCTTCGTCGCGCTCGGCGCGTTCCTCATGACGCTGGCCGGCGGCTGGACGGCACAACGCGTGACCGACCGCCGCCACCTGGTGCTGGGCCTGGCCGGCGGCCTGATGCTGGGCGTGGTCGGCCTGGACCTGCTGCCGGAGGCGCTGGAGGCGGCCGGCGCCGAGGTGTTCGGCGTCCCGGCCGCGCTGCTGCTGTTCGTCGCGGGCTTCCTGGTGGCCCATCTGGTGGAACGGCTGCTGGCGGTGCGCCAGGCCGCCCACGGCGCCGAGGAGCACGCCTGCGCCGCGGCGGCGGGGGAGCACTCCGCTCACGCCCACCACGCCGGACGCCTCCCCGCCGGCGGCGCGCACGACGGCGGCGGGCACGACGGCGGCGGGCACGACGTCAGGGCACACGACGGCAGGGCCCCGGAGGTCGGTCTGACGGCGGCCGCGGCCATGGTCTTCCACAGCGCCATGGACGGCGTCGCGATCGGCGCGGCCTTCCAGGTGGGCGGCGGCATGGGACTGGCCGTGGCGCTCGCGGTCATCGCCCACGACTTCGCGGACGGCTTCAACACGTACACGATCACCAGCCTGTACGGGAACGCCCGGCGCAAGGCCCTGGCCATGCTGTTCGCGGACGCGGCGGCGCCGATCGCGGGCGCGGCCTCGACGACCTTCGTCACCATCCCCGAACAGCTGCTCGGCGGCTACCTGGGCTTCTTCGGCGGCGCGCTGCTCTACCTCGCGGCCGCCGAGATCCTCCCCGAGGCCCACCACGAACACCCCGCCCGCTCGACCGTGCTGTGCACGATCGCGGGCGCGGCCTTCATCTGGCTGGTGGTGGGCCTGGCCGCGTGACGGGACGCGCGGCCGGGAGGCGGGCGCTCTCACAGCTTGCCGCCCCGGCCGCCCAGGCGTCGCGCGGGCGCGATCAGCGTGGAGAGGTAGGGCAGCGGTTCGCCGTCGAGCTCGTCGGCGGACCGGATCGACTCCTGCGCCAGCCCGAGCGCCGACCCCCACACCGCGTCCCGGATTCGTCCGGTCTCCCGCAGCGCCTCGGCGACCTCGGCGGCCTGACGCCCGAACTTGTAGGCGACGACGGTCCCCGGCCCGGCGAGCGCGTCCTTCAGCACGGCCGACCCGGCCGTCACCGGCACCAGCGTGAGCGGCTCGGTGCCCTCGGTCAGCACCGCGCCGGACCGGGCGGCGAGATCCTGCATGGCGGTGATGCCGGGGACGGTCTCGATCACCGTACCGGGCACCGCCTGCGCCACGGTCTGCGCGAGATAGGTGAAGGTGGAGTACACGTTGGGGTCGCCGATGGTCGCGAAGGCGACCGACGCGTGCCGTCGCAGCAGCTCGGCCACCCGCTCTCCGGCGGCGTCCCAGGCCGCTTCCCGCCGGGCCCGGTCGGTGCGCTCGTTCAGCGCGAAGACGACCCGGAGGACCTTGTCCCGCGGCACGTAGTGCACCACGGTGGCCTCGGCCCGGCCCTCCTCGCCGCTGTCCATCACGGGCACGACGACGACCTCGGCGGCCCGCAGCGCGTTGACCCCCTTGACGGTCACCAGCTCCGGATCCCCCGGGCCCACCCCGACTCCGACCAGCCTGCTGCTCATGACGTCCGGCACCTCTCGACGAACCGACGGGCCGCACCGGGCTCGGCCGCCCAGTGCGTGTGCAGATAACTCGCGTGCACGCCTTGCTGTACGAAGCCCTCGACCCGCCGCTCGGGGGTGCGCACACCCCAGGCGGGGACCGCGCCCGCGCCGGGCTCGACGACCGTCCGGTGGAACTCGTGGCCCCGCATCCGGGTACCGGCCGGCGCGAGCACACTGTCGCTCACGGCGACGGCGTCGCGGTAGCCGAGGGTGAGCCGTTCGGACATCCGGGCCCGCGCGTCGAGGACCCCGCACATCGGGAGCCCGTCGAGCTCACGGCACAGGTACAGCAGCCCCGCGCACTCGGCGGCGACCGGCGCACCGGCCCCGGCGAGCTCGGCGACGGCCTTGCGGAGCGGCTCGTTGGCGGACAGCTCGGCCGCGTACACCTCCGGGAACCCGCCGCCGATCACCAGCGCGGACGCCCCCTCCGGCAGCCCCTCGTCGCGCAACGGGTCGAAGACGACGGCCTCGGCGCCCGCGGCGGTCAGCAGCTCCGCGTGCTCGGCGTAGGAGAAGGTGAACGCCGGTCCTCCGGCCAGGGCGACGACCGGCCGGCGCGGGGGGCCGGGAGCGGCGCCCCGGGAGGACGCGTCGGGAGGGGCCTGCGGCAGCGCGGACAGCGCCTCGGCCGGGTCCCAGGCCGCGCCGGGCAGCGTCCCGGCGCCCCGCGCCAGGGCGAGCAGCGCCTCCAGGTCGCACCCCTGCGCCACCTGCGCGGCCATCGCGGCGACCGACTCGACCGCCTCGGCCCGCCGTTCGGCGACCGGCACCAGCCCGAGGTGCCGCGAGGGCGTGTCCACCTGCGGAGCCCGCCGCAGCACCCCCAGCACCGGCGTCCCCGCCGCGTCCAGCGCCTCCCGCAGCAACTCCTCGTGCCGGTCCGAGGCGACCTTGTTCAGGATCACGCCCCCGATGCGCGCCTGCGGGTCCCAGGAGGCGAACCCGTGCACCAGCGCCGCCACCGACCGCGACTGCGACGACGCGTCGACGACGAGCACCACCGGCGCCCGCAGCAGCTTCGCCACCTGCGCGGTGGACGCCAGCTCCCCCTCCCCGGCGGCCCCGTCGAACATCCCCATCACGCCCTCGACCACGGCGACGTCGCACCCCCGCGCCCCGTGCAGGAACAGCGGGGCGACGAGCTCCGGTCCGCACAGGTAGGCGTCGAGGTTGCGCCCGACCCGCCCGGCGGCGAGCGAGTGGTAGCCGGGATCGATGTAGTCGGGCCCGACCTTGTGCGGGGACACGGCGAGCCCCCGCGCGGCGAACGCGGCCATCAGGCCCGTGGCGACGGTGGTCTTGCCGCTGCCCGAGGAGGGCGCGGCGACGACCAGCCGGGGGACGGAGGACGGGGAGGTCAGCACGGCGTCACCACTCGATGCCCCGCTGGCCCTTCTGGCCGGCGTCCATCGGATGCTTCACCTTGGACATGTCCGTCACGAGGTCGGCGAAGTCGACGAGCTTCTCCGGCGCGTTGCGCCCGGTGATCACGACGTGCTGGGTCCCCGGGCGGTCGCGCAGCACCTCGACGACCTCGTCGGTGTCGACCCAGCCCCAGTGCATCGGGTACGCGAACTCGTCGAGCACGTACAGCCGGTACGTCTGCGCGGCCAGGTCCCGCTTGACCTGCTCCCAGCCCTCGCGGGCCTTCTCCTCGTTGTCCATCTGGGCATCCCGCTGGACCCAGGACCACCCCTCGCCCATCTTGTGCCAGTCCACGGAGCCGCCCTGCCCGGACGCCCCCAGCACGCGCAGCGCGTTCTCCTCGCCGACCTTCCACTTCGCCGACTTGACGAACTGGAACACCCCGATCGGCCACCCCTGGTTCCAGGCCCGCAGGGCGAGCCCGAACGCGGCGGTCGACTTGCCCTTGCCGACGCCGGTGTGCACGACCACCAGCGGCCGGTTGCGGCGCTGACGGGTCGTCAGTCCGTCGTCCGGCACCATGCTCGGCTGTCCCTGCGGCATTACGCGGCCCTCCTCGAAGTCCCCTGCACGTCCTTGACCAGTCCCGCGATGGAGTCCGCCCGCAGCTCCTCCAGCGTCACGGCCGCGCCGCCCAGCTCGCCG
This sequence comes from Streptomyces hilarionis, assembly GCF_024539675.1. Taxonomy (GTDB): domain Bacteria; phylum Actinomycetota; class Actinomycetes; order Streptomycetales; family Streptomycetaceae; genus Streptomyces; species Streptomyces hilarionis. The sequence continues at coordinate 8,784 of NZ_JAHHIT010000136.1, read as the reverse complement.
GCCAGCTGCCCGGCGAGCCCTAGCCGCACCGGCCCGGACTCGCAGTCCACGACCACGCAGGCGACGCCGTCGGCCGCGAACAGCCGCGCCGCCCGCCCGGCGAGGGCGACGGGCTCGGGGCCGCCGGTGGCCCGACCGTCGGTGACGACCACGACCAGCGCCCGGCGCGCCGGATCGCGCAGCCGCTCCACCCGCAGCACGTCGTGCGCCCTCAGCAGCCCGGCGGCCAGCGGCGTCCGCCCGCCCGTGGGCAGCGACTCCAGGCGCACGGCGGCGGCGTCCACCGACGAGGTCGGCGGCAGCGCGAGCTCGGCCGCGGCCCCCCGGAACGTCACGAGCCCCACCTTGTCCCGCCGCTGGTAGGCGTCCAGGAGCAGCGACAGCACGGCGCCCTTCACCGCGCTCATCCGCTGCCGGGCCGCCATGGACCCGGAGGCGTCGACCACGAACAGCACGAGGTTGCCCTCGCGCCCCTCCCGGGTCGCCTGGCGCAGATCGTCGCGCCGCACCACCAGACCGGGCCCGCTGCGTCCGCGCGCCCGCTGGTGCGGGGCGGCCGCCTGCACGGTCGCCGCCAGGTGCAGCTTGGTCAGGGCGCCCCGGGGGCGGCGGGCCCCCGTGGTGCGCCCGTGCTCGGTGCGCGCCCGTGACCGCCGTCCGGCGGCCCCCTCGCCGATGCCCGGCACGCTCAGCACCTTGGTGCGAAAGGGCTCGGCGGCGCGGACGGCGGACCGTTCGGAGGGTCCCGAGGGCTGCGGCGCGCCGTCCTGCCCGGCCTCGGGCCGGGCGCCCGTGTCGCCGCCGTCCGGACCGGCGTCGGGCGCGGGCCGGCCGCCGCCCCCGCCGGGTCCGTCGTCCTCGGGACCGTCGTCGCCGCGCCCGTCGTCGCTCGGGTCCACGTCACGTCCGGCGCCGTCGTCGGGGCCGGACTCGTCCCGGCCGCCGAACTCCTCCAGCGTCTCGTCGAGCTTGTCCTCGTCGAGTCCCGGCGCGTCGAAGGGGTTGCGGCGGCGCCGGTGCGGCAGCGCCAGCAGCGCGGCCTGGCGCACGTCCTCCGCGAGGACGTCCGTGCGCCCGGCCCACGCGGCCAGCGCGGTCGCCGTGCGCGCCATGACGATGTCGGCCCGCATGCCGTCCACCTCGAACGCCGCGCAGGTCGCCGCGATCTGCCGCAGCGCGGCGTCGCCCAGCCGCACCGACGGCAGCAGCGCACGCGCGGCCACGATCCGCGCCCGCACCGCGGCCTCCTCGTCCGCCCAGCGCGCGGCGAAGGCGGCCGGATCGTCGTCGTGGGCGAGCCTGCGCCGGACGACCTCCACCCGCAGGTCGGGCTCGCGCGAGGCGGCCACCTCGACCGTCAGCCCGAACCGGTCGAGCAACTGCGGCCGCAGTTCGCCCTCTTCGGGGTTCATCGTGCCCACGAGCAGGAACCGGGCCGCATGGCGCACCGAGACGCCCTCGCGCTCCACGTAGGAGGCGCCCATCGCGGCCGCGTCCAGCAGCAGGTCGACCAGGTGGTCGTGCAGGAGGTTGACCTCGTCGACGTAGAGGATCCCGCGGTGCGCGTCCGCGAGGAGCCCCGGCTCGAAGGCCTTGACGCCCTCGGAGAGCGCCCGCTCGATGTCGAGCGCGCCGACCAGCCGGTCCTCCGACGCGCCCACCGGCAGCTCGACCAGGCGCGCGGGCCGCGTCTCGAACGCGCCCGGCTCGTGCGGGCCGTCCGGGCAGGCCGGATCGGGGGAGTCGGGATCGCAGGAGAACCGGCAGCCGACGACCACGTCCAGCGCGGGCAGGAGCGCCGACAGGGCCCGCACGGCCGTCGACTTGGCGGTGCCCTTCTCGCCGCGGACGAGCACACCGCCCACCGCCGGCGACACGGCGTTCAGCAGCAGCGCGAGCCGCAGGTCGTCCTGGCCGACCACGGCCGTGAACGGGAAAGGAGTGCTCACTTCTGGTCGTCCTCCAGATCGCCTTCCAGCTCCAGGTAGGTGGCGCGCAGCCGCTCGATCGTGTCGGCGTCCGGCTCCGCCCACAGGCCGCGCTCGGCGGCCTCCAGGAGTCGTTCCGTGATCCCGCGCAGCGCCCACGGGTTGGACTTCTTCATGAAGTCGCGGTTGTCCGCGTCGAAGACGTACTCCGCGCTGAGCTTCTCGTACATCCAGTCGTCGACGACCCCGGCGGTGGCGTCGTACCCGAAGAGGTAGTCGACGGTCGCCGCCATCTCGAAGGCGCCCTTGTAGCCGTGCCGCCGCATGGCCGCCATCCAGCGCGGGTTGACCACCCGCGCGCGGAACACGCGGTGCGTCTCCTCGCCCAGGGTGCGGGTCCGCACCTGGTCCGGGGTGGCCGAATCACCCACGTATGCCTCGGGGTTGGCGCCCGTCAGATGGCGCACCATGGCGACCATGCCGCCGTGGTACTGGAAGTAGTCGTCGGCGTCGACGAGGTCGTGCTCGCGGGTGTCCACGTTCTTCGCGGCGACGGCGATCCGCCGGAACGCCGTCTCCATGTCCCCGCGCGCGGCCCGCCCGTCGAGCCCGCGCCCGTAGGCGTAGCCGCCCCAGACGGCGTACACCTCGGCGAGGTCGGCGTCCGAGCGCCAGTTGCGGGCGTCGATCAGCGGCAGCAGCCCGGCCCCGTACGCCCCCGGCTTGGAGCCGAAGATCCGGGCGCTCGCCCGTCGCCGGTCGCCGTGCCCGGCCGCGTCCTCGTCGACGTGCGCGCGCACGAAGTTGGACTCGGCGGGCTCGTCCAGCTCGGCCACCGCCCGCACCGCGTCGTCGAGCAGCCCGATCACGTGCGGGAACGCGTCCCGGAAGAAGCCCGAGATGCGGACGGTGACGTCGATGCGCGGCCGGCCCAGCTCCGCGAGGGGGACGACCTCGAAGCCGGTCACCCGGCGCGAGGCGTCGTCCCAGACCGGGCGGCAGCCCAGCAGCGCCAGGATCTCGGCGATGTCGTCGCCCTGGGTGCGCATCGCCGAGGTGCCCCACACCGTCAGGCCGACCGACTTCGGGTACGCGCCGGTGTCCTGGAGGTGGCGCTGCACGAGCGAGTCGGCCAGCGCCTGCCCGACCTCCCAGCTCAGCCTGGACGGGATGGCCTTGGGGTCGACGGAGTAGAAGTTGCGGCCGGTGGGCAGCACGTTGACCAGGCCGCGGGTCGGGGAGCCCGAGGGGCCGGCGGGCACGTAACCGCCGTCCAGCGCCTTGAGGATGTGCCCGATCTCGTCCGTCGTCCGGGCGAGCCTCGGCACCAGCTCACGGCAGGCGAACTCCAGCACCGCGACGGCGTCCGGCAGTTCGGCGCCGACGACGTCGCGCACGAGCGGACGGCACTCGACGAGCGCCCAGTCCCGCGCCTCCATGCCCTCCGCGACGCGCCGGCACAGCTGCTCCAGCAGATCGATCGCGTCGGCCGCCGACCGCGACGGCCCCTCGACCAGGTCGGTCAGCTCCACCGGAGCCTTCACCGGCGCGCCCGGCTCGGCCAGCAACTCCTTCTCGTCGAGCCCGAAATGGGCCGCGAACGACGCCCTCAGCCCCGGCAGCGCGTGCGCCTGCCCGCCCCACACCTGTGAGGCGCGCAGCACCGCCAGCACCAGGTTCACCCGCGCCTCGCCGGCCGGACCGCCGCCCAGGACGTGCAGGCCGTCGCGGATCTGCACGTCCTTGATCTCGCACAGATAGCCGTCGATGTGCATGACGAACTCGTCGAAGGCGTCGTCGTCGGGCTGGTCGTCCACGTGCAGGTCGTGGTGGAGCTCGGCGGCCTTCACCAGCGTCCAGATCTGCGCGCGCACGGCCGGCGCCTTCGTCGGGTCGAGGTCGCTGACCAGCGCGTACTCGTCGAGCAGCTGCTCCAGTTTCGCCAGGTCGCCGTAGGTGTCCGCCCGCGCCATCGGCGGGACGAGATGGTCCACGACGGTGGCGTGCCCGCGCCGCTTGGCCTGCGTGCCCTCGCCCGGGTCGTTGACGATGAACGGGTAGACCAGCGGCAGTTCGCCGAGGACTGCGTCCGGCGCGCAGCCGCCGCTCAGCCCGAGCCCCTTGCCCGGCAGCCACTCCATCGTGCCGTGCTTGCCCATGTGCACGATCGCGTCGGCGCCGAAACTGTTCTCCAGCCACCGGTACGCGGCCATGTAGTGGTGCGACGGCGGCATGTCGGGGTCGTGGTAGATCGCGATCGGGTTCTCGCCGAACCCGCGCGGCGGCTGGATCATCACGACGACGTTGCCGAACTGCAGGCAGGCCAGCACGATGTCGTCGCCGTCGACGTAGAGGGAGCCCGGCGGCTCGCCCCACGCCTGGAGCATGCCGTCGCGCAGCCCGGGCTCGAGCCGGTCGAACCAGGCCCGGTAGTCGGCCAGCGGCACGCGCGCGGGCGCGGCCGCGAGCTGCTCCTCGGTGAGCCACTCGACGTCGTGGCCGCCGGCGTCGATGAGCCGGTGGATCAGCTCGTCGCCGTCGTCGGGATGCCCCTCGACGACGTAGCCCGCGTCCCGCAGCGCGTCGAGCACCCGCACCGCCGAGACGGGGGTGTCCAGGCCGACGGCGTTGCCGACCCGCGAGTGCTTGGTGGGGTAGGCGGTGAAGACCAGCGCGAGCTTCTTCTCGGCGTTGGGCTTGTGCCGCAGCCTGGCATGGCGGACGGCGATCCCCGCGACCCGGGCGGCCCGCTCGGGGTCGGCGATGTACACGGGGACGTCGTCGGGCCCCTGCTCCTTGAAGGAGAACGGCACCGTGACGAGCCGCCCGTCGAACTCCGGGATCGCGACCTGCATAGCCGCGTCCATGGGGGACAGGGCGGCGTCCGACGCCTCCCAGGCCGCGCGGGACGAGGTCAGGCACAGGCCCTGCAGCACGGGCACGTCGAGTTCGGCGAGCGCTCCGACGTCCCAGGCCTCCTCGTCGCCGCCCGCCGACGCCTGCGAGGCGTGCGCGCCTCCGGCGGCCAGGACGGTGGCGACGAGGACGTCGCAGCGGCCGAGGATCTCGTACAGCCCGGCGTCCGCCCCGCGCAGCGAACCGCAGTACACGGGCAGGGCGTTTGCCCCCCGCGCCTCGACCGCCTCGCACAGGGTGTCCACGAAGGCGGTGTTCCCGCTCAGTTCGTGGGCCCGGTAGAACAGCACGCCCACGGTCGGCCGGCCGTCGCGCTGTTCGGGGGAGCCGTGGACGCCGAACTCCGGCATCGCGCGCGGCTCCTCGAACCCCTCACCGGTCAGCAGCACGGTGTCGGACAGGAACCGGGCCAGCTCGGCCAGGTTGGCCGGGCCGCCCTCCACGAGGTACCGCAGCGCCTCCGCCACCACGCCGGCCGGCGCCGACGACTCGGCCATCAGCTCGGCGTCCGGCACGCTCTCCCCGCCCAGCAGCACGGTCGCGACGCCGGACGCCCTGAGCACGGCGAGCCCGTCCTCCCAGGCGCGCTTGCCGCCGAGCAGCCGTACGACGGCGATGTCGGCGCCGTCGAGGAGCGCGGGCAGTTCCCGCTCGACGTCGACGCGGGTCGGGTTGGCGATCCGGTAGTCGACGCCGGTGGCGGCCCGGGCCGCCAGCAGATCGGTGTCGGCGGTCGACAACAACAACACTGTGCTCATGCGGGCGCTCCCGGTGGAATGAAAGGCAGTCCTTGCGGCGCGCCCGACTCGATGAGCCGCCAGAGCGCGTCGGTGTCCGCGTGCTGTTCGATCAGGTCGCCGAGCCGGTCGAGCTGCTCCTCGCGCAGCGCGGCGAAGGAGGTGTCGGGGGCCGGCGTGAACCGGCGGCCCGCGGCGGCCGCCACCTCGCGCAGGAACGCCCGCCGGAACCCGTCCGACTCCAGGGAGCCGTGCCAGTGCGTGCCCCAGGTCTGCCCGACCCGGCAGCCGTCCAGGCCGCGTCCCTCGTCGTCGCGGATGAAGGTGTCGCCCCCGGTGACGTCGGCGACGCCGTGATGGATCTCGTAGCCCTCGACCCGCTCGCCGAGGGCCTCCCCGACCGGCCGGGTGAGGGTCTTCTCGCGGGCGAACCGCACCCGCACGGGGAGGATGCCGAGCCCGTCGACCCGTCCGCGCCGGCTCTCGACGTCGTCCTCGATGCGCTCGCCGAGCATCTGGAAGCCGCCGCAGACGCCGAGGACGGGTCGCCCCTCGGCGGCCCGCCGCGACACGGCCTCGGCCAGCCCGCGTTCGCGCATCCACTGAAGCGCCCGCACCGTCCCCCGGGTCCCCGGGATCACCACCAGGTCGGCGTCGGCCAGTTCCTCGGGGCGGTCCACGAACCGCACGACGACGCCGGGTTCGGCGGCCAGCGCGTCCACGTCCGTGAAGTTCGACATCAGCGGGACGGCGCAGACGGCGACGCGCAGCACGTCCTCCCCGACGGGCGGGGCGGTGTTCGACTCCCGCACGGTGCCCCGCAGGGACACGCGCAGTCCGTCCTCCTCGTCGATGCCGAGCCCGTGCCGGAACGGCAGCACGCCGTACGTGTGCCGCCCGGTGAGCCCGTGCAGCATGTCCAGGCCCGGCTCCAGCAGGGAGACGTCGCCGCGGAACTTGTTCACGAGGAACCCGGCGACCAGCGCCTGGTCCTCGGGGGACAGCAGCGCGACGGTCCCGAAGAACGAGGCGAAGACCCCGCCGCGGTCGATGTCGCCCACGACCAGCACGGGCAGCCCGGCGTTGCGGGCGATGCCCATGTTGACGATGTCCGTCCGCCGCAGATTGATCTCGGCGGGACTCCCGGCCCCCTCACAGATCACCGCGTCATACGTGCCCCGCAACTCGGCCAGGCAGTCGAGAACGGTGCCGAGGAGCCGGTTCTGCCGCCCGCCGTGGTACCCGCGGGCGCTCATCTCGCCGACCGGTCTGCCCAGCAGCACCACCTGACTGCTCTGCTCCCCGCCGGGTTTGAGCAGCACGGGGTTCATCAGCGCCGTCGGCTCGATGCGGCAGGCCTGCGCCTGCATGGCCTGCGCCCGTCCGATCTCGGCGCCCTCGCGCGTGACGAACGAGTTCAGGGACATGTTCTGCGCCTTGAACGGCGCGACCTTCACTCCCCGGCGCACCAGCCACCGGCAGATCCCGGCCGTGACGACGCTCTTGCCGGCGTCGGAGGTGGTGCCGGCCACCAGGAGGCCCCCGCTCATGACGTACGCCCCTTCCGCGCGTGGAGCGCCGTTGTCGCGGCCCAGCGCGCGGCGACGGTCACGCCGAGCGCGAGCAGGCCGACACGGCGGGAGAGCCGCGCGGCGCGTTCGATGTCCCCGGTCACGACGGGCCGCCCCGCCGCGTTGAGCACGGGCCGGTGCTCGACCCGGCCGCCGTACGACAGGGTTCCGCCCAGCCGCACCCCGAGGGCGCCCGCGAAGGACGCCTCCACGGGCCCGGCGTTGGGGCTCGGGTGCGCGCGGGCGTCGGCGCGCCAGGCCCGCACCGCGCCGCGGGGATGGTCCCCGGCGACGGCGGCGAGCACGGCGGTCAGCCGGGCGCCGGGCCAGCCGGCGACGTCGTCGAGCCGGGCCGAGGCCCACCCGTAGCGCAGATGGCGCGGCGACCGGTGCCCGACCATGGCGTCCAGGGTGTTGACGGCGCGGAACCCGACCAGCCCCGGCACTCCGGCCGCGGCCCCCCACACCAGCGCGCCGACGACGGCGTCCGAGGTGTTCTCGGCGACGGACTCCACGACGGCCCGGGCGATCCCGTCGGCGTCCAGGGCCTGCGGGTCGCGCCCGCACAGCCGCGGCAGCCGCTCCCGGGCGGCGTCGACGTCCCCCGCCTCCAGGGCGCGCGCGATGCCCCGGGCCTCCCGCACGAGGGAGGCGCCCCCGACGACGGCCCAGGTGGCGGCGCCGGTGAGCGCGACGGAGGCGGCGGGACGCCCGCGCACGGTCCGCGCGGCGACGGCCGCCAGGGCGACGGCGCCGCCCGCGCACACCGCGGTGTGCAGGGCGCCCCATCCCCGGTGGTCCCGCCACAGCAGCCGCTCCACGGCGCCCGCGGCCCGCCCGAACGCGGCGACCGGATGCCCCCGGCGGGGGTCGCCGAGGAGCAGGTCGCCGAGGAGGCCGGCGGCGGCGCCGTACGCGTGGACGCGATCGGCACCCACCGGCTCAGCCGGCCGTGCGGGCGGCCGACGGGGTGGGGGCGACGCGCGAGGCGCTCGATGGGCAGCCGAACATGGCTATGTGTCCTCACTCAGGGTGTCCACGCCCTGGTTCGACGAGACCGCGGCGAGAGTTCCTGGCTCCCGGGGGTTACTACCCCGGTGACAGTGGCGGGACCGCGCCGGATTCACACCGGCTTCCTCTTCTGCCGCCGTACATGGCCCGGGCAGTCCACCACGGGCCCGGAAGGGCCGTCAACTTGCTGTTGACCTGCGCGGGGAGAGTGTGCAGAACCCCACACGCGCACGATCGCGGCGCTCACACGCGAAGGGGTGCGGGACGGTTGCCCGTCCCGCACCCCAGGGGTGTCCCGATGACCTGTCAGGCCACGATCAGGGAGATCCCGTACGCCACCGCCGCCGCGCAGGCCGCGAAGCACGCGTACGCGCCCGTCACCGCGAGGGCGGCCGACCCGCCCTGCGCCGTCGCGCGTTCCTGGCGCGACAGGCCCATGACGCCGAGGGTGAACAGGGTCACGAGGCCCACGGTGACCACGAGGCTGACGCCGAACACGGAGCCCAGGGCTGCCCAGTCGATCTTCATGATGCTTCTTCTTCCTTCGTGCCGGACGGGCCGGCTCAGACGGCCGCGGCGGGCGGGACGGCGGGGGCCACGGGCTCCGGGGCCGGAGAGGGG
>NZ_JAHHIT010000135.1 GCF_024539675.1 Streptomyces hilarionis | reverse complement strand
GAAGTAGAACAGCGTGGGCGCGACCGTGGACTGGCTCATGCCGGTCTGGCCGGCCGACGCCATGTCCGACCAGTTCGTGAACGGCTTGAAGGCCATCGAACCGTAGGACGAGCCGGACACGTTCGACGCGTAGACCAGGTGCTTGCCCTGGTACGTCACCGTGGTGAAGTCCTTCAGCGAGACCCACCCGTTGGCCGGCTGTGCCAGCGCGCCCGTCGAGGTCCAGCGGTAGGTCGACGGGAGGGTGCACGAGCCGTCCGGCGGGGTCGTCCCGGACAGGCCGGTCCACTTCTGGTTGCTGCCCCCGTTGCACGTCCAGATCTCCACCGCCGTGCCGTTGGCGGTGCCGTGTCCCGTGACGTCCAGGCACAGTCCGGACTCCACGCCGACGATCGTGCCGTCGGAGTTCACCCGCCACTGCTGGTTGGCGCCGCCGCTACAGGACCAGATCTGCACCCGGGTGCCGGCCGTGGTGGCGTGGCCGGGGACGTCCAGGCACTTGTTGCCGTACACGGTCAGCTGGCCGCTGTCCGTCGACGTCCACTGCTGGTTCGCCGAGCCGGAGCAGTCGTAGATCTGCAAGCTCGTGCCGTCCGTCTGGGCGGAGCCCGACACGTCGAGACACCGGCCGGAGCCGACGCCGCGCAGGGCGCCGCTGGACGCCGCCTGGGCGGGGCCCGCGACGAGCGTGGCCGCCAGGGCGATCAGGACCGTGACCGCGGCGGCGAGCACCGCGGACAGGCGCCTGTGGCCGAAACTTCGTCTGCGCATGGGGACCTCGTCATCCTTGAGTAGCGTGAGGAACCGAACGGCTCAACGGCAGGTCGTGCTCCGCTCGCAGAGGACATCGGCCGTCACCGGGGCGCGACGCCGACCGACGCGCGACATCAGCGACACCCTTGATGGGGGCATGACATTCGTGTCGACGACAGGCTCCGTGCGGCTCCACCCTTCGCCCGGGCGCGGCTTGGAGGTGCTCTGCTGTGCGAATGGTGCGATTCCGGCGTGTTCGTGTTATCGAACAAGGATCGGATGGTCGAGCAACTTGGATGATAGGGAACCGGGGGACAGGGTCAATACCTCTCGCATGATTCGTCGATGATGTCGAAACATTCGTAACGCCTCGCGTGCGCGACAGGGGCGTCGTGTGGTCGGCCCCGACGTGGTCGCCCCAGGTGTCGATCGGTCCAGGGATGCGACAAGGAGAGATTCGTGGTGTTCTGTCCAAATGAGTGTCACCCGGACAGGTGAATCCTCCGCCGACACCGCACCCGACCCCCGCCGCTGGTGGGGCCTGGTGATCATCGCCCTCGCCCAGCTCATGGTCGTCCTGGACGCGACGATCGTGAACATCGCGCTGCCCTCCGCGCAGGAGGACCTGGGCATCTCCGACAGCAACCGCCAGTGGGTGATCACCGCCTACACCCTGGCGTTCGGCGGGCTCCTGCTGCTCGGCGGCCGTATCGCCGACCTGGTGGGCCGCAAACGCACCTTCGTCATCGGGCTGGTCGGCTTCGCCGCCGCCTCCGCACTGGGCGGAGCGGCCACCGGAGCGGGCATGCTGTTCGGCGCCCGCGCCCTCCAGGGCGTCTTCGCGGCCGTACTCGCCCCCTCCGCGCTCAGCCTCCTGACCACGACGTTCACCGACCCCAAGGAACGCGGCAAGGCCTTCGGCATCTACGGCGCGCTGGCCGGCAGCGGCGCCGCGATCGGCTTCATCGTCGGCGGCCTGCTCACCGAGTACCTCGACTGGCGCTGGTGCCTGTACGTCAACGTGCCCATCGCCGTCGTCGCCGTGCTCGGCGGCCTCGTGCTGCTCCACGACCGCCCCGGCCACGCGGACGTCCGGCTCGACGTGCCCGGCGCGGTGCTGGGCTGCGGCGGCCTGGTGGCGATCGTCTACGGCTTCAGCGAGGCCCAGCCGCGCGGCTGGACGGACCCCCTGGTGCTGGGGCTCTTCGCGGGCGGCGTCGTCCTGCTCACGGTCTTCGTGTGGTGGCAGACGAAGGCCCGGGTGCCGCTGCTGCCGCTGCACATCATCAAGGACCGCAACCGCGCGGGCTGCTTCCTGACCATGGGCCTGGCCATCATCGGGATGTTCGGCCTGTTCCTGTTCATGACCTACTACCTCCAGGTCATCCTGGGCTATTCCCCCGTGAAGACGGGCCTCGCCTTCCTCCCGCTCACCGTGGCCATCATCATCGGCTCCACCCAGATCTCCGCCCGGCTGATGAACCGCCTGGCGCCGCGCATGCTGATGGTCCCCGGCATGCTCCTCGCCTCGGGCGGCATGGTGATCCTCACCCAGATGACCGTGGACTCCTCCTACACGAGCGAGATCCTGCCCGCGCTGCTGCTGATGGGCCTCGGCATGGGTCTGACCTTCATGCCGGTCTTCGCCACGGCCACGGCCGGAGTGGCTCCGCAGGACGCGGGCGTCACCTCCGCCACCGTCAACACCTCACAGCAGGTGGGCGGTTCCATCGGCACCGCGCTGCTCAACACGATCGCCACCACCAGCAGCGCCGCCTACCTCGCGGCCCACGTCACCGGCCCCGCACGCCGGGCGCAGGTCGCGGCCGAGGCCACCGTGCACGGCTACACGGTGGCCATCTGGTGGGCCGCCGGAATCATGCTGCTGGCCGGCCTGGTGGCGGGCCTGATGGTCACCACCGGCCCCCCGAGACGCGCTCCGGCGGAGTCAGCCGTCCCGGAGCCGGTGGGCTGACCGCCACCGCCACCGGCACGCAGGCGCACCTCACCGGTGCGTCGACGTGCTCTCGGTTTCGTGCTGGTCGGCTGCGGGCGAGGTTCGTCGGGGCCGCGTCTGCGCCAGCCGGGCGGCCCCTCTCTCGGACAGGGCCCGGAGTCGGAACTCGCTGGGGGCGAGGCCGTAGGCGGCACGGAAGGTTCGTGTGAAGTCGGCGGCGCGCGGGAAGTTCCAGCGGGCGGCGAGGGCGTGGATGGGCACGCTGTCCAGGGCCGGGTCGGTCAGGTCACGGCGGGCTCCCTCCAGACGCTGGCCGCGGATCCAGGCGGCGACCGTCTCACCCGGCATCTGCTGCTGGAAGATGCGGTGCAGGTAGCTGACGGAGATGTTGTGCGCGGCGGCGATCGCGGCGGGCGTCAGTGCCGGGTCGTGGAGGTTCTGCCGGACGAACGCCCGGATGCGTTCAGCGAGCGCCTGCCGTCGCGTCTCGGGGGAGAGGGCGGCCTCCGCGTCGAGGAGTTGGCAGATCCACGCTGCCATCAGGTCGACCACGACCCTGCCCACCCGCGGCGCGTCGGAGGGCTGGAGGTTCTCCGTCTGACGGCCGAGGCCGACGAGGAAGTCGGCCAGGAGGGCGCCGAGCCCTTCGTGCCCCGACACCGGTCTGTTCAGCAACTCCCGCACCCGCTGCGGCGGCAGGGGCAGCATGTCCTTGGGGATGTCCACGCCGAAGCCTCGGACGACCCGGCGTTCCCGGTCGTCCAGCGGCCGGAAGTCGTAGGGGCGTGAGCTGTCGGCGAGATGCAGGTCCCGGGGACCGAACACGGTGCTCCGCCCGGCGTGATCGAGAACCATTCCCGCATCGAGCATCAGCGTCAGGTGGTACAGCTCGCGGTCGCCGCCGCGCACCATTCTGGAGCTGCGCAGGAACCGCGTGGGCAGGAACGACGTCTGCATCACGGTCGCGGGCCCCAACTGCAGCAAGGTGAGTTCGCCGCGGAAGTCGGCGGAATGGCTGCTGATGAAATCGCTCGAGCGCGTTCTGCCGATCAGTTCGCGCCAGTGGTCGAACCGGTCCGAAGCAGGCACGTCCTCGCTGCGGAACACCGTCCCGATCATCCCAGCCCCCACCGCCGTACCACCTGGCGCTCCCGTGTCGGCCCCTAGCATGCACCATTCGGAAGCGGGGGGACTTCCGACCGGCCCTCCCGGAGCACTGCGCCAGGGGACCCATGTGCCGTCTGCCACCCAGCAGTTCGCAGCCTCGGCCGGAAAGAGCGCGATCCGCCGTCCCTGCCCGCGTCCCCGCCCGCGGCCGAGGCCGCGGGCAGGGCGCTGTCGCCGGGGCACAGTGCGTGGTGCACGGGTGCGGGCGCGCCGGCGCTGCTAGAAGGTCAGGTTCCAGGCGTCGATCTTGCCGGTGTCGGAGGAGGCGTTGTCGTTGACACGCAGCTTCCAGGTGCCGTTGGCGACCTCCGAGGAGGCGTTCACGGTGTAGGTCTGGGCGATGTTGTCGGCGCTGCCGCCCGTGTGGTTGTGCAGCGTGTAGACGGTGCCGTCCGGCGCCACCAGGTCGACCTTGAGGTCGCCGATGTAGGTGTGCTTGATGTCCACGCCCACCTTGAGGGTGGCCGGAGCGTTGCCGGTCACGCCGGTGACGGCGATCGGGCTCTCCACGGTCGCGTTGTCGTTGACGGCGAAGTCCGCGAGGTTCTCGAAGTACTTGCCGGGCGGCGGGGTGGACCCGACGGCCTCGAGGGCGTCGACCTGTCCTTCGCCGAAGAACGCGTTGTTGGCCGTGGTGCCCGTGCAGCGGCTGTCCGAGGGGCAGGCGATGTCGTTCGCCTGGGCGGCCAGCTTCGCGCGGATCTGCGCCGGGGTGATGCCCGGGTTGGCGCTGGCGATGAGCGCCGCCACGCCGACCACGTGCGGGGTGGCCATCGAGGTGCCGCTCTTGCTGCCGTAGCCGCCGCCGGGGACGGTGGAGTACACGTTGCTGCCCGGCGCCGCGACGTCGATGACGCCCTGCCCGTAGTTGGAGAACGAGGCCTTGGTGACGCCCGTGCCGTTGGCCGCGACCGTGACCACGCCCGGCAGCTCGGTCGGGATGTCGAGGCAGGCGTTGGTGATCGTGCGGGTGACCGGCGTCGAGTCGTTCGGGCTCGCGGAGTCGGTCGTCTTGTGGGCGAGGTCGTAGTTCTCGTTGCCCGCGGCGGCGATCTGGAGGGAGCCCTTGCCCTCGGCGTACTCCTGGGCGCGCTTGACGCCCTCGATGATGGCGGCCTGGTCGATGTTGTCCGGGCAGTTGAACTGCCACGGGTCCGTGTAATAGCTGTTGTTGGTGACCTTGAAGCCGTGGTCACCGGCCCACACGAAGCCGCAGATGGTGTTCTCGGCGAAGAAGAACGAGTTGCCCGGCTCGGCGACCCGGACCGCGGCGATCTTCACGCCGGGGGCCACGCCGACGACGCCCTTGCCGTTCTTGGCCGCGGCGATGGTGCCCGCCACGTGGGTGCCGTGGGTGTCGACGTCCCGCCAGGCGCCGGTACGGGTGTCGGGCTTGCCGTAGGCGCAGGAGACCGAGTCGGCCGCGTCGAAGTTGGGCGCCAGGTCCTGGTGCTGGTCGTCCACGCCGGTGTCCAGGACGCCGACCGTGACGGAGGCGGAGCCCGGGTTCACGGCCCAGGCCTGGTCGGCCTTGATCTGGCTCATGTCGGCCCGGACCGGTTCTCCGGCGGGGGTCGAGGCCTGGGACGGATTGGCCGGGAGGGCCGGGTTGTAGGCGTCGGCCGGGACGTCCGAGGTGCGCGTGGCGCCGACCTGCTGCACGCCGGAGACGCCGCGCATGGCGGCGGCGAACCCGCTGGACGCCGAATGGGCGACGATCACGCCGATGGCGTCGAAGTTCGAGAAGACGGTGCCGCCGTTGGCCGCGATCGCGGAGCGGACCGCCGAGCTGTCGCCGGGGGCGGTGATCACGAGGTAGGCGCGCGTGCCGGCCACCCAGGCCGCACTTCGGGCAGCCGGCGCGGCGGCCGAGGTGTGGACCTTGGCGGTCGGCGCGGTGGACGGGACGGGGAGCGTGCCCGCGAGGGCGCCCGGGGCGCCGAACGCGAGGGCGGCGCCGAGCGTGGCCGCCAGCACCAGCGTGCGTCTAGGGCGGCTGGATATCTGGGATATCAATGCGTCCTCCGGAGACGGCTCGGCTGTGCTGTTGGCACCGGCCGGGCCGCACGTAACGAGTGGTGGATGCAAGATGTCAGGTGCATGTCCCTCGGCGGAAGTACCTTTCCGTGCAGGGACGTCCCCGGGGCATGGCTGAAAAGCGACGCGCTCCGGGCGTCGGGGCGTCGTGATCCACCGGGGAGTTCGACGACGCCGACCGCGCCCCGGCGTACGCGGCCGGCCTGGGGCTCAACGGCCGCTTCCGCGGCGGCCTGCTGAACGCAGGTCGGCCCTCGTCCTCGACACCGCCCATCCGTGGCCGACGAGTTGCACCTGGTCGTCGACCACCGCGGCCTCCTGGAGGCCACGGACGACCGGGCCCGGGCGAGGCGCATCGAGCGGTTGCTCCGTCGCTGACGCACGGCGAAACGATCGCCGACGCCGGCGAACGGTGCGGCCGGCGGCCTCCGGCGCACGTGCGTCGGCCGGGCGGACGTCTTGGCCGGAGCGCTCGATCAGACAAAGGGGGCCAAGACGCCCGGTTGGCGCCCGGGTCCGCCGCCGAGTCGGAGGGGCCTCCTGCCTCGGCGGTAGCCTGCATCACCATGATGCGCGCTTGGATCCTGCCGATGCTGTTCGTGCTCACGGGCTCAGCCGTGGCGACCGGACAGGTCCTGGAGGGAAGCCCCGGCGCGGCCGCCGCACTCCTCCTGGCGTTCCTGGGGCTCGCCGGCGTGAGCTCACCCCTGCTGTTCCCCCGGTCGGTCAGTGCGCAGGAGGCACAGCGCCGCAGCGCGGTCGACGGCCGACCGGTCGTCTACTGGCGGCCGGGCTGCACGTACTGCATACGACTGCGCATGCGGCTGGGTCGCAGCGCCCGCCGGCTGCACTGGGTCGACATCTGGCGCGACCCGGCAGGAGCGGCAGCGGTGCGTGCGGTCAATGACGGCAACGAGACCGTGCCGACCGTCGTCGTGGCGGGCCGGTCGCACACGAACCCCGATCCCGACTGGGTCCGCGAACAACTCGCTCCTTCCGCGTGATCCGAGACGAGCCTTCAGAGTGGAACGGCCGGCCAGACCCAAGCGCACAGTGGGGAAAAGCTCCCGGGGGACGGATGAACTTCGACGAAAGTGAACCGCAGGCCGTTCGCGAGGAACGCTTCGCCGCTGAACGAGCGGAACGCAGAGCGGCACGCAAAACTGCATCGCTCGACTCGTGGGGAGCCCACGTCGGTGCGGTCATCGTGACCGTCGCCCTGGTCCTCCTCGGTTCGTTCGGCAAGCCGGTCGCTCTGGGCATCGTCGGCGGAATCGTTCTGGTCTGGTTCGCCGCGGCCCTCGTGTGGGCCTACGTGGACGGGGACCACGGCCGGCACGCACTCCGGCGCGCGTACAACATCACCTTTGGATGGGGCAACGGGTTCTGAGACAGGGATGAGGGCACAGGCCCAGGCGTCGATGCCGGCCCCGGGCGGGAAGTCCTTTACTCTCTCCGGCACTCTCACCGGCCGTCGATAAAGTGACCGCCGTGATGGTGGGCACCGAGGAAACCCGGCTGGTCGTCCTGCGCGGCAACAGCGCCTCAGGGAAGTCGTCTGTCGCGGACGGCCTGCGTGGAAGGTTCGGCCGCGGTCTGGCCCTGGTCGGTCAGGACAATCTCCGCCGCGTCGTGCTCCGCGAACGCGACAGGCCCGGCGCCGCGAACATCGGCCTGATCGACCTGACCGCCCGCTACGCCTTGGACGCCGGGTTCCACGTCGTCGTCGAGGGCATCCTCTACGCCGACCACTACGGCGACATGCTCACCGAACTGCGCGCCGATCACCGCGGTCCGACCCACTGCTACTACCTGGACGTTCCGTTCGCCGAGACCCTCGCCCGGCACGCCACCAAGCCGATCGCCGACGACGTCGGCGAGACGCAGCTGCGCGACTGGTACCGGGCACGCGACCTGCTGCCCGGCGGCGCCGAGACCGTCATCGGCGCGGACAGCGCCCTGCACGAGACCGTCGACCGCATCATGCTCGACACCGGCCTGGCCCACCTCCCCTCCGTGGACCGCTAGAGACGTGTCGCCGTCCGGACGAGGTCGGCGACGGCTCTGGACCGGCTGTGCGGCGGCCAGGCGATCACGGTGGTGACCGTCGGCGCGTCCAGCACGGGCACGGCGGCGAGGTCGTCGTGGAGCTGGGCTCGGCATGATTCCGGCGAGACCGCGCAGGCACGGCCGAGCGCGACGAGCTGCAACAACTGCGCGTGGTCACGGACCTGCGGGCCCGGGCCGGGCGGGTAGCTGCCGTCGGGGTCGGGCCAGCGCGGCAGGGGCAGGCCCGGCAGCGCGCTGATGTCGGCCATGTGCACATGGGCCCGGGAGGTGAGCGGATGTCCGGCGGGCAGGACCGCCACCTGGCCCTCCCTACTGAGTTCTTCGGTGTGGAACCCGGCCGTCGAGTCGAACGGCTGATGCAGCAGCGCGACGTCGGCCTGGCCTTCGCGCAGGAGCCGCTCCTGCTCGGCCGGGCCGCACAGGATGACGTCGACGGGGACCGCGCCGGGTTCGGCGGCGTAGGCGTCGAGGAGCTTCGCCAGGAGTTCGCTGGACGCGCTGGCTTTCGTGACGAGGACCAGGCCGGGCCGGCTGGTCACGGAAGCGACGGCGCGGCGGGTCCGACGTTCGGCGGCGTCGACCGCGTCGAGGGCGGCCCGGCCCTCGACCAACAGCACCGAGCCCGCCTCGGTCAAGGCGACGGTGCGGCTGGACCGGTCGAACAGCGCCCCGCCGAGCCGGCGTTCGAGCTGCTGGATCGCCCGCGACAAGGGCGGCTGCGCGATCCCGAGCCGCTGCGCGGCGCGTCCGAAGTGCAGTTCCTCAGCGACGGCGACGAAGTATCGCAGCTCACGGGTCTCCATGACGCCACGCTATCCCGGATCGATACCCGCACGGTATCGTCGACCACCCGATCGGTCTTGGACCGCCGGGGGCGCCCGAGCGCAGCATGGTCTCCATGAGCGAACGAACGATTGCGCTGGTCACCGGCGCCAACAAGGGAATCGGCTACGAGATCGCCGTGGGTCTGGGAGCCCTCGGCTGGCACGTCGGCGTCGGCGCCCGCGACGACGAACGCCGTGCGACCGCGGTGGAGAAGCTGCGAGCGAGCGGGGTCGAGGCCTTCGGCGTACCGCTGGACGTGACCGACGACGCGAGCGTGAGCGCCGCCGCGCGGTTGGTCGAAGCGAGGGCCGGGCGCCTCGACGTGCTCGTCAACAACGCCGCCATCACCGGGGGAGTGCCGCAGGAGCCCTCCAGGGTCGATCCCGCCACCATCCGGACGGTCGTGGAGACCAACGTGATCGGCGTCATCCGGGTCACCAACGCGATGTTGCCGCTGCTGCGCCGTTCCGCATCACCACGGATCGTGAACATGTCGAGCAGTGTCGGATCCCTGACCCGGCAGTCGGGAACCGCCGCCGAGCTGACGACGGGTCCGGTGGCCGTGGCGTACGCCCCGTCGAAGACCTTCCTGAACGCCGTCACCCTGCAATACGTGCGGGAGTTGAGCGACACGAACATCCTTGTCAACGTCGCCTGCCCCGGCTATGTCGCGACCGACCTCAACGGCTTCCGCGGCGTGCGCACCCCCGCACAGGGCGCGCAGATCGCCGTGAAACTGGCGACCCTGCCCGACGGCGGCCCGACCGGCAGGTTCTTCGACGATGCCGGAGAGGTGCCCTGGTGAGGTGATGGGCGCGTTCACGAAGCCGTGATCGCTCTGTCAGAGGCCCATGACCGTGACGGGGCCGTGGAGTTCAGGAGTTCACGGCCTGGCGCGGGCCAACGGTATCTCGACGGGGTACAGGCCGTATCCCTCGGTACGCCGGGGCTCGGTCATGCTGAACGCGGGTTGGGCCATGACCCGGGGGCGGGCCCCGTGATTCGGCTGCGAGGAGTGGAGCAACAGCGGGTGGGCCAGCACCACGTCGCCCTCCTGCGCGACGACCTCGGTCACGCCCGGCCGTCCCTCGTCGTCCCGGACCCGGTTCAGAGGTTCGTCGAACTCGTCGGCCTCCAGCCCCGCCGGCTCCGCCTCCCACAGGATGCGGGCGGCCCGGTGGTGCGAGCCGTCGGCGAGGAGGGTTCCGCCCCCGCCAGGGTCCACCGTCGAGAAGCAGAAGAGACTGAGCACCGCCTGTTCGGGTGACCAGACATGGTGGCGGAACCAGTTTCCCTCGATGTGCCAGTCGTCCCCGTAGGGCGGATCGTCGAAGCCGGGGAAGGTGACCGGCCACCACCCCATCTCCCGCGTCATCTCCCAACGGCCCGGCCCCACCAGCTGATCCACGGCGGAGCGGAAACGCTCGCTCAGAGCGTCCGTGTACGGGGGCTCCGTCATCGTCTTCTTCAGCCAGACCTGGGGCCGTGTCCACTGTTCCGGGCGGTCCAGGTCGATCCCGATCCGCTCGCCGAGATCCCGCCGCACTGCTTCGGCCACCGCCGACGAGAAGGCGTTCCGGAGGACGGTCCAGCCGCGCTCGATGAACTCGTCGACCTGACCGTTCGAGAGAGGCGCAGCCACCATGGACGCAGACTACGCCGCTCCGCGCGGGCGTTGCGCGACATGACGCCCGCTCCCCCCCCCACACACACATGGCCGGCGCCGTCCGGAAACGCCGCCCGCGGGCCCCGGATCACCTACGCAGACGTCGGCAGCGCTGCACGCCGACCCGTCTTTTGAACATGTTCAACTCCAGGCGTACGCTGCTGCCATGAGCGACAGAGCCGCCCAACTCAAGGGCATTCGCGCGTGGCTGGTCTTCTTCGTCGTCTGCCTGGTCCTCAGCGGCGCGACGGCCTTTCCGCTGGTCCACGAACTGCGCTGGGCCGAGGAGGTGTTGCGGCACGTTCCCGCGCCGGACGCCCTGGCGGACTGGATCGCGCGGATCCGGCGAGGGCTCGACACCGCCGACTCCGACTATCCCTTCCTCCTCTACGGCACGGACTGGCTGGCCTACGCCCACCTGGTCATCGCGGTGGCCTTCTACGGCCCCTACCGCGAACCGGTCCGCAACATCTGGGTCATCGAGTTCGGGATGATCGCCTGCGCCGGCATCATCCCGCTCGCCCTGATCTGCGGGCCCGTCCGTGGCATCCCGCTCTGGTGGAGCGTGATCGACATGTCGTTCGGCGTGTTCGGGGTGCTCCCGCTGTACGTCCTACGGCGAAAGATCAAGCGCCTGGAGGCTCTCACCCCGTACCGGCCCCCGCACCATTCACCCGCCGTGCCCGCCGCCTGAGTGCGGCCGCATGGATCCGGACGGTGGCCGGTGCGGGGTCGAGCCCGCCCGGCCTGCACCGCGCGCCGGTGATGTCCGACGGGCCGGGATCTTAAGCTGGGCACTCCTTCCGCCTTGTCCGAGGAGAAGCGTGCCGCCGGCATTCGTCCACCGGATCACCGAATACGACCCCGCCGACCGCGACGCGCACGGCCACTACATCGGCGCCGAGGACACGGTGAGTGACCACGGACCTGTCGAAGCGGCGTACCTGGCGGCGATCGCCGCCTTCGCGGAGGCTTCGGACATCGACCGGTGGGAGATCCGCGAACCTGCGGTCGCCGGCTTCGTCCACTTCGGTGGGGAGCCGCCGGTTGAGGGGCACGGCCTCGACGGGCTCTTCCCGCCCGACCTCACCGGCTACCACGACGGGGCCGAGGTCCCTCTTCCGGTCGCTCTTCAACTGGTCCGGATCATGCTCCGCGACCAAGGCGCCTGGTGCCGACTGGAGTCGGGGGATCGGTTCACCCTCCACGTCGGGTGGGACCAGTACGTGTACGTGGGCAGCGACCGGCCCTGTACGGAAGTCGTGGCCCGCACGCGCGAACTCGGCCTCTTCCCGGAACGGCTCACGGCCTCGCCCTGTGCGGCCGAGGCCGACGAAGTGGAGGTGAACGAGGCAGCCGACGAGCACTTCTGGATGCGTGTGCGCACCGCGCTGGCCGCACGTCGTGCGCTGCTCTTCGAGGAAGGCCGCGTTCGCAACGCCGTGCGCTGGCACCGGATCACGCAGGAGAACCTCGACACAGTGCGCGCCGGTCTCGGCCCGCGCGCCTTGCTGACCGTCTGGCCCGACCTGACCCCGGACGTCGACGCCGTCCTGGCCGCGTTGCCTCAGGGGGAATCCATCGAGTTCGTCTGGGAGGCGCGGGACGGGACGATCAGCCACGCGATCGTCGACGACACCGGCTCCCCGGCGCTCAGCGCCCACGTGGCGGATGCCCGAGCCGCCCCGCCCTGCCCCTGTCCGCCGCCGAAAGCCAGCCGTTGCTCCGTGCTGCCCTCCCGGACAGCGACGGCGTGCTGCGTGCCCGGTGGTGACTCGGCTCGTACGCCCCGCGTACCGACCGGCGCTGGTGGCGAAGGCGTCCCGCAAGGCAATCAGGTTCGGCGAGCCGGGCGCGCGGACCGAGGCTCCCGCTCCCCACGGCGCAGCGGCCGGACGGAGGCCGCCATGCGACGGGCCGGAGGCGAGCCGGTGGCCCCGCTCGTCGGGATCGGCCGTGAGGCTCTCGACGTCGTCCAGATGTCTGGCGCTGTCGGCGCTGTCACCGCGTCGGGCCGCCTTGTCTTCGATCCGTCTGTGGGACGTGCCGCAGATGCAAGGTGTACAGCAATCTCATGGAGGCAAATATCATTTGTTCGGACCATCGGCTTGGCATTTGCGTTTATGTGCACAGCTCGCTCGGGTACGGTCCCCCGGGAGGTGGTGGCCCGTGAGTCGGTCCCTCGCAGCTGCCCGCACGCCCGTCGGTCCGACGGCGGAACTCGTCCTCACCGGCGATCTGGCCCGCCCGGCCCGGCTGACGGTGTCCGACCTTCTCGCCTGGCCCCAGCACCCTGCTGAGGTCGCGTTCGAGTGCACGACCAGCGGCGTCCAACGCCACCGCTTCACCGGGCCTCTGCTGCATGACGTCCTCGTGGACGCGGGCCCCGTCTTCGACACCGCGCGTCGCAAGGACCGCCTGCGCTTCCTGATCGCCGTACGCGGGGCGGACGGTCACCATGTCCTGCTGTCGTGGGCGGAGATCGATCCGGACTTCGGCCGTGCTCCCGTCCTCCTGGCGGTCACTTTCGACGGCGCCCCGCTCGAGCGCGTCGGCTCCCAGCTCGTCGTGCCCCAGGATCGCTGCGGCGCCCGGTACATCAGCGGAATCGAGACGATCCGCGTGGACGGCGGCTACAGCGCGTGGACCTGATGACACCGGGAGCTCGGTGAGGCTCGGCCAGACGGTGGGCCCGCCGGATTCACCCGCCTCACCGTCGGTGTCCTGGCCCCACCGCCGCGCTCACCGCTTGGGAGCCTGTGTCTGTTCCTGTGCCTGCGGCGCGTGGCCTGGGGCCCGGCGGGGGAGAGGCGTCCGGCCCCTTGCCCGCCGGGACCCGGGCGTCAGGACAGGAAGCCGCCGTAGGGGCCGTTCAGGATCTGGTTCTTCTGGTTCTGGTTGAAGTGGGTGGAGGGGTAGTCGTAGAACGAGGCCGACATCGGTGTGCCGTCCGTCGACGAGGAGTCCGGCAGGCCGAAGGCGTGGCCGAGTTCGTGCACCATCCCTCCGTACCAGCGGTTCATGGACTGCCCGCTGGTCCCGGCGGCGCCGTCGGCGTCGTGGCCGCTCAGCACGACCCAGCCGGGGCTGGCGCCGCCGCCCGCGCCGTCGCCCTCGGCGCTGATCTCGCCCACGTTGAGCCACCGGCTGTCGGGGTTGTTCAGGCCGAACTTCCGGGCCAGTTCGTTCTGCATGTTGGTGACGGCCCACCAGTAGCGGTCGCCGCCGTTGGGCGTGTTCTCGTACCAGCTGCGCGGCTGGTCGCCGTTGACGACCTCGACCACGGTGTCGTTCAGCTTGAAGGTCTTGCCCAGCTCCTGCTGGTAGTAGCGCTGTGCCTCCCGCATCACCTTGGCGATGCCGTCGGGGTAGCGCTGGTCGAACGCGACGTCGGAGGGCTTCAGCCAGTACACGCGGACGGTCCTCGTCGGCGGCGGGGTCGAGCCGCCGCCGCTGCCGTCGAAGCCGGGCAGCCTCCACGTCCGTGACGCCGCTCCCGTGCAAGGCAGCTGGACGAGGCCCGCGCCGGATGCGGTGGAGTCGCCGGCCGGGGCGGCGCACTTGCCCGAGTTCACCGACTGAACGCCGAAGACGCTGCCCGTGCCCCCGGCTGCCACGGGCGTCAGCCGGAACTTCTGGCCGGCGCCGGAGCCGCAGGCGCGCTGCACGATCGTCGCGTTGTCGGCGGTGGACGATCCGTTGACCTCCAGGCACTTTCCGGCGGCCGAGGTGCTGATGCGGTACTGGTCGCCGGTCCCGCTGACCGGGGTGAAGGTGAACGTCTGGTTGGCCTGGCCGTGGCAGGACCACTGGATGAGCTGGGCGCCGTCGGCGGTGGAGCCGCCGGGCACGTCCAGGCAGTTGCCGCCGTCGCCGTTGACCGCGGTGGAGGTGAAGGCGGTCGCGGCATGGGCAGGTGGCGCGAGCGCGACGGCGGCCGTGACGGAGCCGACCAGCATGGCGAAGAGCGCCGGCCGGTGGGTGAGGAACCGGGGTCGTGTCATCGGACTACTCCCCTGAGGGTGAGGTGAGCGGGACGCCGAGGGCTGCCGGAGTGCCGAAGTTCGGTGTCCCGTCGGCGTTCCAGGTGAACTTCTGCGCGCGGGTCGTGCGGTTCATGTCGCAGCCGCCGCCCGCGGAGTCGTTGGCGTGGTAGACCATCCAGTCCTCGGTGCCGTCGGGCGACTTGAAGAACCCGTTGTGGCCGGGACCGTAGACGCCGGCTGCGTTGGAACGCTGGAAGACCGGGTTCGGTGACTTCAGCCAGGAGGACGAGCTGAGCGGGTCGCCGCCGTTGTAGGTGAGCATGCCGAGCTTGTAGTCGGGCGTGGAACAGTGGCTGGCGGAGTAGACGATGAAGGTCCTGCCGCCGTGCTGGAGCACTTCGCCGCCCTCGTTCACCGCTCCGCCCACGGTCTCCCAGCTGTACGTCGGCGTGGAGAGCACTTTGCGGGTGCCGCTCGCGGTCCACGGGTTCGACAGTGGACGGATGAACATGGGCTGTGAGCCGTTGTAGAAGGTGCCGAGCAGGTACAGCTGCCCGTTGAGCCGCAGGATGCTCGGGTCCAGCTCCCAGGTGTCGTCCTGTGCGGGGTCGAGGAGGTCGGCCTTGAAGCTGTAGGGCCCCATCGGGTCGAGGCCGGCGCTCTCCAGCACGTGGATCCGCTGGGTGCCCAGGTCGTACGGCTCGCGCCCGGCGGTGTAGTAGAAGTACCAGCGTTTGCCGTCGGGGCCGTCGAGCAGGTGGAACTCGGGCGCCCACATCGTGCCGGCGCCGTTGGGCCGGCTGAGGTTGAAGATCACCTGGTCGGTGGCCGTGGCGAGGCCGGCGAGGGTGCTCGCCCTGCGCATGGTGACCGTCGAGTTCCAGGTGGTCGTGGCCAGGTAGTAGGACCCGTTGTAGTACGTGAGCCACGGGTCCGGGCCGTGCTGGGAGAGCGGGTTGGTGAACGTGTGCGGGCTCGTGCCGCCGCCGCTGAAAGCGGGCAGCCGCCACACTCTGCCGTTCGCCGCGGCGCAGGGCAGCTGCACCAGGGCGGTGCCGGAGGCCGGTGACCCGCCGCTCGGCGTCACGCACTTGCCCGAGCCGACCGAGACCAGGTTGAAGGTCCTGTCGGCGCCGGAGACGGCCACGGGAGCGAGTCGCCACTGCTGGTTCGCACCGCCGTGGCAGGGCCACTGGATGATCGCCGCGTCGTCCGCCGTCGAGGCGCCGTACACGTCGACGCACTGGCCGGACTGTGTGGTGATCGTGTACGTGTCGCCGGTGCCGGCCACCGGGGTGTAGCCGAAGTTCTGGTTCGCGCCGGACGTGCAGGCGTTCGCCCGGAGCCGGGCGCCGTCGGCGGTCGAACCGCCGGGCAGGTCGAGGCAGTTGCCGCCGTTCTGGTTCACGCCGGTGGAGGCGAACGTGACGGCGGCGGACGCGGGCGGCGCCACGAGGAGGGCGACCGCGACGCTGAGCAGGGCGATGAGTGCCGTCAGGCACCGGGAACGGGTCACGGACCGTACACCTTTGCTTCGAGGAGGCCGACGGAGGCGGTGCCGTTGCCGGTGAGCAGCACCCGTAGCCGGGTCGTGCCCGTGGCGGTGAAGGTGACGGCGTTGTACTGGTTCTTCGCCAGCGGATAGCCGCTCGCGCCGGGCACGTCGGCGTAGGCGCTGCCGTTCCAGTACTGAAGCTTCCAGGCAGCCGGCATGTCGATGCCCTGGTCGTCGTCGAAGAAGTACACCTCGGCCTTGTTCAGGGTCTGCGCGGTGGGCCAGGTCAGCTCGGCCCATTGCTGTCCGGTCTGCGGCCAGGTTCCCCAGCGCGGGTTCACCGGGTCGTCGGACGACGGAGGGTCGATCCCGTCGTTCACCGCGGCGACGCTCTCCCAGGAGGAGGTGTACGACGCCGAAGCCGTGGCCGAGGCGGCCAGGTTGGCCGGTGGCTGAGGCGGTTGCACCCCGCCGCGGTTGAACGCCTTGATCTCGGTCAGGCCGGTCTTGGCGCCGGAGGCGTTCGTGGCGAGGACCCTCACCCGCTGGGCGTTGATCGCGGGGAACTGCACCAGGTTGTAGTTGGCGCGGGGCAGGGCGGGAGTCCTCGTCTGTCCGGGGACGTTCACCCAGTTGCTGCCATCGTGGTACTGGATGGTGTAGGCGGAGGGCGCGCGGTAGGCCGTGCTCGCCGGACGGCTGTCCTTGAAGTACAGGCGGACCTCGTTCAGCGTGCGGGCGGCGCCGAAGTTCAGCTCGTACCAGTCCTGACTGTTGGCGGATCCGCCCGCGCCCCAGAACGGGTCGTTGGTGGGATATCCGTCGACCGCGCCGGCGGTGGTGCTGCCGGACGCGGTGTACGACGCCGTCGCGGTCGCCCCGGTGGCCAGGTTGGTGGGGGTCCCGGTCAGGTCGACGCCGGCCTTGGCGAGCATGTCGACCATCCGCGGGCTGTTCTGCACGACCTGGTTGGGGGCCCGCAGGCCGGCGACGGCCGTGTGGTGGGTGACGGCGCCGCTCGTGGTCACGTCCCCGGTCGCCGGGTCCCAGGTGAACGGGACCAGTGAGCTGACGGTCGCGGCCCGGTTGCCGTTGACGTAGATCGAGTAGCCTTCCGGGACGCCGGGGTAGTGTGCCACTCCGTCGGCCGGGTCGTCCCAGACGATGCTCAGGTCGGCGTTGCGGTAGCGCAGGTTGTTGACGGTGAAGTGGTCCCAGCCGATGTCGATCGGGGAGAGCTCGACCTTCGCGTCGTTGCGCGGCCGCAGTCCGGCGACGTCCTCGATCACCGTCCAGTTGCTGCTGCCCAGGATGTTGTGGTGGATCCACGAGCGGTAGGCGATGTCGCTGCCGTTCCAGTCGGCCCAGAACTCGTTGGCGTCGGGCCACTGGGTGTTGCCGCCGACGTACTGCGCCCAGGTGTTCCAGTAGAGCAGCTTCTTGTAGTCGGTGGCGGTCATCCAGGAGTTGGGGTAGTTGCGCAGCACCGAGGAGTACAGCCGGAACTGAACGGTGGAGTTGATGGTGGAGAAGTTGTTGGAGCCCGGGTTCCCGGCGTCGGCCGCCGCCTTCTTGTCGGCCTGGTTCGCCGTGTAGAAGGGGAAGACGGGGTACTGCGCCGGGTCGTCGAACAGTCGCAGTGCCTGCTTGTACGTCGCGGTGTTCGGGACGGCCCCGACCGAGAACGGGTAGTAGTTGTTGATCTCCTTCCAGGGCACCCACTCGTTGGTCGACTTCAGCCGGTGCTCGAACAGTTGCCGGCCGGGGTTCCACAGGACGTTGACGATGGCGTCCTTGATCTGCGTCGCGAGGGTGCGCATCTCGGCCGCCTTGGCCGTGTTGCCGGTCGCCTCGTAGGCCTGGGCCGCGGCGAGCGCGCCGCTGTACTGGTAGGCGGACTCGGCGCGGTCCATGTTCCCGGGTTTCCAGTGGAAGGAGACGGCGTCGGCGTCGTTGCCGGTCAGCGCGCCCCAGTCGTACTCGATCAGCTTGTTGTTGTCGTGGTCGTAGTAGGCGAGCTGCCCTTTGACGTCGCCTTCGGCGTAGTGGGCGAGGTTGCCGGCGATGGCTGGTTGTCCGCCGTGGATCTGGTAGCTCCGCCAGGCGGCCTCGGCGATGTACTGGGTGTAGCTGTTGGACCAGTTCTCGGGATCGCCGGGGTTGTCGAGGAAGCGGCCGCCCTTGGAGGTCTGGCCGACGCTCAGCCAGTCGCCGTACGCGTAGGACGGGTCGCGCAGGTACTTGAGGTCGTCGATGTGCATGGGCTGGGTGAGGGCGATCGCGTTGTTGTAGCCGAGGACGCCCTCGGTCGACGTCGGGAACTGGAAGGTCTGCCCGGGGATGTCGGCGTCGAGGTTGTTGAAGCGCATCAGCCACCAGCGGTAGTAGATGTTCTTCTTGATCGCTGGCTCGGGCACGTCGATGTAGGGCACGTTCTGGGCCCACCACAGGTTGTACGCCCGCACGTGGGTGGCGAAGGCGGTGGCGTCGGAGTAGCCCGCGTAGGCGTTGTACTCGGTCAGCGAGGCGGGGATCTCGTCGGTGACGAAGCCCATCACCAGCTTCGTGGTCACCGTGGCTCCGGCGGCCACGGTCACGGACCGGCTCAGGCCGCCGCCCGAGACGGAGAAGCCGTCGCCGCTGAGCCTCGGCCGGATGGTGGTGAGGTTGTTGTAGGCGTTCACCTGGCCGGTCAGCTCGTTGCCTGCGCCCGTGGTGGCGTACGGCGAGGTGGCCCGCAGTTGCAGTGTGGTGGCGCCGGCGCCGTTGTTCTTGATCGACAGGTTGGTCACCGCCACGTTGTTCTCGGTGATGAACTTGGTCTGCGTGACCACGACCGAGCCCGAGGTGTGCACGCTCTTCCAGTGACTCGGCGCCTGCCGGCGCTGGGAGACCTGCTCGGTGAACGTGCCCGGGGTGATCGCGACGGTGTAGGCGTTGTTGTCGCTGATGCTCTCCCAGTAGGCGACGTGGCCGCCGAAGCCGAGGACCGAGGGGTCGTGGGTCTTCATGAACAGCGCCCGCCCCCGGCTCATCAGCCACGCTCCTGCCGGGTCGTCCCCGGAGCGGGCGAGCAGCCGGTCCATCCAGAAGTCGGTTCCGGAACTCTCGGCGTCGTAGATGCTCCGCATCATGTCGCCGGGGGTGTAGGCGACCGGCGGGGCCGGGATCGCGGGGCCGGTGAAGGTGGGAAGGCCGATGGTCTGCGCGGCGGCGGCCGGACGCACCGAACAGAGGGAACAGAGGACGAGCACGAGGGCGACGAGGAGGCGCTTCATGAGGTGCTCCCTGTCCGGTTGACGACAGTGGGGGAGGGGATGGCAGGTATGTCATGTGCCTGACATGCCTGCGAGGAAAACGGACCTGAAAGGTTTTCGCAACGTAGGAGCGAGCTGATGGGGTGTCAAGAGAGTGCGTAGAAAACGTTTTCCCCGCGCCCCGGTGGCCGAGGCGCGGCCGGTTCAGGAGAGCGGGGCCGTCGATCCCCGGATCACGACACGGCAGCGCACGGTCTCGACCCCCGAGCGCCGCACCCCGCCGATCGCGGCCGACAGGGCGTGCGCGGCAGCGCGTCCGACCTGCTCCAGGTTCATGTCGACGCTGGTCAGCGGGGGACGCGAGGCCGCCGTCAGAACCTGCCAGTTGTCGAAGCCCATCACCGCCACGTCCTCCGGCACCCGCAGGCCGCGCTCGCGCAGGACGTCCATGACGCCACGGGCGATCTGGTCGCTGCCGCACAGCACCGCGTCGATCTCGACGCGTCGGTCGAGCAGCAGGGCGGTCGCCGCCCGCCCCCAGCCCTCCGACCAGTCGCCGAACCGGGGCTCCCCGACCGGCTCCAGACCCGCCTCGGCGAGCGCGGCCCCGGCGCCCTGCGCCCGTTCCCGCGCCGCGAGGTACGCGGGGTCGCCGGTGATGTGCGCGATCCGGGTGCGGCCGCAGGCCAGCAGATGTCCGACCGCGATCCGGCCCGCGTCGACGTTGTCGGGCACGAGGGACAGATCCGCCGGGTCCTCGGACGGCGCGTACGCGTAGACGACCGGAACCGGCAGTTCGCGGCCGAGCGACGGACGCGGATCGGTGCGGCTGCCCACCACGATGAGACCGTCGACCCGGCGCCCCAGCAGCGCGCGCACGTGGTGCTGTTCGCGGATGGCGTCGCCCCGGGCGTCGCACAGCAGGACGGCGACCTCGCCCGCCCCGAAGGCGTCCTCGGCGCCCATGAGGATCGGGATGCTGAAGCGGCCCTCCAGGTCGCTGGTGAGCAGGCCGACGGTGCCCGACCGGCCGGCGAGCAGCCCGCGGGCCAGCTGGTTCGGCCGGAAGGACAGCCGCTCGGCTGCCTCGACCACCCGCTGCCGGGTCTCGGCGCGCACCTGGCTGCGTCCGTTGAGGGCCTTCGAGGCGGTGGCGACGGACACCCCGGCCAGCCGGGCGACGTCGTTGAGCGTGGCGGGCTGCGAACGAGAGGGGCCGAGGGCCGGTGTCATCGAGGTTCTCCTGTCTCGCGTCGCGTACCTGAACGGTACGCGAGAAGTTTCGGCCCGGGTGGGGCAGGAGAGGATCCCGGATTTCGGACCGCGCCGGCAATCGCTTGCAGCACAGGGATTGACTGGCAGTCAGGTCGGTTCTACTTTTCAGAAAGCCTTTTCGGTTCCTTTCCGTCGCAGAACCCATCCATAGGGGGATCGTCATGGGGAGCACGACCGGACCACGTGGAACCGCCCACCGGCTCGCCGCCGGCGCCGTCGCGCTCCTCGCCGCCGCGAGTCTGATCACGGCCTGCGGATCGGACGGCGGCGCGGGCGGTGCGAAGGGATCGCGGGCGGGCGGCGCGACCGGTGTCGACGACGGTTCCACGCTGACGATGTGGACCAGGGCCGCCACCCGGCCGCAGAGCGAGGCACTGGTCAAGGCCTACAACGCGGGTCACCGGAACAAGATCCGGCTGACCGTGGTCCCCACCGACGACTACCAGGCCAAGGTCGGCGCCGCAGCGGGCTCCCACGACCTCCCCGACCTCTTCGCCTCCGACGTGGTGTTCGTCCCGAACTACACCTCCAGCGGCCTGTACGCCGACATCACCGACCGCGTCGACGCCCTGCCGTTCGCCGGCAGCCTGGCCCGGTCGCACATCAAGGCCGGCACGTACGAGGGCAGGAAGTACGTCGTGCCGCACACCCTCGACCTGTCCGTCCTCTTCTACAACAAGGACCTCTACCGCAAGGCCCGACTCGATCCCGCTCGGCCGCCTGCCACCCTCGCCGAATGGGACCGGCAGGCACGGGCCGTGGACGCGCTGGGCGGCGGGGTCGACGGCACCTTCTTCGGCGGCAACTGCGGCGGCTGCGGCGTCTTCACCTGGTGGCCGTCGATCTGGGCCGGCGGCCAGGAGGTCCTCGACAAGGAGGGCACCGCGGCCAGCCTGGACTCCGCCACCGCGAGGAAGGTCTACGACACCTACCGGGGCTGGGTGAGGGACGGCATCGTGGCCCCCGGCGCGAAGGACGAGACGGGCACGACGTGGACCGGGGTCTTCCCCAAGGGCAAGGTCGGCATCATGCCCATGCCGTCGACCACCCTGGGACTGATGCCCGCCGGCCTCGACTTCGGCGTGGCCCCCATCCCCGGCCCCGACGGCGGGAAGTCCACCTTCGTCGGCGGCGACGCCGTGGGCATCTCGGCGACCAGCGACAAGGCCGACCAGGCCTGGAACTTCCTCGCCTGGTCCCTGGGCGACGCCGCACAGGTCGACGTGGTCGCGGCGCACAAGGACGTCGTGGCCCGCACCGACCTCGCCGCCAACAAGTACTCCGCCGCGGATCCGCGCCTGGTCACCATCAACCGCCTGGTGGCGGACGGCCGCACTCCCTACGCCCTGAAGTTCGGCCAGACCTTCAACGACCCCAACGGGCCCTGGCTCACCCTGATGCGCCACGCCGTCTTCGGTGACGGCACGTCCGTCGAGAAGGACAACAAGGCGGTCTCCGCGTCGCTCGCCGACTGACCCCGACGGTCCACGGCGGCGCGCCACCCCCACGCCCCATCGCGGCGCGGCACGCCCACGCCGCACAGCGGCACGGAACGGCACGACGCGGCACGGCTCCGGAGGTCCGGCGCATCACCGGGGCCCACGTTCCCCCGTCCCCACGGCAGAGGAGAGTCATGCAGGTGAAGGCGCCCGACCGGGCGACCACCGAACGGCCGGCCCCGGCGGACCGCCCGGCCCCCCGACCCCCGGCCTCCGCACCCCTGCTGCGCTCCCGCACCGTCCAGGGCCTCGGCTACGCCGCCCCGACGGCCGCGTTCGTCGCCGTCTTCTTCGTGCTGCCCCTGCTGCTGGTCGGACAGATGTCGCTCAGCGACTGGCCGCTGCTCGCGGGGGACCGGGGCGTCAACGCCCCCGAGAACTTCACGGACGCCACCGACGGCGCCCTCTTCTGGCCCGCCGTCCGCTTCACCCTCCTCTACACCGTGATCGTCACGGTCGTCCTCCTCGGTCTGGCCCTGCTCCTCGCGCTGCTCGTCCAGGAGTCACGGCCCGGCGCGGGCTTCTTGCGCACGGTGTTCTTCCTGCCGGGCGCCCTCGGCCTGGCCTCCGCGTCACTCCTGTTCTGGGGGCTGTACAGCCCCACCACCGGACCACTCGGCGACCTCGCGCAGCGGCTCGGGCTCGTGGACGGTCCCGTGTCCTTCCTCGGCACGCCTACCTCCGCCCTGCTGTCGACGGTCTTCCTCGTCGTGTGGAAGTTCGCCGGCTTCTACATGCTGATCCTGCTCGTCGGCCTCCAGCGCATCCCGCACGAGCTGTACGAGGCGGCCCGGATGGACGGCGCGAGCCGCCGGCAGGTCTTCCGCTCGATCACCCTGCCGCTGCTGCGCCCCTCGCTCGCCCTGTCCCTCCTGCTCTGCGTCACCGGATCCCTTCTCGCCTTCGACCAGTTCTTCGTCCTCACCAAGGGCGGCCCGGACAACAGCACGGTCACCGTGGTGCAGCTGATCTACCGCGAGGCCTTCCAGCGGATGAACCTCGGCGCCGCGGCGGCCCTGTCGATCCTCGTGCTGGCGGCCCTGCTGCTCCTCAACGTCGTTCAGTTCCGCGGTCTGCGCCGCCCCGACGCGTCATGACCGCCGACCCCCGCGAAAGGGACACCACGGTGCTCACCCGAGCCGTCAGCCGGACGCCCCACCACGTCGTCACCGGCGGACTGGCCGTCGTCTTCCTGTTCCCCCTGCTGTGGAACGCCTGGGCGTCGGTCAGCGCACAGCCCGGCACCGCGCAGGCGTCCGGCCACGGCCTCGGCAACTACCGCACCCTGCTCGACTACGACGCGGGCCTGTGGCGCTACCTGGGCAACAGCACGTTCGTCGCCGCGCTCACGGTGGCCCTGACCCTCGGGGTGTCCCTGCTCGGCGGCTACGCCTTCGCGCGTTTCGACTTCCCCGGCAAGAACGCGCTGTTCCTGCTCACCCTGGCCGTGCTCATGGTCCCCTACGCCACTCTCCTCATCCCGCTCTACGTGCTGCTCGGACGACTGCACCTGCAGAACTCACTGGTCGGCCTGAGCCTGGTGCTGACGCTCTTCCAACTGCCGTTCGCCACCTTCATGATGCGGATCTCCTTCGAGTCGGTGCCGCGCGAGCTGGAGGAGTCGGCGCTCGTCGACGGCTGCGGCACGGCGGGCGCGCTGCGCCGGGTGCTCGTCCCGGCGGTGCGGCCGGGGCTGATCACCGTGGGACTGTTCGCGTTCCTCGCGGCCTGGAACGACTTCATCGCGCCGCTG
Source organism: Streptomyces hilarionis (assembly GCF_024539675.1). GTDB lineage: Bacteria > Actinomycetota > Actinomycetes > Streptomycetales > Streptomycetaceae > Streptomyces > Streptomyces hilarionis. The sequence goes on along the minus strand of NZ_JAHHIT010000135.1, from coordinate 2,555 downwards.
ATCCTCATCTCGGACAGCGAGAAGGCGCCCCTGCCGCTGGCCGTCGCGAACCTGCGGCAGCAGAGCATGGGCGCCGTCGACTACGGCGCCACCGAGGCGGGGGTCGTGGTGCTGGCGGTGCCCTGTCTCCTGCTCTTCCTGCTCCTGCAACGCCACTACGTGCGGGGCTTCATGTCGGGCGCGCTCAAGGGATGAGCCCCGCCCCGCCCGGCGGCAGACCGCCCAGCCGGCCGACGACGGCACGACCCCGGGCGGCCCGAGGAGCCCTGCAGGGCTCGTAGGGCTCCGGACAGCCGCCGACGCACCCGTGGAACCCGACAGCGACCCGACCGGGAGAAGTGACAGGCCGCCCCGAACGACCGCCCCGAACGACCGACCGACCCGAAAGGACGAACCGAAGGCATGAACTGGTGAGGGAGAACACGGTGCGCTCGTCCGTCCTGCCGGTGGCGCCGACCCGGGGGCGGCTGCGGCCGCTCGGGCTCGACGAGGTCCGCATCACCGGAGGGTTCTGGGCCCGGCGCCGGCAGACCAACGCGACCGCGACACTCGACCACTGCCGTGACTGGATGGAACGCGTCGGCTGGATCGGCAACTTCAGGGCCGCGGCGGAGGGCCGCGTGCACCGGGACCGGCAGGGCCGCGAGTTCGCCGACTCCGACGTCTACAAGCTGCTCGAAGCCATGGCCTGGGAGACCGGCCGGAACGCCGACGGCGACCTGGACGCGCTGATCGGCGCGCTCACCGACGTGATCGCCCCCGCCCAGGAACCGGACGGCTACCTCAACACCGCTTTCGGCCGGCCGGGCCAGCAGCCCCGCTACAGCGACCTCGAATGGGGGCACGAGCTGTACTGCTACGGGCATCTGATCCAGGCCGGCGTCGCCCAGACCCGGGCCCGCGGCGCCGGTGACCTGGCGAAGATCGCCCTTCGGGCGGCCGACCACGTGTGCACGGCCTTCGGCCCGGGCGGCATCGAGCGCGTCTGCGGGCACCCGGAGATCGAGACGGCCCTGGTCGAACTGGCCAGGGCGACGGGGGAGCAGCGCTACCTCGACCAGGCCGCGCTCTTCATCGGCCGGCGCGGTCAACGCACCCTCTCTGAAACGGAGTTCGGGCGCGCCTACTATCAGGACGACCTGCCCGTGCGGGACGCCCCCGTGCTGCGCGGCCACGCCGTCCGCGCCCTCTACCTGGCATGCGGCGCCGTCGACGTGGCGGTGGAGACGGCGGACGACGACCTGCTGGCGGCCGTCGTGCGGCAGTGGGAGGCGACGGTCGCCCGGCGCACCCACCTCACCGGCGGCATGGGCTCGCACCACCGCGACGAGTCCTTCGGCGACGACTTCGTCCTGCCGCCCGACCGCGCCTACTCGGAGACGTGCGCCGCCGTCGCCTCCGTCATGCTCAGCTGGCGACTGCTCCTCGCCACCGGCGAACCCCGCTTCGCCGACCTGGCGGAGCGCACCTTGTTCAACGTGGTCGCCACCGCCCCGTCCGAGGACGGCCGGGCCTTCTTCTACGCCAACACCCTGCACCGCCGCCGTCGCGGATCCGTGCCGCCCGCCGACGCCGAGAGCGCCCGGGCAGACTCCGGCCTGCGAGCCCCCTGGTTCGCGGTGTCCTGCTGCCCGACCAACGTGGCCCGCACGCTCGCCGTCCTGCCCGCCTACCTGGCGACGGCGGACGACGACGGCGTCCAACTGCACCAGTTCGCCGACGCGGAGATCGCCACCACCCTCGCGGCGGGCCGTGACGTCGCACTGCGCGTGCGCACCGACTACCCGAGCGGCGCGGGCGTGACCGTACGGATCGAACGGTCCCCGCAGTGGCCGTGGACACTCTCGCTGCGCGTCCCGGAGTGGACCCGCGGCGCCACCGCGTGGCTCACCGCCCCCGACGGCGCACGCCGGGCCGTCGCCCCCGGCACGGCCGCCCTCACCCGGCTCTTCCGGCCCGGCGACCTGATCCGGCTCGACCTGCCCATGGCTCCCCGCTGGATCGGCCCCGACCCGCGCATCGACTCCCTGCGGGGCACCGCCGCCGTCCAGCGCGGCCCGCTCGTCTACTGCGCGGAATCGGTGGATCTGCCGGAGGGGCACGAGGTGGACGCCGTGCGGGTGGATCCGTCCACAAGGCCCGAGGACGGACCCGACGGCACCGTCGTCGCGGTCGGTGAACTCGCGCCCCCGTCGGACGGACGGGCGAACGAGGCCTGGCCGTACCCCCCGCTCGACCAGGTCGCGGCCGCGCCCGCGGCCGAGCGCGCCGCCGTCCTCCTGGTGCCGTACCACTCGTGGGCCAACCGCGGCCCCTCGACCATGCGCGTGTGGCTGCCGACGACCCCCGCGACCTCACCGCCCGCACCGCCCGGGAACCGGTGATGACCTCCGTCCCGGCCCTTGGCGGCCGGAAACGGAGCCCACCCGAGGCAATCCCTCGCGCACGCACGGGAGTCGGAGAGCCACGGGCCTCGTCCTCGCCCGAACATCGGGCTCCCGTCCCGCAGCAGCCCGCACCTTCCGCCCCCCCCAGCTCCCCGCACCGCCCGGCAC
>NZ_JAHHIT010000134.1 GCF_024539675.1 Streptomyces hilarionis | reverse complement strand
GCCGACGAACCCCGCGCTCCGGCGTGTGGCCCCGCTCCCGAGGACGACACCCTGGTCCCGCCCTCGCTCAACGCGTCCACCAGCCTGCCCACCGCCCGGACCGAACTCCCCTGCGCGAAACCCCAGTCGAGCAGCGCGGCCGTCTCCTCGTAGACGGAGTTGTGGCCGCTGCGCGGGTGCAGCACGGTGACGACGAGGGTGCGTCCGGCACGGGTGGCCGCCCCGGCGAAGGTGTTGCCGGCGTGGCTGGTGTAGCCGTTCTTCACGCCGATCAGGCCCGGGTACGGCCTCACCCCGTACGTGCCCGACAGCAGCCGGTCGGTGTTCTCGATGGCGAAGGTCCGCCCGCCCCCGGCCGGGAAGCGGGCGGCGCCCGTGCCGCAGTAGGCGCGGAAGTCGGGGTTCTTCAGACCGTGCCGGGCGAACAGGGCGAGGTCGTAGGCGGAGGACAGCTGCCCCGGGTGGTCGTAGCCGTCCGGGCTGACGACGCGGGTGTCCAGCGCCTGGAGGTCGGCCGCCTTCGCCCGCATCTCGGCGACCGTCTTCGCCACCCCGCCGTTCATCCGGGCCAGCACCTGGACGGCGTCGTTGCCGGAGCGCAGGAACACGCCCTGCCACAACTGCTCGACGCTGTAGGCGACCCCGGCCCGGACGCCGACCAGACTCGAGCCCGGCGGGATGCCCGCCAGGTCGGCGTCGGTCACGGTGTGCCGCTCGGTGCGCGCGAACCGGCCCAGCAGCGTGTCCGCGAACAGCATCTTCAGCGTGGAGGCGGGCGCGAGACGCAGATGCGCCCGGTAGCAGGCGAGCACCTCCCCGCTGTCCTGGTCGGCGAGCAGCCAGGCCCGCGCGGTCAGCCTCCCCGGCGGGGCCGCGCCCCCGTCCCGCTGGACCCCGTCGGCCGCCAGTCGCGCACCCCCGACCGCCGGGGCGGACGCCGCCGCCGACGGCGCGGCGAGCGGGACGGCGGTCAACGGCGCCCCGGCCGCGAACGCGAGCAGCGAGCGCCGCGACGGGCGCGGGGCCGCAGACGAGGGGGGTGCCGGTGAGGTTGCCGGTGCCGGGGACGGGGAGGATGCCGGGCCGGACCGCGGGAGGGGGTGCGCGAGGGAGTACGGGAGCGACTGCGGAGAACGGCGCGAGAATGCGTGCACTGCCGGACCGTACAAGGGGACCAGGCGAAAGGGAAATCGCCACCCGACCCCTTTCACCTGGGAATATCCCCGCCTTGCCGGAGGAGCCCACCCCCCGCGGAAGAGCCGGCCGAAGGCCCTCGCGCGGACCGGTCGCACCTGTCCGCCCCCCTGTCCGGTTACGCCTGTCGGGTCATGCCTGTCCGGTCTCGAACCGGGAGATCCGGCCGTCCTCCTCGACGGTGAAGCTCCAGCGGGTGCGCATCTCGCCCCAGGTGTCGTTGCGGTAGTCCGCGAGGAGGGAACGCCCGCCGGCCGACTCCTTGGTGACGTCGATGTGACCGCGCGAGGAGAAGATCTCCCGGTCGGCCCACTCGGCCAGATCCCGGTCGGAGCCGTCGTCCGCCATGGTCGCGTCGGGGGTCAGGAGACCGCGGAAGGCCTCCTCGTCGTGGGCGTTGACGGCGGCGACGAAGGCCCGCACGGCCGGGTCGCTGAGTCTGTCGGTCTGGATCGCCATACGGGCCACACTCACACCGCCGACCGGGCCCCGCCACCCGAACGGCTTCCCGAAGGGGCCGGGCGAGTGGGGAGGATGCGACGGTGGAAACACGTGAGAGGCGTCCGCGGCGTTTCCACCCCGAACCTCGCGGCCCGAACCTCGCGACCCGCTCCACCCGCTTTCCGCTGGCGTTCCTTTCCGGCCGTTTCCGCTCGCGTTCCCCCTTTCGGCCGTTTCCGCTTGTTCCTGCTGTCTGTTCAGGGAGTCACCGTGACCTGTTACGACCGACGTGATCTGGGCCTGCTGCTGCTCCGGCTGGGCACCGGCGGCGTGCTGGCGGCGCACGGCGCGCAGAAGCTGTTCGGCTGGTTCGGCGGCCACGGCCTCGAAGGAACGGGGCAGTTCATGGAGTCCGTGGGCTACGCGCCCGGCAAGGCCAGCGCGACGGCGGCGGGCCTCGCGGAGGCCGGCGGCGGCGCCCTGCTGGCGCTGGGGCTGGCCACCCCGGCGGCCGGCGCGGCGGCGGCCGGCGCGATGGCGGGCGCGTCCGCGGTGCACACCCCCAACGGCTTCTTCGCGGCGAGCGGCGGCTACGAGCACGCGGCCTCCCTGGGGCTGGCCGCCGCGGGCCTGGCCGTCGCCGGTCCCGGCCGGCTGTCCCTGGACCACGCCCTCGGCCACACCGTCGACCGCAGCTGGATGGTCCCGGCGGCGCTCGGTGCGACGGCGGCCGTCACGGCGGTGGTGGTGGGCCTGCGCAACCAGCGGCTGCGCAGGAGGACCGAGGGCGAGCAGGAGTCCCTGTTCGACGAGTGACAAGGAACGCGATCCGCCGCGGGCGGGCCTCGCGACCTGGCAGGCTGCGGTCATGGACACCCCTTCCCCCGACCGCCCGGACGGCGCGTGGGCCGGTGCCGACGTGTGGGGCACCGTCGACGCCCTGCGGGTCTGGCTGGACGACAACCGGGCGCACGGCGGCCGCGAGGGCCTGCTGCTGCGCGTGCTGAAGCTGTCCGAGGAGGTCGGCGAGGTCGCCCAGGCGGTCATCGGCGCCACCGGCCAGAACCCCCGCAAGGGCGTCGACCACACCTGGGAGGACGTCCAGGCCGAGCTGTGCGACGTGGTCGTCACGGCGCTGGTGGCCCTGCGCACCCTGACCCCGGACGCCCCCGCGGTGTTCGCGCGCCACCTGGCGCGGGTGGCGGCCCGGTCCCTGGGAGCCGGGGACGCGGACGACCGGCCCGCGTGACGGGTCGTCCGTCGTGCCCCGTCCTCCGGCGGGCGGTCGTGTCGAACGTTTCCCCGGTTCGCGGAACCGCCCGTCCGCCGTCCGCGTGCCTCTGTACGATCACCGCACGCGAAGCGGGGGGCGCTGAGGCGGAGGGGGCGGCACGGTGGACAACGCACGCAGACACAGGACGACTTGGCCGGTGCGGGCGGCGGCCTCGGCGGCGGGGGTCGCGCTGCTGGTGGGCGGCTGCGGCGCGGGGGGCGACAAGGCGGCCGGGCCGGGCCCGTCGGCGTCCGGCCGGTCCGCGGCGCCGTCCGCGTCCGGCGCGGCCTCCACCGCCGCGTCGGGCGGAGGCGCCACGACGCCGACACCGACACCGTTCACGGCGGACCCGGCCAGAGTGCCCCGGTCGAAACCGCAGGCCGACGCCCTGGCGCGGGCGGTCGTCCTGCAACCGCAGGACTGGCGCTCGGGCTTCCGGGCCCAGCGGCCGGCCGCGAGCGCCCCCGGCACCGTCGCGGTGCTCGACGAGGAGTGCCGCTGGCAGCGCAGGCCCCTGCCGAGCAGCGTCCTGGCCTCGTCGTCCCGCTACAGCGAACTGCCGGGCGCGGGCGGCAAGGGGACGGTGAAGGTGACCTCGTCGGTCACCGTGCACACCACGGTCGAGGCCGCCGACCAGCAGCTGGCCACCACCCTGGAGGAGGCGCTGCGCTGCCGGGAGCAGCAGGTTCGCACCGACGAGCGGATCTCCGGGCTCGCGTCGGTCGCCTCTCCGTACGGCCAGGGCGGCAACACCTACGCCGACGACTCGGTGGTGGAGATCGGGTCCTACCTCACCGGGAACAGCGCGCAGCCGTACCACTGGAACGTCGCCCGGCTCGGCTCGGTGACCGTGGCGGTGTCCGTGATGGGCGCCACGGGCTACAAGGACGACGAGTTGACGAACTTCGCGTCGCTGGCGCTCTCCAAAATGCTCAGCCGGATCGAGTCCGGGCTCGGGGGGAAGAACTGATGGAACCGCTGCGTTCGTCCGATCCCGCGCGGATCGCGGACCACCGTCTGCTGGGCCGGCTCGGCGCCGGAGGCATGGGCGTGGTGTACCTGGCGCGCACGCCGGGCGGCGCGCTGGTCGCGCTCAAGGTCCTGCTCGCCGAGTACGCCGAGGAGCCCGGTTTCAAGGAGCGGTTCCGCCGGGAGGTCGAGGTCGCCCGGCGGGTCGACAGTCCCTGGGCGGTGCCGCTGGTGGACGCCGACCCCGGCGCCGAGGCGCCGTGGCTGGCGACCGCGTTCGTGCCCGGCCCCTCGCTGGGCGAGGCGGTGACCGCGCACGGCCCGCTGGCGGAGACCGGCGTGCGGCTGCTCGGAGCCCGGCTGGCCGAGGCGCTGGGCGAGGTGCACCGGGCCGGTCTGGTCCACCGTGACCTCAAGCCGGGCAACGTGCTGATCGCGCACGACGGGCCCCGCCTCATCGACTTCGGCATCGCCCGCGCGCCGGAGGACACCGCGCTCACCGCGACCGGGCTGGTCGTCGGCACCCCCGGCTACCTGTCGCCCGAGCAGGCCATGGGGCCGGGCGGCGACGGCATCGGACCAGCGAGCGACGTGTTCTCCCTCGGCTGCGTCCTCGCCTTCGCGGCGACCGGAAGGGCGCCGTTCGGCAGGGGCGCGGTCGACGCCCTGCTCTACCGGGCCGTGCACGACCCGGCGGACCTCGACGGGATCCCGCCGCGGCTGCGCGAGGTGGTGGAGGGCTGTCTGGAGAAGGACCCGGCCCGGCGCCCCGGAACCGACGTCCTGGTGCGGCGGCTGGCGGTCGACCGCGACCCGCGGCTCCCGGCGGCGGCCGACGGCGGCCCGCGTGACGCGGCGGCCTCCGGGTGGCTGCCCGAGCCGGTCGCCCGGCTGATCGCCGAGCGGTCGGCCGCCGCGCTCGCGCTGCCGGACATCGAGCACACCCGGGCGCCGTCCGACGCGCTCCCCGCCCCCGAGTCCGGGTCCGTGCACGAGTCCGACTCCGCGCTCGGCTCCGCGCCCCCGCGCCCCGGCCGCGAGGAGGCGTCCGACGCCGGTGGGACGCAGGAGACGGCCGGCTCCGGCGGGGCGGCCTCCGACACGAGCGGGACGGCCGCCTCGGCGGCGGAGCCGCGGGACGCCCGTCCGGCCGGCCGGCGCCGGTTCCTGCTGCTCGCCGGCGGGGCCGTCGCGCTGACGGCGGCCGGGGGCGGGGCGTGGTGGGCCGCCGCCCGGGACGGCGGCACGGAAGACGACGGCCCGGCCGCCGCCGCGTCGTCGCGGCGCCCGGTGCACACCGTCGCGCTGCACGGCGACCTCAGCGGCCCGCAGCGGGACACGGGCAGGGCGCAGGAGCGCGGACTGCGGCTGGCCGTCGCGGAGTTCAACGCGCGCGGCGACGCCCCGTTCACCGTCAAGGTCAGGACCGTCGACGACGGCGGCGACCCGGCGGCCTCGGCGCGGCTCGCGGCGGAGCTGACGGACGACGCGGCGGTCCTCGCGGTGGTCGGCCCGACGACCGACGCCACGGCGCAGGCGGCGCTCGCGAAGTACGACGCCGGGCTGCTGCCGGTCGTCACCGTGTCCGCCGGCGCGATCAGCCTCGTCCTCCAGGGGTTCCGCTCGTTCCTGCTCGGCCGGCTGCCCGACTCGGTCCTCGGCGTGTACCTCAGCAACTACCTTCGCGGGACGGCGCGTTCGCACCGGGTCGGCCTCGTCGTCGACCGGCCGGCCGGCGCCTACGGGACGGACCTGGGCACCGCCCTCGCCACCCAGCTCGCCAACGCACAGCAGCCGCCGGTGCCGGAGGTGGTCAGCGCGATGCGCCGCGACTTCGGCACCGCGGTCGACGCGGTGCTCTCCGCCGGCGCCGACTCCGTGTTCTTCGCCGGCCTGCCCGACCGCGGGGCGCTGATCGCCGCCGCGCTGCGGCAGCGGGCCTTCCGCGGCGCACGGGTGTCCGGCCCGGCGCTGCTCGACGGCCGTTTCCTGACGCAGGCCCAGGAGGCCGCGGAGGGCTGGGCGATGGTGGCCCCCGTCATCGACGCGACCGTCAAGCCCGAGGCGAAGAAGTTCGCCGCGGCCTACCGCGACCACTGGAAGGAGGCGCCGCCCCGGTACGCGGCGGAGGCCTACGACGTGACGTCGATGCTGCTGAAGGCCCTGTCCGGGCTGCCGGCGAAGAACAGGACCCGCGAGAACCTGCTGACGGCCGTGCAGACGGGCAGGTACGTGGGCATCACGAAGGTGTTCGCCTTCGAGCAGAAGGGCCAGATGGCCAGAACCGGGCTGATGGCCATCGACGGCACCGGCGGCTTCCTCTGGCGGGTCGAGCAGGGCGACTTCGTCTACGGCGGCCCCGCGCCGCTCACGGTCTGATGGAGCCGCTGCGCTCCGGCGACCCGCCCCGGCTGGGCCGCTACCGTCTGCTGCGGCGGCTGGGCGTGGGCGGCATGGGCGTCGTCTTCCTGGCCCGCGCACCGGGCGGGGCGGTCGCCGCGGTCAAGACGGTGCGGGCCTCGTACGCCGAGGAGCCGGGCTTCCGGGCCCGGTTCCGCCGCGAGGTGGAGGTCGCCCGGCGGGTGGACAGCCCCTGGGTGGTCCCCCTGCTGGACGCCGACGCCGACGCGGACACGCCGTGGCTGGCCACCGCGTACGTCCCGGGGCCGTCGCTCGCCGAGACGGTGGACGCCTTCGGACCGCTCGCCCCGGCCTCCGTGCGGGTGCTGGGCCTGCGGCTGGCCGAGGCGCTCGACGCGGTGCACGCGGCCGGTCTCGTGCACCGCGACGTGAAGCCGGGCAACATCCTGCTCGCGCCGGACGGCCCCCGGCTCATCGACTTCGGCATCGCCCGGGCGCCGGAGGCCACCGCGCTCACCTCCAGCGGCGTGATCGTCGGTTCGCCCGGATTCCTCTCGCCGGAGCAGGCGCGGGCGCGGGGCGGGGAGATCGGCCCGGCCAGCGACGTGTTCTCGCTGGCCTGCGTGCTGGCGTTCGCCGCGACCGGGGTGCGCCCGTTCGGCGGCGGCGGGGCGGCCGGCATGCTGCTGCGCACGGTCTACGAGGAACCGGACCCCGCCTCGATCCCGCAGGAGCGGGCCGCCCTGCTGCGAGCCTGTCTGCACAAGGACCCGGCCGGCCGTCCCGGTCTCGCCCGGCTGCGCGCGGAACTCGGGGCGGACGCCGGCTCCGGCCCGGACGGCGGGGCGAGCTGGCTGCCCGAGCCCGTCGTCCGCCTGATCGGCGAACGCTCCGCCGCCGTGCTCGCCCTCGACGCCGTCGAGCCGACCCAGGTGTCCGCCCCGGCGAGCACGGAATCCTCGGACGCCGCGACGATGACAGCCGTCAGGGCCACTGCGCCCGTCGCACCGGGAATCCGCCGTCGCGGCTTCCTGCGCCTCGGATCGACGGCCGGGGTCCTGGCCGCCGGTGGCGGCGGGGCCTGGTGGTGGAGCACCCGCCGCGGTACGCCGACGACGCCGCCCGCGGCGGGCACGCGTCCGCAGCTGGTCGTCGCGTTCCAGGGCGACCTGAGCGGCCCGGCGGGGGCCGACGGTCATGCCCAGCTGAACGGCGCCCGGCTGGCCGTCGAGCAGATCAACGCCCAGAGCGGCCGGCCCCTGCGTCTGAAGCTGGTCCCCTACGACGACGGCGGCGACCCGGCGCGGGCCGCGAGCCTGGCCGGGCGGCTGGTGAAGGACACCTCCGTCCTCGCGGTGCTGGGGCCCACCAGCGACGCGTGCTTCCTGCGCACCGAGTCCGCGTACACCCGGGCCGTGATGCCGGTGGTCACGGTCTCGGTGGACCTCAAGCGCGACGGCAGGTCGTTCGGCTACAGCCAGTTCCGCTCCCACGCGCCGCTGCACGTCGAAAGGACGCTCCTCGCCGCGCCCTGCACCCGCTATCTCAGCCGGCACGTCGACGCGCGCAAGGTGTTCCTGGTGGACGACCGGGCGCAGGGCGACGCCGCCTGGGACCTGTGCGACCTGACCCAGCGGGGACTGCAGAACGCCGGCCGTCAGGCCACGCTGACGAGCGTCCCCGCCGGGAGGATCGACTACGCGGCGCTGGCCGCGTCGGTGCTGTCCTCGGGCGCGGACGCCGTCGTGTGCACGGGCGATCCGGCGCGGACCGCGGGCATCGCCTCCGCGCTGAAGGCGGCCCGGTTCACCGGCGTCCGTATGGCGACGGAACAGGCCTTCGGCCCCCGGTTCCTCTCCGCCGCCGGCGCGGCCGCGGCCGGCTGGGTCTTCGCCACCTCGTTCGTCGACCCCGCCGCGCGCCCGGCCGCCCGCGCCTTCGTCGCCGCCTACCGCGCCCGGTTCGGCGCCGCCCCCGGCCGGTACGCGGCCGAGGCCTACGACGCCGTGATGTTCCTGGCGGCGGCCTGCGCGAAGGACGGCACGGCCCTGCGGGAGCGCGGCGCGATCGCCCGCCGGCTGCCCGAGGTCGCGTACACCGGGATCACCCGTACCGTCCGGTACCGCACGTCGCGCGGCTACAACGACGACGCGATGTTCCTGTACGAGGTCGCCGGGGGCGCGTTCCGCTACCTCGGCCAGTACCTGGAGGCGGCGGTCTCCTGAACGGGGAGGCGCCCGCTCCCCGTGCCCCGGGCAGGACGAACGGGCGGCCCGTCGACGCGGAGTCCACCGCGCGCGGCGCTCACTCCGCGTCGGCGACGACCGACCCGACCCGCTCGGCGAGGCCGGGGTCGCGCCGGACCAGGAGGGCCGCGTAGCCGACGGCGGCCAGCAGGGCGGCCAGCGCCGCGTACGGGAACCAGCTGTAGGGGGCGGGCTGCCCGGGCTTGGCGAGGTAGTACAGCGGGACCAGGACGGCGAGCGCGCCGACCGCGGGCAGCACCACGTGCCGCACGACCCGGAACTCCTGCGGACGGTACCGGCGGTAGTACAGCGGCAGCGCGATGTTGGAGGCGAGGTAGACCACGAGGATCAGGATGGCGCCCAGGCTCGACGACTCGGCGAAGAACACCACCGGGTTCATCGGCCCCCCGTCGTCCCCGAGCACATGCCCCGCACCCCAGCCGAGGATGATCAGCAGCGCGGTCGCGGCGAAGGTGACGATCGCGTTGTTCGGCGTGCGGCGCGTGGGGTGCACATAGCCGAAGAAGGACGGCAGCAGCCCCTCGCGGCCGGCGTTGAACACCAGCCTGGCCTGGGAGTTGATGCCCGCGACCAGCACGCCGAGCGTGGACGTCAGCCCGCCGACGTAGGCGAGGAGCGCGAGCGCGCCGAGGGTGTGCTGGGCGACGTCGATGAACGGGATCCGCGAGTCGCCGAGCCGCTGCACGTCGTAGCCGAAGCCGGTGACGGTGGCGTAGGAGAAGAGGATGTAGCTCACCGTCATGATCGCGACGGAGGAGAACACGGCGCGGCCGACGTTGCGCCGGGGGTTCTCCGTCTCCTCGGCCAGCGCCGCCGAGTTCTCCCAGCCGATGAACAGGTACACCGCGAGCGGGAAGCCCGCGGCGAGCCCCTTGACGCCGTGGGTGAGGTGGGAGGGCAGGAACGGCGCCACGGAGAGGTCGCCGCGGTGTTCGACGAGCGCCGCGACCGACACCACGACCAGCACGAGCATCTCGACGCCGAAGAAGTAGCCCGCCCACTTGGTGGACACGACGATCCCGCGCAGCATCAGCACCACCGACAGGCCCGTCAGCAGCACCGTCCAGATGATCCACGGCAGGTCGAGACCGGTGTAGTGGTTCAGGGTGATCTGCATGAACCCGCCGGAGATCGCGATGACGGAGGCCATGGCGATGATGTAGCCCAGTCCGGCGAGCAGGGCCGTGGTGACGGCGCTGACCGGTCCGAACGTCTTGCCGACGAAGGTGGTGAAACTGCCCGCCGAGGGGTGCGCGCGGGAGAACTCGGCCAGCGTGTTGCCGAACAGCGCGACCGCCGCGCCCGCCGCGACGATGGTGAGCGGGGAGGCGACGCCCGCCGTGGTGGCGAGGAAGGCGAAGCCGAAGAAGAAGCTCATGGCGGGGCCGACGTTGGCCATCGTGGCGGCGGCGATGTCCGCCATGCCGAGGACGCCGCCGCGCAGCCGCTGGGGCGGGCCGCCGGCGCGACCCGACGTCGGCGACGGGCCGACGGGTCCGTGGTGGGGCATGGCGACAGCTCCTTCGAAGAGGTCAGCGCGGCTCGGCGTGCCGGTGCGCCTTCACCGCTCGTACCGCCGGGTCCATCGCGCCGCGGGCGAGTTCGTCGAGCAGGTCGGCGTGACAGCGGTTGCGGGCCCGCACGAGCGCGGGGTCCGGCGCGGGCCCCAGCAGGCACTGCCGGCCGAGCAGGTCGGCGGCGAACTCCCGGATCCCGGCGCCGCCGAGCGCCTGGGCGAGGTCGAGGTGGAAGCGGGTCTCCAGTTCGAGCAGCTGCGCCGGGTCGTCGGTCAGGTCCATCTCCTCGACCAGCGCCCGCAGCCCGTCGAGCGGGCCCTGCGGGGACTCGTCCGAGGGGCCGTCGGGCCGGTCGCCGGGCCGCTCGCCGGTGAGCTCGCCCGCGGCATGCGCGACGAGCCCGCACTCCAGCAGCAGGTGGAAGGCGTCCAGCGCGGCCGCCTCCTCCGCGTCGTGCAGCACGGCGACGACGGCGTCCCAGTCGGACGCGACGAAGGTGCCGCCCGCCCGGCCGCGCCGGCGGTCGAGCAGGCCGTCCTGACACATGGCCTCCAGGGCGCGGCGCACCGTGATCTCACTGATCCCGAGCTCCTCGCCGAGGACGCCCGCGTCCGGCAGCCGGTCCCCCGGCGACACCGAGCCCAGCCGGACCCGCAGGGCGATCCGGGACCGCACGAGCTCCGCTCCCGTGGGCCCCCGGCCGGCCAGCACACGTGTGTCCCAGCCGGTGTAGGGGCCGAACTTGCCCGCTGCATTCACCACGGCGCCACCTTAACGGCCTGCCGAACGGGGTCACGGTGTGGTCCACAGAGGGCTCCCTGGAGAGAGGGTTCCGCGTGGCACGAAAAATAGAGCAAGGTGAACACTTAAACAAGTCTTGTTCTTTTGGATCGTACTGAACTAATTTCCAGACGCCCTGGTCCGTACTCCCTGTCCGCTCTCTCCCCAGGATGTCGAGATGACCACAACCGTCCCCAGAACCCCTCCCTCCGAGCCCGGCGGGGCCGGTGCGTCCGGCGGGCCCGGCGGGTCCGGCGGCCTCCAGGCCGGACTCAAGAACCGCCACCTGTCGATGATCGCGATCGGCGGAGTCATCGGCGCCGGACTGTTCGTCGGCTCCGGCTCCGGCATCGCCGCCGCGGGCCCCGGCATCCTCGTCTCCTACGCGCTGGTCGGCGTCCTCGTCGTCCTCGTGATGCGCATGCTCGGGGAGATGGCCGCCGCGAACCCCACCTCGGGTTCGTTCTCCGCCTACGCGGACCGCGCGCTCGGCCGCTGGGCGGGCTTCACCATCGGCTGGCTGTACTGGTTCTTCTGGGTCGTGGTGCTCGCCGTCGAGGCGACCGCGGGGGCGAAGATCCTCGCCGGCTGGATCCCGGCCGTCCCGCAGTGGGGCTGGGCCCTGATCGTCATGATCGTCCTGACCGCCACCAACCTCGCCTCGGTCGCCTCCTACGGCGAGTTCGAGTTCTGGTTCGCCGGCATCAAGGTCGTCGCGATCGCCGCGTTCATCGTGCTGGGCGGCCTCGCGATCTTCGGCCTGCTGCCCGGCTCCGACCACCCGGCGAGCGGCTTCTCCAACCTGACCGCACACGGCGGCTTCCTGCCCAACGGGCCCGGCGCGATCCTCACCGGCGTCCTGATGGTCGTCTTCTCCTTCATGGGCAGCGAGATCGTCACCCTGGCCGCGGGCGAGACCGCCGACCCGCGCGCCGCCGTCACCAAGGCCACCAACAGCGTGATCTGGCGGATCGCGGTGTTCTACCTGGGCTCGATCCTGATCGTCGTCTCCCTGCTGCGCTGGGACGACCCCGCGATCCTCAGGGACGGCTCCTACGTCGCCGCGCTCAGCTCCATCGGCATCCCGCACGCGGCCCAGATCATGAACACCATCGTGCTGACCTCGGTGCTGTCCTGCCTCAACTCGGGCCTGTACACCGCCTCGCGCATGGCCTTCTCCCTCGGCCGCCGCAACGACGCCCCCGCCGCCTTCGGCCGGACCACGGGCCGGGGCGTCCCCCGCGCCGCCATCCTGGCCTCGGTCGTCTTCGGCTTCGTCGCCGTCGCGTTCAACTACCTCTGGCCCGACACGGTCTTCCAGTTCCTGCTCAACTCCTCCGGCGCGATCGCCCTGTTCGTCTGGCTGGTGATCTGCTTCTCCCAGCTGCGCATGCGCAAGATCATCGAACGGGAGTCCCCGGAGAAGCTGGTCGTGCGGATGTGGCTCTACCCGTACCTGACCTGGGCGACCATCGCCCTCATCACCTTCGTCCTCGGCTACATGCTCACCGACACGGCCGACGGCGGCGGCCGCGACCAGGTGGTGCTGTCGACGGCGGTGGCCATCGCGGTGGTGGTGTTCGCGGTGGTGCGGGGGCGGGTGTCGGGGAAGAACAAGACCCCGGAAGCCGCCGACCCGGCTCGCGTGTCCTGACGCTCACGGACGACGGTCGGGAGGGGCGGCGCCGATACCGGGCGCCGGCCCTCCCGCTTCTTGGACCGCCCCGGCGAGGCGGCTCCGCCTCGCCGGAGGCGACGAACGCAGGAAGCGGCAGACGAGTCGGGCTGTACGCCGGGTTCTGTGCCGAGGTCTCTCGCGAGGGCCTCGGTGACGGCCATCCATCTAGGGCCGGCGTTGCCGCCGGCCTCGTGCGGTCTACCCGCGGACTCGGGCGGGCAGCCCTCGAACGTCCGCGCAGAAGCACCGGGGTGCTTCCTTTTGACCTTGCTCCGGGTGGGGTTTACCTAGCTGCCCAGGTCGCCCTGGGCACTGGTGGTCTCTTACACCACCGTTTCACCCTTACCGGGGGCCGGAGCCCTCGGCGGTCTGTTTTCTGTGGCACTGTCCCGCGGGTCACCCCGGGTGGCCGTTAGCCATCACCCTGCCCTGTGGAGCCCGGACGTTCCTCGGGAAGTCCCGTGAGGGACTCCACGCGGCCGCCCGCCCGGCTCGTCTGCCGTGTCGACCATGTTACCGGGCGGGAGTCGCGCTTCGGTCCGGCCGCCGTCGCGAGGACCGAGCCCGCGAGGATCAGGGTGAAGGCGGCCACGATCGTCGCCGTCAGGGGCTCGTCCAGGAACAGGGCGCCCGCCGCGACCGCGACCGCCGGATTGACGTACGTGATGACCGTGGCGCGCGTCGGGCCCGCCTCCTTGATCAGTTCCATGAAGGCGACGAAGGCGACGGCCGTGCAGACCAGGCCCAGGGCCGCGAGAGCCGACAGGACCGTGGCGGAGGGGAGCTCCGCGGGGCGGGTGGCGACGGCGGCCGGGGCGTAGACCAGAGCCGCCAGGGCCAGACAGGGGGCCGTCAGGTGGAGGGAGGGGACGTCCTTGAGGTGGCGGGCGGCTATCAGGGGGGCCGTCGCGTAGCCGACGACCGTGGCCAGGACCTCGGCCAGGGAGCGGGCGTCTCCGCCGGTCAGATGCGGCACGGTGAGGACGGCGACGCCGGTCAGGCCCAGGGCCAGGCCGGCGATGCGGCGGGCGCCCAGTCGTTCCGTGTCGCCGAAGAAGCGCGCCAGGGCCACTCCCACGATGGGGACGCCCGCGATCAGCAGTCCGGCCGTGGAGCTCGACAGGTGCCGTTCCGCGTCGGTGAGGGTGAACCAGGGGCAGATGATCTCGATGACCGCGAAGGCCAGCATGGGCTTCCAGCGCGTCCGCACGGTGCCGGCCAGGCCGCGTCGACGCAGGGCGAAGGGGAGCAGGAGGGCCGCGCCGACGGCGCACCGGGTGAACACGACCACGGACGGGGACAGGCCGTCCTCGCCGTCCACCGCCACCTTGATCAGCAGGTAGGGGATCCCCCACACCACTCCCATGAGGGAGAACAGGAACCAGCCGCGAGCAGTCATGGGAGGAGTGTCGACCGGTCGCGCTCAGGCGTCTTGAACGCTGTTGCGGTAGGCCGCCGGGGTCACGCCCAGGACGCGGCGGAACCAGCGGGTGAGGTGGGCCTGGTCGGCGAAGCCGACCAGGGCGGCGACTTCGGCCGGGCGCAGGCCCGATTCCAGCAGGGCTCGCGCCCGGGTCACCCGGTACTGGGCGAGCCAGGCGTACGGCGGGATCCCGGTCGTCGTGCGGAAGGCGCGCAGGAGTTGGTAGCGGGACAGGCCCAGTTCGGCGGCGAGGTCGGCGAGCGAGGGCGGGGCGAGCAGCTCGTCGGCGAGGCGGGTGCGGACGGCGCGGGCGATGTGCTCGGCGCCGGGGATCGCGTCGCACACCGGGCGTGCCGTGGAGTGGCGTCGGGCCAGGGCCGTCAGCAGCCACGGGAGCCGGGACTCGGCCTCCAGCGGGTCGGGGCGCACGGTCAGCTCGGTGTGGGCGCGGCGCAGCGCGGCGGCGAGTTCGGGATCGTCCACCAGGGGCTCGCGGAAGTGGGGCGTGCCGCCGAGGACGCCGTCGGTGAGGAGGCCGGGGACCGCGTACAGGGCGCGGTAGGCGTAGCCGCCGGTGGCGTCGCCGGGGCCTCCGGTGTGGGTCTCCCCCGGGTCGAGGACGACGACGGAGCCGGGGCCGGTGCGGATGTGGCCGCCGCGGTAGGCGATGATCTCCGCCCCCTCCACGCACACGCCGACCGTGAACTCCTCGTGCGCGTGGGGCGCGTAGACGTGCTGCTGGAAACGGGCGGTGAGCAGGTCCAGGGACGGACCGCAGCGGCCCAGCCTGGCTCTGGTCCACCACGCCTGTTCACGGTTCATGCGTCGCCCCACCCCCGGTCGTCCCCTCACCCGCGCGCTCCGGCTCCGGCTCCGGCTCCGGCTCCGGCTCCGGCTCCGGCTCCGGCTCCGGCTCCGGCTCCGGCTCCGGCTATGAGATAGCAACGCGTTCGGGGGCGGTTCCATGCCGGGAGGGGCGTGCCGGGTCGGCGCTTGCCGTCGGGGGCCCGGTCGTCAGGGCGTCGGACGGGCGGGCCGCACCGGCACGGCGTCGTCCGGCGGACGTGCGAACGCCGCCTCCAGCAGGTCGGACGCGGCTGCCATCCGCGCCCGACAGCCGTCGACCACGTCGGCCGCCCGCCGGATGAACGTCCGCACGCCCTCCAGCGGCACCCGGCCCGGCCTCACGGCGCCGCTCGTGCGGCCGGACGGTCACGTGGTCTGGGCCGCGGGCCCGGAACACGTCCCGCAGGACACGCTGGAGGCCGCGTTGCGGCGGTGGTTCGGCCCGCCCGCCGTCTGACCGGCCCTCTCGTCGACGCGGGGGCGGGGGGCTCCCGCGGCACGCCGTACGCTGTGCTGCTGAGCTCGATGTGAGGAGATGTCCCGTGCTGGTCCTGCTGCCGCCCTCCGAAGGCAAGGCGTCCTCCGGACGCGGCGCCCCGCTCAAGCCGGAGGCGCTCTCCCTGCCCGGGCTCGGCGCGGCCCGCGAGGCGGTCCTCGACGAACTGGTCGAGCTGTGCGCCTCCGACGAGGACAAGGCCTGCGAGGTGTTGGGGCTGAGCGAGGGCCTGCGCGGCGAGGTCGCGAAGAACGTCCGGCTGCGCACGGCGGGTGCGCGGCCGGCCGGGGAGATCTACACGGGCGTCCTGTACGACGCCCTCGGCCTGGCCACGCTGGACGCCGCGGCGAAGCGGCGCGCGGCCAGGTCGCTGCTCGTCTTCTCGGGGCTGTGGGGCGCGGTCCGGGTGACGGACCGGATCCCGTCGTACCGGTGCTCCATGGGCGTGCGGCTGCCGGGCCTCGGGGCGCTGGGCGCGCACTGGCGTGCGCCGATGGCGTCCGTGCTGCCCGAGGCCGCCGGGGACGGGCTGGTGCTGGACCTGCGGTCGGCCGCGTACGCGGCGGCGTGGAAGCCGAAGGGCGAGATCGCCGGGCGGACGGCGAGCGTACGGGTGCTGCACGCGCCGACGCGGAAGGTCGTCAGCCACTTCAACAAGGCGACGAAGGGGCGAATCGTGCGCGGCCTGCTGACGGCGGGCATCGCGCCGAAGAGCCCGGCAGCGCTGGTGGAGGCGTTGCGGGAGCTGGGCTACACCGTCGAGGAGCACGCGCCGACGCGGCCGGGGACCGCGTGGTCGCTGGACGTCCTGGTGGACGAGATCCACTGACGGCGGGGAGCGTCCACCACCGGCCTTCGCCGGCCGCGGACGGCCGGTGACGGCCGCCGGGGCCCCCTTCACCGCACGTTGCACCCTGTGCAACGACCTTTGCGCAGGGTGCAGCCCGGCGGCAGGATGAGGCGCATGACCTCACCCCCGCCCCCGTCGTCGGCTGCGTCGGTGCTGGATCTCGCCCCGGCCGCCGTGGTGCCTGTGGTGGTCGTCGAGGACGCGGCCGACGCCGTGCCGCTGGCGCGGGCGCTGGTGGCGGGCGGCCTGTCCGCGATCGAGGTGACGCTGCGGACGCCGGCCGCGCTCGACGCGATCCGGGAGATCTCCGGGACGGTGCCGGAGGCGGTCGTGGGGGCCGGGACGGTGATCTCGCCGGAGCAGGTGACGGCGTGCGCGCGGGCCGGGGCGCGCTTCCTGGTGAGCCCGGGCTGGACGGACGCTCTGCTGACGGCGATGCGCGCCTGCGGGCTTCCTTTCCTGCCCGGGGTCTCGACCGCGTCGGAGGTCGTCGCCCTGCTGGAACGGGGTGTGCGGGACATGAAGTTCTTCCCGGCGCAGGCGGCGGGCGGGACGGCCTATCTGCGCTCGCTCGCCGGGCCGCTCCCGCAGGCCCGGTTCTGCCCGACGGGCGGCATCGGGCCGGACAACGCGCCGGAGTACCTCGCCCTGCCCAACGTCTGCCGTGTGGGCGGCAGTTGGATGGTCCCGGCGGAGACGGTCGCGGCGCGGGACTGGCCCCTGATCGAGGATCTCGCCCGCACCGCCTCCCGCCTCACCGCAGGTGGGACGTGTCGTTGAACAGGCGGACGCTGGCGTTGCCGTCCGCGAAGTAGGCCACCGCCGACAGCGACGCGGCCGACAGCTCCATGCGGAACAGGGACGCGGGCGGGGCGCCGAGGGCGAGCCGGACGAACGTCTTGATCGGGGTCACGTGGGTGACCAGCAGGACCGTGCGGCCCGCGTACGCGGCGGCCAGCCGGTCGCGGGCGGCCGCGATGCGGACGGCGGTCGCCGCGAAGCTCTCGCCGCCGCCGGTCGGCTCGGCCTCCGGGTCGGCCAGCCAGGCGTTCAGGTCGTCGGGGTAGCGCTCGCGGACCTCGCCGAAGGTCAGCCCCTCCCAGGCGCCGAAGTCCGTCTCGATCAGTCCGTCGTCGACGGTGACCTCCAGCCCGAGACGGGCCGCGACCACCCCGGCGGTCTCCCGCGTGCGGGCCAGCGGCGAGGCGAGGACGTGCTGGACGGTGCCCCGGCGGGCGAGCGCGGCGGCGACCCGCCCGGCCTGCTCCCGGCCGACGTCCGAGAGCGAGGGATCCGATCCTCCGCTGCCGGAGAACCGCTTCTGCGGGGTGAGCGGCGTCTCGCCGTGCCGCAGCAGGACGAAGGTCGCGGGCGCCCCGAGGTCGGGGGCCGCGCCCCAGCCGACGGTGGGCGCGTCGGCGGCGGGAGCACCGGACGCGGCGACGTCGCCCACGCCGGCGACGGCACCGGCGGCGCGGACATCGGAGGCGACGGCGTCGGCGGACCCGGCGTCGGCGGGCTGCGGCGCGTCGGCAGGCTGGGGCGCGGCACCGGCGTCGCGGCGGGTCCGGGTCAGCGCCTCGCGGGCCCTCGCCGCGCCCGCGGCGGCGTCGCCGGGCGGCCCGGACGGCTCGGGAACGGGCGCGGCCGCGGCGGTTCGGGCGTCGAGCGCGGCCCTCGACGCGCCGGCGTCCCACTGCTCGCCCCGCTTGCCCGCGTCCATCGCCTCGTTGGCCAGCCGGTCGGCGTGCTTGTTCTGCTCGCGCGGGATCCACTCGTAGGCGACCTGCCCGGGCGGGAGCACCCGGGCCGCCTCCGCGGCGAGCGGCTTCATGTCGGGGTGCTTGATCTTCCAGCGGCCCGACATCTGCTCGACGACGAGCTTGGAGTCCATGCGCACGCGCACCCTGGCCGACGGGTCGAGTTCACGGGCGGCCCGCAGACCGGCCACCAGACCCCGGTACTCGGCGACGTTGTTGGTGGCGACGCCGATGTACTCGGCGCGCTCGGCCAGCGTCTCCCCCGTCGCCGCGTCGATCACCACGCTGCCGTAGCCCGCGGGCCCCGGGTTGCCCCGTGACCCGCCGTCCGCCTCGACGATGAACTCCCGCACGACAACAGGCCTTTCAGCTGCGCGACTACAGACCGGACTCGGACGTGCGCACCAGGATGCGGCGGCAGTTCTCGCAGCGGACCACCGTGGTGGGCGCGGCCGAGCGGATCTCGTTGATGTCGGTGATCGCCAGCTCCTGGCGGCAGCCCTGGCAGGTGCGCTGGTAGAGCTTGGCAGCGCCGATGCCGCCCTGCTGCTCGCGCAGCTTGTCGTAGAGCTTGAGCAGGTCGGCGGGGACGGACCCGGCGATGACCTCGCGGTCCTTCGTCACCGTGGCGGCCTCGCCGTCGAGCTCCTCGAAGGCCGCGTCCCGGCGCGCGGTGGCGTCGTCGATCTTGCCCTGGACGGAGCCGACCCGCTCGGTCAGCTCGGCGACCCGCTCCTGGGCGCTCTCGCGGCGCTCCATGACCTCCAGGACGACGTCCTCCAGGTCCCCCTGCCGCTTGGCGAGGGAGACGATCTCCCTCTGGAGGTTCTCCAGGTCCTTGGGCGAGGTGACGGCGCCGGAGTCGAGGCGCTGCTGGTCGCGGGCGGCGCGCTGGCGCACCTGGTCGACGTCCTGCTCGGCCTTGGTCTGCTCGCGGGCGGTGTCGCCCTCCTCGGTCTGCGCGGCGACGAGGAGGTCGCGCAGCTGCGTGAGGTCCTTGGTCAGCGACTCGATCTCGGCGTGCTCGGGCAGGGACCTGCGCTTGTGCGCGAGCTGCTGCAGACGGACGTCGAGGGCCTGGACGTCGAGGAGTCGGATCTGGTCGGCGGGCTCGGCGTTCAGTTGGGGGCTCCCGTTGAGCTAGAGGTGGAGTCGGACGCCGCGTGGGCGGTCCAGGGGTCGGTGACCGTGCGGGAGACGTGGACCCTGAGGTCCCATCCCCGCCGGTCGGAGATCTCGTCGAGCTGGGACGCGGCCAGCTCGCACCAGGGCCATTCGGTGGCCCAGTGCGCCGCGTCGAGCAGCGCGAGAGGACGGTCGGCGCCGGCCGCGATGAACTCCGACGCCGGGTGGTGGCGCAGGTCCGCGGTGAGGAAGGCGTCGACGCCGGCCGCGCGGACCTGCGCGAAGAGGCTGTCGCCGGAGCCGCCGCTGACGGCCACGGTCCGCACGAGCGCCTCCGGATCGCCGGCCACGCGGATGCCCTGCGCGGTGGCGGGCAGCCGCTCGGCGGCGCGGGCGGCCAGTTCGCGGACGGTGACCGGATGGTCGAGTTCGCAGACGCGCCCGAGGCCGCGCCGCCCCTCGCCGTCGGTCGGGTCCGGCACCAGGGGGCCGACGACGCGCAGGTCCAGGGCGCCGGCGAGGGCGTCGCTGACTCCGGGGTCGGCGGTGTCGGCGTTGGTGTGGGCGACGTGCAGGGCGACGTCGTTCTTGATGAGGGTGTGCACGACGCGGCCCTTGAAGGTCGAGGCCGCGACGGTCGTCGTCCCGCGCAGATACAGCGGGTGGTGGGTGACGAGCAGGTCGGCGCCGAGCTTCACGGCCTCCTCGACGATCTCCTGGACGGGGTCGACCGCGAACAGCACCCGGGAGACCTCCTGCCCGGGATCGCCCACGACCGTGCCGACCGCGTCCCAGGACTCGGCCCGTTCGGCGGGCCACAGGGTCTCGAGCGCGGCGATGACTTCAGACAGACGGGGCACGAGCAAAAGGCTACCTGTCCCCTCCGGACACCAGTACCGCCCGTGCCGCCCCGCCCCAGGAGACGGGCCGGCGATGCACACCCGTTCCTCCGACCTCGGGCGAATCGCTTCTGCGCCACTCCTTCGAGGGAAGTAGGCCGCTCGTCGGTCCCACGCCCGCGCGTGCGAAAACTAGCTTCGGCGGCGGAGGTGACACCACGATGCCGATGCCGACGCCGATGCCGGCCTGTGCGATCGGGCCCACCGCGGAGTCCGGGCCCGGCGCGGAGCCCGCGCCCGGCCCGGAGACGGAGCCCGCCGTGTCCGGGGAGCCCGCTGGGGCATGGGAGCCCGCTGGGGCGTGGGAGCCCGCTGGGGCGTGGGAGCCCGCCGCGGACGGCCGGGCCCCCGAGCCCGCGCCGCACGGGAACTGCGTGATCACGGCGAACGGCGCCTACGCCGCCCGCCTGGCCCGGAGCGGCGACGGCGACTCCTGGTTCCCGGAGCGCTGGACCCTGGACGGCCCCGAGCCCTACGCCGTGCCGCTCCCGGGCAACCAGCCCGAGGAGCCCGGCACCGAGGTGCACCCGATGGCCGACGGCCGGGT
This sequence comes from Streptomyces hilarionis, assembly GCF_024539675.1. Taxonomy (GTDB): domain Bacteria; phylum Actinomycetota; class Actinomycetes; order Streptomycetales; family Streptomycetaceae; genus Streptomyces; species Streptomyces hilarionis. The sequence continues at coordinate 6,013 of NZ_JAHHIT010000134.1, read as the reverse complement.
CCTCATCCGGCGGTTCACGGACGGCCGGCACGCCTTCTCCCTGCTGTACCCCACCGGCCCGGACACGGGCGAGCTGCCGCTGGGCGCGGTCGAGTGCCCCGACGAGGGGGCCCGGCTGCGCCTGCTGCCGCCGGCCCCCTGCGGGGAACGCGCGTACGCCCTGGCCGTCGGCCCCTTCACGACGACCGTGTGGCTGGTGGCGGGCGGCTCCTTCGGCCCCGAGCACCTCGCCGAGATCCCCGGCCGCTGCTCCGGCGGCGTCTGGCTGGACCGCACGGGACGCATGCTCGCGCTGGACCGGGAGGTCGCCGGCCGGACCAAGACGGTCGTGGTCGACCTGGAGCGCGGTGGCGAAGTGTCCCCCCTGCTACAGATCGCCGACGACAGCGACGACCGCCTGCTGCTCGCCGACCCGGACAGCGGTCTGCTGCTCATCGCCTCCGACGCCCCCTCGCCGGGAGAGACCCGCCTGGGCTGGGGGGTCCTCGGCAGCACGCTGCCGGTCCGCTTCCCGGAGTGCCTGCGGCTGCCCGATCTCGTGCTCACCCCCTTCGCGATCCAGCCGGGCCAGCTGCTGCTGCCCGAGGCCTGCGCGGTGGCGCTGCGCATCGACAGCCCTCTGGGCGCCTGGGTGGGCGTCTGGCGCCCGGGCGAGCGCCGACTGCTCCAACTCGCCGCTCCTGACGGCTGGTTGGCGGGCAGTGGGCTGTGGACGCCGCAGGGCGTGCTGCGCCTGCCGTACGCCACCGCGGCCGAGCCCTGCGGTGTGGCGCCGCTCTGCGCCCCCGTCGCGGCCCCGCCCGAGGCGGCCGCCGACGACGACTCGGCGCCCTCGGCGCATGCACCGCGGCCGGGTCCGTCGGCGGTCGGCGCACCCCGTCCGATCCCGCTCCAACAGGCCCCGTTGAGCGGCCTTGTAACGAAGTAGCTGCGGTTGGCGTGGCCGCCTGGATTAGCTCCTCGGTGCACTGGATAAAATCGCCCGGCTGTAAAGAAAGATCATGTTGACGGGGTGAACTTTTCCGATGAACGACACCAGCACGATGCGGCCGCCGTCCACCGACTCCCAGGACACGGCCGGTCACGGCCGGCACCGGGGACCGGTCTCGGTCCACGACGGCGACTCGGCCCCACACGGCCGGCACCGCAAGCCGGCCGAGAACCGGACCGAGGACAGGGCCGAGAGGGCAGTCTGAGCCGGCCCGACGGCCGCCTGACCGCCGCCATGCGGCTGCGACGGCTGTCCGACGGCGCCACAGGCACACCGAAGGGGCTCCGGTCGTCCATGGACGACCGGAGCCCCTTCCGCATGCCCTACGCCTCCCCGCGCCGCAACCCCAGCACCTCCGCCGCCGCGAACGTCTCCCCGGCCGGCCGCTGCGCGAAGTGCGCGCCGAGGACGGCGTCGAGCTCCTCGTAGCCGAACGTGTCGTCCTTGCTGTCGAACTTGGCTCGCACACGCGGCCGTTCGACGACGGCGACCATGCCGCCGTGCACCACCAGCAGCTGCCCGTTGATCCGCGCGGCGGCCGGCGAGGCCAGATAGCCGACCAGCGGGGCGACGTGCTCGGGAGCGAGCGGGTCCAGCCCCTCGCCGTCCGCCCCGGACAGCCCGGCGAAGACGTCCTGCGTCATCCGGGTGCGGGCGCGCGGGCAGATGACGTTGGCCGTCACCCCGTACTTGGCGAGCGCGAGCGCCGTGGACGTCGTCAGCCCGACGATCCCGCCTTTCGCCGCCGCGTAGTTGGGCTGCCCGGCCGACCCGGCGAGGAACGCCTCCGACGAGGTGTTCACGATCCGCCCGTACACCGGCGCCCCCGCCGCCTTGGAGCGCTCACGCCAGTGCGCGGCGGCGAACCGGGTCGTGTTGAAGTGGCCCTTGAGGTGGACCCGGACGACGGCGTCCCACTCGTCCTCGGCCATCGAGAAGACCATGCGGTCGCGCAGGATGCCCGCGTTGTTGACGAGCACGTCCAGCTTGCCGAACTCGGCGATCGCCGCCTCGACGAGCAGCCGGGCCTGGGCGAAGTCCGCGACGTCCCCGGTGTGGGCGAGCGCGGCGCCGCCCGCCTTCCTGATCTCGCGGGCCACCTCCTCGGCGGGAGCGGCGGACGCCTCGCCCGAACCGTCGCGACCGGGCTGCCCGAAGTCGTTGACGACGACGGACGCCCCCAGCCTGGCCAGTTCCAGCGCCTCGGCCCGGCCGAGCCCGCGCCCGGCGCCGGTGACGATCGCGGCGAGCCCTTCGAGTGGCCTTGTCATCCGGGCGGCCCTCCTCAGATCTCTATGCACGTGCGCAGGGCCGCGCCGGTGCGCATCTGGTCGAGCGCCTCGTTGATCTCGGCGAGCGCCACCCGGTGCGTGATCAGGCCCGACAGGTCGATCCGGCCGGCCCGCCACAGGGCGATCGTCCGCTCGTAGGAGCGCAGGACGTCACCGCCGCCGTACATCGAGGGCAGGATGCGCTTCTCGTCGAAGAACAGCTCGAACATGTTCAGCTGGAGGTGATCGTCCATCGCGCCCGCGCCGACCACCACGAGGGTGCCGCCGCGCCGGGTGTTCTCGTAGGCGGTGCGCGCGGTCGAGGAGCGGCCGACGACCTCGAAGACGTAGTCGAACCCCTCGCCGCCGGTGACGAGTTGCTTCGCGCCGGGCAGTTCCTCCGGCGGAACGGCCTTCGTGGCGCCGAAGTTCAGCGCCGCTTCACGGCGCGAGGCGACCGGGTCGACGGCGACGATCTCCGCGGCGCCCTTGAGCCGCGCACCCTGGATCGCGGAGATGCCGACGCCTCCGCAGCCGATGACGGCGACCGACGAACCGGCTTCCACGTCGGCGGTGTTGAGCGCGGCGCCCAGTCCGGTCGTCACCCCGCACCCGATGAGCGCGGCGATGTCGAAGGGGACGTCGTCGGGGATCGGAACGGCGCAGCCCGCGTCGACGACGACCTCCTCGGCGAAGGTCCCGGTGCCGGCGAAGCCGAAGACGTCCCCGCCGGGACGGCGGAAGTTGGGCGTGCCGGCGTTCATGAACCCGGCCAGGCACAGCTCGGTCTGACCGCGTCCGCACGCGGGACACGCCCCGCAGGCCGGCAGCCAGCAGACCACCACCCGGTCGCCGGGCTTCACCCGGGTGACGCCCTCCCCCACCTCCAGGATCTCCCCCGCACCCTCGTGGCCGGGCACGAACGGCGCGGGCTGCGGCAGCACCCCGCTCATCGCGGAGAGGTCCGAGTGGCACAGCCCCGTGGCCCGCACCCGGATCCTGACCCGGCCCGGGCCGAAGCCCACCGCCTCGACGTCGTCGAGGACCTCCAGCTTGTCCTGACCGATCTCGTGCAGTACGGCTGCGCGCATGGTGCGGCTCCCCTCGGATCCCCTCGGATGCTGGGTGGTGCAGGAGGCGGTGACGGTGGTCAGGCGTGTTCGACGATCGTGTCGGCGAGGACCGGCGCGTCGTCGCGCTGCACGGCGCCGACGGCCACCCGGACCGTCCCCTCGCCGCGCCACATCCGGATGCGCAGGGTCTCCCCCGGGAAGACCACCCCGGCGAACCGCGTGGCGTAGCCGCGCACCCGGGTGACGTCCCCGTCGAGCAGCGTGTCGACGACCGCCTTGAGCGTCACGCCGTAGGTGCACAGGCCGTGCAGGATGGGCCGGTCGAACCCGGCGGACCTGGCGAACTCCGGGTCTGCGTGCAGCGGGTTGTAGTCGCCGGAGAGCCGGTAGAGGAGGGCCTGGTCCTCGCGGAGGGAGCGCTCCACCTCCTTGTCGGGATCGCCGGCGGGCGGGTCGAGGCGGGCGGAGGGTCCCCGGTCGCCGCCCCAGCCGCCCTCCCCCCGGACGAAGATCTGCGCGTCGTTGGTCCACAGCGGCCCGTCCGCGTCGGCGACCTCGGTGCGCATGACGAGCACGGCCGCCTTGCCCTTGTCGTACACGCCCGCGATGCGCCCGGTGGCGGTGGCGCGGCCCTCGACCGGGAGCGGGCGGTGGATCTCCAGGCGCTGGCCGCCGTGCAGGACGCGGGCGAGGTCGACCTCGACGCCGGGCATGGACAGTCCGCTGATCACGCCGGGCGAGCCGGATCCCGCGACCGTCGCGAAGCTCGGCAGGACGTGCAGCCGCGACTCCAGCGTGTACCGCAGTTCGTCGGGGTCGGTGGCCGGGACGCCCGCGCCGATGCCGAGGTGGTACAGCTGGACGTCCCGGCGGTCCCAGGCGATCTCGCCGGTCCGGGGTTCGGCGGCGAGCGCCTTGGCTGCGTCGATGGGCATGGGGCTCCTGATCGCTCGGATCGCTCGGATCGTGTCGAGACCTCGGCACGGCCGTCCGCACCGATCGGCCGCACCGAGGTCGCCACGGGCCGCGGAACGCGTCCTCCACGGAACAGGAACAGATCTAGAACGCGTTCCAGTGCGGCGACCCCCTGTATAGCCCAGGCCCCGGCACTTGTGAAGAGACCCGACGGCCGACACCTGACGGTATGTCAGATTCAGCCGTCGGTGACATTTGTACCGGCCGGGTCCGTACATCCCGGCCCTGCCGTGGAGGCGTCCGGGACCGTAGCGTCGAACCCGGCCGCACCGCCCCGGTGGGGCGGTGCGGTGACACGGACGACGGACGACGGGGGAACGGCACCATGACAAGATCGTTCGAGGACCGGCGGCGCGCGCAGACGTGCCGCCGGGCCGCCTGGCGCTCGGCGTTCCGGGAGGCCCGGGAGCAGCAGCGGCAGTGGAAGGCGGACAAGGAGCGTCTGAAGGAACGGTACCGGGCGGACCGCGGGAGCGGGCCCCGGGCGGGCCGGGTCCCGGACGACGCGGGTCCGCCCGCCAGCGGCTTCACGCTGATGCCGTGGCTGCTCATGGGGATGGGCGCGATCTCCAACCTCTTCCACGGCGAGACCCCGAACCCGTGGATCGGCGGCCTCGGCCTGCTGACGTTCAACTCCCTCTACATCTACGTCTCCTTCCGCTCCTTCGTGAAGGAGACCCGCCGGGCGACCTCCACGCGGGTGGCGCTGGCCCTGATGGCCCTGGTGACCTGCGGGCTCGCGCTCGTCTACGGCGACAGCTGGCTGCTGTTCTTCCCCCTGCTGGGCCTCGCGACGGGCGCGGCCCTGCGCGGTCCCCACCTGCGCGCCGTGGGCACGGCGTTGGCCGCGGTGGCCGGGACCGTGTCCGCCGTCCACGACGGCTGGGACGGCCTCACGATCGCCTACGCCACCTGGCTGTCGACGATGGTGACGGCCGCGATCCTGTCCCTCTCCGAGGCCGTGCGGGAGCTGCGCGCGGCCCGTGAGGAGCTGGCCCGCCGGGCCGTGGAGGAGGAGCGGCTGCGTTTCTCGCGCGATCTGCACGACCTGCTCGGCCACACCCTGTCGGTGATCGTGGTGAAGTCGGAGGCGGCCCGGCGCCTGGCCCCGCGCGACATGGACGCGGCTCTCGCCCAGGTGACGGACATCGAGGCGGTCGGCCGCCAGGCCCTGACCGAGATCCGGGAGGCGGTCACCGGCTACCGCGAGGGAAGCCTGGCCGCCGAGCTGGACCGGGCCCGTTCCGCGCTCACGGCGGCGGGCGTCGAACCGTCGGTGACCCGGTCCGGGCCGCCGCCGGACCCGCAGAGCTCGGCCCTGCTGAGCTGGGTGGTGCGCGAGGCGGTCACCAACGTCGTCCGGCACAGCGGCGCGACCCGGTGCCGCATCGCGGTGACGGCCGCCCCCGAGCGGATCCGGCTGACCGTCACGGACGACGGCCACGGTCGCCAGGGCGGGGCCGCCGGCGGCGAGGCGTGCGCGCCGGTCGGCGGCACCGGCCTCACCGGCCTGCGCGAGCGGCTCGCGACGGCGGGCGGGTCACTGACGGCGGGCCCGGGCCCGCGCGGCGGCTTCACGGTCACGGCGCACCTGCCGGTCGAGCCGGCGGACGACCCGCCGCCGGGGGCGCGCGCCGGGACACCGCAGGGAGCGCGCGTCGAGACGCCGGACGACGGCCCGCATACCGGGGCAGGGGCGGGGG
>NZ_JAHHIT010000133.1 GCF_024539675.1 Streptomyces hilarionis | reverse complement strand
CCCGTACCCCCACCCCGTGTCCCCCGTGAGAAGTGGGACGCCTCCGGCGAGCCCACCGCACGACCCCCGTGCGCGCTGCCGTGCCGTGTCGCGTCGTGGCCTCCCCCGGCGGCCGGCGTCCCGACTGCCGGTCCCCCCGTTGCTGCTCCCCCGGTCCGCCGGTCCCCCGACCGGCGTGCCCGACCGCCCGGCTGCCGAACCCCCTTCGGCGACCGGGCCGTCGGCTCAGTTCTGGTGGGACTGGTAGTGCGCGACCGCGTCGGACGTCCGGCCCGCGCCGTACACCCGGAGGAACTCTGCCAGTTCGGGGTGGGTCGGGGCGAGGGTGTCGGCGGCCTCGATGATGTCGCCGGCGGCGGACACCGAGCGCAGCAGGGACTGGATCTCGCGGACCACCCGCTTGACCGTGGGCGCTCCCGAACTGTTCGTCGTGTGTGTGGTGTTGCTGAGCACCGAACCCCCCTGGGAGCGCTTGATCTCGTCCATGCGCTCGGTCGCCTCGGCGGCGCTGACGCTGCCGTCCGCGACCTGCGCCGCCAACTCCTGAAGCAGTTGCACCCGCTGCACCACGGCCGGGTTGCCGATCTTCGCCCGCTGACCGCTCATCAGCTGGGACAGCATCGGCGCCGACAGTCCCAGCACCCCCGCGAGACGAGCCTGGTTGAGACCAAGATCGTCGATGAGCTTACGGAAGAGCGCCCCCAGCGGCTCCCCGTACCAGTTCCGCTGCAGTTCCCGCGCTCTCGCGGTCGCTTCCTGCTGTGCGGCGTCCATTGCGTCTCCCCATCGCTTCCCCAGAAACGCGGTTCGCTGTAGCGAACCGCGTTTCTGCATTTTACGGAGAGTGGTCATCCGCGGGGACCCCCCATCTTTTTGCGAGATACCCCGGGTGACCCGGTACTCTGGTCTGCGGCGCCCGCCGGTACGAGATCTGCACCGGCCGGACGCCCTGTAGAGGGGCCTTAGCTCAGTTGGTAGAGCGCTGTCTTTGCATGGCAGATGTCAGGGGTTCGACTCCCCTAGGCTCCACACGAAGAAGACCCCTCCTACCTGCGCGAACGCAGGGGGAGGGGTCTTCGGCGTGACAGGGGCGGGGTGCGGGGACCGCGTCGCCGTCCGTGCCGTGGGGCGCCCGGCGGCGGCCGGTCAGGCGCGGTCGTCGCGATGCGCGGCCTCCTCCTCGGCCTGCTTGGCCTGTACCTCGGGGTCCAGGACGGACGGTTCGTCGCTTCCGTCCACGGCGGTCAGACCGCCGGAGGCGGGGACCTCCGTGGCCGCGGGCGGCTCGACGAGCCAGTCCGGGTTGGCCTGCTTGTCCCACCACTTCCAGGCCGCGAAAGCGCCGCCGGCGACCAGGCCGATGACGGCGAGGGACTTGGCGAGCCGGCCCGCCTTCGCCCGACGCCGGTGCTTGCGCACCAGCTTCTCGATCTCCTTCGGCGTCACCTGACCGCGCAGGGCGGCCAGAGCGGCGGCGCCCCGGGCGGCGGCCTCGTCCTTCACGGGTCCGGCCGCGGCGACCGCCTGTTCGATCCGCGGTCGGGAGTAGTCGGCGGCCTGCCGTGCGGCCAGCCGCGTACGGGCGGCCGCTTCCTGCGCGGCATGGTCGACCTTCGGCGGGACGTGCGTCTTCGCTTGCTCCAGGCGCGGGGCGACGTGGGCGTCATACTGCACGCGGGCCTGTTCGGCGGCCTGCGACACCTTGGGCGCGAGCCGTACGCGGGCCTCATGCGCGTAAAGCGCGGCCCGCTCCTTGGCCGTGTCGGCGTAGGGCGCCACCACTTCCGCGGCGTGCAGCACGCTGTCCTTCGCCGAGCCGGTCGCGGCGCGCACGCTGTCGATGCGGGTCACGTGTTCCTCCTCCTCGGTGGCGTACGGTATTTCGACTTTCCACCCTTTTCCGGATCATGCCTGCCGACGGCCTACTCGGCATGTGTGGACGGGCATCCGGGTGCTGATCATGGGCGAATCGTGGGCGGACGGCATCTGATAGGGGCTGTATTCGGATCGTATCGGGGGCAATGCCGACGAAGCATCGAACGAACGACAAAGCCGACGATGCCACGGATCGGCCCCGACCGCTCCCGTCCCGGGCGACTCGGGCGCATTTCCGTACCCGATCCGTCGGTTCCGGTCCCGGAGCGAGCCGTCCGCGGCCGCCCGCCGGCGGCCGTGCGAGGATCGGGGCGTCACAGGAACGACGGAAGGCAGATCGTGGCCGAGCAGCTGTACGCCACCCTGAAGACCAACCACGGCGACATCGAGATCCGGCTCTTCCCGGACCACACCCCGAAGACGGTGAAGAACTTCGTCGAACTCGCCACCGGCGAGCGGGCGTGGGTCAACCCCGAGACGGGTGCGAAGTCCACGGACAAGCTGTACGACGGCACGGTCTTCCACCGAGTGATCAGCGGATTCATGATCCAGGGCGGGGACCCGCTCGGCAACGGCACCGGCGGCCCCGGCTACCAGTTCGAGGACGAGTTCCACCCGGACCTGCGCTTCGACCGCCCCTACCTGCTGGCCATGGCCAACGCCGGGCCGGGCACCAACGGCTCGCAGTTCTTCCTCACCGTCTCGCCCACGGCCTGGCTGACCCGCAAGCACACCATCTTCGGCGAGGTCACCGACCCGGCGAGCCAGAAGGTCGTGGACGCCATCGCCGCCACCCCGACCAACCCGCGCACCGACCGCCCGCTGAAGGACGTCGTCATCGAGTCGGTCGTCGTCGAGACCCGCCAGGTCTGAGCGCGCCACGGCGGGAGCCGCCGGAGCGGCGACCCCGGGAACCATGCGCCCTGCTCGTCCGTAAGGATGGGCAGGGCGGTTTCCTTTCCGATCCGATCCGATGTCCCTTCCGATCCGATCCCTTTCCGACCGTGCCGCCCCGCACGACTCATCTGGGGGAGCCCATGGACCAGGCGCCTGGCAGCCGGCAGGACGACGCGCACAACGGCCTGCCCGTCTGCTACCGGCACCCCGACCGGGAGACCGGCGTGCGGTGCACCCGCTGCGATCGTCCGATCTGCCCCGCGTGCATGGTCAGCGCCTCCGTCGGCTTCCAGTGCCCGACCTGCGTCCGCGAGGGCTCCGGCACCGGACACGCGCCCGACGCCTCGCGGCCCCGCACCGTGGCGGGGGGCACGATCGCCGCCGACCCCCATCTGGTCACCAAGATCCTGGTCGGCCTCAACCTCGCGCTGTTCGTGGTGCAGCAGGTCGTCGGCGACAGCTTCACGGAACGCTTCGAGCTGATCGGCCGGGCGTTCGTGCCGACCATCGGCTTCGGCGCGCTCCAGGGCGTGGCCGAAGGCCAGTGGTACCGGCTGCTGACCTCGATGTTCCTGCACCTGAGCTATATCCACATCCTGTCGAACATGCTCAGCCTGTGGTGGATCGGCGGTCCGCTGGAGCGGGCTCTCGGCCGGAGCCGGTACCTCGCGCTGTACCTGGTGTCCGGTCTGGCCGGCAGCGCGCTGACCTACCTGATCTCCGCCCCCAACGAGGCGTCGCTCGGCGCCTCCGGGGCCATCTTCGGCCTGTTCGGGGCGCTCGTCGTGCTGGTGCGCCGGCAGCGGTACGACATGCGGCCGGTCATCGCCCTGCTGGTCATCAACCTGGTCATCACGTTCGGCTGGGCCGGGATCGCCTGGCAGGCGCACGTCGGCGGCCTGGTCGCGGGTCTGGTCGTCGGCTCCGCCATGGTCTACGCCCCGCGCGAGCGCCGTGCGCTCATCCAGTACGGGGCGTGCGCGCTGATGCTGGCGGCCGTCCTGGTCGTCACGCTCCTGAGAACGGCTCAGCTCACCTGAGCGCTTCGTTGTCCACAGTCTGTGGCGAATCTTGTGCACAACGTGCGGGAACGACCGCGCCCCCTGACCCTGACCGGTATTCGTGCAGGTCAGGCAGGGGGCGAACAGTCATTCGAGTGAAGGTGGCGGCCGGTACTTCCTTCACACCGGCGTCAACCTTCGATGAGTTATCCACAGATCGTCTTTCTTTTCCCCAGACTGCTGTGGATAACTCAGTGGATAACCGTGGGCAGAGCTGGTCGCGCTACTTCCACTGGGTGGAGACGCCGAAGCCGGCGGCGATGAACCCGAAGCCCACGACGATGTTCCAGTTGTCCAGCTGGTCGATGGGCAGCGAGCCGTCGGTGACGTAGAAGACCACGATCCAGGCCAGTCCGATGAGGAACATGGCCAGCATCACGGGCGCGACCCAGGCACGGCTGTTGAGCTTGATCGCGGTCGCCTGCTTCGCCGGCGGCGGCGTGTAGTCGGCCTTCTTGCGGATACGTGACTTCGGCACGAGGGTCTCTCCTGTCGATGCGCTGCGTGGCCGCGCAGGTGCTGGGTCGGGCTCGGGGGCTGTGTACTAGGGGACTGAGAGGCTCCCCCGGGCGTCCGTTAGCGTAGTGCTTCTACGGCGCTGAAGGAGATAAGGGTACGTTGAGCAATTCTGCCGACTCCCCCCGGACGGGATCAACGGGTTCCACCCCGGATCCCGCCCCCGTTTCCCCTTCCGCCCCCTCGCCCGCCCCCTCGGGGGAGCGCCGGGGCGGCTTCCGGCCCGTGCGCGTGCTCACCGTGGGCGTCTTCGCCCTCGCGGGGCTGCTCTTCTTCACCAGCTTCACCACCGCCAAGGGCACGAACATCCGCACCGACGCCTCCTTGCTGAAGCTGTCCGACCTCATCCAGGAGCGCAGCCAGAAGAACGGCGAGCTGGACGAGACGAACGGCGCGCTGCGCGACGAGGTCGAGTCCCTCGCCGAGGCCGACGACGGCAGCACGAAGGCGCAGGACGACAAGCTCGCCGGCCTCGAGAAGAACGCGGGCACCCAGAAGCTCAAGGGCAAGGCCATCACCGTCACGCTCAACGACGCTCCGCCGAACGCCACCGCCAAGCTTCCGGGGTATCCGGAGCCGCAGCCCGACTACCTGGTCATCCACCAGCAGGACCTCCAGGCGGTGGTGAACGCGCTCTGGCAGGGCGGGGCCCAGGGCATCAAGGTCATGGACCAGCGGCTGATCTCCACCAGTGCGGTGCGCTGCGTCGGGAACACCCTGATCCTCCAGGGCCGGGTCTACTCGCCGCCGTACAAGATCCAGGCGGTCGGCGATCCGCAGAAGCTTCAGCGGGCGCTCGCCGAGGCGCCGTCGATCCAGAACTACATGGTCTACGTGAACGTCTACGGGCTCGGCTGGAAAGTCACCGAGGACGGCACGGTGACTCTGCCGGGCTACTCGGGCACAGTGGATCTGCACTACGCCAAGCCTGTGGAGTAGTCGAGCGACGGCCGCCGGGGGGCGCCTGTGTCGGTGCGGGTCATCGTCAGGACGTTCAGCGAGCTGTGCATCACCGTCGGGGCCGTCATCGTCCTCTTCGTCGTCTACGTGCTGTTCTGGACCGGGGTGCGGGCCGAACGGGCGATGGACGACCAGATCGACGTGCTGCACGACCAGTGGGCCCGGCAGGGCCGGGGGGCCGGCCCCAGCGCGAGCCCCGGCTCCGGGGCCGGGGCGGCCGTGCCCGCGGCGCCGTACCGGGACGGCCGGCCCTTCGCGGTGATGTACATCCCGAGGCTCGGTTTCACGTGGAACAAGCCGGTGCTGGAGGGGACGGCGACCGGCACCCTGAAGAAGGGGCTGGGGCACTACCGGGGGACCGCGCGGCTGGGAGAGACCGGCAACTTCTCCGTCGCGGGCCACCGCCGGACCTACGGCGACCCTTTCAAGGACTTCCCCGAGCTCAGGCGGGGGGACGCCGTGGTGCTGACGGACGGCGCCACCTGGTTCACGTATCGGATCGACAAAGGCCCCTACAAAACCGTGCCCTCGGACGTCGAGGTGATCGACGCTGTGCCACGTAAGTCGGGGTATACGCGTCCGGGCCGGTATCTGACGCTGACGACGTGCGATCCGGAATGGGGGCACAGTCACCGGCTGATCGTCTGGGCGCACCTGGACTCCACACAGCCCGTGGAGGCAGGCGAACCGAGGGCCCTGCGCCGTTAGTCTGGTGGCGTACGGCGTGAGTCAGGTGCCGTGGTGCGACGGAAGGGACGGCATGTACGGCTGGATCTGGCGGCATCTGCCGGGAAACGCGTGGGTGAAGGCGCTGATCTCGATCATGCTGGTCGTGGCCGTGGTGTACGCGCTGTTCCAGTACGTCTTCCCGTGGGCCGAACCGCTGCTTCCCTTCAACGATGTGACGGTGGACAACCAGTGAGCGCGCGCATTCTCGTCGTCGACAACTACGACAGCTTCGTCTTCAACCTGGTCCAGTACCTGTACCAGCTGGGCGCCGAGTGCGAGGTCCTGCGCAACGACGAGGTGTCCACCTCCCACGCCCAGGACGGGTTCGACGGCGTGCTCCTCTCGCCCGGCCCGGGCACGCCCGAGGAGGCCGGCGTCTGCGTCGAGATGGTGCGCCACTGCGCGGCCACCGGGGTCCCCGTCTTCGGGGTCTGCCTGGGCATGCAGTCGATGCAGGTGGCCTACGGCGGAGTGGTGGACCGCGCGCCGGAGCTGCTGCACGGCAAGACCTCGCCGGTGGAGCACGAGGGGCGGGGCGTCTTCGCGGGGCTGCCCAGCCCGTTCACCGCGACGCGCTACCACTCGCTGGCCGCCGAACCGGGGACGGTGCCGGCCGAGCTCGAGGTGACCGCCCGCACGCAGGACGGGATCATCATGGGGCTGCGCCACCGTGAACTTCCCGTCGAGGGCGTCCAGTTCCACCCGGAGTCGGTGCTGACCGAGCACGGGCACCGGATGCTTGCCAACTGGCTGACGGAGTGCGGTGACCAGGGCGCCGTGGCGAGGTCGGCGGGGCTCGCCCCGGTGGTGGGCAGGGCCACGGCGTGACCGCGCTGCGTCGCGAGCGCGAGGACTCGTACGGCGCCGCGTCGTACGAGTCCTTCGGCGGTGACCGCCGTGCGGGAGCGGGGCAGGGCGCAGGGCAGGGGCCGGTACGGGGATCGGGGCAGTCGTACGGGCCTCCGGTCGACGACGAGACGGTCGCGTTGCGGATACCGCCGGCGTCGGCGTTCGGCGGCGGCCCCATATCCGCTCCTGGCGCCTCGGCGGGCGCCCAGGCCCCTGGAACTCCGGCGGGCGGACGCGCGGCCCGCAGGAAGGCCGCCAAGGGTCGTCACGGCCGTCACGGGGGTCACGCGGGTCACGACGCGCCTCCCGGGGCGCAGGACGGGCCGGACGTTCCGCCTCCGTCGCAGGACGAGCGGCCGCTGTCGCGCGTCGAGGCCCGGCGCCGCCAGCGGGCCCGCAAGCCGAGCGCGGCGGTCGTCGTCAGCCGGGCGATCGGCGAGGTGTTCATCACCACGGGTGTGCTGATGCTGCTGTTCGTCACCTACCAGCTGTGGTGGACGAACGTGCGGGCCCACGCGCAGGCGGACAAGGAGGCCAGCAGCCTCCAGGACGACTGGGCCAGCGGGAAGGGCGCCCCCGGGGTGTTCTCGCCCGGGCAGGGCTTCGCCATCCTGCACATTCCCAAGCTGGACGTGGTGGTGCCGATCGCCGAGGGCGTGAGCAACAAGAAGGTGCTCGACAAGGGGATGGTCGGGCACTACGGCGAGGGCGCGCTGACGACGGCGATGCCGGAGGCGAAGAGCGGCAACTTCGGCCTCGCGGGCCACCGCAACACGCACGGCGAGCCGTTCCGGTACATCAACCGCCTCCAGGCGGGCGACGACATCGTCGTCGAGACGCAGGACGAGTACTTCGTCTACAAGATGGCGTCCTCGCTGCCGGTGACCGCGCCGAGCAACACGAGCGTGCTCGATCCGGTCCCGCCGGGCTCCGGGTTCACCGGGCCGGGCCGGTACATCACGCTCACGACCTGCACGCCGGAGTTCACCAGCAAGTACCGGCTGATCGTCTGGGGCAAGATGGTCGAGGAGCGGCCGCGGAGCAAGGGAAAGCCGGACGCGCTCGTCGAGTAGGCGTGTGGACCGGGTGGCGTGCCGTGGGTGCGCAGGCAGTCGAGTAGGGGCGGATTGAACGTGGCAGCGACCACCGGCGGCACCGATCACGAAGAGCGCGCGCGTGTGGACGCGCCTCCGCCCGGGCCGCGGCGCCGGGGAGGCGGCCGGATCGCGTTCGCCGTCAGCGTCTTCGGTGAACTCCTCATCACGGCGGGCCTGGTGCTCGGCCTGTTCGTCGTCTACTCCCTGTGGTGGACCAACGTCGTCGCCGACCGGCACGCGCACCGGCAGGGCGACAAGGTGCGCGACGGCTGGGCGCGGCAGGACAGCGGTCCCGGCGCGCTGGACACGGGGGACGGCATCGGCTTCCTGCACGTGCCCGCGATGAGCAACGGTGAGGTGCTGGTCGAGAAGGGCACCTCGTCGAAGGTCCTCAACGAGGGCGTCGCCGGCTACTACACCGATCCCGTCAAGGCGGCCCTGCCGACGAGCGGCAGGACGGGCAACTTCGCGCTCGCCGCGCACCGCGACGGCCACGGTGCGAAGTTCCACAACATCGACAAGCTGGAGAAGGGCGACCCGATCGTCTTCGAGACGAAGGACGACTGGTACGTCTACAAGGTGTTCGCGATCCTGCCGGAGACCTCGAAGTACAACGTCGAGGTCCTCGGCGCCATCCCGAAGGAGTCCGGCACGAAGAAGGCCGGGCACTACATCACGCTGACGACCTGCACGCCGGTCTACACGAGCCGCTACCGGTACGTGGTCTGGGGCGAGCTCGTGCGGGTGGAGAAGGTCGACGCGGACCGCACCCCGCCGAAGGAACTGGGCTGACCCGGCCGCTCCCGCCGGGAGGGTCCGCCCCTCCTCCTCCGCCTCCTCCTGGGCGCCGGCGTCTTCCCGCCGGGTGACGCGAGCGGGCCCTGCCGGATGCTTCCGGCAGGGCCCGCTGCGGTGCGTCGTCGCGGGACGGTCAGCCGCCGCCTCCGCCGAAGAAACCGCCTCCGTTGTTGCCGCCGTTGCCGCCGTTCTTGATGGCGATCAGGTTGACGGCCTGGCCCTTGTTGACGGTGCTGCCGGGGGCCGGGTCCGAGCTGATCACCTGGGCGTCGTCGTCCTGGGAGCCGGCGATGTTGCCGACGTTCAGGCCGGCGTCCTGGAGGGCCTTCTTGGCGTCCTTCAGGCTCATGCCCTGGAGGTTGCCGGGGACCTGCACCTGCTCCGGCTGGGTGCTCTTGCCGATCTGGATCTGGACGGTGGAGCCCTTGTCGGCCTGGGAACCGATGGACGGGACGGTCTGGACGACCTTGCCGACCTGGTTCTGGTCCTGGGTGTCGACCTCGACGCAGTTGCCCTTGAGGTCGTTCTGCTCCATCTGGGCCTTCGCCTCGTCGCAGCTCTTGTTGGAGACGTCCGGGACGGTCGCCTTCTCCTCGGCCTTGGCGATGGTGAGGGTGATGGTGGTGCCCTTCTCCACCTCGTCGCCGAACTTGGGGTTCTGCTTGAGGACGGTGCCCTCCGGCTCCGACGACACCTCCTGCTTGGTGTCGACCTGGAACTGGTACTTGTCGCCCTCCAGGAGCGACTTCGCCTCGTCCAGGCTCTTGCCGAGGACCGTCGGCACGACGACCTTGGGCGCGCCCGTCGACAC
This sequence comes from Streptomyces hilarionis, assembly GCF_024539675.1. Taxonomy (GTDB): domain Bacteria; phylum Actinomycetota; class Actinomycetes; order Streptomycetales; family Streptomycetaceae; genus Streptomyces; species Streptomyces hilarionis. The sequence goes on along the minus strand of NZ_JAHHIT010000133.1, from coordinate 16,959 downwards.
GACGAGGTTGACGGTGTCGCCCTTGTTGACGTCCTTGCCGGCCGCCGGGTCCTGCGAGCAGATGTTGCCCTTGGCGGTGCTCTCGCAGGGCTTCTGGGTGAACACCGGCTTGAGGTCGGTGTTCTTGGCCATCGTCTCGGCCACGGCCCGCGTCTTGTTGACGAAGTTCGGGGCGGGGAAGGGCTTGGCGCCGGCGCCGTCGCCGCTGAACACCCACTTGCCGATCAGGATCGCGCCGACGAGGACCAGGACCGCCGCGAGGACCAGCAGGATCGTCGAGGTGTTCGACTTCTTCTGGCGGCGGCGGTCGGGGCGGTCGTCGTAGCCGTAGCCGCCGTCGTCCGGGTTCATGGGCGGCAGCATCGACGTGGCGCCGGCGTCGGCGCGCATGGCGGTGGTCGCCTGGTCGTCGCCGTAACCGCCGTAGCCGACCGAGCCCATCGCCGCGGTCGCGCCCACCGGCTGGCCGTCGAGGCAGGCCTCGATGTCGAGCCGCATCTCGTCGGCCGACTGGTATCGGTAGTTCGGGTCCTTGACCAGCGCCTTGAGGACGATGGCGTCCATCTCGGGGGTGATCTCGGGGTCGAAGACGCTCGGCGGCTGCGGTTCCTCGCGCACGTGCTGGTAGGCCACCGCGACCGGGGAGTCCCCGACGAAGGGCGGCCGGACCGTCAGCAGCTCGTAGAGCAGGCAGCCCGTCGAGTAGAGGTCGGAGCGGGCGTCGACCTGCTCGCCCTTCGCCTGCTCGGGGGAGAGGTACTGGGCGGTGCCGATGACCGCGGACGTCTGCGTCATCGTCATGCCGGAGTCGCCCATGGCGCGGGCGATGCCGAAGTCCATGACCTTGACCTGGCCGTTGCGCGTCAGCATGACGTTCGCGGGCTTGATGTCGCGGTGGACGATGCCGGCTCTGTGCGAGTACTCCAGGGCCTGGAGGATGCCGATGGTCATCTCCAGCGTCCGCTCCGGCAGCAGCTTGCGGCCGGAGTGGAGCAGCTCGCGGAGCGTGGACCCGTCGACGTACTCCATGACGATGTACGGGATCGAGACCCCGTCGATGTAGTCCTCGCCCGTGTCGTAGACCGCGACGATCGCGGGGTGGTTGAGCGAGGCGGCAGACTGGGCCTCCCGGCGGAACCGGGCCTGGAAGGAAGGGTCGCGCGCGAGGTCCGCGCGCAGCGTCTTCACCGCCACGGTGCGGCCGAGGCGGGTGTCATGCGCGAGGTAGACCTCCGCCATGCCACCACGACCGAGCACGTGGCCCAGCTCGTACCGGCCGCCGAGGCGACGCGGCTCTTCCATAGCTACCTACCAGCCCTCTCCGTCGGTCCCGACCGGCACACGTGTGCGGTCGGAGGCTGCCGTCCGGGCATACCGTACCCGGACGGAGCTGTGTGACCTGGCCAAGCCCGTCACCCGATACAGGACCGGTATCGCAACGTGCACCGATGTGTAGGCGACGTGATGGGGGTCACTTCTTGCTGTTGATGACTGCCTTCATCACGTCCCGGGCGATCGGACCGGCCAGACCGCCGCCGGTGATGTCGCCGCGGTCGGCGGCGCCGTCCTCGACGACCACGGCGACCGCGACCGGTGCGCTGCCGTCGGACACCTTGGCGTACGAGATGAACCAGGCGTACGGCTTCTCACTGTTGTTGAGGCCGTGCTGGGCGGTGCCGGTCTTGCCGCCGACCTTGACGCCGTCGATCCGGGCCTTGCCGCCGGTGCCCTGCGGGTCGTTGACGACGGTCTCCATCATCTCCTGGAGCGCCTGAGCGGTCTTCGAGGAGACGGGCTGGGAGAGCTGCTGCGGCTCGGTCGTCTCCAGGGTGTCCAGGTTGGGGGCCTTGAGCTGGTCGACCATGTACGGCTTCATCAGCTTGCCGTCGTTGGCGACCGCGGAGGCGACCATGGCCATCTGGAGCGGGGTGGCGCGGTTGGAGCCCTGTCCGATGCCGTCGAGGGCGTTCTGCGGCGGGTTGTCCTTGGGGAAGATCGACTCGGCGGCGCGCACCGGGGTGTCGAGCTCGGCCTCGTTGAAGCCGAACTTCTCGGCCTGCTCGATCATCTTCTCGTTGCCGACGTTGTCGGCCATCTTCGCGAAGACGGTGTTGCAGGACACCATGAGCGCGTAGCGCAGGCTGGCGTTCTCGCACGCGCCGTGCTCGTTGGTGAGCTTGCTGGAGGACTGCGGCAGCGGGAACGGGTCGGGGGTCTTGGTCTTCGCGTCGATGCCGGAGACCTCGCCGTTCTCCAGCGCGGCGGCGGCGGTGACGACCTTGAAGGTGGAGCCCGGGGGGTAGGTCTCGCGCAGGGCCCGGTTGAGCATGGGGTCGTCGGGGTCGTTCTTCTTCTGGACCTTCGTCCACGCTTCGGCGTCGGCGTCGGAGGAACCGGCGAACTTCGAGGGGTCGTAGGACGGGGTGGAGACGAGTGCCAGGATCTTGCCGGTGGACGGTTCGATCGCGGCGACCGCGCCCTTCTTGCGGCCCAGGCCCTCGTAGGCGGCCTTCTGCGCGGCGGGGTTGAGGGTGGTGATGACGCTGCCGCCCTCCTTCTCCTTGCCCGTGATCATGTCCAGGGTGTTGCGGAAGAACAGCCGGTCGTCGTTGCCGCTGAGGATGCCGTCCTCCAGCCGCTCCAGCTGGTTGGCGCCGAAGGCCTGCGAGGAGTAGCCGGTGACCGGGGCCCACATCGCGCCGTTGGTCCAGGTGCGCTTGTACTTGTAGTCGCCGGTGGTCTCGACCGAGCCGGTGATGGCCTTGCCGTCGACGATGATGTTGCCGCGCGGGGTGGAGTAGCGCGTGATGTTGACGCGGCGGTTCTTGGTGTCGCTGGCGAGGCTGTCGGCCTTGACGTATTGCAGGTAGTTGTCGCGCAGCAGCAGGGTCAGGACGAGCAGGCCGCAGAAGATCGCGATCCGGCGCAGGGGCTTGTTCATGACGGGCGGACCACCTGGGTCATCTCGGCGTCGGGGTTCGAGGCGGGTGCGGGCGCCGGGCGGCGCGCGGTGTCGCTGATCCTGATCAGGATGCCGATCAGGGCCCAGTTGGCGATGACGGAGGAGCCGCCGTAGGCGAGGAAGGGCATCGTCATGCCGGTGAGCGGGATGAGGCCCATCACACCGCCGGCGACGACGAAGACCTGGAGCGCGAAGGCGCCGGAGAGGCCGATCGCGAGCAGCTTGCCGAAGGGGTCGCGGGCGGCGAGGGCGGTGCGCACGCCGCGCTCGGCGATCAGGCCGTACAGCAGCAGGAGCGCCATGATGCCGGCGAGGCCGAGCTCCTCACCGAAGGTGGCGAGGATGAAGTCGGAGTTGGCGGCGAACCGGATGAGCTCGGAGTGGCCCTGGCCCCAGCCGGTGCCCAGCGTGCCGCCGGAGCCGAACGCCCACAGCGCCTGCATGGCCTGCTCGGAGTGGATGCCGGGGGCGCCGGACTGGCTGAGCTTGTACTCGCGCATCGGGTCGAGCCAGGCCTGCACACGCTGCTGGACGTGGCTCTCGAAGCTGGCCACGCCGACGGCGCCGGCCGCGGACATCAGCAGACCGAAGACGATCCAGCTGGTCCGCTCGGTGGCGACGTACAGCATGATCACGAACATGCCGAAGAACAGCAGCGAGGTGCCGAGGTCGGTCTCGAAGACCAGGATCAGGATCGAGATGAGCCAGACGACGATGATCGGGCCGAGGTCGCGGCCGCGCGGCAGGTACAGCCCGAGGACGCGGCGACTGGCGAGGGCGAGCGCGTCGCGCTTCACCATCAGGTAGCCGGCGAAGAAGATCGCCAGGACGATCTTGGCGAACTCACCGGGCTGGATGGAGAAACCGGCGACCGAGATCCAGATCTTCGCGCCGTAGATGTTCTGGCCGAGGCCGGGGACGAGCGGCAGGAGCAGCAGCAGGACCGCGCCGACCATGGAGATGTAGGTGTAGCGCTGTAGGACGCGGTGGTCCTTGAGGAAGATCAGCACGACGACGAACAGGGCGATGCCCAGGGCCGTGTAGAGCAGCTGCCGCGGCGCGGCCGTGCCGGCCTGGTGGATCTGCTTGAGCAGTTTGGACTGGTCGAGGCGCCAGATCGCGACGAGCCCGAGCCCGTTGAGCAGGGTGGCCACGGGCAGCAGCAGGGGATCGGCGTAGGGCGCGAACTTGCGGACGACGAGGTGGGCCACGCCGGCCAGCAGTCCGAGGCCGAGGCCGTAGCTGAGGAGGCCGGAGGGCACCTGCTCGTTGATGGCAAGGCCCACGTTGGCGTAGGCGAAGACCGGGATGACGACGGCGAACACGAGCAGCGCGAGCTCGGTGTTGCGCCGGCTCGGGGTGCCGATCGAGCCGATCGTGGACGTGTGGTGCGTCGGCGAGTTGGTTGTACTGCTCATCGTGTGACGGGGCCTCTCACGGCTTGCCTACTGCTCACCGCACCGCGAGACGACCTTCTGCTCCTCCTCCGACAGGCTCGGGCCGGGGGTGGGAGTGGGAGTCGCGGGTGCGGTCGGGGACGCGGTTGCCGAGGGGCTCGGCGATGCCTTGGACGTGAGGGAGACGGGGGTGGTTCCCGTGGTGGCGCCCGTCTGGCCCTCTGCGGTCTTCGAGCCGGTCTTCGAGCCGGTCTTGGACGAGGTCGCGGAGCCGGTCTTGGACCCGGTGGCGCCCGCGGCCGCGGTGCCGGCCTGCTTCTTGCAGGCGGAGGCCTGGACGGCCAGCTCGTCGACCTTCTTGCGGGCGTTGGACAGGTCGCCCTCGGCGATCGTGGCCTCCACCAGCTTGCGCTGGTACTCGGGGAGGTACTTGAGTTCGATCTCGGGGTGGTCCTTCTCGACCTTCGAGAGCGACACCCATGCCAGGTCCTGGCTGATGCCCCGGTACAGCGCGACGTGTTCGCCCTTGGTGCCGACGTAGTACTGCGTCTGGGTCCAGCGGTAGCCGCCGTACAGCCCGCCGCCGATGACGGCGAGGGCGAGGACGCCGTAGAAGGATCTCTTCAGCCACCGCCGGCCCTTGCGCGGCTTGATGAAGTCGTCGTCGGTGTAGTCGCCGAAGCCGTCGGTGGGGATGAAGCCGGTGATGTCGCTGCCGGAGCCGGGCGGGCCGAACTCGCCGCCCCCGCCGTGTCCCTGCTGCCGCCGGCCGAGGCCGGAGGCGCGGCCGGCGGGGGTCTGCATGATGTTGTTGTCGTGCTGCTGGAGCTGGTTCTCGGCGACGGCGCCGACCACGACCGGGGTGTCGGACAGCTGGCCTGCGAGGGTGTCCCCGGTGTCCAGGTCGAGGACGTCGGCGACGATCACGGTGATGTTGTCGGGGCCGCCGCCGCGCAGGGCGAGCTGGATCAGCTCCTGCACGGTCTCCTGCGGGCCCTGGTAGCTGGCGAGGGTGTCCTCGAGCGTCTGGTGGGAGACGACGCCGGACAGACCGTCGGAGCAGATCAGGTAGCGGTCGCCGGCGCGGACCTCACGGATCGACAGGTCCGGCTCGACGTGCTCGCCGCTGCCCAGCGCCCGCATCAGCAGGGACCGCTGGGGGTGGGTGGTGGCCTCTTCCTCGGTGATGCGGCCCTCGTCGACGAGGCGCTGCACCCAGGTGTGGTCCTGCGTGATCTGGGTGAGGACGCCGTCGCGCAACAGGTAGGCGCGCGAGTCGCCGACGTGGACGAGGCCGAGGCGCTGGCCCGTCCACAGCAGGGCGGTCAGGGTCGTCCCCATGCCTTCGAGCTGGGGGTCTTCCTCGACCAGGGCGCGCAGCTGGTCGTTGGCGCGCTGGACGGCGGTGCCGAGCGAGGTGAGGACGTCGGAGCCGGGGACGTCGTCGTCGAGGGCGACGATGGTGGAGATGGCCTCGGAGGAGGCGACCTCACCGGCGGCGGCGCCGCCCATGCCGTCGGCGATGGCGAGCAGACGCGGACCGGCGTAACCGGAGTCCTCGTTGCCTTCCCGGATCATGCCCTTGTGCGATCCGGCGGCGAAGCGCAGTGACAGACTCATGCGCACCTCGCCCGTCGGCCCCGGGTACAGCCGGTCGTGTCGAGCCACACTGCCCACCCTCCGGTCGGGAGCACACCGGGGCCCTGGGTGCCGGCCGCCGCCGCGTGCTCGCTCCGCTCGCGCTCACTCATGATGTAGCACTACTTCCGAAGCTCGATGACGGTCTTGCCGATACGGATCGGCGCACCCAGCGGGATCGGTGTGGGAGTCGTCAGTCGCGATCGGTCCAGATACGTGCCGTTGGTGGAGCCCAGGTCCTCGACGATCCACTGGCCGTCGCGGTCCGGGTAGATCCTGGCATGGCGGCTGGAGGCGTAGTCGTCGTCCAGCACGATCGTGCTGTCGTGCGCCCGGCCCAGGGTGATGGTCTGGCCCTGGAGGGCGACGGTCGTGCCGGTGAGGGTGCCCTCGGACACGACCAGCTTCGTCGGTGCGTTGCGGCGCGTGCGGCCGGCGGCGGCCGGCTGCTGGCGCTGCTGCGGGGGCGCCTGCTGGCGCTGGGCCTGTTGCTGGGCCCGTCCCGCCTCTCGGCGCGCGCCGCGCTGGGTGACACGCGTACCGAAGAGGTCGCTGCGGATGACCTGCACGGCCACGATCACGAACAGCCACAGTACGGCCAGGAAACCCAGCCGCATGACCGTGAGGGTCAGCTCTGACATTGCCCCCGCTTCACCCTTCGGCTTGCCGGTAAATGATGGTGGTGCTGCCCACGACGATCCGCGAGCCGTCGCGGAGCGTAGCGCGGGTGGTGTGCTGCCCGTCCACCACGATGCCGTTGGTGGAACCGAGATCCTGGATCGTCGAGGGCGAACCGGTCCGGATCTCGCAGTGCCGGCGGGAGACGCCGGGGTCGTCGATCCGCACGTCGGCCTCGGTGCTGCGGCCCAGCACGAGTGTCGCGCGGGAGATCTGGTGGCGGGTGCCGTTGATCTCGATCCAGTGGCGGGTGCGGGAGCCGGGCTGGGGAGCTCCGGCCAGTCCCGCGCCGGCTGCGCCGGGGCGCTGGGCGCCGGCGGCGGGCGGGTAGCCGTAGCTGCCGGGCCGGGCGCCGGGGGCGCCGGGCGGCGGGGCGGACGGCATGGGCGGAGCGGCCGCTCCGGCCGCGCCGGGGTAGGCGCCGCCCGGGCGGGGCCGGCCGCCCGCGGGCGCGTCGTCCGCCTGGCTGGTGGAGGACGCGAGCGTACGGCTGCGCACCCGGTACAGCCCGGTGTCGAGGTCGTCGGCCTTCTCCAGGTGGACCTTGATCGGCCCCATGAAGGTGTAGCGCTGCTGCTTGGCGTAGTCGCGCACCATGCCGGCGAGTTCGTCGCCGAGCTGGCCGGAGTAGGGGCTGAGCCGCTCGTAGTCGGGCGTGCTCAGTTCCACGATGAAGTCGTTGGGGACGACCGTGCGGTCGCGGTTCCAGATGGTGGCGTTGTTGTCGCACTCGCGCTGGAGCGCGCCGGCGATCTCCACGGGCTGGACCTCGGACTTGAAGACCTTGGCGAAGGTGCCGTTGACCAGACCCTCGAGACGCTGCTCGAACTTCTTCAGGACTCCCATGGGGCACCTCCTCCGTAGTGGCTTCCGTCCCGAACCGTGCTGCTTACCTGGTACTGCTTACTGATCGTATCCACGCGCCGGTGAATCGGCTGGTTCCCCCTGTCGGCCCCGTCGACGGGTGTCGACGCCCTCTCGCTCACCTGCTTCTCCCACTCGCTGCTGCCCAGGATCGTAGAGGCGGCCGTGGACCAGTGTCCCGCACCTGGCTGTGCTCCTCGTCCGGCTCCTGGGGAGACGGCCGCCATAGGTACGAGGTTGATACGTGAACCAGTCACTGCCGAGACGTACGAGGCCGCGGACGGGTCCCCACCTGCTCCCTGCCCGCCACAAAGGGATGTGAACGCACCCTGGACCGCGTGCTAATGTTCTGCATGTCGGAAGGCGGCGGGCCGAAAAGCCCACAAACCTGAAGACACACCCAATGCGCGGGTGGCGGAATAGGCAGACGCGCTGGATTCAGGTTCCAGTGCCCGCAAGGGCGTGGGGGTTCAACTCCCCCCTCGCGCACCAGCCGAAAGCCCCGTAGGTCTCCGACCTACGGGGCTTTCGCATGTCCCGGAGCATTCGTCGCCGGGGAGTCCGATCGGGAGTCCGAGCGGACGGGCGTCGGAGGGCGTGAGCGCGGCGCCGACGCGGACGATGGTTGCTCACCGTGTGTGAGGAACATCTCAGGGTCGTGGTCGGTGGGGGCGCGGGTGCGGGGGTGGTCGTGTTTCACGTGAAACATCCCGCTTCCGGCAGCCCGGAGCAACCGGTGCCTCCGGGGTATGACGGGTCCCCCGTCCGCGGCTGTACGGTCTGCACGAGTTGATGTTCGGCGCGCCGGATGCGGCGGGCGTACGTGTGCGGGGGAGGCGGTCATGGCGACCGAGGCCGAGGATGCAGGGACCGGAACGGGCGAGGCGCGCAGGCTTCCCCGGGTGCGAGGGTTCGCCGAGTGGCCCGTCGGCCGTCCCGCAGGGGCGGGGCGGGACGAGGCTCCCTTGTCGCCCAAGGCGGAGGGGCGGCAACTGCGTCACCGCGTGCCGCGGTCGGCGCACGCCGAACTGGTCCTGGACGCCGACCGGCCGGACGCGGTGGCGGCCGTCGAGGAGTCCGGCCTGGGCCGGATCCCGGAGCTCACGCCGATAAGGGTCGGCCGGATGGCGGCGACCCCGTTCGCCTTCCTGCGCGGCTCCGCCGGCCTCATGGCCTACGACCTGGCCCGCACCCCCATGACCGGCGTGCGCGCCCAGATCTGCGGCGACGCCCACGCCGCCAACTTCGGCCTGTACGGCGACGCCCGGGGCGGTCTGGTCATCGACCTCAACGACTTCGACGAGACGGTCGAGGGTCCCTGGGAGTGGGACCTCAAGCGGCTCGCCGCCTCCCTGGTGCTCGCGGGCCGGGAGGCCGGCGCCGACGAGGACACCTGCCGCCGGGCGGCGCACGGCGCGGCCGGTTCCTACCGGCGCACCATGCGGCTGCTGGCCAAGCTCCCGGTGCTGGACGCGTGGAACGCCATCGCCGACGAGGAACTGGTCTCCCACGCCGACGCCCATGATCTGCTCGGCACTCTGGAGCGGGTGTCGGAGAAGGCACGGGCCAACACCAGCGGACGGTTCGCGGCCAGGTCGACCGAGGCGACGCAGGACGGCGGCCGGCGGTTCGTCGACGCGGCGCCGGTGCTGCGCCGGGTCCCGGACGCGGAGGCCCACGCGGTGGCCGCCTCCCTGGAGCACTACCTGACCACCTTGTCCGAGGACCGTCATCCCCTGCTGGCCCGTCACGCGGTGCACGACGTCGCCTTCCGCATCGTCGGCACGGGCAGCGTGGGCACGCGGTCGTACGTGGTCCTGCTGCTGGACCACCGGGGCGAGCCGCTGATCCTTCAGGTCAAGGAGGCCCGTGCGTCGGCGCTGGTCCCGCACCTGGCGGCCGCCGGCTTCGAGACGCCCGAGGTGGACCACGAGGGCCGGCGCGTGGTGCTCGGCCAGAAGCGCATGCAGGTCGTCAGCGACATCCTGCTGGGCTGGACGACGGTCGAGGGACGCCCCTTCCAGGTGCGGCAGTTCCGCAACCGCAAGGGCAGCGTGGACCCGGCCGCGCTCGCCGCCGACCAGGTCGACGACTACGGCCGGATGACCGGCGCCCTGCTGGCCCGTGCCCACTCCCACAGCGCCGACCCGCGCGTGATCGCCGGCTACTGCGGCAAGAACGAGGAACTCGACGAGGCGATCGCCGCGTTCGCCGTGGCCTACGCCGACCGTACCGAGGCGGACCACACGGATCTGGTCGCGGCGGTCCGGGCCGGGAGGATCGCGGCGGAGACGGGGGTCTGAGCCGCGCCGCACGCCACGACGTCGCCCGCCGGCACCGCGCTGCCGCACCGCGGACGCGGGTGCCCGGCGGGGCTCCGGCGGGGGCCCGGCGAGGGCCCGCACCGCGTGACCGGGCTGCCCGGCAGGGGGCCGGCCGGGGGCTCGCCCGGCGGGATCCGCCGGACAGGCCCTAGGCTGGCCGGGTGACGACCCCCGAAGCTGAGCAGCCCCGGCCCGAGGCACGGCTGGAGCAGGCCGTGCGGGCCGCCGAGCAGGCGTTGATCGAGTTCGAGATCGCGGTGGAGACCTTCCGCGTCGAGGTCGAGAACTTCTCGCGGCTCCACCACCAGAAACTCGGTCCCATGTACGCCCGGCTCGACGAGCTGGAAGCGCAGATCGCCGAGGCCCGGGCAGCCCGCACCGGCGACCCCGAGGACGCGCGCAAGGCCGCCGAGGCGCGGGCCCGGGTGCTGCCGATGCCCGGGGTGGAGGAGCTGTTCCACGGCTGGATGGACGACGAGGGGCTCTTCCCGGAGGCCGTGGCGATGCTCACGGACCAGTCGGTGCGGCCCCCCGAGCGGGTCCGGCCCAGCGAGGAGGCCCGCAAGCTCTACCGCGAGCTGGCCCGCAAGGCCCACCCCGACCTGGCCCAGGAGGACGACGAGCGGGCCCGGCGCGAGGAGTTCATCACCCGCGTCAACGCCGCCTACGCGCGCGGCGACGAAGCCCTGTTGCGCGAGCTGGCGGAGGAGTGGGCGGCCGGCCCCGCCCCCGCCGAACGCGCCCCGAGCCCCAGCGAGGAGCTCTACGCGCGGCTCGAGTGGCTCGCCCAGCGCAAGGAACTGCTCACGCTGGTCGCCCGCGAACTCGAGGACGGCGCGATCGGCTCGATGCTCCGCATGGCTCCGGACGACCCGGACCGTCTCCTGGACGAGATCGCCGAGAAGCTGCTCGCCGACGTCGCCGCCCGCGAGGCGGAGCTGGCCGAGCTGGTCGGCTAGCGCCCTCGTGCCGCGCCCCCGGTCGGGTAGCGTCGGGGCCATGAGTTTCGGAGCTGGTGTGCCCACGGTCGAGGTCGGGGACCTCAAGGACGACGACTTCCTGCTGGACGTCCGCGAGGACGACGAATGGCAGGCGGGGCACGCGGAGGGGGCGCTGCACCTGCCCCTCAGCGAGTTCGTCGCCCGCTACGGCGAACTGACCGAGGCCGCTCCCCAGGACGGGCGGATCCATGTGATCTGCCGCTCCGGCGGTCGCTCGGCCCAGGTCACCATGTACCTCGCGCAGCAGGGCATCGACGCCGTCAACGTCGACGGCGGCATGCAGACCTGGGCCGCCACGGGCCGCCCGGTCGTCACGGACGCGGGCGAGCCGGGCTTCGTCCTCTAGGACCCGCCCGAGTGCCTGAACGCGGGCCGCCGGGGGTCGGCCGAGGCCGGGCCGGAGGGCGGCCGTCGGTCGGTCGATTGGTCGGTCGGTCGGTCGTGAGGGTGGCCGAGGGGCGGCGGGCCGCGGGTCAGCCGAGGGGGTGGGCGGCGAGCAGGTCGCCGAGGGCCTCCTCGTGGGCGGCGGCCGGACCCAGTGACAGTTCCAGGTGCTTGGCCCAGGCGTGGTAGCGGTGCAGCGGGTAGTCGACGTCGGCCCCGAAGCCGCCGTGCAGATGCTGCGCGGTCTGCACGATCCGCCGGACGCCGTCCGAGGCCCAGATCTTGGCCACGGCGACGTCTCCCGCAGCGGGCAGGGCGCCCGGCGCCCCGGAGGCGATCCGCCACGCGGCCTGCCACAGCGTGACCTCCATCGCGCGCAGGTCGATGTAGCGGTCGGCGGTCTGCACGGCGACCGCCTGGAAGCTGGCGACGGGGTGACCGAACTGCTCGCGCTTGCTCGTGTAGTCGCCGGTCATCCGCAGCACGCGCTCGCCCAGCCCGAGCGCCAGCGCACACGTCCCCGTGGCGAGCAGGGCGCGCAGACGCTCCCACGCGCCATCGGCGGTGATGACGTCCCTGGCGGGGATCCACGCCGATTCCAGGCGCAGTTCGCCGAGCCGTTCGCCGGTGGTGGAGATCTGTTCGGCGAGCACGACTCCCCGGTGCTCGCGCGGCACCAGGGCGAGGATGGCGCGGTCGTCCCCGGTGTGGGCCGGTACGAGGACGAAGTCGGCGTCGTACGCCCACGGCACGGCCGTCTGCACGCCCTCCAGCACCCACACGCCCTCGCCCGGGCCGCCGTCGGAACCGGTGGTGGCGCCGCCGCCGTTCTCCAGCCGGGCGCCGACGGCGAGTTCGGCCGGGTCGTGGCCGGTGCGGCCGTTGCCGGCGACCGTCAGGACGATCTCTCCCCGCCCCGCCCGGGCGAGCAGAGCGGCCCGTGCCTGCGGACCGCCGTGGGACTGTACGGCGGCCAGGGCGGCACTGTGCTCCAGCAGCGGTACCCGCGCCAGCACCTTGGCCGACTCGCGCAACGCCAGGCAGAGCGCGACCGCGTCGAGGCCTGCGCCGCCGTACTCCTCGTCCAGCAACAGGCTCAGCAGGTCCGCCGCCGCGAGCCGCTCCCACAGCGCGCGGTCGAAGGAGTCGGCCACGGCGCCCCTGGTGAGCGCGGGGCTCGGCACACCGTCGGGGGCTACCCCCGCGAACACCCCCCGCGCCGCCTCGGCCGCTGCCTGCTGCTCCTCGGTGAAGGTGAAGTCCACGGCCTGTCCTCCCGACGGGTCAGCTGATCTGACGGGTCGTCAAGATAGAACAGGTTCTAGAAGAAGGGAACGGGCGGTCGCTCAGCGGTCGAAGTCCACCTCCACCGCCTCCGTCACCGGGTGGGACTGGCAGGCCAGCACGTATCCCGCATCCGTCTCCTCGGGCTCCAGCGCGAAGTTGCGGTCCATGCGGACCTCGCCGGAGACCAGGAAGGCCCGGCAGGTGCCGCACACCCCGCCCTTGCAGGCGTAGGGCGCGTCGGGGCGGTTGCGCAGCACCGTCTCCAGGACCGACTCCCCGTCCCGCACGGGCCAGCTGCCGCCGCGGCCGTCGAGCCGGGCGGTCACGGTGCTGTGGGCCGGGGCGGCCGGGTGCGTCGGCGGCGGTGCGACGTCGACGTGGAAGATCTCCTCGTGGATCCGGGACCGCTCGACTCCCAGCTCGCGCAGCGCCTGTTCCGCGCCCTGGACGAGCCCGAACGGCCCGCACAGGAACCATCCGGCCACCTGGCCCACGGGCAGCAGCGAGGGCAGCAGTGCGGTCAGCCGCTCCCGGTCCAGCCGGCCGGAGGGGAGCCCTGCCTGCTGTTCCTCGCGGGAGAGCGCGGTGACCAGCTGGAGGCGCTCGGGGAAGCGGTCCTTCAGGTCGGCGAGCTCTTCGAGGAACATCGTCGAGGCTGCCGTCCGGTCGCTGCGCAGGAGGCAGAAGCGGGCGGAGGGCTCACGGGCCAGCAGCGTGGCGACGATCGACAGCACCGGAGTGATGCCGCTGCCGCCGACGACCGCGGCGTAGAGCCCGGGTGCGGGATCGAGGGTGAAGCGGCCCGCGGGAGTCATCACGTCGAGCTCGTCGCCGACGCCGATCTCCTTCATCGCGTACGTCGAGAAGGCGCCCCCCTCGACCAGCCGCACGCCCACCTTCAGGGTGCCGGGCCCCGGGCCGCCCGGATCGGGCGCGGGCGAGCAGATCGAGTACGTCCGCCGGACCTCGACCCCGTCGGCGGGGCCGGCCGGGTCGGCGGCGTCCGTTCTTCCGGGGACCCGGCGCAGGGCGAGGTGCTGTCCCGCGGCGTGGCGGAACTCCTCGCGCAGCGCCTCGGGGACCGCGAAGGTCAGGGCGACGGAGTCGTCCGTGAGGCGGTCCACCGCGGCCACGCGGAGCGGGTGGAAACGCGCCATCACAGCTCCTTGAAGTGGTCGAAGGGTTCACGGCAGGCCAGGCAGCGACGCAGCGCCTTGCAGGCGGTGGAGGAGAAGCGGCTCAGCAGCTCGGTGTCGGCGGAGCCGCAGAGCGGGCAGCGGACCGGGTCCGGTGCGGCGGACGTGCCGTCGGAGGGCCGGGCGGATCGGTCGGGGGCGTCGGAGCGGCCGGACCGGGTGGGGCCGAGCTCCAGCGGCACCGGCCCCGGGTCGCGCACCGTCCGCGGCGGCGCTATGCCGAACTCCCGCAGCTTGCGGCGCCCTTCGGCCGAGATGTCGTCGGTCGACCAGGCGGGTGCGAGCACGGTGCGCACCGTCACCTCGCGCACCCCGTGCGCGTGCAGCGCCCGTTCGATGTCGAGGGACATCGCCTCGATCGCGGGACAGCCGGTGTAGGTGGGGGTCAGCTCCACCTCGACGGCGTCCGCGTGACGCAGGCGCACCGCGCGCACCACACCGAGTTCCTGGAGGGTGAGCACGGGAAGTTCGGGGTCGGGCACGGAACCGGCGACCTCGAACAGCTCCGCCTCCAGAGCGGTGGGCGTCACCATGTCGCACCCGGGTGGCTGCGGTGCAGGTGCTGCATCTCGGCGAGCATCCGGCCGAACGACTCGGTGTGCAGGCCCTCGCGGCCCGCTCCGGCGGTCCACGCTCCGGTGCGCGGCCCCTCGGGCAGCGTCAGACCGGCCCGTCCCAGGATGCCGCCGACCGACTCCAGCCAAGCTGCTTCCAGGCCGGCCGGGTCGACGTGGAGGCCGTCCACGGGACGGAACAGCTCGCCGGTGAACCGCCACAGGGCCGTGCAGGCACGCCGCATGCGCTCATGGCTGGCCTCGGTGCCGTCCCCGAGCCGCAGCGCCCACTGCTCGGCGTGGTCGCGGTGGTAGGCGACCTCCTTGACGGCCTTGGCGGCGAGCCCCGCGAAGGGGCTTCGCCCGGTCGCCAGGCGGTCGTACAGCAGGTGCTGGTACGTGGAGAAGTACAGCTGGCGGACGATGGTGTGGGCGAAGTCGCCGTTGGGCTGCTCGACCAACTGGACGTTCCTGAAGGCGCGTTCCTCGCGCAGATAGGCCAACTCGTCCTCGTCGCCCGCCATCGACAGCAGGATCCGGGCCTGGCCGAGCAGGTCGAGGGCGATGTTGCCGAGCGCGACCTCCTCCTCCAGGACGGGCGCGTGGCCCATCCACTCCCCCAGACGGTGCGAGAGCACCAGGGCGTCGTCGCCCAGGGCGAGGGCGGCGGCGGTGTGCGTCGCGCCGGTCGTGTGCGCCGCGGTGGGCGCGGGTGCTTCGTGCGTCACAGGTGCTTCACCCCCTCCGGGATCTCGTAGAACGTCGGGTGGCGGTAGGGCTTGTCGGCGGCCGGCTCGAAGAACGGGTCCTTCTCGTCCGGCGAGGAGGCCGTGATCGCCGCGGACGGCACGACCCAGAGGGAGACGCCCTCACCGCGGCGGGTGTACAGGTCGCGGGCGTTGCGCAGGGCGAACTCGGCGTCCGGCGCGTGCAGGCTGCCGGCGTGGGTGTGGGAGAGGCCGCGCCGGGAGCGCACGAAGACCTCCCACAGGGGCCAGTCGGTGTCGGTCATGCCTGCTCCACTTCCGTCCTGGGGCTGTGCTTGGCCGCGTAGGCCGCGGCTGCCTCACGCACCCACGCGCCCTCGTCGTGTGCCTGGGTGCGCTGGGTGATGCGCTGTTCGTTGCACGGTCCGTTGCCCTTGAGGACCTCCTTGAACTCGGTCCAGTCGATCGGGCCGAAATCGTAGTGGCCCTGCTCCTCGTTCCACCGCAGGTCCGGGTCGGGGAGCGTCAGGCCGAGCGACTCCGCCTGCGGGACGCAGATGTCGACGAAGCGCCGGCGCAGTTCGTCGTTGGAGTGGCGCTTGATCTTCCAGGCCATCGACTGCGCGGAGTGCGCGGACTCGTCGTCGGGCGGGCCGAACATCATGAGCGACGGCCACCACCAGCGGTCCACCGCGTCCTGGGCCATCGCGTGCTGCTCGGGGGTGCCGCGGCTGAGGGCCAGCAGGAGTTCGTAGCCCTGGCGCTGGTGGAACGACTCCTCCTTGCAGACCCGGACCATGGCCCGCGCGTACGGGCCGTAGGAGCAGCGGCACAGGGGGACCTGGTTGGTGATCGCGGCGCCGTCCACCAGCCAGCCGATCGCGCCGACGTCCGCCCAGGTCAGCGTCGGGTAGTTGAAGATCGACGAGTACTTCTGGCGGCCGGTGTGCAGCTTGTCCAGCAGGTCGTCCCGGCTGGCGCCGAGGGTTTCGGCCGCGCTGTACAGGTAGAGCCCGTGGCCCGCCTCGTCCTGCACCTTCGCCATGAGGATGGCCTTGCGCCGCAGGGAGGGCGCGCGGGTGATCCAGTTGGCCTCCGGCTGCATGCCGATGATCTCGGAGTGGGCGTGCTGGGCGATCTGGCGCACCAGCGTCGCGCGGTAGGCGTCGGGCATCCAGTCGCGTGGCTCGATGCGCTCGTCGGCGGCGACGGTGGCGTCGAAGACGCGCTGGTACGCCTCGTCGGAGCCGGCGCCGCCCTGTTGCCCGGCGTGCCCGTGTGTGCGGGCCGTCTGGTGCGCGGCTGCTGTCGCCATGCGGTCCCCCTTGACCTAGGGCCTCGGCTGGAAGCCGCGGCCTCGGCTCTGCCCGAGCCTTCTCCCGACCGATCGTTCGGTCCGTGCGATTCCATGGTGGGACGGCCGTCGTATGGTGTCAACCGCTGTGGATAACCTGCGGGCGTCCCCTGTGGACAACTGCTTCGCTCCCGGCTCGTGTCCGGCGCCGCCGGGGGGAGGGCTGCGCCGAACGGGTGATGCTGAGTAGCGTTCGCGATTGCGCGACGCAGTCGAGGACGACGGGGATCGGGGAGACGGGGCGGAATGGACGCGTACGACGGAGGCTCCGGCGCTCCACAGGGCCGCGGCAGAGCGGAAGAAACGCGGCCGCCCGGCGCCGAGGGCGCCCTTTCCGACCGCGCCCTGCCCGACAGCGCGCCGCCCGCGGGCGCCGCGCTGCCCGGCCCGCGATCGGAGCTCCCGGGCTCCGAGGGCGGGCCGCGTGCCGAGTCCGGCCACGCCGCGGGGGGCGGCTCCGACGCCGACGCCCCCGAGGCGGATGGGCCTGGGGCGGGCACCTCTGAAGCGGGTGGGCCTGGGGCGGGTACTTCCGAGGCGGGTCGGCCCGAGGCGGGCGTTTCCGAGGCGGGCGATTTCGAGGCCGGTGGCCCGCAGGCCCCCGCCCCCGCCC
>NZ_JAHHIT010000132.1 GCF_024539675.1 Streptomyces hilarionis | reverse complement strand
GCCCCTTCTCCTGCCTCCGAGGCTGCCCCCGCCCCCGCCTCCGAGCCTGCCCCTGCGACTTCTGCTCTGGAGGTGCTCGACGGCCGGATCGCTGGGTGCCGGGCGTGTCCTCGGTTGGTGGAGTGGCGTGAGGAGGTGGCCCGTACGAAGCGGGCGGCTTTCGCGGACTGGACGTACTGGGGGCGTCCCGTGCCCGGATTCGGACCGTCCGACGCCCGGCTGCTGATCGTCGGGCTCGCTCCGGCGGCGCACGGCGGCAACCGTACGGGCCGCATGTTCACGGGGGACCGCTCCGGGGACGTGCTGTACCAGGCGCTGTACGACGTGGGGCTGGCCTCGCAGCCCACGTCCGTGGCCGCCGACGACGGACTGGAGCTGTACGGGGTGCGCGTCACGTCGCCCGTGCACTGTGCGCCGCCGGCCAACAAGCCCACCCCCGGCGAGAGGGACACGTGCCGGCCCTGGCTGGTGCGGGAGCTCCGGTTGCTGCGGCCGACGGTGCGGTCGGTGGTGGTGCTCGGAGCCTTCGGCTGGCAGGCCGCGCTGCCCGCGTTCGCCGAGGCGGGCTGGAGTGTGCCCAGGCCGCGGCCGGCGTTCGGGCACGGGGTGCGGGTGACGCTCGACGATCCGGGCGGCGGTGGTGGTGTGGACGTCTTCGGCTGCTTCCACGTCAGCCAGCGCAACACCTTCACCGGGCGGCTCACCCCGGAGATGCTGCGGGATGTGCTGCGCACGGCCGCCGAGAGCGCCGGGGCCGCCGGCCGGTGAAATCCGTGCGACGGCGGCGCCGCCGGAATCGTACGGTGTCGCGATGGGCCTGTATCCGGAGATCGAACCGTACGAGCACGGCATGCTGGACGTCGGGGACGGCAACCGCGTGTACTGGGAGACCTGCGGGAATCCCCGCGGCAAGCCCGCGCTGGTGCTGCACGGCGGGCCGGGTTCCGGGACGACCCCGTACTCCCGGCGGCTGTTCGACCCCGCCGCTTACCGGATCGTGCTGCTCGACCAGCGCGGCTGCGGCCGGTCCACCCCGCACGCGAGCGTGTACGGCACCGACATGAGCGTCAACACGACGGCGCACCTCGTGGCCGATCTCGAACTGCTGCGAGTAAGTCTGGGGATCGAACGGTGGCTGGTGTGGGGTGTGTCGTGGGGGTCGGTGCTGGCGTTGCGGTACGCGCAGACGTGTACGGCTGCGGTGAGCGAGTTGGTGCTGACCGGCGTCGCGACCGGTTCGAACGCCGAAGTGGAGCTGTTGACCCGCGGGTTGGGGAAGGTGTTCCCGGAGGCGTTCGAGCGCTTCGTGGCGGAGGTGCCGGAGGGTGCGGCACGGGAGGGCAGTCTCGCGGCCGCGTACAACAGGCTGCTCGAGTCGCCCGATGCCGGTGTGCGTGAGCGGGCGGCGCGGGCGTGGACGGACTGGGAGACGGCGACGATCCCGGCGCCGCCGAGGTCCGTCGAGCGGTTCGAGGACCCGGTGTTCCGGGCGGGTTTCGCTCGTACGGTGACCCATTACTGGGGCAACGGTCACTTCCTGGACGGGGAGGACGCCGTTCTGCGCGACGCCCACCTCCTCGAGGGTGTGCCCGGCACTCTCGTGCAGGGCAGTCTCGATTTCGGGAACCTCCTGGGGATCGTCTGGCGGCTTCATCACGCCTGGGCGGGCAGTGAGTTGATCGTCGTCGATCACGCGGGGCACGGCACGAGGGGGCGGGGCGTGGCGGAGGCGCTGGTGGCGGCCACGGACGGCTATGCCGCACGGTGACGTCCAGCGGTGAGATCGGCGGGTGACGGGTGACGGGTGACGGGTGACGGGTGACGGGTGGCAGGTGGCAGGTGGTGCTGGTCGGTGAGGTCGGGCGAGCGGTCGTTCGAGGACGAGGCTTCCGGGGTCGCCCGACCGGGGTCCGTCAGCTGATGCGGGCTGCGGCGATCGGTCGTGAGGCGACCGGATAGGCGCTGTCGCGGGCGGTGTTGACGCTCCACCGGTAGCGGGTGAACTCGCCGGTGCTCTGGGAGGCGTAGAACATCATGTGGCCGATGCCGACGCCTTCGAGCTGCTCTTCCTGGGCGAGGGCGACCATGCGGGTGTCGGGGTACTTCGGGTAGTTGGTCAGCCCGTACACGCCGTGCGGTTCGGCGGTGCAGTCGATCACCTCGACGGCGTACTGGGTCTCGCCGGTGAAGTCGGCGACGCCGGTGAAGACGCCCTTGACCTCACGGACCATGACGATGTGGCCGGTGTTGTCGGGGACCTGGCCGGCGTAGTCGACCGCGACGAGGTCACCGGGGCGCAGGTCGGCGACCTTCTTCACGCGCCGGAACCGCGGACCGGCCGTGCCGTCGGTGAAGGCGTGCCGGTAGTCGGCCGCCTCGGGGATGCGGTCCTGGAAGTACTGGGTGAAGTAGTCGTCGGAGGCCCACCCGTAGGTGTGTTTCAGCACCCGGGTGAGGAACGACGAGCAGCGTGCCCTGGCGATCCAGCTGGACAGGTCGTCGGGTGTGCCCCAGGTGAGGGTGGACGAGGACCCGACGAGGTAGACGTTGTTGTCGCGGGCGGTGGCGCCGCTGATCAGGTGGATCTCGGCGGCGGTGAGGGCGCGGTCGTAGGCGCGGACGTCGTCGACGGAGCCCCTGAACTGGTTCACGTAGGCGCCGTTCCAGCGGGCGCGGCCTATGTTGAAGCCCTGCGGTGCGGCCCAGGACAGGGTCGCGTCGGCGCTGCCCTGGAGGGTGCCGTCGACGTAGAGGTGGATGCGGGCGCCGTCCCATACTCCGGTCAGGTGGGTCCACTTGCCGGGCTGGGGTGCGGTGGTGGCGAAAGCGGAGATCTTGGCGCTCTGGTCCTCGGCGCGGACTTTGAAGGCCCAGGCGTGGGCGGCGTCGTCGTACTGGAGGAGGAAGCGGCTGCAGGTGGCGCCGTCCTGGCTGACGGCCGTGTACATGTTCGTGAGGACGGCGTCGTCGGCCAGCCGTACCCAGGCGGAGACGGTGAACGGGGCGGTGGTGTCCAGCACGGACGCGGTCGCGGCATACGCGTCGTCCAGGGTCAGTTCGCCGCCGGCTCGCAGGGTCGTCCAGCGGGCGCCGGCGCCGAGGGAGACGGGGTGGTCGAGGCCGGAGCGGTCCGCGCCCGAGCCGTCGAGCGGCCAGTGGCCGCTGAGACCGGTGGGGAGGTATCCGGCTGCCAGGAGCCGCTGGTAGCGGACCATCTGTTCGGCCTCGACGAGGTGCGGTGCGTCGACCGGTGTGAAGGGGGTGTCGAGCGGGGCGTCCGCGGCGGCGGTCCCGGCTCCGACGCCGATCACGCCGGTCATCGCGCCGGCTCCCACGAGTGCGGCTCCGCTCAGCAGTCCACGTCTGCTCACCATGGTCGTTCTCCCCGTTTCGTGTTCGGTGCGTGCGTCGTTCGGACACGTGTCCGTGTCCGGAGGGTCGGCAGAGTCTAGGCGGACGGCGGCTCCCGACCGCTACGGATATTCGGGAGGGTCGCGGTCACGGGGATTCCTCGTGTCCGCGCGCCTGAGGGATGCGCCCCGCGCGGAACTCCGCGCCGTTCTCGGCCGCTTCGACCCGTTCGACGCGGTAGAGACGCAGGTGGGGCGCGGCCCGCGCACGGGGGTCGACGCTGAGGCGGTCGGGCGGCCCCAGCAGACGGTGCACCAGCGGGCCCGTCCATCCGCGCATCCGCAGCCCGGCCAGCGATACGTACCGCCGCCCGTCCTCCTCGTATTTCGCCAAGGCTCGCTCCCCCTGCCGCACTCGGTCGTGACGCTCTGTGACGACACCTCCCATTGAAGCGCGCGCCACTGACAATCACTGCGCGGCGGATCACCGCCGAACCATTCCGGGCGCGGCGCGTCCCGCTCCGCCCCCTCCCCGGTGCGGGGTTGCGTTCATAAAGAACCCGGGAATCGGCGCACTCGTCACCTCGCTGAAACGCAACCGGCCCGTTCTGCGGGGGCCGACCGCCTACGGTGGAAGTTCAGCCACAGCTGACCGCCCCGGCCACCGTCGCCCGAAGGCGCACCCCGCCCTCGTCACGACAGGAGCTCCGTGTCACCGCGCCCGCACCTTCCCGCTCGCGCACACTCCGTTCTGCCGCCCTGGCTGGCGCATGCCCTGCGGGCCCAGCGCGGGCCCGTGCCCTGGAGCGCCGTCACGCGTGGGGCCCTGGCGGCGGGGCCCCTGCTGCTGGTGGCCGTGCTCGTCGACCGCACCTCGCTCGGGGTGGTCGCCGCGGTCGCCGCGATGCTGGCCGGGATGAACGACCGGCCCGGCAGCCGACGGGTCTCCGTCAGGCGGCTCGGGGCGCCCGCGCTCGCCGGAGCGGCGGGACTGCTGGTCGGGGTGTACGTCGGGGACCGGGTGGGAGCCGTCGTGCTGACCGCCGTCCTCACCGGCCTCGGGCTGCTCGCGGGCAGGATGAGCGCGGTGGGACCGGTGGCCTCCGGGGCGGGGACGCAACTGCTGGTGGGCGCGGCGATCGGCGCGGGCATGCCGGTGCCCGACCCCGGTTGGGCCTGCGCCCTCGCCTTTCTCGCCGGGGCGGGCTGGCTGCTCGCGTTGCGGCTGGCGCTGCCCACGCCCGGCGCGATGACGGGGGACTTCCGGTTCGACGGGGAGCGTGACGCGGTGGCCCGGGTCTACGACGCCGTCGCTGAGCTCATCGACGCGGCCGGCGCCGAGGACGCCCTCGCCCGTCGCGCCGCGCTCACCGCCGCCCTCGACCACGCCCAGGACGCCCTGGCGGGCCCCCGGCTGCGGCGCTACGCCAGTTCCTCGGCCGAGCGGAGGCTGCACGCCCAGTACGCGGCCGCGCTGCCGCTCGCCGAGGCGGCGACGGCGCTCGCCTGGGCCGGGGAGCCCCTGGCCGAACGGTCCTCCGTCGGACCCCGACGGCTCGCCGCCGCCGTGCGCGAGAACCGGCCCCCCGGGCCGCTGCCCGCGCCGTCGCGGTCCGGGCCCGCTCTGCGTGCCCTCGACGACGCCCTGCTGGACGCCGCCGACGCGTTCGACCAGGGAGGCGGGGGCGAGCTGCACACCCGTCGGCGCGGCACACGCGCGTTGCTGCGCGCCGCTCTCGGGGCCGGCGGACGCGAGTACGGACTGCGCGTCGCGCTGTCGTTCGGGGCCAGCGCCGCCGTCGCGCAGGCGCTGTACCACTCCCAGTGGTACGGCCGGCACACCCACTGGTACTGGCTGCCCGCCACTGCCGTGTTCCTGGTGAAGCCCGACCTCGGTCCGCTGGTGTCACGGGTGCTGTGCCGGGCGGCGGGGACCGTACTGGGGGCGCTGCTCTTCGCCGGCTTCGCCGCCGTGCTGCCCCGGCCAGGGGGCCTGGTGGCGCTGGTGGCGCTGTGCGGGGCGCTCATCCCCGTGTCGATCCGGCATTTCGCCGCGCAGACGGCCGTCGCCACCGTGCTCGTGCTGTCCTTGGTGATGGTGGGCGGGGAGCCGCAGGCCTCCGCCGCGCGCATCGCGGAGACCCTGCTGGCCTGTGCGATCGTCCTGGTCGTCGGGCATCTGCCGATGCCGGGGGAGCGGGGCGGGCAGGTGCGCGCCCGACTCGCCGCGGCCGCCGACGCCGCGCACGCCTACCTGGTGCACGTCCTCGCCGACTCCGAAGCCCCGACCGCCTCGACAGCCCCGGCCGGGCCGGACTCCTCGACCGGCTCGGCCGCACTCGCGGGCTCCCGCGCCTCCGACGGCCACGCCTCCCGTGGCCCTGCCTCCGGAGCTCCTCTCGGCCATGCCCGCTCCGAGGCCTCCACCGGCCGCCTCGGCCACCACGGTCCCGACGCGGCCTTCGACGGTCCCGGGGCGGCCTTCGACGGTCCCGCCGGTGTCGACGGTCCCGCCGGTGTCGGCGGCTCCGACGACCGTGCCACCCGCTGGACCCTGCGCCGCGAGGCTTACCGCACGCTCGCCGAGGCCCGCACCGCCAGCGCCCTGGCCGCTCACGAACTGCCCGCGGTGGCCCGGCACACGGAGGGCACCGACGAGGTCGCGGCCGTCCTCGAACGGCTCGTCGACACCACCACCGCCTGCGCCGTGCACCTCGACGACACCGGACGGCTCACCGACCGGCACCGCGCGCAGCTCACCGAGCTCCTCGACGAACTCGCCGAGGGCCGGCGGCGGGTGGGGCTGCCGGAGCCCGCGCCACGGCCGCGGCCGGCCGGGTGACGCGGAGCGGTTCCGCCGACCGCGTCGCGTCGCCGCGGTCCGGCGGGGACGTCTGAAATACGTTCGGCGACGGCGATGAGTTCCGCGCCGCCCGCAGGTCTTCCCCCGCGACGGACCGTTGTGCGGAAGGGGCAGCCATGACGTATCCGGAGCTACCGCGAGTCGTCTCGCGCGAGGAGTGGCGTGCCGCGCTCGGGGAACTGCGGGCCGAGGAGGACGCGCTGGCACGCGCGCGGGAGGCCGTGAACGCCGCGCGGCGGACGCTGCCCGTGGTGGAGGTCGCGAAGGAGTACGTCTTCGAGGGCGGCGACGGCAAGGCGGGGCTTGTCGACCTGTTCCGCGGCCGTCGGCAACTCGTCGTCCACCACTTCATGTTCGCGCCCGAGTGGGATGCGGGCTGCCGGGGCTGCTCAGCCTTCCTCGACCAGGTGGGCCATCTCGCCCACCTGCACGCGCGCGACACGTCGTTCGCCGTGGTCTCCCGGGCGCCGTTCACCGGGATCCTGCCCTTCAAGGCGCGGATGGGCTGGGCCCTGCCCTGGTACTCCTCCTACGAGGACGACTTCAACGACGACTTCGAGGCGACGCTGCGCCGGGACGGGACCCTCGTCGAGCGGGCCGGGATCAGCTGCTTCCTGCGCGAGGGCGACCGTGTCTTCCACACCTACTCGACGTACGAGGAGGACGGGGCGTGCGCGAACCCCAACGCATACGACGAATCCGGGCGATTCGGGATGTGCGGGGCGCTCCCTGGCGGCCTCGGCCGGCTCGGTTCGGTCGTCGGTCTGCTGGAGCTGACGGCGTCGGGGGTCGGGCCGGGGGACGGGGCGGGCACCCCGGTCCGATATCACGACGAGTACGACTACTGACACGAACGGTGTCCGAGATGTTCGCAAGGTGACCGGATTCTCACGCTCCGCGCTGAACCCGTGTCAACTACGTCTCAGTCCCGCAACTGCCCGAGGCGTTCCACCTCCCAAGAGCGTTAACTCCTACAAGCACCACGCTTATCGGAGGTAGGTGGCGAGATGGTGAACGGGCGAACGGTGCTCGAACGCTTTCCCGCGGGCGGGCCGCGCGGCTCGTGGCCGGCGGAGGAGTTCGCGCACGCCCGGCGCATGGAGGGGCTGGCCGCCGAGGTCGTCATGGACCTCGCCTCGGACACGTTCCTGGTGGTCGTGCGGGGCGGCGACGCCCCGCGGTGAGCGGTCAGCCCGCCTGTGACGGGGCGGGCGTCTGCATCGTGAACTGCTCGGCCTGGAGTGCGTACAGCTCGGCGTAGACGCCACCGTCCGCCAGCAGCTCCTGCGGGGTTCCGGACTCCACCAGCCGGCCCTGGTCCAGGACGTGCACCAGGTCCGCGTGCCGCACCGACGCCAGCCGGTGGGTGATCAGGACGACCGTCTGGCCGCTGTCCGCCAGCGCGCGGATCTTCTCGAACACCTCCAGCTCGGCGCGTGCGTCCAGGGCCGCCGTCGGCTCGTCCACGATGAGGATGCGCCCGCGCCGGTAGGCCGCGCGGGCGATGCCGAGGCGCTGCCACTGGCCGCCGGACAGCTCGTGGCCGCCGCTGAAGTGGCGGGCGAGCAGGGTGTCCAGGCCGCGTGGCAGATCGGCGACCACCTCCTCCGCGCCCGCCTCGGCGATCGACGCGGCCATCCGCTCCTCGGTGAGCGGCGCGGCGGAGCGGCCCACGGCCACGTTGACCCGGGCCGTGAACGGCCACCGCTTGAAGTCCTGCGCCACCATGGCGATGCGCTCGGCCAGCGCGTGCCGGTCCGCGCCCGCGGCGTCCACGTCGTCCCACAGGATGCGCCCCCGGTCCGGCTTGTAGAGCCCGGCCAGCAGCTTCACGAGGGTCGTCTTGCCGGAGCCGTTCTCGCCGACCAGCGCGATGATGCGGCCCAGCGGCAGGGAGAGCGTGACGTCGTCCAGGGCGGGGCGCGCCGACTCGCCGGGGTAGCCGAAGGTGACGTGTTCGAAGCGGACCTCGCGCGGGTCGTCGGGCAGGGCGTCGCCGCCGACCGGGATCGCCCGTTCGGCCGCCTCCACGTAGAGCCGTTGCAGATCGCCCACGAACAGCGCTTCCTCATGCAGCTGGTTGACCTCCAGGACGAGGGTGTTCAGGCTCGCCGAGCCGCCGCGGATCGCGATCACGGCTGTGCCCGCCACCGCCAGCGCCATCGTGTGGGTGAGCAGCAGTCCGCCGAGCGTGGCGTACGTGGCCAGCGTCGCCAGTCCCGTCCAGGTGGCCGCGATCAGTCCGGTGCGGGCGGCGAGGCGGGCCAGCCGGGCCTGTTCCGCCTCCGCGGTCTCCGACATCGCGCGGAAGTGCCGCAACAGGAAGGGCCCGACCCCGTGCACGCGGATCTCGGGTGCGGCCTCCGGCTCGGTGAGCAGACCGGCGATCAGGTGACCCGCGCGCGCGTGCTGCACCCAGGTGTGGAACGACTCGTAGCGGCGCCGGGCGTTCGTCAGGGCGCTCCAGGCGCTGGGCAGCGTCATCGTCACCAGCAACGGCAGCAGCAGCGGGTGCAGCACGGTGAGCACGCCGGCCGACGCGGCGAGCGAGATCATCGCGTTCACCACGCGCGTGCCGTGGCTGATCATGTAGCGGCTGGAGCGGGCCCCGTACTGAGCGGTGTCCAGCAGTTTGTGGAAGGCGTGGTCCTCGATCGCGGCCAGCTCCACCGCGGCCGCCCGCTCCAGGTACAGCTCGGTCGCCACCCGCTCCACCTTGGGCTCCAGCCGGCCGGTGGCGTACGTCGACGCGGCCCGCAGCAGCGTTCCGGTCAGGAGGACGGCGGCCATCACGGCCAGGGCGGGGAAGGCGCCGCGCAGCCGTTCGTCGATCGGGCCGCCGGTGACGAGCCGCCCCAGCACGGTGTTCATCGCGAGCAGGGCGACCGCCTGCGTGACGCCCCGGGCGATCTCGGCGGACAGGACGATCCGGGCGGCCGCCGGGTCGGCCTGCCGGGCCAGGCGCAGGCCGGCGACGAGCAGGGAGGGCAGTCGGGTGACCATGGCGCGCATGTTCAGCTCGAGGAACGCGTCCGTGTGCTGGTTCCAGCCCATGTCGTAGCGCAGCGGTCCCCCGAACAGCAGGTGCTCCGACTCGGAGACGTCCCGTTCCGCGCCCTCGCCCGACTTGCCGGCCCTCCGCGCCCGCGGCGCCGCCCCCGCCTGCTCTGCCGTGTCCGCCTGCTCTGCCGTGTCCGGCCGGTCTGCCGTGTCCGGCCGGTCTGCGGCGTCGGTCTGCTCTGCGGCGTCGGTCCGCTCGGTCCTCCGTCGCGCGGCGGCCTGCTCCGCTCGGCGCGTGTCTTTCGCCCGATCCGCCTGCTTGGTCCGCTCATTCGCCCCGGCGTCGTCCGTCTGCGGCGGCGCGCTCGCCCGCTCCTGCCCCCGCGTTCGTCTCTGTCTCCGCCGCCGTTTCTGCCGCTGTTCCTGGCCCTGTGCCTCTTCCCGCTGTCGTGCCTGCCCCACCGTCGGCCCTCCCGATCGCGCTAGCCGGACGACGGCCACTATCGCGGGGCGGGACAGGGCGGGGGCAGGGCGCAGCAGGGGGAAGGCGGGACGCGCGGGCGTGCGCCGGGCCGGTGTCGTCGCCCGCCCGGGGAGGTGGTGCGACGCGTGCGGATCAGGCGCTGATGGGCCGTGACCAGGTGGGCGTCGCGCCCGTCAGACGGCACAGGGTCAGATACAGGGGAATCGGCGGCGTGTACGGAAGGGTGCCGTCCGGTCGGTGGATCAGCTCGGGGGCGCGCGAGGCGTCCGGGAGAATCGCGCCTGTGACGTACTGCGCGGGGGCAGGCCAATCGAGCGCGTAGTCGGAGTCCGACGGCACCAGCCACCACCAGTGCGTCCGGTCGGCGTAGACGCATCCCGTGCGTTGCAGCCGCGGCATGAGCAGTCGTCCGAGCCGGGCCGGGACCGAGACGGCGTCGCAGCCCAGGGGAGCCGTCATGCCGTCGGGCAGGGCCAACGGACGCGCGGCTTCGGCGAGGCGGTCGGCGCCCAGCCCACGCCTCAGGCGTACGAGTGTGTCGAGAGTGAGGAGGGGCGCCCGGCCGGGCACGGTCGTCATGTCCGCCCCCGCTCGCCGCCGTGCCCGAGGGGCAGGGCGGGTGCGGGGTGGCCGGGCGTCCACGCGTCCCGGCCGTCGGTTCCGTGGTGGTCGGCGGTGCGGTGCCACTGCGGCGCGACACGCGGGAGCAGTCCCTCCGCGGGGGCCGGGGCGGTGATGCGCGGCCGGGGCACGGGCGCGGCGCTCGGAGTCCGGCGCCGTTGCTCGGGGCGGTCGTCGTCGTCCGAGTCGTCCTCGGGACCGCCGGGCTTCGGACGGGCGCCCCAGCCGAGGTCGTTGCGCGGATCGATGCGGGGTTCGTCCGTGTCGCGGTGCGGCTCGCACGAGCCGTCGGGGGACCCGTCCAGGGCGTCGACGAACTCGTCGAGGCCGGCGTGGCGGGCGTCGGCGGCGGGGGAGCGGCCGAGGTCGCCGCGGGCTTCGTCGGGATCGCGCGGGACGTCGGCCGTGCGGCGCAGGTCGGCCCAGACCAGCAGGCCGAGCCCGTTCTCCTGCGCGCCCCAGGCGTGACAGAGCGCCTCGACGAGCAGCAGCCCCCTCCCGTGCTCCTCCTCGGGACGCTGCGGGGAGGGATGGGGTTCGTCCGGCGAGCAGCCCCGGTCCCGCACGGCTATGCGGACCAGGTCGTCGCCGTCGTGCAGCTCGCAGACGACTACGTCGCTCGCGGTGTGCACGATCGCGTTGGTGACCAGTTCGGAGACGACAAGGACGGCGGTGTCACAGGTGTCCTCGCACACCGACCAGCCGGTCAGCCGGGCCCTCGTCAGGCGTCTGGCCTGGGCGGGGGAACCCGGATGGGCGGCCAGTTCGAATCGGAACCGGCGCTCGGCAGCGGCCTGGTCAGGGCCTGCTCCCGCGCTGGCACCGAGACCCTGGGGGCGGCCTGCGGCGGCGTCTGTTCCTAAGGGCGCGGACGGAATCACGCTTGCCACTATCGCCCCGCCATGAACACTTGGCAAGTGTCACTCTGAAAATTGCAGAGTGCGGTGTGACGCGGTGGAGGGCCGTGGCACACTGCTCGCAACAGCACGTTGAACGGCGCCTGTCGGGATCAACGGAGATCCGTACCCATTCGCACGGATCGTCCGACCGGTCCCCGACGGGCGCCGTAGGGCTGTCGGGATTCTTTTCGTGACCGGCCGGACCGGGGCCCGTGAGGCGCCCGCGCGCGGCCGGCCGGACTCTTTCGTGGAGGTGGAGCGTGAGCGAACCGCGGTCCGCGCCGACGGTCGGACAGGTCGTCCTCGGTCGGCGTCTGCTGGACCTGCGGGAACGCGCCGGGCTCAAGCGCGAGGAGGCCGCCCGCATCCTGCGCGTCGCGCCCGCCACCGTACGCCGTATGGAGATGGCCGAGGTCAGCCTCAAGATCCCCTACCTCCAGCTGCTGCTGAAGGCCTACGGGATCACCGACGAGGAGGCGGACGGCTTCGTCCGGCTCGCCGAGGAGGCGAACCGGCCCGGCTGGTGGCAGCGGTTCCACGACGTCCTGCCCGGCTGGTTCTCCATGCACGTCAGCCTGGAGGGCGCAGCCGCCCTCATCCGCCAGTACGAGCCCCACTTCGTCCCCGGACTGCTCCAGACCGAGGACTACGCGCGCGGTGTGCTCAGGTCCGGCGCCATCGGCCAGACCCGGCCGGAGGACATCGAGCGCCTGGTCGACCTGCGCATACAGCGTCAGAGCCTGCTCACCCGCGAGGACGCGCCCAGGCTCTGGGTCGTGATGGACGAGACGGTGCTGCGCCGCCCGGTCGGCGCCGCGGAGGTGATGCGCGGGCAGATCGACAGACTGCTCGAGGCCGCGAAGCTGCCCAATATCACGTTGCAGGTCGCCCCGTTCGCCAACGGGCCGCATCCGGGCACGTACGGGCCCTTCGTGCTGTTCCGATTCGCCATGCCGGAGCTTCCGGACATGGTCTACAGCGAGTACCTGACCGGTGCCGTCTACCTCGACGCGCGCACCGAGGTGGCGACCCACCTCGAGGTCATGGACCGCATGGCGGCGCAGGCCGCTACAGCACATCGCACGAAGGAGATCCTCCGGGATCTCCGCAAGGAGTTGTGAATGGACCGCATCAAGACCCAGTCCAGGCCGCGAGGCCGCGCCCAGCGGATCTACAACGGCATGCCCGCCCGGGACCTGGGCAGCGAGGGCTGGCACAAGCCGTGGAGCGGCGGCAACGGAGGCAACTGCCTGGAAGCCATGAAGCTCGCCGACGGCCGGATCGCCGTCCGCCAGTCGACCGACCCCGACGGGCCGGCCCTGATCTACACCTCCGACGAGATGACAGCCTTCATCCAGGGGGCCAAGGCGGGAGAGGCGGACTTCCTGCTCTCCTGAACGAACCCACCGGCCCCGTCGACGCCGGCTCCTTTTCCCTGCCCCTCTTTTCCCTTTTCTCTCTTTCGTCTCCCTTTCCGTCCTCCTTGGCGTTCTTCCCGTCCCCGGACCGACCCCGTCGTTTTGCTCCCTCCCCGTTGCTGATCGCTGATGATCGGTTACTGATTGCCGGTAACTGGTTGCTCGTCGTTGGTTGCTGATTATTCGTTGTTGCCTCACCGCTGATTCTGCTGAATTGCTGTATCCGGTACTGAATTGATCACGTCACGTGTGACCCGTTCCCAGGCACGCGGTCGGCGTCGCGCTGTTCCGCGACGCCGTGCCCGAGGGCGGCAACCCGCTCGACGAGCCGGGCTGTCGCCCGCGCCCTGACGGGCAGGGGAGAGGGCGGAGGGCCGTGCGTGTCACCCGGAGGCGGGGCCGGGGCGCGGTGGTGCGGGTGCGGACGACAGGACCCGGCACAGGGCGTCCAACGCCGCGCCGTAGGCGTGCTCCGACGGCGTCGCGTAACCCACGACGAGGCCGTCGTGGGCCGCCAGGTCCGTCGACGGGTGCCGGAAGGCGGACAAGCCGTCCAGCGCGACACCCTGTGCGGCGGCCGCCTCCAGCACGGACCGCTCGGTGCCGGGCGGCAGTCGCAGCACCGCGTGCAGACCGGCCGCCACGCCGGTGACCTCGACGTGCGGCGCCCGGTCGGCGAGCGCCTCGACCAGCCGGTCCCGGCGCGCGCGATAGCGCTGCCGCATACGCCGCACATGACGGTCGTACGCCCCCGACGCGATCAGGTCGGCCAGACTCAGCTGGTCCAGGACGCTCGCCCAGGCCTCCCGCTCGCCCTTCGCGGCGAGAACGCCGTCGACATGTCGCTCGGGCAGCACCATCCAGCCCAGGCGCACCGCCGGCGACAGGCTCTTGCTCACCGAGCCGATGTAGATCACCCGGTCCGGATCGAGCCCCTGGACCGCCCCGACGGGCCTGCGGTCGTAACGGAACTCCCCGTCGTAGTCGTCCTCGACGAGCAGCCCGCCACGCGCGCGTGCCCAGTCGACGACGGCGGTCCGGCGGCCCGCGTGCAGGGGTCCGCCGGTGGGGAACTGGTGCGCGGGGGTGAGCAGGACGGCCCGTTCGCGCCCCAGCCGGTCGACGCGCGCGCCGTCCTCGTCCAGCGGCAGCGCCACCGTGCGCACGCCGGCCGCCGCCAGCAGCTCGCGGTGGAACCCGAGTCCGTACGCCTCCACGGCCAGCGGACCGCGCAGGCCCGCGCCGCCAGGGGCGAACAGCAGACGCAGTGCGTGGGCGAAGCCGGAGCAGATCACGACGCGCCCGGGCTCGGTGCGCACACCCCGCGCGCGGGCGAGGTACTCCGTCAGCGCCTCGCGAAGCTCTGGGCGGCCGGCGGGATCGCCGGGGCCGAACACCTCGTTGGGCGCCTGCTGTAGGGCCCGCCGGTAGGACGCCAGCCATGCCGCGCGCGGGAACGACGACGCGTCCGGCGTCCCCTGCAACAGGTCGTGCCGGGGGCCACGCGCGCGTGCGGGCGCCCTGACCGGCGAGCGTTCGGTGCGGCGCAACGGGGCGGCACGGTCGGCGACCCGGGTGCCCGATCCCTGCCGGGCGGTCAGCCATCCCTCGGCGACCAGTTCCGCGTACGCGTCGGCCACCGTGTTGCGGGCCACGCCGAGGTCGGCGGCGAGTGAACGATAGGGCGGCAGCCGGGTTCCCGGAGCGAGTCGACCACTGCGCACCGCCTCGCGCAGCGCCCGGATCAGGGCAGCACGCCGCCCGCCCGGCCCGGCAGGCTCCAAGTGCAGGTCGGCGCCGATCCGCTCCGCGGAATCGACCCACGAATCTCCCATGAAAACGCACCCTACAGGCGGTCTCCTGGGCAGCCGGCCGGATGCGTCGACGCCGGTCGGGCCCACCGGCGCGGGCCGGACTCACCGATGCCGTTCAGTGCCGTTCAGTGCCGATCAGCGCCGATCAGTGCCGATCAGTGCCGACCAGTGCAGATCGGTGCCGATCTGTGGCGATGGAGTCTGTCGGCGTGGCAGAGATCAAGCAGAGACCAATCTGCCCGGCCGGGCCGGTCTGCGCGGCCGGGCCGGTCTGCGCGGCCGGGCCGGGCCAGGCGGCCGGACCGATCGGCTGGATCAATACGTCGACATGTCGGTCGCTCGGAGTGTGCCGACGAGCTCGATCCCCTCCGTCGGCCGAGCGTGAGGCCGAGCGGGACATCATGGTCGCGGTCCGGCGGTCTGGCGGTCCGGCGGTCCGGCGGTCCGGCGGTCCAGGGGTCCGGCGGTCCAGGGGTCCGGCGGTCCAGGGCTCCGGCGGTCCGCGCGGGCCCCCTAGACGCTCATCGGCCGGTCGTAGGGCCCGATCGGCGTCGGCAGTCGTGAACTCCCGGTCAGATGGCGGTCGACGGCGGCCGCCACCGCACGGCCCTCCGCGATCGCCCAGACGATCAGCGACTGTCCGCGCGCCGCGTCCCCCGCGGCGAACACGCCCGGGACGTTCGTCTGGAAGTCGCCGCCCCGCGCGATCGTGCCACGCGGCTCCAGCGACAGCTCGAGCTGCTCGACGAGTCCGTCCTCCCGGTCGGGTCCGGAGAAGCCGAGGGCGAGCAGCACGAGGTCCGCGGGGAGCGCCCGGGCGGTGCCCTCCACCGGCCGTCGCCGCGCGTCCACCTCGACGAGGTGCAGTGACCGCACATGCCCGGTCGCGTCGCCCGTGAAGCGGAGCGTGGACGCCGCGAACAACCGGGCGTCCGCGTCCGCCGCCGGCGCGGACTCCAGGTCGCGCGCCTCCTCGTGCGCGGCCGAGAGCCGGTAGATCTTCGGATACGTCGGCCAGGGGTCGGCGTCCTCGTCGCGTTCCGGGCCGGGCTGCGCGTAGATGTCCAGCTGGGTGACGGAGGCGGCGCCCTCGCGCACCGCCGTGCCCAGGCAGTCGGCCCCCGTGTCGCCGCCGCCGACGATGACGACGTGCTTGCCCGCGGCGGACATCGGAGACGCTTCCAGGTCGCCCGCGCACACCCGGTTGGCCAGCGGCAGATACTCCATGGCCTGCTGGATCCCGGTCAACTCCCGCCCGGGGACGTGCAGTTCCCGCCACTCGGTCGCGCCGGTGGCGATGACGACGGCGTCGTAGCGGGTCCGCAGATCCCCGGCCATGACGTCCCGCCCGACGGTGGTCGACGTACGGAACTTCGTGCCCTCCGCCCGCATCTGCTCGATCCGCCGCTCCAGATGATGCTTCTCCATCTTGAACTCGGGGATGCCGTATCGCATCAGCCCGCCGATCCGGTCGTCCTTCTCGTAGACGGCGACCGTGTGCCCGGCCCGGGTCAGCTGCTGAGCCGCGGCCAGTCCCGTGGGCCCGGAACCGATGACGGCGACCGTCTTCCCCGAGAGCCGGTCCGGTGGCCGCGGCGGCGTGAGCCCGTCGGCCCAGGCCCGGTCGGCTATGGCCGCCTCGACGTTCTTGATGGTCACCGCGGGCTGGTTGATCGCCAGGACGCACCCGGCCTCGCACGGCGCCGGGCACAACCTGCCGGTGAACTCGGGGAAGTTGTTCGTCGCGTGCAGCCGATCGCTCGCGGCCCGCCAGTCCTCCCGCGAGACGAGGTCGTTCCACTCGGGGATCAGGTTGCCGAGCGGACACGCCTCGTGGCAGAACGGGATCCCGCAGTCCATGCAACGGTCGGCCTGCTCGCTGATCAGAGGCAGCAGCGCCCCGGGGACGTACACCTCGTCCCAGTCCCGGACCCGCTCCTCGACCGGCCGGCGGGGCCAGTCCTGGCGGGGTGTGGTCATGAATCCCTTGGGATCGGCCATGGGCGTGTTCCTCGCGTACGCGTGCGACAGGCCGAGCGTCATCGGGCGGCACTCTTCCGCCACGATACGTGCCGTCGGCCGCCCACGCAGAGTGGAGGGACAGCGCTTTCGCCGAAGTTCTCCGATCGGATGGCGATCAGGATCGATTCCAGCAAATCGGCAGAGATCAAGATCAGGATCAAACCTGACCTGACCTCACCTACGGCCTCGCCCTGACCTGACCTGATCAGATCAGGGCGAGGGTGTAGACGAGAGCCGCGGCAGCGGAGGCCGCCGCCCGCACGTGGTTCCATCTCGTCCACTCGCGCAGGTAGGTCGGCCAGTAGGCGACGGCCTCCGGGGCGCCCGGCGCCGCCTTCGCCAGGGCCTCGTTGCGCGGGACGTTCGCCACCACGGTCACACCGAACGCGCCGCACAGATACAGCGCGCTGCCCAGCAGCAGATGCACCGTCCCGTGGGCCGGCCACAGGACGAACGTCACGACGGCGATCATCGCGCACAGGACGGCCACGCCCAGGAAGAGGACCATGAAGGCCGGCGCCATCGCCGAGGAGTTGATCGCGTTCATCGCCGCCACGCCCTGCGCGGCCGGCAGCGCGGCGAGCCCGCGCATCACCAGGACCGAGAAGGCGCAGAACAGCCCGGCCATCAATCCCGTCGCCAGCGCGCCCAGGATCGCGAGCACCGGATACGGTCCATCGATCATGAAAACGTCAACTCCCACTGTCGAGCGGAGATCTTGCCCGCAACGCTTCGTCACCTCAAGTGAAATCCTGACCGTGATCGGTGACCGTGGCCGAACAGCACGTCGGTCTGCGCGCCCGCCGAGCCTGCCCGCACGGCCGCCCGCAGGGCCTTGCGCACGGCTTCAGCGGGAAGCCGCAGGCGTCGCGCGATCCTCGCTCCGCCCGCCGGGCCTCCGGGGCTCGTCCCGCCACGACCGCAACCGCGCCTCCACGTCGGCAGCGATCTGCCGCCGGGCCTCGTAGCGCGGCAGCCCGCTCATCAGCAGCCGGTCGTACGACGTGTCGAGATGGCGTACGGACGCCACGACCGCCGAGACGACGGCCCCCTCGGTCAGCGCCCGACCGGCGGCGCTGCGACCGACCCGGCCGCTGCCCCGCAGCGAGGCGTGCGCGGCGATCCCGTGCGCCCGGTCCTCCGGGCAACCGGGAAACAACCGGAGGATCTCCGCCGCGAACGCCTCCGCGAACCGCATGTCCTGCGCGGCCCGTCGCCGCGCGTCCCGGATCCGGCGCCGCCGCCTTGCCTCGGCGTCCGCGAGGCACCGGTCCTCCGCCCGCGCGAGCGCGGGCTCCTCGACGAGGACGCCCTGCCGCTCGTAGCGCCCCTTGCGCCGGTTGAACCGGACCACCACCGCCGACAGGCCGCTCTCCTCACGTGCTCTGCGGGTCAGCGCCGTGTCACCGCGCGGCAGGAACACCAGGTGCCCGAGGTCCGCGCAGTCGAGGCACCGGGGCGCGGCGTCCTCCAGGACGAGCATCGCCAACGGCCCGCGACGGCACCCGGCGCAGAGCTTCCGCCGAAGCGGTTGGACGACGACGAACCGGCCGTGCGACGCGGGGGCAATGCGGTCTGCGGGTGCCATACGGGCTTCATTCCCCAGGGCGGACGTCCCGGCACCCGGCCAACAGCCGGGCCCTGTCCGCCCCTCCGTACCGAAGGACCGACCCACTGCCGAACCGGCCCTCCACCCACCTCTGAGCCCCCGATCCTCGACCTCCGACCTTTGCCCCCGAGCCCCGAGCTCCGTCTTCCGCGCATATCGACCGGCGCCTGACGCATCATGGGCCGTGTGCGACTCGAAGCGATCACCTGGGAACGGCTCGGCGACCTCCTCGCCGAGCGGCTGCTCGACCTGAAGCCGGGCGACGGCAGCCCTTGGCCGCGCGTCGCCTTCGACGGAGCCCCGGCCGCTCGCCCCGGCGAGCTCGCGTCGCGCGTCGCCGAGGCCCTGCGCACCCGTGGCCGCCCCTCCCTGGTGGTGGACACGCACGGCTTTCTGCGGCCGGCCTCCCTCCGGCTGGAATACGGCCGCCAGGACGTGGAGGCCTACTACGACGGCTGGTTCGACACCGGCGCGCTGTGGCGAGAGGTCTTCAATCCCCTCGAAGCGGACGGCAACGGGCGCGTCCTGCCCGACCTCCACGATCCCGTCACCGACCGCGCCACCCGCAGCCCCTATGTCCCGCTGGCCCCCGGCGGCCTCCTCCTGCTGCACGGTCCCTTCCTGCTGCGGCACTGGTTCCCCCTCGACCTGAGCGTTCACGTACTGCTCTCACCCGCGGCCCTGCGACGGCGCACGCCGGAGGCCGACCGCTGGACGCTGCCCGCCTTCGAGCGCTACGACCAGGAGACCGACCCGGCCGCCACGGCCGATGTCCTCGTACGCGCGGACGACCCCCGCCATCCGGCGTGGAGTGGCTGAATCTCGCCCCGCCTCAACTCTTTTAAATGCATGTGCATGTAACTACGGTGGTGCCATGTCGATCTCCGAAGGCGCTTCCCCCGCTTCAACCGCTGCCCCCTCCGCCACCGCTGTCCCCTCGGCCGCGTCCGCCGTTCCCGTGGACTCGGCTGCTCGCGTCCGTTTCGCCGAGCCGGTGCGCGCGCTGCTCGACGGCAAGAACTTCGCGAGCGTGGCCACCCTGGGCCCCGGGGGCGCCCCGCACAATTCGGTGGTCTGGATCAAACGCGAGGACGACACCGTCGTCTTCTCGTCGACGGACGGCCGTCAGAAGGTGCGCAACCTCCGTCGGGACGCCCGCGTCAGCCTCTCCGTGTTCGACCTCGCGAACCCCTACACCTCGGTCGAGATCCGCGGCGTCGCCGAGATCCTGCCGGACCCCGGCAAGCGCCTCCCGCACGAGCTGTCGCACAAGTACCTCGGCATCGACCCGCCTGCGGAGAAGGACGACGAGGTCCGCGTGATCATCCGCGTCGTCCCACAGAAGATCGTCGGCTTCTCCGCCTGACGCCGACAGCCGACAGCCGACAGTCGGCGGCCGGCTGGCAGGGGGCCGGCAGTCGCGAGTCGCGAGTCGTGACCCGTGACCCGCGAGCCGCGTACCGCGAGACGAGGAACCGGAGACGAAGGCCCGAAGGCCCGAAGGCCCGAAGCCCCGAAAGCGCAACGGGCGGTGCGCGCGGCTCCTCAGAGCCAGCCGTTGCGCCGGAAGCCGCGGTACAGGACCCAGCAGGCCACGGATATCACGCCGATGACCAGGGGGTAGCCGAACCTCCAGTGCAGTTCCGGCATGTGGTCGAAGTTCATGCCGTACACCCCGCAGACCATCGTCGGCACCGCGATCACCGCCGCCCATGCCGTGATCTTGCGCATGTCCTCGTTCTGCGCGACCGTGACCTGCGCCAGATGTGCCTGGAGGATCGAGTTCAGCAGTTCGTCGAAGGCGGCGATCTGCTCCGTGGCGCGCAGCAGGTGGTCGGACACGTCCCGGAAGTAGGCCTGTATCTCCGGGTCGACCACCCGGACCGGCCGGTCCGCCAGATCCAGCAGCGGCCGGCCGAGCGGCACCACCGCCCGCTTCAGCTCCAGGAGTTCCCGCTTGAGCTGGTAGATGCGCCCGGGGTCGACCCGAGCGCCGTTCTCCGCGAACACGTCCGTCTCGACCTGGTCGATGTCCGCCTGCACCGCGTCGATGACGTTGAGGTAGTCGTCGACCACATGGTCCGCGATGGCGTGCAGCACCGCCGACGGGCCCTTCGCCAACTGGGCCGCGTCGGACTCCAGCGCCTCACGCAGCGGGCCCAGCGAACCGTGCCGTCCGTGGCGCACCGTGATCACGAAGTCCCGGCCGACGAACACCATGATCTCCCCGGTGTCGACGACCTCGCTCGTCGCGGTGAGTTCCTCGTGCTCGACATAGCAGACCGTCTTGAACACCGCGAACAGCGCCTCGCCGTAGCGTTCGACCTTCGGCCGCTGATGGGCCTCGACGGCGTCCTCGACCGCCAGCGGGTGCAGGTCGAAGAGTTCGGCGATGCCCGCGAACTCGTCGTTGGTCGGCTCGTGCAGGCCGAGCCAGACGAACCCGTGCCCGCTCTTGCGCACCCGCTCCACCGTGTCGACCAGGTCTCCGCCGCGCGGGGCCCGGACACCGTCCTGATACGTCACGCAGTTCACCACGGACGACCCCAACGGGGAGCGGGCGTGATGGCTCAGGTCGACCCGCGGACGCCGTCGGCCGAGCCGCGCCACCCTGCGCAGACCGCCGACCTTGCCGAAGTCGGCGACCTTCCGCAGATTCCCCGCCATGGTCATCTGGGTCTCCTCGCGTGGTCTCCTCGTGCCGCATTCCTGCGCCCTGGCGCGCCAGTCTGCCAGGCCCGGCCACGTCCTGCGTAAGCCTGTGGAAAGGGAGGGTTCCGTTTTGTTCCCGGCTGTGGACAACGGGACTTCGCTCGTCACGAGGCCGGACGACCACAGGATTCCGGCCAGGTCGCCGCAGCGGCGATGGGGCTCACGGAGCGGGGTCTGCGGCCGCGTCGACCACGTTCAGCACGTCGCACGACTGGGATGATCGCCGCATGACGCGATCCGACGGATACCTCCTCGACAACCGGCGGCCGGAGGCGGGGGAACGCTTCGACGCCTTCGCCGCCCTCTTCGATCCCACGACGTTCCGCCATCTCGACGGACTCGGGATCGGTGCGGGGTGGCGCTGCTGGGAGGCGGGCGCGGGCGGCCCCTCCGTGGTGTCCTGGCTGGCGAAGAAGGTCGGACCGACGGGCAAGGTCCTCGCGACGGACATCGACACCTCCCGCCTGCGGTCGGTGGCCCGCCCGCCGGTGGAGGTCCGCGTCCACGACCTCGGCCTCGACGAGCCGCCGGCGGACGGGCTCGACCTGGTGCACGCCCGTCTCGTCCTGGTCCATGTGCCCGATCGGGAGCGCGCGTTGCGATCGATGGTCGCGGCCCTCCGCCCCGGCGGTCGGCTCCTGATCGAGGACGCCGACCCCGCCCTGCAACCCCTGCTCTGCCCCGACGAGCACGGCCCCGAGCAGCGGTTGGCGAACCGTCTGCGACACGGCTTCCGCCAGCTCCTCGCCGACCGGGGCGCCGACCTCTCCTACGGTCGCAAGCTCCCACGTCTGCTCCGCGAGGCCGGACTCGTCCGGGTCGAGGCCGACGCCTACTTCCCCCTCACCTCACCGGCCTGCACCGCCCTGGAATCCGCGACGGTCCGCCAGATCCGGGACGAGCTCGTCAAGGCGGGCCTCGCGACCGACGAGGAGATCGACCAGCACCTGGCCAATGTCGCCTCCGGCAGCATGGACCTGGCGACCGCACCGATGATCTCGGCATGGGGCCGCAAGGGATAGACCGTGTTCCGCGGCTCGCGGCCAGGCAACCAGGCCCCGCCTGCCGGGCAGCCGGGGTAGCTGTCATCATCCGGGTATTGGGGGAGCCGGGGGGGCTGGGTAGTCGGGTAGTTGGCTGCTTGGCAGCCGGGTGGTCGTCCGCGCAGCGCGTCCGTCGCTTCATCACAGGCGTCGGCCACCACCCGGGCCCCGCACCGGCGAAGCAGCTCCCGTCGCCCGTCCCCTCCAGCACCCTCAGCGGACGTGCGCCGTCCGCGTCGTGGTGGCCGCCGTGGCGTCGGCGAGGGCGGGCGGTCTGCCGCCGACGCGTTCCACGGCCACCGCCCCGGCCCGGCAGCCCTGTGCCGCGGCCGCCGCCGGGTCGGCGCCCGTGAGCAGTGCGGCGAGGAACGCTCCCGTGAACGCGTCGCCGGCGCCCGTGGTGTCCGTCGGGGTCGCCGCGACGGCCGGGACACGCGCCAGGACGACGCCGTCCCGTGCCACCAGCGCGCCGTCCGGGCCGTGCTTGGCCACCACCAGCGGGACGTGCCGGCTCAGCTCGGCCGCGGCCTGCGCGGGATCGGACAGCCCCGTCAGCAGCACGGCCTCGTCACGACTGGGCAGCAGCACGTCCACTTGCTCGACGAGGGTCAGGAAGCGGTCCACGCCCAGTTCCGCCAGGAAGCCCGCCGACGCCGGGTCGAGGCTCACCGGCACCCCACGCGCGCGTGCCGCAGCCGCCGCCGTGCGCACCAGGGCCCGCCCGGTCCGCGAGAACAGCAGATATCCCGACAGGTGCAGTCGGCCGACTCCGTCGAGGAGGGCGTCCGACCAGTCGTCGGGGTCGAGCCGCAGGGACGCGCCGCTGTCGGTGAGGAACGTCCGCTCGGCGGCGGCTCCCGTGTCCACGAGGCAGATGACGGTGCCGGTGGCCGCGTGCGGATCGATCACGAGTCGGGGCCGGACCCCGCAGGCGATCAACTCCCGCTCGTGCCAGGCCGCCGCCTCCGCGCCCACCCGCCCGAGGAGCCGCACGTCCGGACATCCCCGGTACGCCGCCCAGCACGCCACGTTGGCCCCGGCGCCGCCCGGCAGCGTTCGGATCACGGACGCCGTGTCCGTGCCGGGCGCCAGCGGCCCCCGATGCCGCGCGACGACGTCCGTCACGACGTCCCCGACGACCAGGAGCCCCCCTCCGCCTGGTGTTTCCGGCCTGCCGGTCATGCCTCGGACCACGCCGCCGCGATCCGCGCCGCCAGCCGCACATTGCCGCGCACCGCAGCCAGGTTGGCGCTCAGGGACGCGCCGTCGGTGTGCCGGACCAGATGGTCGAGGAGGAACGGCGTGACG
Source organism: Streptomyces hilarionis (assembly GCF_024539675.1). Lineage (GTDB taxonomy): Bacteria > Actinomycetota > Actinomycetes > Streptomycetales > Streptomycetaceae > Streptomyces > Streptomyces hilarionis. The sequence goes on along the minus strand of NZ_JAHHIT010000132.1, from coordinate 3,629 downwards.
CCCTGGCCGGTCACGCCCGCCTCGGCGCACGCGCGCAGCGCGTCGGCGAGCACTCGCGCGTGCAGCTCGGGATCGAGCTGTTCCTCCTCGGGCACCGGGTTCGCGACGATCAGCGCCGACTCCCGCCCCCCGAGCGCGTCCTGAGCGCGCATCACCTCGGCCGCCTGCTGCGGCGTCCGCAGCGTCCAGTCGACGGGATGGCCCGAGTCGGAGAGGTAGAACCCCGGGAAGCGGTCGGTGCCGTACCCGGCCACGGCGACGCCCAGGGTCTCCAGCCGTTGCAGCGTCGCGGGAACGTCCAGGATCGACTTGACGCCCGCGCACACGACCGTGATCCGGGTGCTCGCCAGCAGCCCCAGGTCCGCCGACTCGTCCTGGGTGAGCGTCCACTCCCGGTGCACCCCGCCGAGCCCGCCCGTCGCGAAGACCCGGACCCCCGCGAGCGCCGCCAGCCGGGCCGTCGCCGACACCGTGGTCGCGCCGCTCGCCCCCAGCGCCACCGCGAGCGGCAGGTCGCGATGGCCGAGCTTGCGGAAGCCGTCCTCGTTGGCGACCCGCTCCAACTGCCCCTTGTCGAGGCCCACGTGGGGCCGCCCGTCCAGCACCGCGATCGTCGCCGGCACGGCGCCCTGCGCGCGAACCACCGCCTCCAGCTCCAGCGCCACCTGCAAGTTGCGCGGGCGCGGCAGCCCGTGCGAGATGATCGTGGACTCCAGGGCCACCACGGGACGACGCGCGTCGATCGCGTCCCGTACCTCTTCCGACACCGCCAGCACCACGCGTCCGCCTCCTGTCCGTCGGCCTCCCCTCATGTCTGGCGAGCGGCGCGACCGGTCAAACCCTCGCGACCTGTGGGGGACGACACCGCCCTGCCGCGCATGACGGAGCGCACGCGGTGCTCAGAACAGCGGCTCGGGCAGGACGCCTTCCAGAGCGAGCAGCTTCCGCTTGGTCTCCAGACCTCCGCCGAACCCGCCGATGCCGCCGTCCCGCTCGACCACCCGGTGGCAGGGCACGACGACCGGCAGGGGGTTGGAGCCCATGGCCACTCCCACCGCCTGCGCCGCGCCCGGCTGTCCCACCCGCCCGGCCAGATCGCCGTAACCGACGACCGCACCGTACGGAACGCCGGAGGCGAGTTCGCGCAGCACCTGCCCGTTGAAGCCCGTGGCCCCGGAGAGCAGCGACCAGTCCAACGGCAGCTCGAAAGCGCGCCGCTTCCCGGCGAAGTACTCCTCGAGCTGGCGCACGGCTTCGGCCAGCAGCGGGGAGTCCGGCGCCTCGACGGGCTCCACACCCATCCGGCCCGCCAACCGGTCGAGCGTCCTGTCGCGCACCGCGGCCGTGGCGTGGAACACGACGCAGAGCAGGCCCTCGCGGGTCGCGGCCAGCAACAGCGGACCGATGTCGGTGCCGACGACGCTCCACACCACCTGCTGCGCGCACTGCTCATCGCTGTCCATGTGCCCCACGGTACGACCCGGCACTGACAACGCCCGGCGCCGCCGCCCCGCGCCCGGCCGGGGCCTTGCCGGCGGACCGGGCCCCGTGACCCCGGGCAGGATCCGAAAGATCAGCCTTGGTCCGCGGAGATCAGCCCTGGCGCCGGTACAGGGCGCGCCGCACGACGTCGGCCTTGTCGGTGATGACGCCGTCGACGCCGTACCCGGCGACGGTCCGGGCGGTCGCGGCGTCGTCGACGGTCCAGACGAACACGCGCATCGGCGCGCCGTGCGGCCCGGTCACCGCGTGCACGGCGTCGACGTAGGCCGGGGTGAGAGCGGTGTGCGACGGGTTGATCAGATCGGCGTAGCCGGCGTACCGGCTCAGGCTCCGCACGGCCGGCGCGCCGAGCAGTCCGGTGCGCACCCCGGGCTTCAGCCGGTGCACGGTGCGCAGGCCGGCGGCGCTGAAGCTCTGCACGATCAGCCGGTCGGTGACATGCCGCCGGTCCAGCCAGCCCTCGTTGCCCAGCACCTTGAGGATCTGCTGCTCGACCCCCGGATACAGCTCGGGGTTCTTGACCTCCAGGAGCAGTTTCTGGTGATGGCGCTCCACCCGATCGAGGTACGCCTTCAGCGTCGGGACGCGTGCGCCCGCGTAGGCCGCGTCGAACCAGCTGCCCGCGTCCAGCCGCGCGATCTCGGCCGCGGTGAAGTCCTTCACCTTCCACGGAGCGCGGTCGGGAAAGACCCGCTCCACGTCGGTGGTGCGGCGGAGCGTGTCGTCGTGGATCACCACGAGCTCGCCGTCCCTGGTGCGCTGCACGTCGTTCTCCACCCAGGGGACGCCCAGGGAAGCGGCCTTGTCGACGGCGGCGAGGGTGTTCTCCGGGGCGTAGGCGGACGCGCCCCGGTGGGCGATCACCGAGGGGCGGACGGCCGTGTCCGCCCTCACCTCGTGCACGGGGGGCAGCAGGGCGACGCAGCCCAGGGCCGCGGCGGCCGTGGCGGTAACTACGCGCGCGTGCATGCGTGCTCCTCGCATCGTGCGATCACCTACAGCCCCACTGTGACAGCAGAGAGTGGACGGCGGGGGAGCGCGGGACGGTCACAGGCGGAAAGGAGACGTCCTGGGCCCGTCACCACGGGCGCACATGTGCGGCAAGGCCGTGTTTCTTTGCCGGAAAATCGTTCGACCATTCCGGTGGGGGTCATACTCTCTCTCAGCCTTGGCCGCGCTCGACGGTCGTGGGCGGGCGCGTTTTCGATGATCAGGCAACAGGGCGAAGGGCAACCGCGCATGCACGGCACGGTCGACGGTTTCAGCTACGGACTCGTGACACCGCTGGTGGCCTACCTCATGGCCTGCCTGGGCGGTGCTCTGGGCCTGCGCTGCACCACCAGAGCCATGCTCGTCGCGCACTCCTGGCGCCCGGGGTGGCTCGCTCTGGGCTCGGCTGCCATCGGCTCCGGCATCTGGACCATGCACTTCATCGCGATGATCGGCTTCACGGTCGAAGGCGCCCCGATCCACTACGACAAACCGACGACGTACGCCAGCCTGGGCGTCGCCATCGTCATGGTGGGCGTCGGGATCTTCATCGTCGGCTACAAGGGCGCGACCGGGACCGCGCTCTTCACCGGGGGCACGATCACCGGCCTGGGCATCGCGTCGATGCACTACCTGGGCATGGCGGGGATGCGCTTCAACGGCAACCTCGAGTACGACACGTTCACCGTGGGCGCCTCCGTCGTCATAGCCATGGTCGCCGCCACCGCCGCCCTGTGGGCCGCGGGGCAGGTCAGGGGCTTTCTGTGGAGCGTGGGCGCGAGCCTGGTCATGGGGCTGGCCGTCACCGGCATGCACTACACCGGCATGACCGCCCTGAGCGTGCATCTGCACACCACCGAGACGCCGACCGTGGGCGACTCGCCCGCCGCTCTCCTCGCCCCGATGCTGATCGGCCCCCTCGCCTTCCTCTGCCTCGCCGGCGTCGTCGTGATGTTCGACCCGCTGATGGTCATGGGCAAGCCCGACTGGACCCCCGCCGAGCACAAGCCCGGCGTGCCCGCGCACCCGCCCGTCCCGCACCCCTCGCGCCGTTCCCAGCTCCGCGGCCGCCGCCGGGTCGTCCACCGCGAGTCCCGCACCCCCCAGAACCGCTGAGCCCCCGGCCCGCTCACCAC
>NZ_JAHHIT010000131.1 GCF_024539675.1 Streptomyces hilarionis | reverse complement strand
GCCCCCGCTATCCCCAGCGCCCCGCCCGGCTCCCCGGCATCTGGAGCAGGTGATGGCCCACCAGGACGAGGACGTAGTCGACGTCGACCCGTACGACCCCGGCGACGGCTCCCTACCCGTCTTCCGGTGGAAGCAGGCCGGGCACGCCAACCTCGCGACCCGCCGCCAGCTGCGGGAGATGGGCTTACGCCCTGGCGCCCAGGAGCCGGTCGCCCGCATCGAGTGCCGTGGCGGCAAGCGCTTTGCGTGGCTGTACCGGATCGACCGGGCAAAGCCCAAGCTCCCCATGACGCTCGCGAAGGAAGCCGCACTGGACAAGGCCATGGCTGCCCGCCAAACGTGCGGCACCTGCCGCCGGCGCTACATCCACTGTCTCCCGCTGAAGACCTTGGGCTGCTGTCTGGAGTGCTTCGACGGCACGCCCGCAGACCCCGCCGCCTACATCACTCCCCCGGCCACGCACCAGCTGGCCGCCTAATCCGGGAGGACCACCCTCCCCGGCCTCGTACCGCTGCTCAACGCAGACCCAAGAAGGAGACCTTGTGACCGACATCCTCAAACCCGTCATCGCCCCCGCTCTGGACGATGCCTCCCCGCTGGCCCGTCTGTTCGCGGTGGTCAGCGAACTCGACGCTCACACCGAGGCCAAACAGCGCGAGGACGCCGAACTCGCCGCCGCCCACCACGTCTACAACGCCTACCCCGGCACCGTCGGCCAGGTCCTGGACAGCGAGGCCTGGACCGGCCAGGCCGCGGTGAAGGACAACCGGCTGGCGGCGAGCGCCGTCGCCTGGCTGCAGGGCGGTTCCTGGCTGCACCACATCCTCCACATCAGCGAGAACGACGGCGCCCACGACGTCCTCACCCTGATCGCACCCTGCGCCTGCGACGGCGGATACGTCGACTTCCGACTGGAGGACGAGGACGACCTGCTGGAGATCCTCAACGACCTGCGCCGCTCGCACGGCCGCGTCCCGCACCACGACGGCGAGTGCACCAGCGTCCCCGACCCGCACGCCCCGACCACGAAGTAGCTGCCCAGGGGCGGCCGCCGCATCCGGCAAAGAACACCCGCGGCCGCCCCCGGTTCTCCCACCACCCGAACAACGAGACGAGAAGACGTCCACCATGCCCGATCCCAGTTCCCGAGCCCCCCGCTTCGCCGCCGCCTACGCCCTGATGCGCATGGCCGCGGACGTGGGTGACCACTGGCTGCAGTCCGACCACCAGGCCATCACCAAAGGCCAGCACGACCGACACGAAGGCCAGTCCAGCCGTGCCGGGCGCATCGCCTGCACCGCACACGTCGCCACCTACACCGCCACCCAAGCCGCCGTCCTGTACGCCGGATCCCGCGTGCTCGGCCTGCACCTGAAGCCCGGCCGGGTCGCCGCGGCTCTCGCCCTGTCGGCCGGCACCCACTGGTGGGCCGACCGACGCATCCACCTCAAGGCCCTCGCAGACGCCACCGGCAAAGGCAACCTCTACCAGCTCGGCGGCCCCTTAGGCGGCGCTTACGCCCTGGACCAGGCGTTTCACCACACCGTGGAAACCATCGCGGCCGCCATCGCCGCCTCCACGTGAACCCCGCCAACTGTCCGGCATCGCCCCCACGGGCGTTGTCCCGCACGCCGACGACGGGTGCGACAGCGTCCCGCCCGCACGCCCCCACCACGAAATGACACCCAGGAAGGCCGGCATGTCCCTCACCTGCCGCTCCCTGATGGAAACCGTCGCTGCCTGCTTCGGCTGGCGCCGCGCCTACGGCGACACCGCACAGGTCGACGCGCTGCTCGCCGAGCAGTCCGAGGCCGCGTACAACGCCGCCGCCGACCACACCGCGCTCGCCACCGCGAAGAACACCAACGCCCTGCACGTGCAGCCCGGCGTCCTGGACGCCCGCAGCCGGATCCTCGCCCACGTCCTCTACCTCGAGGGCGTCCTGGCCGGCGCCCGCAACCGCGGCCTGCCCAGCGAGGTCATCGAACACCTGGAGGACGCCGTCGACCACGGCCACGAGCTGACCGTGCTGCTCGCCGACGCCGTCCGCTCCACCACCGCCGCCCACACGCACAGCAGCAGCTGAAGAAGCCCGGGACGGCCGCTCTGCTTGACCGGCTGCGACGACCTTCCCGGGCCCATCCATCCCGCACAAAACGAGACGGAGAACCCAAGTATGTCGTCCCTCCTGCACCTTCAGGGCCACATCGGCCAGCGCACCCTCTTACTGACGACCGCAGCTCTGCCGTTGACCGGCTGGGCAGTCCACGCGGTCGCACTGCACAAGCAGCTCGCCGCCACCCGCCGGGACCCGCTGACCGGCCTGCTGCGCCGCGACTCCTACACCGCCCGCGCCCGCCGGCTCCTGGCCCGCCACGGCGACGACACGGCCGTGGTCATCGTCGACCAGGACCACTTCAAGGCCGTGAACGACGACTTCGGACACCCGGCCGGGGACGCCGTCCTCACGGCGACCGCCGCGCGGCTCACCGCGTGGGCGGGCCCCCGCGCGTCCGTCGGCCGCCTTGGAGGCGATGAGTTCGCCGTCGTCGTCCAGGTGCCCGCCGCGCGCCTGGAGCAGCGCGTCGCGCAGCTGGTCCGGATGCTGCGAACCCCGGTCGTCCTCGAGGACGGCCGCACCGTCCACGTCGTTGCCTCGGTCGGCGCCGCGACCCCGCGCACGGTCGGCTCCTGCGACCTGACCGTGCTGCAGCGGGCCGCCGACGCGGCTCTGTACGAGGGCAAGCATTCCGGCCGCGCGGTCCTTGCCACTCCCGCGCACACCGCGGTGGCGTCCATCAACGGGCGCCGGGCCGGACGGCTGGGCACGGCGGTGTGGGGGCGAGCCGCATGAGCCGCGCGACCCTGCCCGAGGGCGACTGGATCCGCGGCATCACGATCCGCCAGCCCTGGGCGACCTGCATCCTCGCCGGGAAGAACCCGGAAAACAGGCCCGTGAACTGGCCGTGGCAAGGCTGGATCATGATCCACGCCGGGCAGAAGCTGGAGAAGCACGCCCTGCGCGACCCGCTGGTCGCCACCGCGATCCGCGGCCGTGAACTGCACCTGGGTGCGGTCATCGGCGTCGCCCGCCTCACCGGCTGCCACCCCGATCAGGGGCCCGAGAAGTGCGCCATGACCCGCACGGGACGCACGAAGAAGGAGAAGGCGCCGTTCGAGCCGGGCCTGATCCCGGCTCCCGGCGAGCTACTCGTCTGGCGCGACAGCCAGCACTTCGACCGCTGGCAGGACCTCGACTGCGAGCTGTGCGGCCGGCCGACGCCCATGCGCTCCCACTCCGGCGAGCCCGTGCACAAGGCCTGCGCGGAGGACTGGATCACCGCCAACCCCGTGGAGGCCCGCCTCGGGCGGTTCGCCTCCGACCTCGCGCCGAAGCCCAAGTCCGAGGGCCAAGGCGACCACGCCTGACCTCCACCTGGAGGACTTCCATGAGCAGTACCGACCGCGACGTCGACCACGCCCTCGCCTACCCCGAGCCGCCGGCCTCCCCGCTCTGGCATCGCCACGGCGGCGTGAAGGCCCGGCCGCTCACCCCCGAACAGCAGCGGCGCAACCGCGAGCTCCTGGACGCCGCCCAGCGCACCACCCGACCCCGCTCCCCTCGCCCGACCAAGCCCCTGACGGAGGCCCGCTGATGGACACCAAGCACTGCGCCGTCGACGGCTGGGTCGACGCGATACCCGCCCCCGGCCCGCGCACCGGGACCGCCACCTTCGACCTGATCGTCCGCCCCGCCGACGTCGACGCCGTCGACGACGACGCCCCCGACACGGTCGTTACCTGCACCAGCGGCGACCCCCGGATCACCCACGAACTGCTGACCGGCATCCAGCCCGGCGACCTGCTGCGCGTCACCGGCACCCTGGTCCAACCCCAGGCGCTCAGCCAGCCCGCTCGGCTCACCATCGACGCCCTGGAGGTCCTGGACACCGCGCTGGTCCCGGTCCTGCGGGAGATGGTGCTCGACAGGTACGGCGACTACTGCGTCATCTTCGACGCCAACCGCGAGAAGGTGCCCGTCTTCACCGCGCACGGGACGTGGGTCGGCGAGGCAGACAACCCCGACGCCATCGCCACCCTCATCAACATCCACGAGCGCGTGAACGGCGGCGACGCCTGATGGACGCCACCACCACGCAGCCCCGCATCGTCCTGGAGCGGTTCCCCGCCGGAGCTCCCCGCCACTCCTGGCCGGCCGAAGAGTACGCCGCAGCTCAACGCGCCCAGGGCACACAAGCGCAGGTCGTGATGGACCTGCCCAGCGACGAGTTCCTCGTGGTCACCGACACCGCCACCCCGTAGCACCACTTCGGAGCGCCGCGCCCGACCTTCTTGGCCGGGCGCGGCGCTCCGTCGTTTCAGTGCTTCACCCGCGCCTGAGAGCGGTCTTCACTGCCGCCCGCAGCCAACCAGCCGACGGCCCCGGCATCCGCTTTTCCCGACCCGTCCACGTCCACCGGCCCGGCCCACGCAGCCAGCAGGTCACCGACACGAGATGAGGCAACACCGTGACACTCATCAGCCCGAACACCGTCCTCGCGAACGCCTTGACGAACGTGGAGGACTTTCTCGCCCCGCGCATCCGCGCCAGTAAGCCGCTGCGGATCGCCCTGGTGGTGGGCACGCAGATCAACGGCGCACCGCACGCCGGCACCTCGCTGGTGCAGTCCATGGCGTTCGCCACGGCCGCCCGGCTCCACGACCGCCACGGCTTGCCCGTGGAGGTCCGGTTCTCGGCACTGGACAACGCGCCGCACGAGTTGGCCACCGACCCGGCATCGGGGCACCGCTACCAGCGGGCCTACGCCCACATCCTCGGCACGGACGGCATCACCGACCTGGTCGGCAGCCTCTACCGCCCCTTATTCGACGCCCTGTCGGAGCGGCTGGACGTGCCGTACAGCGTAGAAACGTACTCGGAGCAGCAGGCGACTGTCCTGTTCCGGGAGACGTGGTTACGCGTCCTGCCGCGCCTGGACGCTGCCCGCTTGTGGCTGGCTCCCTCCACCGGGGTGCCGCACCTGCGGGTGCCCTGCCCGCAGTCCTGCGGGTGGGCGGAGAAATACGCGCAGCGCACCCGCGTGGAGTTGGCCGGCCGCGGCCTCGCCCGCGTATCGGCGGTCTGCCTGCACCACGGCCCCTACACCGCCACCGTCACGCCCACCGGCGGCGGCTACCTCGACCTCGCCACGCTCTACCGGAACATGGTCAAGGAACTCGTCGCGCTCGCAGAGCCCGATGTCCTCCAGGTGATGGTCAAGGGAACCGACTGGATGCCAGGGAGCCTCCTGGTCGACGGCGCGCTCCAGGCCGTGGGCCTGACCCGGGGCCAGCTGCCCGCTCGGCTGTTCTGCCCGATGATCGTTGCCGAGACGGGCGCCAAGCTCTCCAAGAGCCTCATCCGATCCGGGGAGGCGGCGTTGCCCGCAGGCGCCGAACCCTGGATGCTCGACACCCGGAAGTGGCCTGGCACCGTGGGGCAGTTCGCGGACCGCCTGCTGAAACTGGCGGGACTGCTGCTGTCCCACCCCCGGCACTTCTTCCGCTCGTACTCGGCTGCGGAACTCTCGCGGCTGATGTCCGTACCCACAGGGAGCCCTACTACATGAGCACCACCTCAGCCCGCGTCATCGAGCTGAACCTGTACCCCCAGTACTTCGACCTTGTGGCCTCCGGCCGCAAGACCCGGGAAGTGCGGGTGAAGTACCCGAAGTTCGACGGCCTGGCGGCCGGTGACCTGATCCGGTTCGCCGTGAAGGACACCGACCGGTCATGCCTGACGCGGGTGACACGGGTCGCCGAATACGCCTCGTTCGAGGAACTCCTGGACGCCGAAGGGCCCTCCCAGGTGAACCCCGAGGCGACCCGTGAGGAGCAACTGACCAATATCCGACGCATCTACCCGCCGGAGAAGGAAGGCCTGGGGTGCCTGGCCATCGGTATCAAGCTGGTCGACTGACCCCAGACAACGAGGCCCCTGGCCGCTCCCTCCACGCGAGGTAGCGGTCAGGGGCCTTTTCGTGTGTCGGCGCACCGACCGTGGTTGCGTCGCACCGGCGGCGGGGGAAGTCGACCCGATGCCCATGGTCATCGCCGACCTGGTCCCGCTCGTCAGCCTGAGTTGGCCGCTCGCCTCTCGCGGTCACTGAGCAAAATTTCGTACAGCTTGTCGCGTTCCTCTGACGGCATCTTGAACAGGATCAAGTGCCCCGCCTCCATACCGTCGTGGTAGGGAAATTTCTTCAGCGCCAGCTGGCCCTGCTGGGAATCTTCACGGGCCGATCCTCGTGGCTCGGGGACCGACTCCCGGGGCGCATCCGGCCTCCCGGGGTTGGACTGTGACTGCCCCGACGCATCGCCCGTTACCGAGCCGTTACTTTTCACGCCGTGAAAATCCTCTGGCGCAGGCTCATGCCGCTTTCGGGACCGGCGCATCGAAGCCTCGGCTCGTTCGTCAGCCTTATCCTTCTGCGCCTGAGGGGAGAGCTTGGACAAGTTGCGGACGTGTTCAGCCTTCCGCACCCCCGTCATCAGGTCTTTCTGCAGCTCGGGGGACAACTTGAGCAGCGACAGCTTGCTCGACAGTGTGGAGGCGGACATCGACAGGCGCTTGCAAGCCTTGGTCTGTGAACCTCCGTAGTAGTCCACCAACTGCTTCAGGGCGTGCGCCTCCTCAAGGTCGGTCATGTCCTCGCGGTGGTAGTTCGCGATGAACGCCGACTCAAGAAGCTTCTCGTCGGTGCTCAGCCGCGCGTCATCCACGCGCACGGGAATGGTCGCCAGCCCAACCTGGCGGGCCGCCTCGAGACGCCGGTGCCCGTCGATCACCACGTACTGCGTATGTGGCGCGAGATCGTCCGCACGATCAGGCCGGCTGCGCACGTATGCGTCGACCGTGCCGACCACGATCGGCAGGATGACGCCGACCTCGCGCACCGATTCCACGGTGGACTCCAGGTTGCGGAGATGGTTGCGCGGATTGTCCGGGTTATCGCTGATGGCCGGGACGGGCAGATCCGTGAGATCCGCCGTGCCGACACCACTGTTGATCGTTGTGTCGATCGCGTTCCTGCGTGCGCTGCGGCCGGACGACCCGCCGAACGAGGACCCGCGTCCCAACTGATCCCTCTTGCTCACCTGCCGGCCCCCGCCACGATCATTCGCATGATGTTCGCCTGCTTGCTCTCCGGCACATATGCCAACAAGGGCCGCTTGAGCCGTACCGACTCCCGCTGCTCCTTCAGGTCGTCGATCACGGCGACCACCTTGTCGTTCTCCACCCTGTGCCACTCCTCCAAAGAGGACGTAGCGATATAACCGCGGCGGCTGTCGAACAGGTTCACGACGATGCCCAGCCGGTCGATTTCCAGGTGTAGATCCGTCTCAAGGTCCTCGATCTGCTCGATGAGCATCTCGTAGGCGTCTGCCGAGCTGTCCTCGGACTGCACCGGGATGAGCACCCCAGAGCGCCCCGGCCTCTCGTTGGGCCGTCGGCGTCCGTAGTAGAGGCCAGCGTCCATGCTCAGTCCGAGACTGGGCGGGGAGTCGATGACGATGACGTCGAAGTCATTCTCAAGCGGGTGCAAGGCGCGCTCAAGCGCCATCTCCTTCTGGAACCCGCGGGACTGGGCGGCCGTGAGCGCAAGCTTGGAGTCCAGCAGGAACGCCTCGCGCGTGCCCGGCAGGACATGCAGCCGACCGCCGAAGCGGGGGTCGTCGATCGCCACGAGGAGATCCTTGATGTCGCCCTGCGGATCTCCCGACATGTGGGTGATCAGGCTGTCCTCGCCGACCGCGATCGGGGGGATGCCCAACTGGTTGCTGAGGTGGAGCTGCGGGTCATAGTCGACGAGGAGGACCCGCTGCCCGCCCGCGGCGTAGTCGGCGATCAGAGCGACAAGTTGCTCACGGGTGCGGTTCAGCCGTTCAAGTTCGGTGTCGGTCAGGGCCTCGACGAAGTTCTGCAGGCACTTGACGCCGATCCCCTCGGGCTCGGCGTGAGCCTCGGCGACTCCTGCGGAGATGGTGGTCTTGCCGACGCCGCCCTTCTGATTGCAGACGACGATCCGGCGCGGCGGCGCCGGCTGACCAGCCGTCGACGGGGACGGGTTGTCGTCCAGCCAGGCCCGGATGCTTCGTGCGAGGCCCTGGATGTAAGACAAGCCGCGTTCCGCGCAGCTGGCCTTGAAATCGTCGTACAGGCCCGTCGGCAGCCAAGTGGAGAACGACCTGGCTCCCGCCGTGTCGATGTCCCCCTCCGGCCGTTCACTGCTGCGCCAGTTGGTGATGGCCGTGGTAGCGGCGTCCTGGATGTCCAGCCCGAGTTCGGCGCAACGAATCTTCAGTTCTTGTTGGAGCCCGGGCGGAAGCTTGGACGCCACCTTTTCCCGGTCTCCGTCAGGGTATGGAGAAGCCATGGCGTCACCTTACTGACTTGGGTGATGAAGTGTGATGCCCGGTGTGCAAGTTGTTGCCCCGCTTCACCCGTTCGACGATTTTCACGGCGTGAAAAGTAACGGGAACATAACGCATCGGAGGGGCGGCGCTCCCACGAGCGAAAGCCATCAGAGCTGCTTGCTAAGGGAGTTGGCTACGCTGCTCCTCGAACGGCAGCGGCAAGGCCGTGTTCCTGATCCTCCGCCCGGAGCCCATATCTGCGATGAGGAGGCCCGACTGGCGATCGGAGCCGGGCGCGGGGGCGGAGATGCTGGCGCGCTAGAACGCCCGTGACTGTTCTGCCTGAGGATCGTTGCCTACAACAGAGTCGCTCTGTGAAGGCTCCAGCTCAGCAACTGTTACCCCGTGAGTGGCAGCTTTGCAACGACAGCTGAAATACGCTCCGCGTGATCGCTGCTGGCGCCTCTGTCGCATGCGAACAGGCAGTGCCAGGTCACGGGGCTGGCACGGAAAACGAACTGTGAAGTCTCACAATCAGGCACGAGCCAATGAGGCACGACGACGGCAGAGCGAGACCGGCGAGTCGTACGCGGCCGCGCTGCAAGCGGTCCGGCTGGACAGGCTGAGCCGGCTCGGCGACGTCAGCGAAGCAGACGGCACGCCTGGGGGTGCACCCGCCAACCTCCATGAGCGGGCTGTACCCGAGGAGCTGACCGAGCTTGTGCGATACCACTCACACCGCATCGTCAGGTACCTCTACTTCGCCGTCGACGAAGGTCACTACCGAGAAGACATCGCAGAGTGGAAGAGCACCACGCTGTATAAGCTCACTGACGCTCTGGAACATCTGCACTTGCTCATCGGGACGATCGCCGCCTACCTACGTGATGCAGGAGCCACTGACGATGTCCTACGCCGCTACCTTCAAGTACGCGACGGCTGGCAGGTGAAGGCGTACTTCACCCCAAGCGTCGAGGAGCACCTGGCTGGCCTCACTGGCAGGGAAGCACCGCAGGACTCAGTGGTCTGGCACGACGTCGGCCGTCACATCGCCAACCGTTCGGGATGGAGTAACCCGGAACGGCACGATGAACTTGAAGTGCTGCTGCACGCCCTTTACGCCAACTATCCAGACGACTCCCAAGCGTTCGACCACTTGCCGACATCCATGCAGGAGCGGGTCCTCGCCGTGCTCCACCACTTGAGGACCTAGCCCGGCCCATGCCGGTCCTGGAGGCCAGCGGTGAAGCGGGGGAGGGTCTCAAAGGAGGACGCAGCCTCCCTGGCGGTGCCGGGGGCTGCTGTAGGCGGTGCTCGATGGTGGTGCGCGGTGGTGCTTGTTGGCGTCGTCTGCGTCGTGATGTGAGGGCTGCCGGAGAGCGATGACATTCGCTTCCGGCCCGGGGCCGCGTCCCGCCTGACGGGCGCCTGAGAAGAAAGTTCGGCCGCTGCTCCCGCCTGGCGGGACGTACCGCGGATCGGCCTTTTCTTGCAGGTGAGAGCCGTGTGGCGTGGTCTCCATGACAGTGGATATCAGGGTCATCCGGGCCGGTCAGATGTACCGCTACTACCTGCGCGAGACCGTCGTCGGCGACGGCCGCCGCCCGGCCCGCACGCCGCTGCGCGAGGCCCAGGAGCAAGCCGGTGTCCCGGCCGGGCGATGGATGGGCCGCGGCTTGGCCGTGCTCGGACTGACGCCGGGTGAGGAGGTCACCGAGCGGCAGCTGCGGAACCTGTTCGGCGAGCGGGGCCGACACCCGTACGCGGACCAGATCGAGTCCGACCGGCTCGCCAAGGGCGACTCCCCGAAGAAGGCGTTCAAGGCCGGCGCCCTAGGGCGCCAGGTGACGGTCACCGGCGTCGACTTCGTGTTCCGTCCGCAGCCGACGATCTACCTGCTGTGGGCGCTGGGGGATGAGGAGACCAGGGGGGTGATCGAGGCCGCCCACGAGCGCGCGATCGAGCGGGTGCTGGAGTGGATCGAGGACGTGGTGGCGGTGATCCGCTACGGCAAGGACGGCATCTACCGGGTGCGGCCGCCGGGCGGTCTGGTCGCCGCGCGCTTCCGCCACTACGAGGCGAGGTCGGGTCGGCCCTTGCTCCATGACCATGTACTGCTGTCGGTGAAGGGGCAGCGCCTGGACGGGAAGTGGGGCTCGATCCACACCACAGCCCTGCACGAGAACACGGTGGCGGCCTCCGCGCTCTACAACGAGCTCGTGGCCGCTGAGGTGTGTGAGGCGCTGGGGCTGGCGACCGAGCCGCGCACCGTCACCCCAGGGCGCCGGCCTGTGATGGAGATTGCCGGGGTGCCGCACGAGCTGATCCGTTGGACTTCCCGGCGCAGCGACCAGATCGCCGCCTGCCTCGAGGACCTGGAGCACGAGTACGTCACCGCCGTCGACGACGACAGCGAGCTGAAGTTCCTGCCCGTGGTCTCCGAGCGGGCCCGCGCCAAGCTGAACGGGATCGCCGCGAAGATGACGCGCCCGCCGAAGCAGAAGGCCCGGCCCCTCGCGCAGCTGCGCAGGGAGTGGAAGGAGAGCGCGATCCGCACCTCCAAGGTGGCCGTCGACGTCATCAACTCTCTCCTCGAGTACGCCCGTGCCGCGGCTGCGGCGATCCGTACCCGGGTCGCCGCCGTGGTCGACGTCGCCCTGGCGGCCGTTGACGTCGCCGCGACAGTGTTCGTGATGAACGAGGGCGGTCGCTTCCACCGCCGGCACCTGCTCGCCGAAGCCCGCCGCCACCTCGCCCTCGTCCTGCGCGGCCACCGACGGGACCCCGGCCTGGATGACCGGATCGTGGCCGCCGCCATCTCCACCCACTGCCTGGACATCAGCGAGCCGAAGACCGTGCGTGGCCTGGAGTCCGGCTACCGCCTGTACACAGCCCGGTGGGATCTGTCCGACCTCCCCGCCCAGCGCCGCTCACCAACCACCGCGCCCGGCCCGGACCGGCAACCCCCGGCCGATCCCGGCGAGCCGGCCGCGCTCCGGCCGCCAGGCCAGGGCGCGGGGGAGTCGGAGACACCCCGCATCCCATTGCAGTACGAGCGAGCTGTCCTCGCCGGTGCGGTGGTGCGGGAGAAGCTGCGCACCACCACCGCAGCCGTACGGGGCCGGACGTACGACGTCGTCGCCCACCAGCAGGCGGCGATGCCCGAGCAGCTGCTCGCGCCCCCGGCCGTCGAAGTCGAGACCGACGACCAGGAGCCGGAGGCCGGACGGCAGGAGGCGATCGACCTGACGGCGTTGCGGGCCTTGAGGGAGTCCCGGACGGACGTGGAAGCTCTCGATCTAACTGCCGAGCGGCTTCGCCACCTCGGTGCCGCCTTCACCGCGGCGGCCGACCGAGCCCGCGCCACCATGGACCGCTACACCGACGGGAAGGACACAGGCGCACCGCATCCGGTCCGCGAGGACGACCAGCGCGCGAACCGACCGCAGCAGGCGGACCGCACCGCAGGCCAGAAGCTGGCCGATGAGCGCGCCGCACGGCGAGGAAGATGGACGTAGGGCTCCCGTCCCGTGTTTCCCCCCGAGCTGGGACGGTAGCCCGCCCAGCCGGGCCCGGTGCGGCGAACCGCTCGATCACTCGCTTGTGTTGTCACCGTCTGCTTGTGCTTTGTCCGGCTCGGCTTCGGGAGCCTCTTCCACCACTTGCTCACGAACGCTTGGGCGGTAGGCGACGACTGGCACGTCGATCTTGGGGAGTGAGGTGGCGATGTCGAGTTTGGGGAGCGAGGCCGCGATCTGCCGGGCGATCTGGCGGGCGATCAGCTGCGCAGGTCCGCTGAACTGCTTTGCCTGGTCGGCAGCGATCTTACGCGCGAGCTGCTGGGCCGGACCGTTGATCAGTTTCGACTGTTCGGCAGCCATCTGGCGGGCAAGACGCTGCACGGGGCCATTGATGAGTGCTGCCTGTTGGGCGGCGGCTTGTTGGGCGAGGCGACTGGTGGCCAGGTCAAGCTTCGCGAGGGAGGGTGCGACATGGTCGGCGACTGCGCGCTCCACCGGAGTGGGAGCTGTGAGGAGGCTCCGTTTGGCGGCTGCGGCGACGTCAGCAAATCGCTTCTTGAGGCCCTTGAGGACCTCCATGCATGATTCGTCGCCATCGTCGGGCGACGCCGGTTCGTCTGATGCGAGCAGGGTTGGGGTTTCGTCGTCGCGTGTGGAAAACAGGATCTTGATTTCCCAGAGAGAGGCGACGTTGCCAGCCAGAGTCTCTGTCTCATCGACCGCGAGGCCGTACAGCAGCCATCGGGCTTTGGCCGTGTACCAGACGTCGCTTTCGATCTCGTGACCAGTGACCTCCGTGACACTGAGCAGTTCAACCTCGGGATCTTCGCACCACGCGTACCACTCCTCGAGCGCGCCGCCGTCGCCCAGGCCAGCGAACCCGGAGAGCGTGCTGAGGTTCCTCGCCGCTTGGGCTACTCCTGCCCGAACCGACGGCGACCTCAGCAATTCGGTTGCAGCGGCTTCTGCGTCCTTCCCGGACACTTCCTTGGTGAACTGCGAGACCACGTCGTTGAAGTCCGTGAGGCGGGTCAGCCGGCCCTCCAGACCGCAGACGTCTTCGTCCATCGGGAACGGGTAGGTAGTTCCGTCGCCGAAGTCGCTGGTGTTGTTCGTGACGAAGTGGACGTGCTCGTCCGGGTTCTGCTTGAGGAATTCCAGGATGGAGAACCAGATCGCCGCATCGCGGCCCCCCACGGAGTGATCGTCAGCTCGCTTCGCTGGCGGAAGAGCCATTGCCTCCCGCTGGAACCCCCTGCGGATGGCCTCGTTACTGGTCTCGATCACCTCGAAGATCTCCCCATAGACCTCACGCCAGTGCTCCAGAAACCGTTCCAGATTCAACGGCTCCAGGGAACTTTCCAGATCCCAGGGAAGGAAGGCGCGCAGCTTGGCCAGTGTGTTCACGACCGCTTGGTGCTTCACGGGATAGAGCCGTGCTTGGTGGGCGGCCATTTCCTCCAGGACCATCCACGGTACAGCGATCCTGTGGTGCCCCGACTGACGCAGCTTCCGGATGATGTCCGCACGCGGTCCTTCGGGAGGCAGAAGGTTCACGGCATTCGTATCAAAGATGATCATTAGGCTTCCCCCGTCTCATTGAGGAGGCAGTATCTCAACCGGCCGCGGAGCCGGATGACTATGGATGCGCACCGACCGCACCCGATGCGCATCCATCCGCACGGTGGTGCGGCTACCGGTGCAGAGCCACTACGGCACGGGCCCGCTCCACCTGCTCATCGCGCAGCGCCTGCAGAGTCTGGACGACGTCCGTCGGCGCGTCGGCGAGGACCTGGCCGACGAAGTGCGCGATGGTGCGGGCGATCCCCGGTGCGGCGGCCGCGGGGGAGTGCGTGGCCCACTCCCTGATCGCCATGAGGTAGATGACGCCGACCTCGTCCAGGACGAAGCAGTCGGCGCAGGGATCGGTGTCGTCGGACAACGCGGTCACGGGGAAGACGATCAGTTCCGCGATGCCCGGCAGCAGTCCCGGCAGCTGCTCCACCTCGGGCGCGAGCCGCGCCGCCGTGACGTCGTCTCCGGCCTCCACCGCCAAGACGTAGTCGAAGCGGCCGGGCCCGAGCTGGACCAGGTGCGGGGGCAGCGAGGGAACGATGGGGGACATAGGCAGCTCCTGACGTGCGGTCGCCGTGCCGGTCACGGTGACGTCTCAGCAAGGTCGGCCGGCCAGCCTGTGGACAGAGGCCAGAGAACTCCCCCCCCCGAGTCGAAACCGACGAATCGTGGCTGAAAGGGCCAAACCGGGCCCCCTTGTCCGGGGTGGTCGGCCCGACCACGAACCCGACCATGACCCCTTGTCCACCTCTGCTACCGCCCCGACCACCGCCGCGTTTCCCCTAATCCAGGGTGTAAGCAGCTCGTACCGGGCCCCTGCAAGGAGCCGGCGGGCGGCTTGCATGGGCAGCGGACGCCTTGGCCCTCTCTAGCCGATGAGGCTCACTCCGAGACCGGCGCCGTTGCCCACCGATGGATCCGTGGTGGTGAGGTGGGCACCGGGAAGGCCTGAACCGACCCTGGCCCGCGAGGCCTCCCTATAGAGCGGCAGCCCGGCGTCTGCGCACCACCACGAGTCCACGCTCGCCGTGAAGCTTCGCGGGGTGACGCGGGCTCCGGGCCGATGCCTCCGTTTCCCCTGGCCGTTCCAGGCCTCGGTCAAGAGCGGCACGGCCCGGTGCCTTCGTGGCCACCGCGAAACCCGCAGCCGCTGTCCGGTGTTGATCGTCACGGCGCGAGCCCGCCCCAGGACCAACCAGGTACGTTCCCTGCTGCGTGAGTACTACCCCGCCGCCCTCCACGCCTTCCAGGGCAAGGACGGAGGCCTGACCCGGCCCGTCGCCCGCGTCATCCTTGCCATGGCACCGACCCCGGCGAAGGCCGCGAAGCTCACGCTCGCCCAGCTGCGAGCCGGCCTCAAAGGCAGCGGCCGCACCCGCGCCTTCGACACCGAAGCAGAACGCCTGCGGGGCATCTTCCGCGCCGAGTACGCCCGCCAGCTCCCGGCCGTTGAGGACGCCTTCGGCCACCAGCTCCTGGCCCTACTCAAGCAGCTGGATGCCGCCTGCCAAGCCGCGGACGACCTTGCGGCGGCAGTCGAGACCGCCTTTCACCAGCACACCGACAGCGAGATCTTGCTCAGCTTTCCCGGCCTCGGCCCCCTGCTCGGAGCCCGCGTGCTCGCCGAGATCGGCGACGACCGGACCCGGTTCGCCGACGCCAGAGCACTGAAGGCCTACGTCGGCTCCGCGCCGATCAACCGCGCCTCCGGCAAGAAGCACTTCGGCGGCCGCCGCTTCGTCAAGAACAACCGCCTCATGAACGCGGGCTTCCTCTGGGCCTTCGCCGCCCTCCAGGCCTCACCCGGCGCCAACGCCCGCTACCGGCGACGACGCGAACACGGAGACTGGCACGCCGCCGCCC
The DNA here is from genome assembly GCF_024539675.1 of Streptomyces hilarionis. Classification (GTDB taxonomy): domain Bacteria; phylum Actinomycetota; class Actinomycetes; order Streptomycetales; family Streptomycetaceae; genus Streptomyces; species Streptomyces hilarionis. Next base: position 11,963 of record NZ_JAHHIT010000131.1, on the reverse strand, counting down.
AACGCAATCTCTTAAACCGCTTCCTCGGCCAGCTCCACCACTGCCTCCAGACCCGGGAGCACTTCGATGAACACCGCGCCTTTGCACCGCTGGCTTCGCATCTTCAAGCCGGAGCGCCGTAGCTGAGTGGCGCCCGTCAGGTGCTCCTCAGCGCCTGGTCCGGCACGACAAGCTCCGCGGCTGAGGCGGTCGTACCCGCCAAAGGTTGTGGCTGAGACCAGCGAGGACACGGGGTCGGTCTGCGTCACTGGTCCTCTTTCGCGGCCTGGTCGGTCAGGCAGGCGGCGCAGACCGTCTCGAAGTCGTGCGGTTGGAAGCGTCGGTGGCACCGCAGGCAGCTTTCTAGCGGGGGGAAGGTCTTCCCGCAGCTGAAACACAGGTCCACCGGCGCGTCCGGGGCGGCCGCGGTGAGGACGCCACAGACCAGTGTCTGGTTGTCGCAGCTCAGGCACCGGCGATACGAGGCGTTGCTGCCGATGTCCCGGTGGAGGACGTAGTCGAGCGCGTCGGTCCGTACCGTGCAGAACCGGCACTTGCTGTTGTCGTCCGCCACGACCAGGGCCCACTGGTCGCAGTGGGGACACGCCACGGTGCGGTTCTGGTGCGGCTCCAGTTCGGCCCGCAGCCGCTGCATGCGTTGGTTGACGAAGCCCTGGATCCGGCTGAGACCGCTGCGGATGGTCCACATGTCCTGCGTGGTCCGCTGCCGGTCCTCGTCGGGGAGGGCGGGCAGCAACTGCTCGTCCAGGAAGCGGACGAGAAAGTCCAGGACCTCGACGGCGCGGGCCTCGACGGCGCGAGCACGGTCGGTGAGCCCATAGTGCTGCAGCGCGTTGCGGGTCTTGGCCAACTTGGTGAGCGCGGCGGCGTCCTTGTCCCCGATTGGCAGCCCGACGATACGCCGCAGTCGGTCCACCGTCTGGGCGGGGGTGCAGCTGGCCAAGGACCCATCAGCCAGCTCCTCTTTCCTGGCCTTGCCCGGCTCGGCGAAGACCAAGGTCCAATGCTCCTGCTGCAGCCGGTACTTGAGCAGCACCTCGGCGGCGGCCTGCAGGTGCAGCACGGCGTACTTCAGGTCACGTGCGCTGACCCACCCCTACTCCTCGTCGTCAGCCAGGGACGCGATGACGCTGAGGAGGTAGTCCAGACCGTTGTCGATGGGCGGGAAGTTCACCTCGCTGCCGCGCTGCTCCACCGGGCGGAGCCGGGCGTGGAACTCCTCCGGGTCGTTCGCTGCCCAATCCTGGGCCGTCATGTGACCTCCCCCGGGCCCGCCGATCCGGCAGGCCTAGCCTTCACCGTCTCCAGGACGCAGATGTGTGCCGTCATCACATCACGTCTGCAGAATCGACGACGGTCGCAGTTAGTCACCGATCAGGGATTCAGGCAGGCGGTGAGTGACGGGGCCGGTTGGCCCGCGAGGCAGGCCACAGCGGGGCCCGATTCGACCAGCCTGGACAAGCAACTTGACTCCTTAGCCTCCTGAGATGTCTTGTCCACGCCTGCTACCGGCCACGGTCAGACTGCGGACAAGGGGGTCGGCTGCACGCTGCTCCTTCGCAACGACTGCCCCGGCCGGGGCAGCGAAGGAGACGAGCCGATGACAATCACCCGCCCAAGGACCGGGCAGCGGCACCGCTCGGGCCGGTCACACCAGAAGGCCGGCCCGTGGCGGGCAAGCCCAAGGGGACTCCCTGGGCGCCCCCTTCGAAGGTCCCTCGGGAATCCCCTTTGGTGCCCGGCACCCCAGGCCTTAGGAAAACCCCTTGTCAGGGCCGGAATCGGCGCGAAAACTACGCCGTCACAACCCTCTTCTCTCCTCTTGTACTGGAAGGGAATGTCAGTGGAGGAGGAGATCATCGGGTTCGGGGGCCCGACGCCCTCTGCGGCCGGGGGCCGGCGCCCGGCCGGTGGCCGTGCGCGACGGATGGAGGGCCGGGGCTGATGGCGGGGAAGCGGAAGAACAACCCGGCAGGATCGACGAACAGCTACCGCGCCGATGTGCTGCGCGTGCTCGGAGCGCTGAAGGTGGCCACGGCTGATCAGATCCAGCGGATCGGCGCTCCCCACCTGACCTTCCGGCACGCCAACAAGGAAACCCCGTCTAAGCAGAAGCAGGCCCGCACCGCCTCGCACACCGCCGCACTCTCCGACATGCGGGGGCACGGCCTGTCCGAGAACGGCGGCTCCACCGAGACGGGGGAGACCCTGCGCAACCTCACCCTCAAGGGACTGGAGGCCGCCTCCTACGAGCTCCGGCGCCCGGCGGGGGAGATGGGCTCCACCGCGCGCGGCGCGGGCTCCAGCGGGGCCTCCCATCCGATGGCCGTCAACGAGACCGTGATCGCGATGCTGCGCCCGAAGCCGAACATGGCCAGGCTCACCGTCGACCCGCCACACGTCCAAGCAGCCGCCCAGGCCGCCGCCGACGGACCGGACGGCATCGGCACCATCGCCTCGTACTGGACCGAGGTGTCACTGCCCGCCACCGGCACGTGGAACGCGCCCGGCAAGGGCGGCGCCCAGGCCGACATCGTGCTCACCGCCCCGCAGGACGGCGTGCCGCTGCTGTTCATCGAGGTCGACAACTGCCACGAGAGTGCGGAGGAACTCGCCGACAAACTGGAGAAGTACGCCCGGTTCTTCCGACGGAAGGTGAAGGACACCGACGGCCGTGAGCGCCCGATGTGGCGCACCCGCTGGAGCGCGCCGGACACCTTCTCCGGCGACAGGGCGCACCCGCCCGTCCTGCTGGTGTTCAACCGCATCGGCGAGCGCAATCCCAACCGCACCGTCCCGCGCCTGCAAGAGCTGACCCGCCACCTGTGGCAGGGGCAGCGGCATACGGACTTCCACGCCTACGACGGGAAGATCCCGATCATCGCGACCGGCCTGAAGAACCTGCGCGAGCACGGCCCGGGGGGACCGGTGTTCCTCCGCTTCGGCCGCGACCACATGCAGCCCCTGCGGGAGGCGATCGGCAACCCCCGGCGTGAGGTGGCCGATGACCGTGCCCGCGAAGCGGCCAGGATCCGGGAAGAGGAGTTCCAGGCACAGGCGCGCCGGGCGGCTCAGGAGCGGGCGGCGAAGCAGGCGGCCGAGCGCGAAGCCCGCCGCCCCGTCTGCACCGGCTGCGGGGCGAAGTTCACCGACGAACGGTGGGAGGCGGCACAGGGACAGGCGAAGGACTGGGGAGCCCCGAAGGACTCCCACCCGCACCTGTGCGACAGCTGCAAGCACGCAGCCGTCGCCGACGCCGACGAGGCCGGCCAGCAGGAGCGACCGGAGCCGCTTCCCGACTGGGCAGAGCGCAAGCACTTCCTGCGCTACGCCCGTCGTCCCCGCTGCACCGAGTGCAGGGCGGCGTTCACGGACGAGCGGTGGCAGGCGGTGGAGCGCACCGGTTGGGACGCCCTTCCTCCGCAGGCCCGTCCGACCCTGTGCGGGAACTGCGACCAGCGGTACGTCACCGACGCCCAGCAAGCCTGGTCGCACGAGCCCCAGCACGAGGAGCAGGGCCAGGCCGTGCCCGAGCAGAAGGCCGGCGGAACCTGGCTCTCCCGCTTCCGCAGGTGACGCAACCGCACCCCGGCTGTCAGTGGCGGCTGCAAGGCTGAACGGATGGACCGTGACGACGAGCAGCTGCTGCGCGGCCGGGTCTACGGCACCGACCACGACCACCCGGGCCCGCTACCGCACCGAGACTACGCCGAACTGGTCGGCGGCCCGCTCGATGGGCTGCTGCTCGACATCACCGGCTGGACAGCGGACGAGATCCAGACCGGCGTCGCCCTGATGACCGAGCTCGGGCAGTTCGGCCCCGGCGGCCGCGCCCTGTACGACCCGCGCCCCGGCGAGCGGAACCGCTGGGACTGGTCCGGCGACTCACCCTGACGGCCCCGGGCCGACTCGCCCAGCGAACCGGCCCGGGGCACGCTGGAAGGCGTGACCAGCGCGCCGATCGTCGTGCACCGGCCCTCGCTCTTGGGCGGCCGGAGAGTCACGGTGCACAGCAGCGGCCGGGACGAGATCCTCGGCACCGCCTACAGCGACCACGACCTGGCCGTGTTCCTCGAGGGCGCCGGCGTAGCCGAACCCGAGGCCGTCTTGGACGACCCGCAGTGGGTGGAGTGGCGCGGCGGCCACGCCCACGAGTTCCACGCCGCCTGAGTGCTGGGGCTCTGAACACACTCGGTCGGGTGAAGACACCGGATTACCGGAACTCTCGCCGGACGTCACGGCGTAGTGCCGAACATGAACCCGATCAACGAGACGCACGTGAGCGAGCCGGGCCTGCTCGTCGTCGATGTAGCGGCCGCGGACGACGCTACCGTGCTCGTCTTCCAGCAACTGCTCGCCGACCGTTGGGCGACGGCAACAACGGAGCAGACGACGCGGGACGTCGATCAGCCCGGCGTACGGCTGCGCTGCTACCTGGACCTGCGCCAGGCATTCGGCTCGTAAGCATGTGTAGCTGGGGGCGAGCACGATCGACTACTTCCTTCGGATGCTGCCATTGGAGATCCAGTGGACCAGGATCGCGGCCGTGTGCACGGCCGTCTCCGCGGCCTCCAGGGTCACGGGGGCGCTGGTGGGCCCTCCCTCGTGGCGGTCCCGCTGTCCGTGCCAGAGCAGGCTGACCATCGCGACGACCGCGTCAATGTCTGCGGGCGCCCCCGTCTTGTCGGAGATGACCATCTCGTACTTGTGCCCTCCCTGCTCCAGGTGAGCGCGCACCTTGCCGAGGGTGGGCTCGGGAGCGTTGGGAAGGAACAGCGGGTTGGCGACGGCCTCCACGGCCTTGATTGCACGGGAGTAGGCGGCACTGGGGTCGGGCTTGATCCCGTACGCCTCGGTGAACGCTGCACGAAGATGATCGGCCGCCGTCTCTGTCTTCGAAGCCCCGGCCTCCACGGCCTTGTCGTACGTGGCGTGGAGTGTCTCGTCCATCCGGCGTTCGAGCCTGCTGCCGTCCTCGGAGACCGTGAACGCCGAGTCCCCTTCGCGCAGGATGCCCTCCAGCTGGCGGGCGTATGAGAGGGCTGTTTGGCGGTGCTGCCAATGTGTCCCCTGCAGCGCTTGCTGTACGCAGCCCAGGGTGGCGTCGATGACCTCCAGGCGCAGCATCGGATTCATCCGGTCGTCCAGGTTGGCCAGCTCGTTGTACGGGTCGCGGCTCTTGAGGATCCTGGACGGCAGCTTCAACCGCACCGCCACGGGGCTGGCCATGTCGTAATTGCGCAGAACCTCGTACAGCCAGTCACGGATGGGCACGTCGATGTGGTCCGGCACACCCTCTGCCCACAGGGGCTCCGGCTCGGTCTTCCCCGCCAGACGGTCACTCAGCCGTCTCCATCTGCTCGTCACAGGTCGACTGTATGGGGGCCATGATGAGATCACGACCGACTTGTTCATGGCCGAATGTATGGGAGCGACCACGTGCCACCACCCAGCGTGGGCTCGTGGGCGGTGTGACTACGGCCCTGCCACGGGCCAGCACAGGCGGGCCACGGTGACGACCGCGTGCCGGGTTGTGCCCGCCACGACCTCCACCACGGTGTCGCCCCTGGCTGGCGTGTAGGAGTCGCCGGCGTTCGTGAACGCACGCCCGGGCTGTGGGACCAGGCGTGGGGCGATGACGGAGGAGAGCGCTGTGGTGAGCCGCTGGGACAGTGCCACGCGTCCGTCGGACAGCCGTACGGCGAGTGCCCTCGGATGCCGGGCCGTGCCGGTGAAGCCAACCACGGTGGCGTCGACTGTGTCCGCGTGCCTGACCTTCGTCCACACACGGCCAGCCTTGTAGGCCGACTGGGGCGGCTTGGCCACGATCCCCTCAACGCCGATGCCTTCGAGCGTCTCGAACCAGAGCAGGGCCTCGTCCAGGGCCGTGGTCGACCACACCGGCGCGTAGCTGGTGCCAGTCGCCTTCGGGGTGTGCGGGGACGACTGCGTCGACGGAGGCGGTGGTGGAGAGCGCGACGTCGACGGCCGTGGCCCGGCTGGTGCCGAAGCGGACCTCGATCGACTGCGGGGAGCGGACCCAGCCGGGCCGGACCATGTGGTCGAAGTCGGCACGGCGCATTTGGAGCCGGGCGGCGGCCTGTTAGGGACCCAGTGGGGTGTCGGCGGCGACCAGGTCCGCCAGGTCGGCCGCGGCCCGGGATCGGGGCGCGCTCAGCTGGTTCCGCGTCGGACGGGGCCGCCGCGCCGCGCCACCGTCAGCCCGGCGGTGGAGCCGGGACAGAAGTCCCCGGTGTCACCGTCCGCCAGAGGGAACAGCGGCTCCTTGCGGGGCCGGTGGCGAGGGCCGGAACCGAGGACGGACTGCTGGAGATTCCAGAACCGTTACAGAGAGTCACGGAATGTGCAATTTGTGTGACCTTTGGGTCCTTCTATGGCGCTACGCGAAGGTAACTCGCTGAGTGGCGAACAAATTTGACGGCAGGAAAGATTCTGCGCACCCGCGCGTCATGAAGGTGTGGCCGTAGGGCTCGCGGTGTAACCAAAGGTATGTGTCGACATGGCCGTCCGGCCTGGCTCTGAATGAGGATTTACAGGGTGGCATAGAAAGCGGATGTTGCACCTTGTTAAATCATCCGGGATATCTTGATTCTGACTTGCGATCGCCTTTTATGGCATCACCATGAGGGGTCGATTAAATGTGGCTGACGTAGGTCATATGTTCCAGGCTCGAACCTTTGGCCTAAGATTTAGCATGGTTAGGATCTCCTTCCTTGTCGACGCGGTCAGCCAAGCGGTGATCGTAAATGGCTGCGAGTGATCCTTCTGCTCGTCGGGACGTCAACCGAGCGAGTAGGCATAAGCCATCTAAATCACAAAGCCGACAAATGGTGCTGTCGATACGCTACGTCTCGTCGCTGATCACTGAGGTGGCGGCCGTACCCCGATCGGCCCTGGCGTTTCCCTCCTGGTGGGGGTTTTGGCGGGAAGAGATTTGCTTCGGCGTGTCCTCGGCTGGTGTCGAGTGGTTAACTGGACATCGGTCTGAGCCTTGGTGGGTCCGGACCCATTGGAAGGCTCTGGAGTGTGGTGCTCCGGGGCCTTCCCCCTTATCGGGCCCCTGCATCTGGGCCCCCGGGCGCTCATCTGATACGCGCTCCGGCATGTCAGTGAATATGCGCTGCATACCCTAATTCACACACCGAATTGCAGAATTAACTGCTTCTGTGATCTGCGCCACTTCCCTAGATATCGGGAACGTACCGCAAAACCCCTCGCCCTAGGGACCTGCTCCGGTCGCCGCCGACGCTGAAGGAAAACCGCGTACCCATCCCTTCGCGACTGGCAAATTTGTCTCTGCTAGGGGTAGCGTTTACTGCCTGACGTTCTCGCCCTGCGCCGCCCCGGCCACCACAGCACCACGCCGGGCGGCACCCGCAGGAGGGGGCGCCGGACCCACCAGGGTGCGCCCGCCCACACGGGGGCGCACCCACCTCCCACCACACAAGGGACTGCAGACCGCCATGCGTACCGCCGCCCGCGGTGGCTTCACCGTGCGCACACGCCGCACCAGCCACCGCAACATAGGGATGACAGCCCGTCACCCCGCAACTGCTGCCCGGCCCCACCCCTCTGCTCCACGCCTCCCGTACAACAAGGAGGCGTGACAGATGCCCGCCAAGGCCGACGCCCCTCGCCTGAACGACCTGCTCCTCGGCCGCGCCGTCATGCCCGAGGGCAGCTTCCTCAAGCACCTCCCCGCACCCACCTGGACGTCGATGAGCCAGGAATGGGACCAGCGCATCCGCTCCTACGACCGAGACAAGCCGCTCCCGCTGGGCCCCGACGGCGGAGACGTCTTCATCATCGTGCAGGGCTGCGTCCGCCAAGAGCGCTTCCCGCTCGGCTCCGGCCGAGGTCTCCCCACGATCGTCAGGTTCCGCGGCATCGGCGAGATCGTCGGCGAGGCCAAGCTCATCGAACAGACCTCCTCGGTCACCACCACCTGCCTGTCGAAGACCTACGTCGTCCCCTGGCGCGTCAGCTACATGCACCGTCTGCAGCGCAAGCGCCCCGAGGTCCAACTGGCGCTGCTGCGCAGCCTGGAGGACCGCAATCGGCAGGACGAGAGGGTCTACGCCACCTTCGCCCAGGCCTCTTTCCAGCGTGTCAGCACGCTACTGGCGCACCTGGCCGAGACCGCCGGCATCCCAGACCCCACCGTCACGCGCCGCACCATCATCAGCGGCCCGACCCAGAAAGACCTCGCCGCAGCACTTCAACTCGGCGTCTCCACCGTGGAGAACGCCATCGGCAGCCTGCGGCGGCACGGCACGATCGACGCCGGATATCGTAAGTTCATCGTCCACGACCTGGACGCCCTGCAGGACAGCGCCACAAGCGCCTGACCCGTCCTCACCTGGACCCACCATCTCCGAAGCCGCACACACCACCCCGTTCACGGGCGTGCGGCCAGGTTCCGATCCAAGGAAAGAAGCAATGCTGCTCAGCTCCTTCATCAACGACCCCAGCGAGACCACCGTGATCGTGACGGGGGCCGCCTCGTTCGTCACCGGTTCCCTCGGTGTCCTTACGCTGGCACACCACAAGACGGCGCTCGCCTGGGTGAAGAACGTGCGCCGCAAGGACGAGGACACCGCCGAGCTCGCCGGCCCCGCCGCCACGTGCGAAGCCCTCTACGCGGAGCAGTGCCGGCTCGCCCGGACCCCCTGCTACGAGGCGGACTTCGCGGAGATCACGCGACTGACCAACACGATCAACGGTCGCATCGAGCACACCGAAGCTATCCGTGCGGAGCTTGAGCGGGTCGTCGAGTGCGCGCAGGCCTACGTCGGGACCGCCCTGCCCGAACCCCCGTCGACCGCGAGGATCGCCTGCGCCGATGTCCGCACCCTCATGATCCAGGCCATGCGCCAGGAATCCGCCCGGGTCGGGCTGGAACGGACCATCAACACCGCTAACCAGAAGATCGCCACCCTGCGACGCGTCTGAGCCCAGGGGCACACCCAAGCAGAACCGATGGGCCGCACGGAACACCGTGCGGCCCATCGCCGTCAGCCTACGATGCACCCAGCCCTGCACCCCTACGACCAGCGCATGCCGATCGCGGACAGCTGCTCCACGCGCTCCGGGGTGAGCGTGGCGGCCCTGCTCCGCTGGTTCCCGATCCAGGCCCCCAGCTTGTGCTCCCGCTCCTCCTGGTCCTCGCCGAGGATCCGCTCGACGTGCTTCCTGGGGACCTGGAGGTGTCCCTCGCGCTCGTAGAACTGGCGGGCGGCCTCGTAGTTCATCGCCCACTTATCGGCCTGCGTACGGCGCTTGGGCTTCTCGTCCTCGGCTGCGGGCTCGATCCCGAGGACCTGCTCGCACATCCACTGCTGCACGGTCGTGAGCTCGTCCCAGCCGAGCCGCACCGCCTTCACCCACCGCCCGAGATCCTCGCCCTGGCGCACGACGTCGCCCGGCTCGGTGGGCAGCGCCTCACCGGCGTCCAGGTGGATCCGCACCAGGTGGAAGCAGCGCTGCCAGGTCACCGGCCAGCTCGGGCACCAGGACGCGTCGATCTCCTCCAGCTGCTCACGCCGCTCGTCCGACAGCGCCCCGGCCGACGACTCCATCGGCAGACCCTCGGCACGCCGCTGCTCGATCTCCTGTGCCTTGCGGGCGGCGGCCCGCGCGTTCTTCAGGAAGATGCCCACCTTCGCGCCCTGGAAGGTGGCGTCCAGCGGGGCCAGGAGGTGCCCGTGTTCGGCGGCCCACCCGCGCGCGGCGGACAGGCCCTCCTCCCACGCGACGTCGAAGTGGCTCCAGATCATGCCGAGCTTCTCCAGCTGCGCGACGCGGTCCTCGTCCATGTCGCCGCGGACGTAGAACCGGCGAGCGTCGGCGGTCCACTGCCCGAGCGGGAACCCGGCGAGCGAGGCCGGCCACCCCGCGCCTTCCTCCCCCTGCTCCTGGTCGTCGACGGCGGGCACCCGGAACGTGAACGGCACGCGGAGGTCGCCGTGCTCGCGGGCGTAGATGACGGCGGCCTCCACACCGCGCCGCCAGTGCTCGTGTTCCGGGTTGAGGACCCGCAGGTTGATGAACGCGGCGAGGGCGGCCGGGTCGCGGGGCGTGGAGAACTTCAGCAGGGCCTTGGCGGGGGCGCTGACGCCTCCGGAGCCCTCACCACTCCCGCCCGTGCTCTTGCCGCTGTCGTCCTTGCTGACGGGCTTGTAACGGCTCGGGGCCTGCTGCTCCGCGAGGTTCTCCACGATCCGCGCGTCGTGCGCCCGCAGCGCCTCCAGCAGCTTCGCCAGCCCGCCGAACGCCCGGCTCGTGAGCATGTTGTCCGCCGTCTCGCCCGGCCCGAGCAGCACCGGCACCACGAGCGAGGCGACCTTCCCCTCGCCGGGCTGCATCCGCAGGGCGCGCCCCACGGCCTGGACGAGGTCGGGCATGGAGCCGCGTACGTCGGCCCAGTAGACGGAGTCGCAGTTCTTGGTGTCGACGCCCTCGCCCAGCACCTTCACCGAGCACAGGAAGCACTTCTCCACCACGGTGCCGTCCGTGGCGATCCCGGCCGAGAACTCGCCCAGGAGGCGGCGGCGGTGGAGCGGCTTGTGGTCGCCGCACAGCCAGTCCGCCCAGATCGTCTTCGGGTACAGCTCCGGGTCGGATGCGTGCAGCTGCGCGGCAACGTCGGGGAGGCCGGCCGCGAAGGCTTCGGCCTCCTTCACGACGTGGTGGAAGACGAGCGAGCGCCGGAAGTTCTCCTCCGCAGACGCTTTCACCAGGGCGGTCTGGAGCGCGGCGAGCCGGGCTCCGCGGACCTCTGCCGAGCGGCTCTCTGCGCCCAGGAGCTGCGCGGCCTGGAGCGCGGTGTCGGTGACGTCCACGCATACGACCTGGTAGGGGGCACAGATTCCCCTGTCGATGGCGTCCGAGAGGGTCAGGGTGAAACAGCGGCTGCCGAAGGGGCCCTCGGGGTCGTCTTCCATGCTCGCGACCAGCTCGCCGGGGGCGCCGGCCGTGTCGTCGTCCCCGAGCTGCCACAGCCGGGGCGTGGCCGTCATGTACAGACGGCGCAGGGAGGGGATCTTCTGGTTGTCGTGGACGACCGCCCACGGCTTCCCGATCCGGCCCGAAACGCGGTGGGCCTCGTCCACCACAATCAGGTCCCAAGCCGCGAGGCCCGCGGCGTGCGCCCGCTCCAGCGTGCCCAGCCCGAGACTGGCGTACGTGGCGTACACGGTGACCTTGTCCAGGCCGCGCGTCCACTTCACCAGCTCGTCCACGTCCGTGGTGTTGGGGAAGGACACCTCCTCGCCCCGCAGTGAGGACACTCCGATCATCGGCCCCCGGCGGCCTCCCTCGCGCCACGCGGCCTCGGTCTGGGCGAGTAGGTCCAGCGAGGGCACGAGCACCAGCACACGGCCTGCGTGGAGCTCCTCCGCGCTGCGGACCGCAACCCGGGTCTTCCCGGACCCGGTCGCCATGATCACCTGCGTTCGAAGGCCCCGTTCGGGCACAAGTGATCTTGCAGGCAATTCGATGGCACGCACGACCGCGTCAACGGCTTCTCGCTGGGCTGCCTCGCGCTGGTCAACGCGGTCTGTGCTCGACATATCGCCTGCCTTCTCCTGGGGTGCCGCCCGGTCGATTCGAGCGGCGGGAAACGGGAAACCTGCACGTGGGGGAGCTGCAAGGGCTACGGTTGGACTGACGCGATCGGCTCATTGCTTCGCCTCACCGGAGCACCAGCAAGGCCGTGGGATGGGTCTCGATAACCCTTCGGAGCGGTCCGGGGTGGTGTGCTCTGAGTCCATAGCTTATCTCGGCTCCAAAAATGAAGCACACAGAATCGCGAGATTCCCTCTAACGTGGCCGAAAGCCGCTAGTCTTGCCTTATCGCAAGCCAATCCAGCACTTTGACACCCCCTCAACTTGCCCCCTTTCCAGAGGTGGCCGGCCCCCGCGCTCCCGTCACCCCCCCCGAC
>NZ_JAHHIT010000130.1 GCF_024539675.1 Streptomyces hilarionis | reverse complement strand
GACCTGCTTCCGCCCCCGGACCCGCTCCCGCCCCCGGACCCGCTCCCGGCTTCGGCGCTGTCGTCGCCCCCGAAGTCGCGGTGGCCGCAGACGCCGCAGAGTCGGCGGACGCGGCAGAGTCGGCGGACGTGGCAGTCGTCGCGGACGTCCACGAGGCCTCCGCCGCCCCCGGTGCCTCCGCTGTTCCTGGCGCTCCGGGTGTCCCCGGCGTCCGCTCCGCGGCTGTCTCCGTCTTCTCTTCCTTCTCCTCGGGCGCGTCAGGCTCCTCGGGAGCCTCCCGCAGGAGTTCCGTGAGGAGCCGTACTGCGCCCCTCTTGTGCAGCGGGTCGTTGCCGTTGCCGCACTTGGGGGACTGGATGCAGGACGGGCAGCCGGCGTCGCACTCGCAGGAGGCGATGGCCTGGCGGGTGGCGGTCAGCCACGCGCGGGCCGTGTGGAAGGCGCGCTCGGCGAAGCCCGCGCCGCCGGGATGGCCGTCGTAGACGAAGACCGTCGGCAGCAGCGTGTCGGGGTGGAGGGGGACCGAGACCCCGCCGATGTCCCAGCGGTCGCAGGTGGCGAAGAGGGGCAGCAGGCCGATCGAGGCGTGTTCGGCGGCGTGCAGGGCGCCGCCGAGGATCTCGGGGTTGATCCGGGCCGCGTCGAGCTGGTCCTCGGTGACCGTCCACCACACGGCACGCGTGCGCAGCGTGCGAGGAGGGAGGTCGAGCTTCGACTCGCCGAGGACTTCCCCGGTGATGACACGCCGTCGCAGGAAGGACACGACCTGGTTGGTGACTTCGACAGAGCCGTAGCACAACCGGCCCTGTCCCCAGGGGACTTCGACGTCCGTCTCCAGGACCGAGATCGACGTCGTGTCGCGGGCCACCGTCGAGTACGGCGGGTCGGCCTGTTCGACCAGGGCGACGGAGTCCTCCAGGTCCAGGGACCGCACGAGATAGGTGCGGCCCTGGTGGAGGTGGACGGCGCCCTCGTGGACGGTGGTGTGGGAGGAGCCCGCGTCGACCGTGCCGAGGAGCCGGCCGGTGCCGGCTTCGACGACCTGGACCGGCCGGCCGCCCCCGCCGCGGATGTCCGCGAGGTCGGCGGCCCGCTCCCGGCGGGTCCAGTGCCAGGCCTTGGTCCGGCGGCGCAGCAGCTTCGCGGCCTCCAGCTGCGGCAGCAGGCCTTCGGCCTCGGGCCCGAACAGGGCCAGGTCCTCCTCGGCCAGCGGGAGCTCCGCCGCCGCCGCGCACAGGTGCGGGGCGAGGACGTAGGGGTTGTCGGGGTCGAGGACCGTGGACTCCACGGGGCGGTCGAACAGGGCCTCGGGGTGGTGGACGAGGAAGGTGTCCAGGGGGTCGTCGCGGGCGACGAGGACCGCCAGCGCGCCTTGCCCGGCCCGTCCCGCCCGGCCGGCCTGCTGCCACAGGGAGGCGCGGGTGCCCGGGTAGCCGGCGATGAGGACGGCGTCGAGGCCCGAGACGTCGATGCCGAGCTCCAGGGCGGTGGTCGCGGCGAGGCCGAGGAGCTCGCCCGAGTGCAGGGCCTGTTCCAGGGCGCGCCGTTCCTCGGGGAGGTAGCCGCCGCGGTAGGCCGCGACACGCCGGGCCAGCGAGCGGTCGACCTCGGCGAGGCGTTCCTGCGCGATCACCGAGATCAGTTCGGCTCCGCGTCGGGAGCGGACGAAGGCGACGGTGCGCACGCCCTGGACGGCGAGGTCGGTCAGCAGGTCGGCGGTCTCGGCGGTGGAGGTACGCCGGACGGGTGCACCTTTCTCGCCGACCATGTCGGTGAGCGGAGGCTCCCACAGGGCGAACACCAGTTCGCCGCGAGGGGAGGCGTCGTCGGCGACCTCGACCACCGGCAGGCCGGTGAGACGGCCCGCGGCCACGGCCGGGTCGGCGGCCGTCGCGGAGGCCAGCAGGAAGACGGGAGAGGCGCCGTAGCGGGCGCACAGGCGGCGCAGACGGCGCAGCACCTGGGCGACGTGGGAGCCGAACACGCCGCGGTAGGTGTGGCACTCGTCGACCACGACGTACTTCAACGACTTGAGGAAGGAGGACCACCGGGGATGGGACGGGAGTATGCCCCGGTGCAGCATGTCCGGATTGGTGAGGACGTAGTTGGCGTACTGGCGGATCCACTCCCGTTCCTCGAAGGGGGTGTCGCCGTCGTACACGGCCGGCCGAACGGCGGTGCCCAGAGGTTGTGAAAGTTCCTTCACCGAACGGCACTGGTCCGCCGCCAGCGCCTTGGTGGGCGCCAGGTAGAGGGTGGTGGCCCCGCGGCCGTTGGGGGCCTCGGAGCCGTCCAGGAGGGCGGAGAGGACCGGCACGAGGTACGCCAGGGACTTGCCGGAGGCGGTGCCGGTGGCGACGACCACGCTGTCGCCGTCCAGGGCGTGCTCGGCGACCCGGGCCTGGTGCGCCCAGGGGTGCTCGATGCCGCAGGCCTGCACGGCCGCGACGACCTCGGATCGAATCCGGTCCGGCCAGACTGCATGGCGGCCCGCACGCGGGGGCAAGTGCTCCGTATGAGTGATGCGCGACGCCCGGCTCGGTCCCGGGGCGAGCCGGTCCAGGACCTCGCCCGGAGACAGGCGCGGCGCGGCCTCGGACGAGGGTCGATCGGATCGGTGATTCTTGGCCATCGGCACCGAGTGTGTCACTGGCGTGACGGACAATGGAGCCAAGGCGTCGTGCACGCCTGCCGGTAAGTGATTGAATGCCATCGCGGCTGGCGTACCGTCCCGGGGGCTCCTGCCCAGGTGTTCCGAGGGACGACCGCTCGATAGCAAGGTGCTGGAGGATCCGTGGACCTGTCCCTGTCGACCCGTACCGTCGGCGATCGTACGGTCGTCGAGGTCGGTGGCGAAATCGACGTATATACCGCGCCCAAGTTGCGCGAGCAGCTGGTCGAGCTGGTGAACGACGGGAATTTCCACCTCGTCGTCGACATGGAGGGCGTGGACTTCCTCGACTCCACCGGGCTCGGCGTGCTGGTCGGCGGACTGAAGCGGGTGCGTGCCCATGAGGGTTCGCTCCGGCTGGTCTGCAACCAGGAGCGTATTTTGAAGATCTTCCGCATCACTGGTCTGACCAAGGTGTTCCCGATTCACACCTCGGTCGACGAAGCGGTCGCTGCCACCGACTGATCCACCTCGTCCCGGGTCGCCCCGTGCGGCCCGGGCGCGGTTGGTCGACCAATGACGGGGGTCTGGGCCGAGACGGCCCGGCCCCCTGACAGCACGCCCGTAGTTCCGAGGGGGACGCATGGCCACCGTTGAACTCCGTTTCAGCGCGCTGCCCGAGCACGTCAGGACCGCCCGTCTGGTGGCGGCAGCGGTGGCGCGCAGGGCCGGAGTGGACGAGGCCGTCCTCGACGAGGTCAGACTCGCTGTCGGCGAGGCCTGCACCCGCGCCGTCGGGCTGCACCAGAGCGTCGGCATCACCGCCCCGGTGAAGGTGCTGCTGATCGAGGAGGAGAAGCAGTTCTCCATCGAGGTCGGCGACGAGGCGCCGCGTGCGGCGCCCGGCGACCGGGCGCCCGGTTCCGGCGGGGACGTGGAGGCCGAGGAGGACGAGATGGGCCTCGCGGTCATCAGCGGCCTCGTCGACGACGTGGAAGTCACCGCCGGGGAACACGGCGGGCAGATCCGTATGACGTGGCCGAGCGCGTCGGCGGCCACACCCGTCTGAGCCGACCACAGAGCTTTCTCACCCGAAGGGCCCCACTCAGGTGGGGCCCTTCGGCATGCGCGCACCTGGGGACTCGGGCATGCTGACAGTGATCTCAAGAAGTGAATCATGGGACGCCGGGTCATGAGGTGGCGAAAATCGACTGCAATTCGTGAAGTAATTCACGATCAATGCCCTGAAGGCATTACTTGACGAAAAGGCGAATTTCGTTTCCCGCGCTCTGTTTTGATCAGGTTCCGGTACCTACAATCCGTCCACATCTTGAGCTCAGCCCAAGCGTCAAGGAGGACGAATGGCGGGGCTTCACACCACTCATCCGTTGGACCACCCCACCACTCTCGCAGCGGCAGAACTGACCAGCGGCAACCGCCTGCTCGTGGTGGTCATCGCGGTCGTGGCGCTGGCTGCGCTCGTGGTCGCGGGTGTACTGCTGCGCCAGGTGCTCGCGGCCGGCGAGGGCACCGACAGCATGAAGAAGATCGCGGCGGCGGTCCAGGAAGGCGCCAACGCCTATCTGGCCCGGCAACTGCGCACACTCGGCGTATTCGCCGTCGTCGTGTTCTTCCTGCTCATGCTGCTGCCCGCCGACGACTGGAATCAGCGAGCAGGGCGGTCGATCTTCTTCCTGATCGGCGCCGCGTTCTCGGCGGCCACCGGTTATATCGGCATGTGGCTCGCCGTGCGCAGTAATGTGCGCGTCGCCGCGGCGGCCCGGGAAGCGACTCCGGGAGAAGGCGAACCCGAAAAGGATCTCACCGCCGTCTCGCACAAGGCAATGAAGATCGCATTCCGTACGGGCGGCGTCGTCGGCATGTTCACGGTGGGGCTCGGCCTGTTCGGGGCCGCCTGCGTGGTGCTGGTGTACGCGGCCGACGCGCCGAAGGTGCTGGAGGGTTTCGGCCTCGGTGCGGCCCTCATCGCCATGTTCATGAGGGTCGGCGGCGGCATCTTCACCAAGGCCGCCGACGTCGGCGCCGACCTGGTCGGCAAGGTCGAGCAGGGCATTCCGGAGGACGATCCGCGCAATGCCGCGACCATCGCCGACAACGTGGGCGACAACGTCGGCGACTGCGCCGGCATGGCGGCGGACCTCTTCGAGTCGTACGCCGTCACCCTGGTGGCCGCCCTGATCCTCGGCAAGGCCGCCTTCGGCGACGCCGGGCTCGCCTTTCCCCTGCTGGTCCCGGCGATCGGCGTGCTCACGGCCATGGTCGGGATCTTCGCGGTCGCCCCGCGCCGCGCCGACCGCAGCGGCATGTCCGCCATCAACCGGGGCTTCTTCATCTCCGCGGTGATCTCGCTCGTGCTAGTCGCCGTGGCCGTCTTCGTCTACCTCCCCGGCACGTACGCCGACCTCGACGGCGTCACCGACGCGGCGGTCCAGGGCAAGGACGGCGACCCCCGCGTCCTCGCCGTGGTCGCCGTGGCGATCGGCATCCTGCTGGCCGCCGTCATCCAGCAGTTGACGGGCTACTTCACCGAGACCTCCCGCCGACCGGTGCGCGACATCGGCAAGTCGTCGCTGACCGGCCCCGCCACGGTCGTCCTGGCCGGCATCTCGGTCGGCCTCGAATCGGCCGTCTACACGGCTTTGTTGATCGGTCTGAGCGTCTACGGGGCGTTCCTGCTCGGCGGCACGTCGATCATGCTGGCCCTGTTCGCGGTGGCGCTGGCCGGCACCGGACTGCTCACCACGGTCGGCGTGATCGTGGCGATGGACACCTTCGGACCCGTCTCCGACAACGCGCAGGGCATCGCGGAGATGTCCGGTGACGTCGAGGGCGCGGGCGCGCAGGTGCTCACCAACCTCGACGCCGTCGGCAACACGACCAAGGCCATCACCAAGGGCATCGCCATCGCCACCGCGGTCCTGGCGGCGTCGGCGCTCTTCGGGTCCTACCGGGACGCGATCACGAGCGGCGCGCAGGACGTGGGCGAGAAGCTCTCCGGAGCGGGCGCGCCGCTGAACCTGATGATGGACATCTCGCAGCCCAACAACCTCGTCGGTCTCATCGCGGGCGCGGCGGTCGTCTTCCTGTTCTCGGGACTGGCGATCAACGCGGTGTCCCGTTCGGCCGGTTCCGTGGTGTTCGAGGTGCGGCGGCAGTTCCGCGAGCACCCCGGGATCATGGACTACAGCGAGGAGCCGGAGTACGGCAAGGTCGTCGACATCTGCACCCGGGACGCCCTGCGCGAGCTGGCCACACCGGGACTGCTCGCCGTGCTGGCGCCCGTCTTCGTCGGGTTCACCCTCGGGGTCGGGGCGCTGGGCGCGTTCCTGGCGGGGGCGATCGGCACCGGCACGCTGATGGCCGTCTTCCTGGCCAACTCCGGCGGCGCGTGGGACAACGCGAAGAAACTCGTCGAGGACGGCCACCACGGCGGCAAGGGCAGCGAGGCGCACGCCGCGACGGTGATCGGCGACACGGTCGGCGACCCGTTCAAGGACACCGCCGGTCCGGCGATCAACCCGCTGCTGAAGGTCATGAACCTGGTGGCGCTGCTCATCGCGCCCGCCGTGATCAAGTTCAGTTACGGCGAGGACAAGAGCATGGCCGTGCGGATCATGATCGCGATCGTGGCGCTCGCCGTCATCGTGGCCGCCGTCTACGTCTCCAAGCGGCGCGGTATCGCGGTGGGCGACGAGAACAACGCGGGGACGGCGTCCAAGTCGGCCGATCCCGCGGTGGTTTCGTAGACCTGCTCACCTGTGGCCGACTCAAGGGGCGGGCGGACGGCGCTGGTTGCCGCTCCGTCCGCCCCCTGTGTGGGGCGTGTGACCATGCCGTGACCCTTCTCTCTCTTGGTGCAAATGCCGCTATTCAGCTATGTAGCGGACATTCGTGCTGGGGTTGTCGCCCGGTTGCCGTGTATGTTCCGGGGCCGAGAGCCATGGAAGGGACCGATCCGGTGAACAAGAAGCTCGCGGCCGCACTGTCCGGCGGTGCGGTACTGGTACTGGCGCTGTCCGGATGCAGCAGTGACGACGGCGGCAACAAGGAACTCGACGCCTGGGCCAAGCAGGTCTGCGACGCCCTGCCCGCCCAAGACGCGAAGGTCGACGCGGCGAACGCCGCGATCAAGCAGGCCGCCACGGACAACAACGCTCCCGCGAACGTCCAGAAGACCGACTCGCAGGCCTTCCAGGACATGTCCGACGCCTACAACGCGCTCGCCCAGGCCGTCCAGAAGGCGGGGCCGCCGCCCGGGGTCGACGGCGGCGAGAAGAAGCAGAAGGACGCCGTCTCCGCGCTCACCACCCTCTCGACCTCCTACGCGGGCCTGAAGAAGCAGGTCGACGCCCTGGACACGAAGGACCAGGCGAAGTTCGCCGACGGCCTCCAGAACATCGCCACCGACCTCGGCAAGCTCAGCAAGAGCGGCAACACCGCGCTGAAGAACCTCGAGCAGGGCGACGTCAAGAACGCCATGGCCCAGCAGGAGAGCTGCAAGAAGGTCGCCTCCTCCGCCAAGGCCGGCGCGACGGCGAGCTGACGCCCGCACGCCCCGGGGCGGCTTCGGGACGAAGCCGCCGCGCCGGCGCCCGGGGACTCGGGTCGACGGGCGCTCGGCACGAGTCGCCGCGTGCGGAGGAAGGACGTCCGGGGGAAGCCGTCGCGGGGGTGATCGGGAGACAATGGGAGGCGTGAGCAACGCCACCACGCCCTCCCTGCCCTCGGCCGACCGTCCCGAGGTCGCCGCCCTGCTGCGCGAGGCCCTCCTCGCGGCCTCCTTCACCGCGGACGGTCTCCTCGACCTGCTCGGCGCCCCCGCCTACGCGGCCCTCGCGCGCAGCGAGACCGTGCCCGCGCTGCGCGCGACCCGCGGGGACACGCCGCTGGAGACTCTCGTCCGCCTGTTCCTGCTGCAACAGCCGGCGCCGCACGCGCGCGTGGCGGAGTTCCTGCCGGTGCACGCGTGCGTGGAGAGCGGCTGGCTGGCCCCGGCCGGCCCCGACGAGGTGGCCGCGACCGTCGACGTCCGCCCGTACGGCGGCCCGGACGGCGAGGACTGGTTCATCGTGTCCGACCTGGGCTGCGCGGTGGGCGGCGCCGGCGGCAGCGCGAACGGGGGCCGGCAGGCGGACGCGGCGGTCGTCCTGGGCGTCGGCGGCGCGTCGACCACCCTCGCCGGCATCACCGTGCGCAAGCCCGTCGCCGCCGCCCTCGACCTCGGCACCGGATCCGGCATCCAGGCGCTGCACGCCGCGCAGCACGCCACGCGCGTGACGGCGACCGACCTCAACCCGCGCGCGCTGCACATCACCGCGCTCACCCTCGCCCTGTCCGGGGCTCCGGCCGCCGACCTGCGCGAGGGCTCCTTGTTCGAGCCGCTTCGCGACGACGAGACGTACGACCTGATCGTGTCGAACCCGCCGTTCGTGATCTCCCCCGGGGCCCGTCTGACCTACCGGGACGGCGGGATGGGCGGGGACGATCTGTGCCGCTCGGTCGTTCAGGGAGCGGGGGAACGGCTGAACGAGGGCGGATTCGCCCAGTTCCTGGCGAACTGGCAGCACGTGGAGGGGGAGGACTGGCAGGACAGGATCAGGTCATGGGTGCCACGCGGCTGCGACGCGTGGATCGTGCAGCGTGAGGTGCAGGACGTCACCCAGTACGCGGAACTCTGGCTGCGCGACGCCGGCGATCACCGGGGCGACCAGGCCGATTACCAGGCGCGCTACGACGCATGGCTGGACGAGTTCGAGGCGCGCAAGGTGAAGGCCGTCGGATTCGGCTGGATCACGCTGCGCAGGACGGCGGCCGCCGAACCCGTCGTCACGGTGGAGGAGTGGCCGCACCCGGTCGAACAGCCGCTCGGCGACACGGTCCTGGCGCACTTCGCACGCCTCGACCACCTGCGCACGCACGACGACGCGGCTCTGCTCGCCGGCCGTTTCCGGCTGGCCGCCGAGGTCGTCCAGGAACAGGTCGGGCTGCCCGGCGCCGAGGACCCGGAGCACGTCGTGCTGCGTCAGCACCGCGGTATGCGCCGGGCCACCAAGGTGGACACGGTCGGCGCGGGCTTCGCGGGCGTGTGCGACGGTTCGCTGAGCGCCGGCCGGATCCTCGACGCCATCGCGCAACTGGTCGGCGAGGACCCGGTGTCGCTGCGGGACCGCACTCCGGCCCAGATCCGCCTGCTGGTGGAGCAGGGCTTCCTCGAACCTGCGGAGTGATCGCGGAACCCGCGCCCGGCCCGCGCCGACGCCGGGTTCCCGCCGAGGCGCTCGTCCCCGCCCGGTCCCTTCTCCCTGCCCAGGCCGTCGCCCCGGCCGGCCGGCCGCGTCGCCCCTGCCCAGGCCGTCGGCCCGGCCAGGGGGCTGTTCCCGGCCTGCGGCCGTCGACGGCTGGGAGGCTGTTCCCGGCCGCCGACCCCGCTCGTGGTCCCGGCGTTCACCTCGGGTTCGCCGGGACGCCGCCCGCGCGTGCCACTCTCCGGGCGGAAGCGTGCGGGAGCGGGAGAACAGAGGCGGGGACGAGCATGGAGCGTGGGCCGGCGATCTTCGCGGGGATGGTGTTCGTCCTGTTCGGAGGCTCACTCCTGGTGTGGACCGCGGTCCGGGTGCGGCACCGCGAGCCGGTGGCCCAGGATGTGAGCCCCGTCGCATCGGCGGCCCTGGCCGGCCTCGGCGCGGTCGCCACGCTGGCCCTCGGCGCGTGGTGCTTCGTACGCCTCTGAAACCGCCGGTGGATCACCTCCGGACAGGACGGGATCACGGCGCGGACCACCGACGGGACCGGATCGGGGCCCGACTTCGAGGGCGCGGCCGGATCTTCGTTCGAGCGGCGAGAGCACGGTCCCGCCGAGGCTCCCCGAGGTCTCCTCGGATAAAGGGGACGACGTGTTCCGGACGTACGGAAAAGGGCCGGTCGGTACTCCGGGCGGCAGGAATGGCGGTAGTCGGGTTACCGTTCGAGTGGCCGTTGCGGGCTTTTCCCGTTTGACACGGGGGCGGGATGTACCGTCACACTCCGCAGCGTCACCATGACCCGACCCCCGGGAGCAAGGCCTGGGGAGGCCCCAGCGTCGATCCGGAGAGAAGAGCGAAGTTGTCCCCGACCAGCGAGACCGCACAGGGCGGCCGCCGACTCGTGATCGTCGAGTCGCCTGCCAAGGCGAAGACGATCAAGGGTTATCTCGGCCCCGGCTACATCGTCGAGGCCAGCGTCGGGCACATCCGCGACCTTCCCAACGGCGCCGCGGAGGTGCCGGACCAGTACACGGGCGAGGTGCGCCGCCTCGGTGTGGACGTCGAACACGATTTCCAGCCGATCTATGTCGTCAACGCCGACAAGAAGGCGCAGGTCAAGAAGCTCAAGGATCTCCTCAAGGAGTCCGACGAACTCTTCCTCGCCACCGATGAGGACCGGGAGGGCGAGGCGATCGCCTGGCACCTCCAGGAGGTCCTCAAGCCCAAGATCCCCGTCAAGCGGATGGTCTTCCACGAGATCACCAAGGACGCGATCCGGGCCGCCGTCGCCAACCCGCGCCAGCTCAACCAGAAGCTCGTCGACGCCCAGGAGACCCGCCGCATCCTCGACCGCCTCTACGGCTACGAGGTCTCGCCGGTCCTGTGGAAGAAGGTCATGCCGCGCCTGTCGGCCGGCCGCGTCCAGTCCGTCGCCACCCGGCTCGTCGTCGAGCGGGAACGCGAGCGCATCGCGTTCCGCTCCGCCGAGTACTGGGATCTGACGGGCACCTTCGCGACCGGCCGCGCGGGAGACTCGTCGGACCCGTCGTCGCTGGTCGCCCGCCTCCAGGCCGTCGACGGCAGGCGCGTCGCGCAGGGCCGTGACTTCGACTCCCTGGGACAGCTCAAGAGCGCGAACACCCTCCACCTCGACGAGGCCGACGCCCGTGCCCTGGCCGCCGCGCTGGAGAACACGCGGTTCGCCGTGCGGTCCGTCGAGTCCAAGCCGTACCGCCGCTCGCCGTACGCCCCGTTCCGTACGACGACGCTCCAGCAGGAGGCGAGCCGCAAGCTCGGCTTCGGCGCCAAGGCGACCATGCAGGTCGCGCAGAAGCTGTACGAGAACGGCTTCATCACGTACATGCGAACCGACTCCACGACGCTGAGCGACACCGCGGTGTCCGCCGCCCGTGCCCAGGTCACGCAGCTGTACGGGGCCGACTACCTGCCGGCGCAGCCGCGCACGTACGCCGGGAAGGTCAAGAACGCGCAGGAGGCGCACGAGGCGATCCGCCCCTCGGGTGATCGTTTCCGCACGCCCGCCGAGACGGGCCTCAGCGGCGACCAGTTCCGGCTCTACGAGCTGATCTGGAAGCGCACGGTCGCCTCGCAGATGAAGGACGCCATCGGCAACAGCGTGACGGTGAAGATCGCCGGCGCGGCGGCCGACGGCCGGGACGTCGAGTTCAGCGCCTCCGGCAAGACCATCACCTTCCACGGCTTCCTGAAGGCGTACGTCGAGGGCGCCGACGACCCGAACGCCGAGCTGGACGACCGCGAGCGCCGCCTGCCCCAGGTCGCCGAGGGCGACGCGCTGTCCGCCGAGGAGATCACGGTCGACGGGCACGCCACGAAGCCCCCGGCCCGTTACACCGAGGCCAGCCTGGTCAAGGAGCTCGAGGAGCGCGAGATCGGCCGCCCCTCGACGTACGCGTCGATCATCGGCACGATCCTCGACCGCGGCTACGTCTTCAAGAAGGGCACCGCGCTCGTCCCGTCCTTCCTGTCGTTCGCCGTGGTCAACCTCCTGGAGAAGCACTTCGGGCGGCTCGTCGACTACGACTTCACCGCCAGGATGGAGGACGACCTCGACCGCATCGCCCGCGGCGAGGCGCGCGCCGTGCCGTGGCTGAAGCGGTTCTACTTCGGCGAGGGCACCGGCACGGTCGAGGGCGGTGCCGCGGACGCCGGCAACGGCGACGGCGACCACCTCGGCGGCCTCAAGGAACTCGTGACCGACCTGGGCGCGATCGACGCCCGCGAGGTGTCCTCGTTCCCGGTGGGCGACGGCATCGTGCTGCGCGTGGGCCGCTACGGCCCCTACATCGAGCGCGGCGAGAAGGACGCCGAGGGCCACCAGCGCGCGGACATCCCCGAGGACCTCGCGCCCGACGAGCTGTCCGTCGAGTTCGCCGAGGAACTGCTCGCCAAGCCGAGCGGCGACTTCGAGCTGGGCGCCGACCCGGAGTCGGGCCACCAGATCATCGCCAGGGACGGCCGCTACGGCCCGTACGTCACCGAGGTGCTCCCCGAGGGCACCCCGAAGACCGGCAAGAACGCCGTGAAGCCGCGTACGGCCTCGCTGTTCAAGTCGATGTCGCTGGACACCGTCACGCTGGCGGACGCCCTCAAGCTGATGTCGCTGCCCCGCGTCGTCGGCGCGGACGCCGAGGGCGTGGAGATCACCGCGCAGAACGGCCGCTACGGCCCGTACCTGAAGAAGGGCACGGACTCGCGCTCGCTCCAGACCGAGGACCAGCTCTTCACGATCACCCTCGAAGAGGCGCTGGAGATCTACTCCCAGCCCAAGCAGCGCGGCCGGGCCGCCGCCAAGCCGCCGCTGAAGGAGCTGGGCACGGACCCGGTCAGCGAGAAGCCGGTCGTCGTCAAGGACGGTCGCTTCGGCCCGTACGTCACCGACGGGGAGACCAACGCGACCCTGCGCTCCGGCGACAGCGTCGAGGAGATCACCCCGGAGCGCGGCTACGAGCTGCTCGCCGAGAAGCGCGCCAAGGCGCCGGCCAAGAAGACGGCCAAGAAGGCGCCCGCGAAGAAGGCGACGGCGAAGAAGGCGGCCCCGGCGAAGAAGACGGCCGCCAAGAAGGCCACCGCGAAGACGACGACGGCCGCCAAGAAGACGACCACCGTCAAGAAGACGGCCGCGAAGAAGGCGACGGCCTCCCCGTCGTCCTCGTCAAAGGACTGACGGCCCGGCGGGTCCAGGACCGGCCACCGTTCCTCCACGGCAGGTTCGCGAAACGAACGCCCCGGCATCACTTTGGTGTCGGGGCGGTCGTCCGTGCGGACGCGGGCCCCGGGCTGTCAGCCGCGGCCGATAGGCTGAACGCATGACGCGAGCCGAGCAGCCAACGGCCCACCACCCGGCCCCGGACGACGCCCTGGTGGCAGACTCCCGCGAGCGCGCCGTGCGCGCCCTGTTGCGCGAACCGCAGCTCAAGCGCCTCTGGAGCGCGCAGTTGGTGGGCGGAGTCGCAGACGCCCTCGCCCTCCTGGTGTTCGTCCTCCTCGTCCTCCAGGCGGCCATCGCCGAGGGCTCCTTCGGAGGCGGCTACCGGGGGGTGGCGTTCGCAGTGGCGATCGTCTTCGGGGTGCGGATCCTGGCCACCCTCCTCTTCGGCGCCGTCCTGCTGGGCCCGCTGACGTCACTGACGAACCCCGAGGGCCCACTCGACCGCCGGTGGACCATGGTCGGCGCGGACGGCCTGCGTGCCGTCCTGCTGATCGTCGCGCCCCTGTGGATCGACTGGACACCGGACGACGCACTGGCCCTGCTGCTCGTGACGGTGTTCGTGACGGGCGTCGCCGAGCGGTTCTGGACGGTCGCCCGGGAGAGCGCGGCGCCCGCCCTGCTGCCCGCCCCGCCCCCGGAGGGCGCGACCGTACGACCCCTGCCCGACCATATGGACGCCCTGCGCCGTCTCTCGCTGCGCACGGGCTTCGTGACGATCCCGCTGGGCGCGGCCGCCCTGGTCGTCGCCGCCCTGTTCAACAACCTGCTGGGCGCCGGGATCGCCTGGTTCGACCAGCACCAGGCGGCCCTCGCCTCGTACGTCGCCGGCGGTCTCTTCGCCGGATGCCTGTCCATCGTGACGTTCCTGGAGCTGCCGGCGGTGCGCACCCCGCGCGCGCGGTCGCCCCTCGAGGGGCTGCGCCGGCCCAAGACGGCCACCGGCGTCGACTCGGGCCGCACGGGCGTGATCCCGTTGCTCGTGCTCGCCTGCGCCGCCGTCGCCGGCGCGATCTCCGCGGCCGTCGCCGTGGCCGTGCTGCACGCCAAGGACCTGGGCGGCGGCCCGGTGCTGTATGGCCTGTTCGTGCTCGGGCTGACCGGCGGAGTCGTCGTCGGCGTGCGGACCGCGCCCAAGGTGCTGGTGTCCCTGTCGCGGCGCCGCCTGCTCGCGCTGGCCATCGCCTTCACCGGCGTGGCGCTGCTGGCCGCCGGGCTGGTCCCGGACGTCACCAGCGTGCTGCTGATCACCGTCCTTGCGGGCGTCGGCGCGGGTGTCGCGGCCAACACCGGGCACGCCCTGCTCGACCAGGAGACCGAGGACCACCGCCGGACGCGGACGAGCGAGCACCTGCACGCCGTCGTACGGGTCCTCGTGGCGCTGGGCGCGGTGCTCGCCCCGCTGGTCGCGGCGCTCATCGGGCCGCACCGGCTGGACAACGGCAAGTTCGTCTTCGCGCACGGCGGGGCCGCCTTCACGCTGATGCTGGTCGGCGCGCTGCTGCTGCCGGTTGCCGCACTGGTGCTCGCCAAGGTCGACGACCGCTCCGGCGTCCCCCTGCGCAAGGACCTGCGGGACGCGCTCCTGGGCGGCGACGACCCGGAGACGGCGCCGGCCGCGACCGGCTTCTTCATCGCCCTCGAGGGCGGCGACGGCGCCGGCAAGTCCACCCAGGCCGAGGCGCTCGCCGAGTGGATCAGGGCCAAGGGCCACGAGGTCGTCCTCACGCGCGAGCCGGGGGCCACGCCCGTGGGCAAGCGGCTGCGCTCGATCCTGCTGGACGTCTCCAGCGCCGGCCTCTCGCACCGCGCCGAGGCCCTGCTGTACGCGGCGGACCGGGCGGAGCACGTCGACACGGTCGTGCGGCCCGCCCTGGAGCGCGGCGCGGTGGTGATCACCGATCGTTACGTCGACTCGTCCGTGGCCTACCAGGGCGCGGGCCGCGATCTGTCCCCGACCGAGGTCGCGCGGATCTCGCGCTGGGCGACGGACGGCCTGGTGCCGCATCTGACCGTCCTGCTGGACGTCTCTCCGGAAGCCGCCCGCGAGCGGTTCACGGAGGCCCCGGACCGCCTGGAGTCGGAGCCGGCGGAGTTCCACGCGCGGGTGCGCGCCGGCTTCCTCACGCTGGCCGCCGCCGACCCCGGCCGCTACCTCGTCGTCGACGCGGTGCAGGAGCCCGAGGCCGTCACCTCCGTCGTCCGCCACCGCCTCGACCAGCTGCTGCCCCTGTCCGAGGCCGAGATCAAGGCCCAGGAGGAGGCGCGCCGGAAGGCCGAGGAGGAGGCCCGGCGCAAGGCCGAGGAAGAGGCCGCCCGCAAGGCCGAGGAGGAGCGCCTGGAGCGGGAGCGTCAGGAGCAGCTCGCCAAGCTGCGCGCCGAGGAGGAGGAGCGCAAGCGGCGCGAGCTGGAGGAGGCGCAGCGCCGCGAGGCCGAACGGCAGGCCGAGGAGGCGCGGCTGCGCGCCGAGGAGGCACGCAAGCGGGCCGAGGAGGAGCGGGTGCGTCTCCTCGCGGAGGAGAAGGCCCGCGCCGAGGAGGAGGCCCGCCGCAAGGCGGAGGAGGAGCGGCGGCGCAAGCAGGCCGAGGAAGAGGCCCGGCTGCGCGCCGAGGCGGAGACCCGCCGGCTGGAGAAGCAGCGCAAGGCCGAGGAGGCGCTGCTGCGGGCCGAGGAGGCCCGGCGCGCGGCGGAGCAGGCGGCCGCCGCGGCGCAGGTCGGCCCGAAGCCGGCCCGCTCCGTCCCGCCCGCGGCTGCGGCGGTCCCGCCGGAGGCGTCGACCGTGCCCACGCCGGTGGTCACGCCCACGAACGCGTCGGGCGGCCCGGTGGACGAGACGGCGGTGCTGCCGCCGATCCGGATGGACAAGGAGCCCGAGCAGCCCTCCCGCCCGTCCGCGAAGTCCTCCCCGCAATCCTCCGGCAAGCCGTCCCCCGCCGCGGGAACGGACGCCGAGGTGACGGCCGAGCTGCCGCAGCCGCCGCGGCCCGCGCCCGCCTCGGCCGGTCCGGCGGACGAGACGGCGGTGCTGCCGCCGGTGCGCGACCGGCAGGGCGGCGGGAGCGGTCAGAGCGGCCGGAACGCCGCGGCCGGTCCGGCCGGGCGGCGCCTGCCCGGTCCCGACGACGAGACGGCCGTGCTGCCCCCGGTGCGGGACGACAGCCCCTCGGACCGGGTCCCGCCGGGGTACTTCCGCGACGAGCGCGACGACCGCGACGACCGCGCCGGGCGGGGCGGAGCCCGGCCGGACGGCGCGGACGACCGCACCCGTGAGCTGCCGCAGGTCGACGAGGAGGGCGAGCCCCGGCATCGTCCGCGTTCGGACTGGGCCGAGGAGACCCCGCTCGACGACCTCCCGACGCTCGCCGACGAACTCCTCGGTCCGCACCGGGACGAGGACGGGCCCGCCGAGGGCCGGGGCCGCGGCCGACGCCGCTGACGGGCACGCCGCTCGACGAGCATGCCGCTGAGGCAGGGGTGCGGACGGTCCGGCAGCCGGGCCGCCGCACCCGACACCTCGCCACCGCACCACCGCACCCCTGTCCCGGCGGCCCGCCGGGACGGGGCGGGCGGGGCCGCCGGGCCCGATTGTCAGTGGCGGCCCGCACAATGGAACCCGCAGCGCGAATCGTGACGAAAGGGCGGGGTGACGCATGTCCGTGTGGGACGACCTCATCGGCCAGGAGAAGGTGAGTGAGCAGCTGACCGCCGCCGCTCGGGACGCCGACGCGCTCGTCACCGCGGCCACCACGCGCACCGCCCCGCCGGAGGCGTCGAAGATGACGCACGCCTGGCTGTTCACCGGCCCGCCCGGCGGCGGCCGTACCCAGGTGGCGCGGGCCTTCGCCGCCGCGCTCCAGTGCGTGAGTCCCGACCGGGCGCTCGGCGGCGTCCCGGGCTGCGGGTTCTGCGACGGCTGCCATACCGCGCTCATCGGCACCCACGCCGACGTCACCACCGTCGCGGCCGTCGGCTCGCAGATCCTCGCCGAGGACATGCGCGACACCGTCCGCAAGTCGTACACCTCGCCCGCCACGGGCCGCTGGCAGATCATCCTCGTCGAGGACGCCGAGCGGCTCAACGAGAAGTCGGCCAACGCCGTCCTGAAGGCGGTGGAGGAGCCCGCGCCCCGCACGGTCTGGCTGCTGTGCGCGCCCTCCCTGGAGGACGTGCTGCCCACGATCCGCTCCCGCTGCCGGCACCTGAACCTGCGCACGCCCTCGGTCGCCGCGGTCGCCGACATGCTCGTCCGGCGCGAGGGCGTCGAGCCGACGGTCGCCGCGGCCGCCGCCCGCGCCACCCAGGGCCATGTCGACCGGGCCCGGCGCCTCGCCACCGATCCGGCCGCGCGCGAGCGCCGGGCGGCCGTGCTGAAACTGCCCCTGCGCGTCGACGACGTCGGCAGCTGCCTCAGAGCGGCCCAGGAGCTCGTCGACGCGGCCGCCGAGGACGCCAAGCAGCTCGCCGAGGAGACGGACGGCAAGGAGACCGAGGAGCTGAAGGCGGCGATGGGCGCGGCCCAGGGCGGCCGGATGCCACGCGGCACCGCGGGCGTGATGAAGGACCTGGAGGACAAGCAGAAGCGGCGCAGAACGCGGACGCAGCGCGACAGCCTCGACGTCGCGCTCACCGACCTGACGGCCTTCTACCGCGATGTCCTCGCGCTCCAGCTCGGCTCGCGCGTCGCGATCGCCAACGCGGACGCCGAGGAGGCGCTGGAGCGGCTCGCCCGCGGCAGCAGACCGGAGTCGACCCTGCGCCGGATCGAGGCCATCGCCGCGTGCCGCGAGGCCCTCGACCGCAACGTGGCTCCGCTGCTGGCGGTCGAGGCGATGACGATGGCGCTGCGAGCGGGCTGACGCGAACGGCCGCGAACGGCCGCCGACGCCGCGCGAACGGTCGCGGCCCAGGGGCGTCCACGGCTGCCGACGGCCCGACCTCCCCGCTGCCGGGCTGCCGGTCTCCCGTCTTCCCCTCTTTCCGTCCTCCCCCGGACGCCTCGTCGACCGCGGGTTGACGGGGTCCCTCGTCCGTGGCAGTTCGCGCACGGAAGGTGTTCAGGTCGTCGCACAGAGTTACGCTCGCTGAATGCACCTCAGGCGCTCCCTCCGCAGGTCCCGTGCCGGCGTCATGCTGCTCTCCCTCGCCGCGCTGCTCCTCACCGGCTGTTCCGCCGACGAGCAGGGCAGCACCGCGGGCTCCACGGCGGTGGCGGCCCTGGCCGCGCTGCCGCAGGCCACGCCGTCGGCGCTCGCGCCGTACTACGCGCAGAAACCGAGCTGGCGCGACTGCGGCGTCCCCGGCTTCCAGTGCGCCACCATGAAGGCGCCGCTCGACTACGCGAAGCCGGGCGCGGGAGACGTCCGGCTCGCCGTCGCCCGCAAGAAGGCGACGGGCCCGGGCAAGCGGCTCGGCTCACTGCTGGTGAACCCGGGCGGCCCGGGCGGCTCGGCGGTCGGCTACCTCCAGCAGTACGCCGGCGTCGGCTACCCCGCCGAGGTCCGCGCCCGCTACGACATGGTCGCCGTGGACCCGCGGGGCGTGGCCCGCAGCGAACCCGTCGAATGCCTCGACGGGCGGACGATGGACGCGTACACGCAGACCGACACCACCCCCGACGACCGGCGCGAGAAGACCCGACTGGTCGACGCCTACAAGAAGTTCGCGGAGGGCTGCGGAGCCCACGCGCCGAAGCTGCTGCGGCACGTCTCCACCGTGGAGGCGGCCCGGGACATGGACATCCTGCGCGCGATCCTGGGCGACCGGAGGCTGACGTACGTGGGGGCGTCGTACGGCACGTTCCTCGGCGCCACCTACGCGGGCCTGTTCCCGGACCGGGTGGGCCGGCTCGTCCTGGACGGCGCCATGGACCCGTCCCTGCCCGCCCGCCGGCTGAACCTCGACCAGACGGCGGGGTTCGAGACGGCGTTCCAGTCGTTCGCCAGGGACTGCGTGCGGCGGGCGGACTGCCCGCTCGGCGGGAAGGGCGCGAAGCCGGCCCGGGTCGGCGCCGACCTCAAGGCCTTCTTCCACAGGCTCGACGCACACCCGATCCCCACCGGCGACGCGGACGGCCGCAAGCTCGGCGAGGCCCTCGCCACCACCGGCGTGATCGCGGCGATGTACGACGAGAGCACCTGGGAGCAACTGCGCGAGGCGCTGACCTCGGCGATCAAGGACAACGACGGCGCGGGGCTGCTCACGCTCTCCGACGGCTACTACGAGCGGGACCCGCAGGGACGCTACGCCAACCTGATGTTCGCCAACGCGGCCGTCAACTGCCTCGACCTTCCTGCGGCGTTCGACACCCCGGAGCAGGTCGAGCAGGCGCTGCCGTCCTTCGAGAAGGCGTCCCCGGTCTTCGGTGAGGGCCTCGCCTGGGCCTCCCTGAGCTGCGCGTACTGGCCGGTCGCGCCCACGGGCGCACCGCACCGCGTCAAGGCCGAGGGCGCCGCGCCCATCGTCGTCGTCGGCACCACCCGCGATCCGGCGACCCCCTACCCGTGGGCCCGCTCCCTCGCGAGCCAGCTCGCCTCCGGCCGTCTCCTCACCTACGAGGGGGACGGCCACACCGCCTACGGCCGCGGCAGCGCCTGCATCGACTCCGCGATCAACGCCTACCTCCTCCACGGAACCCCTCCGGCGAAGGGAAAGCGCTGCTCATAGCCCCACCACCGGCCCCGCATCCCCGGGGTCCGGGGCTGGTTCGGAGCACCCCCGGAAACTGTGTAGACTTACCGACGTTGCTGATCGCACCATGGTGCGGACAGCGCGCCGCCTTAGCTCAGATGGCCAGAGCAACGCACTCGTAATGCGTAGGTCTCGGGTTCGAATCCCGAAGGCGGCTCTGCCGAAGCCTCAGGACTCACTCGCCGTGACCTGGGGCTTTTGCTTTGGGCGGGTGCGGTGGCGACGGCCGTGCGTCGTGTCCGGCGGGGGAGCCGCGACTGCCTCTGGGGATGCCGGTCGACGGCCGGACCCCGCGGGCGTCTCCGCCGTGACGGCGAGGTGTCGCGCCGAGGGCGTCGGCGTCGAGTCCAACCGGTTATTCCCGGCGTCGCCGTGTCGCGCGGTCCTGGCCGCTCAGCACCTGCTCCCGCGACCCGAGCACACGGGCCGGCCCCCTCCGACGCCGTCCCGCCCCCGAGCCGCGGGGCCGCGTCGGACGACGGCTTCGGGCCTCGTGCCCGGTCCCTGCTGCCCGTGATCTGCCGTCAGCCCAGCAGACGTACCGGTGCTCCCGACAGGTACGCCCGGATGTCCTCCACGGCCTGCCCGTAGTAGCGCTCGTAGTTGGCGCGGGAGACGTAGCCGAGGTGCGGGGTCGCCAGCAGGCGGGGGGCGGTGCGCATCGGGTGGTCGGCGGGGAGGGGTTCCACGTCGAAGACGTCCACGCCCGCGCCCGCGATCCGGCCCTCGCGCAGCGCGGCCAGCAGCGCCTCCTGGTCGACGATCGCCGCGCGCGAGGTGTTGACCAGGTACGCCGTCGGCTTCAGCAGCGCCAGTTCGGACGGGCCCACCAGGCCCCGGGTGCGGTCGCTCAACGCCAGGTGGACCGACACGAAGTCGCTCTCGCGCAGCAGCGCCTCCTTGGACGGAGCCCGCCGCACGCCGGCCTCCGCCGCCCGCTCCTGCGTCAGGTTCTGGCTCCACGCGCTCACCTCCATGCCGAAGGCGAGTCCCACCCGGGCCACCGCGCTCCCGATCTTCCCCAGGCCCAGCAGACCCAGCCGGCGGCCGTGCAGGTCCGCGCCGACCGTCGACTGCCAGGGCCCGCCCTCCCGCAGGGCCGTGCTCTCCCGGACCAGCCCCCGGGCCAGGCCCAGTAGCAGCGCCCACGTCAGCTCGACCGGCGGGGTCGAGGAACTCTGCGTGCCGCACACCGTCACGCCGTTCGCCTTCGCCGCCGCGTAGTCGATCACCGAGTTGCGCAGGCCGGAGGCGATCAGCAGCCGCAGCCGGGGGAGCCGGTCCAGTAGCGACGCGGGGAAGGGCACCCGTTCGCGCAGGGTGACGACGCAGTCGAAGTCCGCGAGTGCGACGGCGAGTTCGTCCTCGTCGCCGAAGTGCTCCGTGAAGGGGACCACGTCCAGCTCGTGGCCGGGGACCGACCAGTCGGCGACGGTCGTCGCGACGTTCTGGAAGTCGTCGAGTACGGCACAACGGAAGGGCACGGCATCTCCTCCAGGCGACACGGGCTTGCTGGGGGTGATCCTCTCCGGAGCCGGCCAAGAGCGGGACATCGGGGGGCCGTCGGAGCGACAGCCGTCCCTGAGGCACCATCTACGGTGACGACGACGCCGCCGCGCATCCGGGACGCGGCCGCCGTCGAGCGCCGGACGAGTGAGGAAGACGTGGTGGACGTGGCAGACGCGGTCGACGTTGCGGACGCGAGGAAGGCGCGGGAGCCGAGGATCGCCGTCGCCGTGGTGACGATGGGGGACCGGCCCGCCCAGGTGGACGCGCTGCTGGAGTCGGTGGCCAAGCAGGACCTCGCCCCCGCCCGCATCGTGATCATCGGCAACGGCTGCGTGCTCCCCGAGTTCGCCGGGCGGCTCTCCCTCCCCGGCGAGGTCACCACGATCGACGTCGACGAGAACCTCGGCTGTCCCGGCGGCCGCAACGTCGGCCTCGCCCGTCT
Organism: Streptomyces hilarionis; assembly: GCF_024539675.1. Classification (GTDB taxonomy): domain Bacteria; phylum Actinomycetota; class Actinomycetes; order Streptomycetales; family Streptomycetaceae; genus Streptomyces; species Streptomyces hilarionis. Next base: position 6,351 of record NZ_JAHHIT010000130.1, on the reverse strand, counting down.
GCGCGCGTTCGGGGACGTCGACGTCGTCGTCGAACTGGACGACGACGGGCTGCTCGTCGACGCCGACGTCCTGCGACGCGTCCGCGACCTGTACGCGGCCGACCCGCGCCTCGGCATCGTCGGCTTCCGCATCGCGGACGAACACGGGGAGACCCAGCGCCGGCACGTGCCGCGCGTCGGCGCGTCCGACCCCCTGGAGGGCGGCTACGTCACCGGCTTCCTCGGCGGCGGCCACGCCCTGAGCATGGCCATGCTCGACGAGACGGGCGACTGGCCCGCCGAGTTCTTCTTCGCCCACGAGGAGACCGACCTGGCCTGGCGCGCCACCGACGCCGGCTGGAAGATCCTCTACGCGCCCGAGCTGCTGCTCCAGCACCCCAAGACCTCGCCCGCCCGGCACGCCATCTACCACCACGTCACCGCCCGCAACCGGGTCTGGCTGGTCCGGCGCAACCTTCCGCTGCCGCTCATCCCGGTCCACCTGGGCGTCTGGATCGCGGTCACGCTGCTGCGCACGCGCTCGCTCGGCGGGCTCAAGGCCTGGTTCGGCGGCTTCGCGGAGGGCGTGCGGAAGCCGGCGGGCAGGCGTCGGCCCATGAAGTGGCGGACGGTGTGGCGGCTCACCCGGCTGGGCAGGCCGCCGGTCATCTGAGGGGCGATCCGCAGGGCAACGGGGCGGGCCCCGGTCGTTCACCTCCGACGACCGAGGCCCCACACGCCCCCGAACCCGGCCGCGGCGGCGACACTCCCCCGAGTTGCGCGTGGCTACGCGCGCACCGTCGAGCCGGATCCGAGGATCTGATCACACCAGGTGGCGCCAACGAATCGCTAACATATGGCCAGCGGTCCTCCGCGTCTTCGCTGGTCATGCGGCCTGAAGTCGTCGGGCGGCCCGGGGACCGACCGCCTCGGCGGCCGTCCCTGGGCGGGGACCGGCCCGGACGCCGCCACCCTCCGGATGGCGGAAAACCGACGGCCGGGGGCGGTATTCCGCCACCGCGGCGGGGTACCCGCCCGGAGCGCGGACGACTCGACAGGACGACCCCGGCAGGGCCGGGGGCGGAAGGTGATGGGCGGCGTGATGCGGCGGGACGGGCTGCGGTTCGGACTGCTGGGCCCGCCGGTCCTGTACCGCGCCGACGGGTCCGACGGGTCCCCCACGGGCCACGGGTCCGGCGGGTCCGACGGCTCCGACACGGCCGAGCTCCCTGCCCGGTCCGGGACCGGCGCTGCGTGCGGGAGCGGCCGACCTGCACCCTCCGGGTACGAGACCGTCCGCAGCCCCAAGGTGCGTGCGCTGCTGGCGGCCCTTCTCCTCGAAGCGGGCCGGACCGTCCCCGTCGACTCGCTGAAGGAGGCGCTGTGGGGCGGTGCTCCGCCGGCGTCCGCCCAGGCGTCGCTGCACAACCACGTGACCCGGCTGCGCCGGCTGCTCGACGACCCCGGACGGCTGCGCGCGGTGGGCTCCGGCTATCGACTCCGCGTGGCACAGGGCGAACTCGACGTCCATGTCTTCGAGCGGCACGTCGCCGCGGCGCGCGGTGCGCATGCCGCCCGCAATTGGGAACGGGTTCTGCGCGAGTGCGCGGCGGCGCTCGCGCTGTGGCGGGGCGCTCCGCTCAGCGGCCTCCCCGCCGAGCTGGGCGGATACGCCTTCGTGCGCCGTCTGCGGGAAGCCCGGCTGCTCCTGCTGGAATGGCGGCACGACGCCGAACTCACCCTCGGCGACGGACGGTTCGAGCACCGGCTCCCGGAACTGACCGCCCTGGCCGCCGAGCATCCGCTGCGCGAGTCCTTCCACCGTCAGCTGATGCTGGCGCTGCATCGCACCGGCCGCCAGGCCGAGGCCCTGGCCGTCCATCGCGACCTGCGCACCCGTCTCGTCGAGGAACTCGGCGTCGAGCCGGGCCCGGCGGTCCGCGAGGCCCATGTGGAAGTCCTGGGCCCCACGACCGACGCCCTCGCCGCGTCCCCGGCCTCCGCCGCACCCGCCGCGCCTTCCTCCCCGGTTTCCTCCACCGTGGTCGCCGCGGCCTCCGTCCCCCCTTCCGCAGCCGCCGTCGCGGGCGAGCGCGAGTCCGGGGTCCGACGGCCGGAGCGACACCCGCGTCCCGCCCAACTCCCGCCCGCTCCGGCCCATTTCACGGGTCGTATCGACCTCCTGCGTCGGCTCCGTCGCGTCCTCGCGAACGACCCCGCAGGCTCGTCGGGCCCTGACGAGAGCTCGGGTCACGGCCGGGGCGAGGGCCAGGACGACGGGCTGAGCGAGGGCCTGGGGGCGGGCCCCGGGGAGGGGCCCCGCGACGGCCGGGGGCCGGCCGTCGTCGTGCTCAGCGGTACCGCCGGGGTGGGCAAGAGCGCGCTCGCGCTCCAGGTCGCGCACACTCTGCGGGAACGTTTCCCCGACGGTCAGCTCTACCTCCACCTGCACGGCGCGACCCCCGGCATGACCCCTGTGACCACCGGTCACGCGCTCACCGCCCTGCTGCGCGACCTCGGCGTCGCACCACGGCACATCCCCGAACACCCGGACGCCGCGGCCGCGTTGCTGCGCACCGTGCTCGCCCCCACCCGCACCCTCGTCGTCCTGGACGACGCGGCGACCGCCGCCCAGGTCCGGCCGCTGCTGCCGGCCGGCGCCGGATGCGCGGTGATCGTCACCAGCCGCTCGCCGCTGACCGCCCTGGACGGCGCCGACCGCTTCCCGCTCGTGCCGCTGTCCGGTGAGGACAGCGCCGCGCTGCTGCGGACGGCCGCCGGCCCCGGTGAGGGACGGGACGGGCTGAGCGCGGACCACCCGCTGGTCGGTCTCACCGGCCGCCTCCCGCTGGCCCTGCGGGTCGTGGCCGCCCGCCTCGCCGCGCGCAGCGCGCTCACGCCGGACGCGCTGGCTCGACAGCTCTCCGAGGCGGAGAGCAGGCTGACGCATCTGGAGTACGACGACCTCAGCGTCCGCCGTTCCCTGGGCGTGGCGCACGACGCGCTCGCCGTCTCGGGGCGCGAGGCCGACCGGGACGCGGCCCTGGCCCTGCGGCGCATCGGGGCGCTCGACCTGCCGGCCTACGGCGTTCCGCTGCTGGCCCGGCTCATCGACGCCGACGAGTCCCGCGCCGAGGCCGCCCTGGACCGCCTCGTCGACGTCGCCCTGCTGGAGGAGCGGGCCTACGGCCGCTACACCCCGCACGACCTGGTGCGCGACTTCGCCCGCGAACTCGCGGCGGCCGGCACCGCGACGCAGTCCACGGCCGGCACCGCGACGCACTCCACAGCGGACACCTCGACGCACACCGCGACGCACTCCGCGGCCGACGGGGCCGCGCCGCCGACGCCGTCCGCCGCGTCCCCGGTGTCTCCGACCGCCCGGCCCCACGCCGAGGCCCCGGCTTCCGTCCCGGTCCCGGCCTCCGCCCGGACGGTGGCCCTTCACTGGTACGCCGCCGTGGCCGAGCGGGCCCTGGTCGCCGTCGTCGAGGCGGGTCTCGACCTGGAGGACCGGCGTCGGCCGACCGCGACGCAGCCGGTCGCCCATGCGGCGTATCTCGCGCAGGCGCGCCCCTTCGCGGGCCCCGAGGAAGCCCTCGGGTGGGCGGACGAGGAGCTGGAGAACATCGTCGCCCTGGTGGAGAGCGGCGCAGGCGGAGAAGCCGAGGGCACCGGAACCGCGGCGCTCGTCTCCACACTGCTGCGGCTCCTGCTGCCCTGTCTCCAACGGCGCGGCCGGGTGGCCGAGATGGAGGTGCTCGGGCGGGCCGCGCTGAAGGTGGCGCGGCGGCTCGCGGACCCGGCCGCGGAGGCCTACGCGCTGGGCGACCTCGCGGGCCTGCGCTTCCTGACGGGCCGCCGCAACGATGCCCTGGACCTCAACGGCCGGGCCCTGGACATCTGGCGGCGGCTCGGGCGGCTCTCCTGGATCCGGCGCTGTCTCAACAACCGCGGCCTGCTGCTGGAGGCGCTCGGGCGGTACGAGGAGTCGGAGGCGGCGCTGCGCCAGAGCCTGCGGCTCTCCCGCCGGCTGGGCGACCCGCACGGCGAGGCCGTGACCCACAGCCACCTCGGCAACCTGTACGAGCACACCGACCCGCGCGCCGCCATCGAGCAGCACCGGCGCTCCCTGGCCATCGGGGCGGGCATCGGGGCCGTCATCGTGCAGCACTCGGCGCACTGCAACATCGGGTACGCCCATCTCGCGCTGGGGGAGCCGGCCGCCGCGCTGCCGCACTTCGAGACGAGCCTGCGGATGCTCGACGGGCACGGCGACTGGCACGGTGAGTCCCAGACGCGGCTGGGGCTCGTGCGGGCCCTGCGCGCGCTGGGCCGTGCCGAACGCGCGCTGGGGGAGTGCGCCGAGCTGTTGCGCCGGGCCGAGGTCCGCGCCGACCGCTACACGACCGGTCTGGTCCGCCACCAGCACGGTCTGCTGCTGCGGGAGCAGGGGCACCGGGAGCGGGCGGTCGAGGAGTGGCGGTCGGCGCTCGACGCGCTGGACGGGACGGACGCCAGGGCGGTCACCGGGGAGCTCAGGGAACTGCTCGCCGGGCGGGGCTGACTACTTCGCGTCGGCATAGCACTCCACCACCGCGACGGTGAAGGGAAACCGCACTGGCGTCTCCCCGAAGGTGAGCCGGCCGGCCAGGGCGGAGGCCTCGCGGATCGCGGCGACGACCTGCTCGGCCTCCTCCTCGGGACAGTGCACGATCACCTCGTCGTGCTGGAAGAAGACCAGCTCGGCCGCCATCCCGGCACAGGCCTGCCGCAGCGCCGCGAGCAGCAGCAGCGCCCAGTCGGCGGCGCTGCCCTGGACGACGAAGTTGCGGGCGAACCGCCCTCGCGCGCGGGCGTTGGTCGAGGCGTATCCCGGCACCCACTCCGGTGCGTCGCCTTCGCCCCCGCCGTCGCCGAGCGCCCCGGCCCGTCTCGTCGCGTGTCCCGCCCGGCCCTCGGTGTCGTCCTCGGGCAGCGGGATGCCGGCCTCCTCCGACCCCGCGTCGCCGCTCCCGACCGCCGGCGGGCAGGTCCGCCCCAGCCAGGTGCGCACGAGCCGGCCTTCCTCTCCGGCCTTGGCGGCGTCGTCGACGTAGGCCACCGCGCGCGGGAAGCGGCGGCGCAGCGCCGCGAGGTTCTTCAGGCCGTCCCCCGAGGTCTGTCCGTAGACCGCGCCGAGGACGGCGAGCTTGGCCTGGGCGCGGTCGCCGGAGAAGGCGCGGTCGGAGACGGACTGGTAGAGGTCGCTCTCGCGGCCCGCGACCTCCATCAGCCCGGGATCGCGGGAGATCGCCGCCAGCACGCGGGGCTCCATCTGGTCGGCGTCGGCGACGACGAGCCGCCAGCCCGGGTCGGCGACGACGGCGCGCCGGATGACCTTGGGGATCTGCAGCGCCCCTCCGCCGTTGGTCACCCAGCGGCCGGTGACCGTGCCGTGGGCGAGGAACTCCGGCCGGAACCGCCCGTCGCGCACCCAGTCCTGGAGCCAGGACCAGCCGTGGGCCACCCAGACGCGGTACAGCTTTTTGTACTCGATCAGCGGCTTCACGGCCGGGTGGTCGAGGGACTCGATCTCCCAGCGCCGCGTCGACCGGATCCTGATCCCGGCCTGCGCGAAGGCCTTGACGACGTCGGCGGGCAGGTCGGGGCGGACGCGGCGGCCGAAGGCGGCCGACACCTCGTCGGCCAGTTCGGCCAGCCGGCGGGGCTCGCCGCCGCCCGCGTAGCGGTCGCCGAGCAGGTCGCGCAGCACCGCCCGGTGCACCTGGGCGCTCCAGGGCAGCCCGGCCCGGTTCATCTCGGCGGCCACCAGCATGCCGGCCGACTCGGCCGCCGTCAGCAGCCGCATCCGCGCCGGGTGTTCCGCGAGGTCGTGGCGTCGCTGCTGCTCGGCGTAGACGGCGAGGAGGTCGTCGAGGGGGAGCCCGGCGGCGGCCCGCGCTTCGAACAGCGGGGACTGGGCGCCGGGGGCGGCCGCGCGCGGGGGCGGATCCGGCGGAACGGGGCCGCCGCGCAGCCGGGCCAGGGCGGCCGCCGCCGAGCGGGGCTCGCCCGACCGGCCCTCGTGGCCCAGCAGCAGGGTCTCGGCGTCCTCGACGTCGTAGCACCGCTCCACCCGCACCCCCGCGGCGAGCAGCGACGGGTACACCTCGGCGGTGGAGCGCCAGACCCAGCGGGCGACGTCGGGCCGCTCGCGCACGGCCCGGGCGAGGTCCGGCTCCCGCAGCACCGGCCCGGCGGGCAGCCCGTCGGGGCCGAGGGGGGCGAGCTCCGCGCCGCCGTCCTCGGCCGGAGCGAGAGCCCACCGGTCGGCCATGCCGCGAGTGTGACAGGAGGGTCTGACAACGCCGCCCCTCCCCGCCCCGCGGC
>NZ_JAHHIT010000129.1 GCF_024539675.1 Streptomyces hilarionis | reverse complement strand
GGGTGCGGGGCCGGTGCGGGCGGGGCGGGATCCGGGTCGGCGAACGGCGGCGGCGATCCCGGTCCGCGCCCCAGCGCGCGCCGGCGGCCGGCTGCGCCGCCGGGGGCGGAGGGGGGAACGTCGTTCGAGGTCATGGCCCTCGCAGGCTACCGCTACCGCCCGCGAAGTCGTCGTACGAGGATGCTGGCGTCCCCGCGGCTCTCCAGGTCGGCGAGGACCACGGCGACCGCCTCACGGACGATGCGACCGCGGTCCACGGCCAGCCCGTGCTCGCCGCGGAGCACCAGACGGGCGTGCTCCAGGTCCATGAGCTCCTCGGCGGAGACATAGACGGTGATCTTCTCGTCGTGGCGCTCACGCCCGCTGGGCCGGCGTGCGGCCGCCCGCCCGCGCTTGCGCGGCTGGCCGTCGTCCTGGGCGCCGGCGGCAGAACCTTCCTGCGCGCCCTGACGGCGGTCCGGACGCTCCCCCTGGGCTCCCCTGGCGCGGGACTCCCCGGCGTCGTCCTGGCCTGCGTCCGCCGCCGCGTGCTCGGCGCCCTCGCCGTCGCCGCCCTGCGCGGGCACGGCCTGCGGCGCGTCCTGCGCACCGCCGGCCGCCACCGCGTCGCTCTCGCCGGCCGGCGCCGGCACCCGGGCCTCGCCGCCTGCGGGGCGCCGGGGCGCGGACGGCTGAAGCGCCATTCCCCCTGTCGTACGGAAGAGTTCGTCGGCCCCCGGCAGACTCACTCGGCGTGACACCGGGCGAGCACCTCCCTGGCGAGCTGACGGTAGGCGGCGGCGCCGACGGAGTTGGAGGCGTACGTGGTGATCGGCTCACCGGCGACCGTGGTCTCCGGGAAGCGGACCGTACGTCCGATGACCGTGTGGTAGACGTGGTCGTCGAACGCCTCGACGACCCGTGCGAGCACCTCACGGCTGTGCACGGTGCGCGAGTCGTACATGGTCGCCAGGATGCCGTCGAGCTCCAGTTCCGGGTTGAGCCGCTCCTGGACCTTCTCGATGGTCTCGGTCAGCAGCGCCACGCCTCGAAGGGCGAAGAACTCGCACTCCAGCGGCACTATCACCTTGTGAGCGGCCGTCAGGGCGTTCACGGTGAGCAGACCGAGCGAGGGCTGGCAGTCGATGACGATGTAGTCGTAGTCGTCCATCAGCGGCTTGAGCGCACGCTGGAGCGTGGACTCGCGCGCGACCTCGGAGACCAGCTGCACCTCGGCGGCGGACAGGTCGATGTTGCTGGGCAGCAGGTCCATGTTGGGGACCGCCGTCTTCAGGAGCACCTCGTCCGCCGCCATGCCCCGCTCCATGAGCAGGTTGTAGACGGTGAGGTCGAGCTCCATCGGGTTGACGCCGAGACCGACCGACAGCGCGCCCTGCGGGTCGAAGTCCACGAGCAGAACCCGCCGGCCGTACTCCGCGAGCGCGGCACCCAGGTTGATGGTCGACGTCGTCTTGCCCACGCCGCCCTTCTGGTTGCACATCGCGATGATCTTCGCGGGGCCGTGCTCGGTCAGCGGGCCCGGGATCGGGAAGTACGGCAGCGGGCGTCCGGTCGGACCGACGCGCTCACGGCGCTGTCGGGCCGCGTCGGGCGCGAGCGTGGCCGCGTATTCCGGGTCCGGCTCGTACTCGGCATCGGGATCGTAGAAGTGCCCGTCGGGCAGTTCGTCGTAGTCGGCGAAGTGGTTGTGGGGCGCGCCACTTCCGTCGCCGGCCATGGCGTTCACGTGATGGCCATCCATGCTCTGGTGTGCTGACAGAGCCATATGGGGGCTGCGCTGGCTCTGGTGGGCTGCGAAGGTTCGGACAGCGACGGAGCCGACAGCCTCGAGCCCCGCGGAACCCGGGTCCCGCGTAGGCATTCCTGGTTGACCACCCCCGGGAGCAAATGTCGACTCATTCACAAGTCGTCTTACCTCCTTGGTGACCAGGAAACTTCTAGACAAGGTCAGCGTGGCACCATGCCGACGGTTGGCGACTCTATGGCGTGTCGGGCGTCCGCAGCAACACAATCCGCCGTACCCGGCCCGATGTGTCGGCAATGAAACATCCCGCTGTCAAGGGCGTACGGCCGTCGCACGGCAGGTTTCACCGGTGTGCGAATCGGTCGAAGAGTTACGTTCGAGGCGAGTTGACCGAGAGCCGCAAAGTGACCATACACACATCCGGCCGGACCTTGTCGGGCAAGGTCCGGCCGGGTGGGAGCGGTTGACGCGCCTTGTTGACGTATCGCCTTTACGAAAAGGTGACTTGGCTCGTCGGGGCTCCGGGAGCGCCCGCCGGCTCAGCCGAGCAGGGAGTCCAGCTCCACGTGCTCCAGGCCGTGCGCCTCGGCGACCTCGCGGTAAACGACCTTGCCGTCATGGGTGTTGAGGCCCTTGGCCAGCGCCGGATCGCGGCGCAGCGCCTCGACCCAGCCCCGGTCCGCCAGTTCGACGATGTAGGGCAGCGTGGCGTTGGTGAGGGCGTAGGTCGAGGTGTTGGGGACGGCGCCCGGCATGTTGGCGACGCAGTAGAACACCGAGTTGTGGACCGGGAAGGTCGGCTCCGCGTGCGTGGTCGGACGGGAGTCCTCGAAGCAGCCGCCCTGGTCGATGGCGATGTCGACAAGGACACTTCCGGGCTTCATCCGGGACACCAGCTCGTTGGTCACCAGCTTCGGGGCCTTGGCGCCCGGGATGAGCACGGCGCCGATGACGAGGTCGGCCTCCAGGCAGGCCTTCTCCAGCTCGAAGGCGTTGGAGACGACGGTCTGGATCTTCGTGCCGAAGACCTTGTCGGCTTCCTTGAGCTTGTTGATGTCCTTGTCGAGCAGGGTCACGTGGAAGCCCATGCCGATGGCGATCTGCGCCGCGTTCCAGCCGGAGACGCCGCCGCCGATGACGACCGCCTTGGCGGCCAGCACGCCCGGGACGCCGCCCGGCAGCACACCGCGGCCGCCGTTGGCGCGCATCAGGTGGTAGGCGCCGACCTGGGGGGCCAGCCGGCCCGCGACCTCGGACATCGGGGCGAGCAGCGGCAGCGCGCGGCTCGGCAGCTCGACGGTCTCGTAGGCGATCGCGGTGGTCCCGGACTCGACGAGCGCGTCCGTGCACTCCTTGGACGCGGCCAGGTGCAGGTAGGTGAAGAGCGTCTGGTCCTTGCGGAGGCGGTGGTACTCCTCGGCGATGGGCTCCTTGACCTTCAGCAGCAGGTCGGCCGCGGCCCACACCTCGTCGGCGGTCTCCAGGATGTGCGCGCCGGCGGCCACGTACTCCTCGTCCGTGATGGACGAACCGACGCCGGCGCCTCGTTCGACGACGACCTGGTGGCCGTGGCGCACGAGCTCGTGCACACCGGCGGGGGTGATGGCCACCCGGAACTCGTTGTTCTTGACCTCGCGGGGGATGCCGACCTTCACGTCGATCACGGTCCTTGGCTCAGAGGGTGTGGGGGTACAGCGAAGACATTCCCGGAGGTACAGGGCACACCGGGACGCACCGCAGGAGAACGTGCGGCAGAGCCAGTCTAATGAAGGTGTTCCCGCTGTCTAGCCTTTCATTGCATCAACCTTCAGCAGATGCACTGCGGATTTCGCAGGCGTCAACGGCGTGATCCGGCCGTTCGGGCCCCGTAACGCCGTCCGCGGGCTCCTTTTCCAGGATGCGCTCGGCCGCGCCCCGGTGCAGGCGGGCCGCCGCCGGGTCGCCCAGGCGGTCCAGGGTGTCGGCCAGCCGCAGCCGCAGCGCGGCCTGGAGTCGGGTGTCCTCGGCGCGCCCGGCCCACTCCACCGCCTCCTCGCAGGTGCGCAGGGAATCCTCGGGGCGGCCCGCGTACTCCTGGACCCGGGCCAGCTCGCTCAACGCCCGTGCGTGCGCGGCCACGTCGCCGTTCCTTCGGTGCCTCGCGGCGCAGGCCCGCCAGGCCCGCTGGGCCTCGCCGTACCGCCCGGCGTAGGTGTGCGCGGTGGCGATGCGGCCGTACAGACGCGCCGCGTCCGCGCGCTCGTCGCGGGCCAGGCGCTGGGCGAGGGCCCGGCCGAACCAGTCGGCGGCCCGCTCGTAGTCCCCGAGCTCCAGGTGCGCGCCGCCTACGGATTCCATCGCGCGGCCGATCGCATACGGATCGTTCGCCTCGCGTCCGGCGTCCAGCGCGGCCCGGTACCGCGCCAGGGCCTCCGCGGTGCGGCCGGTCCTCGCGTCGACGTCGGCCAGGTTCAGCAGGGCCGCGGCCTTCTCCCGGGGCAGCCCGCGGCGCTCGGCCACGTCCAGGACGAGCTGGTGCACGCCGTACAGGTCGGGGGCCGCCGCCTGGGTGCCGAGGTGGGCGACCATGGCCCGCACCAGCTGGGACATCAGCCGGCGGGCGAGGGTGTCCAGCTCCCCGTCGGCGACGGCGAGGCGGGCCGAGGCCAGCAGGGCGGGGCGACGCGCGCTCAGCCAGTCGGCGGCCGCGCGCGGGGTGGGGAAGCGCACGGCGCGCGGCATGCCCTGGAGCTTCTCGCGGGCCTGGACGCTGTCGGTCTCGGTGATGGCCCGGCAGGACTGGAGCAGCCGTACCGTGCGCTCCAGCATGCGGGCGCGGGCCAGCTGGAGCTCGGCCGGGCGGTCGTGGACGTGGGCGGCGGCCCGCAGCAGCGGGTGCAGACAGCCGGGGATCTCGTACTGGGGCAGCGGCGAGTCCAGGGCGCGCAGCAGTCCGAGGGCGGTCAGGTCGTCCAGGACGGTGCGGGCGGCGCCCACCGAGCAGCCGGCCAGCGCGGAGGCGGTGTGCGGGTCGGCGAGGCCGGCCGGGGCGAGGCTGAGCAGCCGCAGCACCCGGGCGGCCGGGGCGGGCAGCGCGGCGTGCACGAGCCCGAACATCCGGCTCAGCGGCGACCCCTCGTCGCTCTCCGCGTGGAGTTGCCGGGCGAGGTCGGCGACGGCCGCCTGGGGGCGGGCGGCGAGCCAGCCGCCGGCCAGCGTCAGGGCGGCGGGCTCGCCCTGGCAGGCCTCCACGAGCCCCTCGGCGGAGCGCGGGTCGACGGTGATGCGGACGGAGCCGGTGTACCGGGTCAGCAGGTCCAGGGCGGACTTGGTGTCCAGGCCGCCCAGGGTGCAGGGGCGCACGTCCGCGATGCCGGTGAGGGGGCCGGAGGAGACGGCGACGAGCAGGCACTGCGGGGCGTCGGGGAGCAGCGCGTCGACCTGTTCGGCGCCGGCCGCGTCGTCGAGCAGGAGCAGCACCCGCCGCCGCGCGAGGGCCTCGCGCAGGAGGGCCGTCAGGTCGTCCTCGTCGGCTCCGGCGGGCGCCGGCACGTCCAGCGCGGCGAGCAGGTCGCGGGCCGCGCGCTCGACGGGCACGGGTGTGCCGTCGGGCTCGGCGAGGCGGGTGCGCAGCACGCCGTCCCCGTAGCGGTCGGCGACCTGCCGCACGAGCTCCTCGGCGAGCGCGGTCCGTCCCGAGCCGGGCCGGCCGGCGATCAGGAGCACGCGCGCGCGAGGGGCCTTGCGGCCGGAGATGGTGTCCAGCCCCGCGCGCTCGATGTCGGCGCGCAGTTCCTTCAACTCCCGGGTGCGGCCCAGGAAATGGCCCTCTGTCGCAGCGTGTCCGGACAGCTGCGCGCCGCCTGTGTCCACTGCCTGATCCGTCACGGGCCACACTCCCGTCCCACCGCGCACGCAACCCGCCGGGACTCCGGATCGGGTGATTTCCCGAGCCTAGTTCACCCTCTGCGACGTTCCGGGAGGAGCAGGGCGGCGCGCGGCCGGGACCCCCCGATCGGATCAGCCGATCGTCACACCGGAGGGGTCTCGGAGGGGCGAAATCCGGTCACGGACGACAGCCGGACGGTCGGGTTCAGGCCTCGAACGGACGGGCCGGCCAGGGCGCCTCGGCCGGGCGCAGCGCGTCGACGCCCTCACCGCCGCGGGCGGCCGCCAGCGACAGCACGCCGACCACGAGGCAGTTGTTGTGCACGTCGCCCGCGAGGACCGCCCGGACCAGTTCGCCGACCGGCACACGCGCGTGCTCCATGTCGGCCTCCTCGTCCTCCACCGCGAAGCGCTGTCCCTCCGCCTCCGACAGTCCCCGGGCCAGGAAGATCCGCACGGACTCGTCGCAGCCGCCGGGCGTCGTGTACACGTCGGTGAGAACGCGCCAGTCCTCCGCCTTGACGTGCGCCTCCTCGTACAGTTCCCGCTGGGCCGCGTGCAGCGGGTTCTCGCCGGGCACGTCGAGCAGGCCGGCCGGGATCTCCCACAGCTTGTGCCGCACGGGGTGGCGGTACTGCTTGATCAGCAGCACGCGGTCGTCGTCGTCGAGGGCGAGCACGGCCACGGAGCCGGGGTGGACCTGGTAGTCCCGGCGGACCACGGAGCCGTCGGGCATGACCACCTCGTCGGTGCGCACCGAGGTCTTGTTGCCCGTGAAGGGGGTCTGGGTGGACCGGATCTCCCACGCCTGCGGAGTGTCCTTGATCGTCATGCCTTGCGTCCTTCCACCGTGCCACCTGCGCAAACGAAACCGGGGTGCAAACCCGTTGAGGATTTGCACCCCGGCCACCGTACAACCGGTGTGTTACTTCGAACTCTGCCCCGCGGCGACCTGCCGCTCGACCGCCGCCTTCACCAGGCCGGCGAACAGCGGGTGCGGACGCGTGGGCCGCGAGCGCAGCTCCGGGTGCGCCTGCGTGGCCACCAGGTAGGGGTGGACCTCGCGCGGGTACTCGACGTACTCGACGAGCTTGCCGTCCGGCGAGGTGCCCGAGAACAGGATGCCCGCCTTCTTCTCCAGCTCGGCGCGGTAGGCGTTGTTGACCTCGTAGCGGTGCCGGTGCCGCTCCTCGACGTACTCCCGGCCGTCGTACACCTCGCGGACGATGGAGCCCTCGGCCAGCTTCGCCGGGTACATGCCCAGCCGCATCGTGCCGCCCATGTCGCCCTCGCCGGCCACGATGTCGAGCTGCTCGGCCATGGTCGAGATGACCGGGTGCGCGGTGGCCGGGTCGAACTCGGTGGAGTTGGCGTCGCCGATGTCGGCCAGGTTGCGCGCGGCCTCGATCACGATGCACTGGAGGCCCAGGCACAGGCCCAGCAGCGGGATCCGGTTCTCACGGGCGTAGCGGATCGCGCCGACCTTGCCGAGCACGCCGCGGTCGCCGAAGCCGCCCGGGATGCAGATCCCGTCGACGTCCTCCAGCTGCGCCTTGGCGCCCGCCGCGGTCTTGCAGTCGTCGGAGGTGACCCACTTGATCTTCACGCGGGCCTTGTTGGCGAAGCCGCCCGCGCGCAGCGCCTCGGTGACCGAGAGATAGGCGTCGGGCAGGTCGATGTACTTGCCGACCAGGGCGAGCGTGATCTCGTGGTCGGGGTTGTGGACCCGGTCGAGCAGGTCGTCCCACGTCGTCCAGTCCACGTCGCGGAACGGCAGGTCCAGCTTGCGGACGACATAGGCGTCCAGGCCCTCGCCGTGCACGGTCTTGGGGATGTCGTAGATCGAGCGCGCGTCGGGGCAGGCCACCACCGCGTCCTCGTCGACGTCGCACATCAGCGAGATCTTGCGCTTGATCGCGGTCGGCACCTCGCGGTCGCAGCGCAGCACGATCGCGTCCGGCTGGATGCCGATGTTGCGCAGCGCCGCCACCGAGTGCTGGGTCGGCTTGGTCTTCAGCTCGCCGGAGGGGCCGATGTACGGCAGGAGCGAGATGTGCACCACGAACACGTTGTCGCGGCCGACCTCGTGCCGGACCTGGCGGACGGTCTCCAGGAAGGGCAGCGACTCGATGTCGCCGACGGTGCCGCCGACCTCGGTGATCACGACGTCGACCTCGTCCGTCGCCATACGGCGGATGCGGTGCTTGATCTCGTTGGTGATGTGCGGGATGACCTGCACGGTGTCGCCCAGGTACTCGCCGCGCCGCTCCTTGGCGATCACCGTGTTGTAGACCTGGCCTGTAGTGACATTGGCGGAGCCGTCCAAGTCACGGTCGAGGAAGCGCTCGTAGTGTCCGATGTCCAGGTCCGTCTCGGCGCCGTCGTTGGTGACGAACACCTCACCGTGCTGGAAGGGGTTCATCGTGCCCGGGTCGACGTTCAGGTACGGGTCGAGCTTCTGCATCACGACGCGCAGTCCCCGCGCCTTGAGCAGCATGCCGAGGCTGGAGGCGGTCAGACCCTTGCCGAGCGAGGAGGCGACACCCCCGGTGACGAAGATGTGCTTGGTCGTCGTGGATTTGGGCGTCATGGCCAAGAGGGGGCTCCCGTGGTCGCGATTCGAGGGTGCGGTTCGGGGGCTTCGAGACCACCGGTCCACGGGCTACCAGGGTATCAGCGCCTCGGAGAGATGGCTTCCGGCCACGCTCCGCGCACAGCCCGACACGGTAGGGCGTCCCAGCACCGGTTTCTCACCTGCTGCTCACCCGTTCGGCCCACCCGCGTTGCCCGGAGCGGCACGCAGATCATCTACGTGCGTCGTATCCTGCTCGGACACTCACTGCCGAGCCCGGTCGGCAAGACGGCACACCCCCGCCCGTCCCCCACCGGAACAACGAGAGCCCGGCAGTTCGTTGAGCAATAATCGGCGTTTTGCCCTGAGGGCCGAGCGGCTGCTTTGCTTCAGCGCTCAACGACGCATTACCAACGACCCCTTGACCGCACTAGCGACAGCCCCCGCTTCTCATGGGGGTGACGTGGCCGTTCGACTGGAGTTGCACGTGGCCGGGCGCATCGAAGACTACGCACTCATCGGAGACATGCAGACCGCCGCCTTGGTCTGCCGTGACGGGACAGTGGACTGGCTGTGCCTGCCCCGCTTCGACTCGCACGCGATCTTCGCCGGTCTGCTCGGCACGGAGGAACACGGGTTCTGGCGCCTGGGCCCGGCGCACGCCTCCGACGCGCCGCCGCCGCGGGCCGCACGGCGCACCTACCGCGGCGACTCGCTGATCCTCGAATCCGAGTGGGACACCCCGCGCGGCACGGTCCGGGTGACCGACTTCATGCCTCCCCGCGACGGCGCACCCCAGCTGATCCGGATCGTCGAGGGCGTCTCGGGCCGGGTGCCCATGCGCTCGACCCTGCGGATGCGGTTCTCCTACGGCCGGGTCGTGCCGTGGGTGCACAAGCACGAGGGCCGCACGGTGGCCGTGGCCGGACCGGACTCGGTGTGGTTCGACACCGACTGCGAGACCTACGGCAAGTCGCTGACCACCTACGCCGACTTCACGGTCGCGCCCGGCGACCGGATCGCGTTCACGATCTCGTGGGAGCCCTCGCACAAGGAGCCGCCCCCGCTGCCGGAGCCGGAGCAGTCGCTGGAGGCGACCGAGGAGTTCTGGCGCGAATGGGTCGAGCACTGCACGTACCACGGGCCCTACCGTGAGGCCGTGATCCGCTCCCTGATCACGCTCAAGGCGCTGACGTACGGCCCGACCGGCGGCATCGTCGCCGCGCCCACCACGTCCCTGCCGGAGGACATCGGCGGCGTCCGCAACTGGGACTACCGCTACACCTGGCTGCGCGACGCGGCGATCACCCTGTCGTCGCTGCTGCGCACCGGCTACCGCGAGGAGGCCCGCGCCTGGCGCGAGTGGCTGCTGCGCGCGGTCGCCGGCGACCCCGAGAACCTGCAGATCATGTACGGCATCGCGGGCGAGCGCGAGCTCGGCGAGGCCGAGCTCGACTGGCTGCCCGGCTACGAGAACTCCGGCCCGGTCCGGGTCGGCAACGGCGCCGCCCACCAGCTCCAGCTCGACGTCTACGGCGAGGTCACCGAGGCCCTGCACCTGGGCCACATGACCGGCCTGGCCCGCAACGACTACGCCTCCCTGCTCCAGCTCAAGCTGATCCGCTACCTGGAGCAGCACTGGGACGAGCCCGACGAGGGCATCTGGGAGGTGCGCGGCCCGCGCCGCCACTTCGTGCACTCCAAGGTCATGGCCTGGGTGGCGGTCGACCGCACGATCAAGCTGATCGAGTCCGGCGACGCGGACGGTCCGCTGGACAAGTGGCGCGAGCTGCGCGACGACATCCACCGGGACGTGTGCGAGAAGGGCTACGACAAGGAACGCAACACCTTCACCCAGTCCTACGGCTCCAAGGAGCTGGACGCGTCCCTGCTGCTCATCCCGCAGATGGGCTTCCTGCCCCCGGACGACAAGCGGGTGATCGGCACCATCGAGGCGATCCAGCGCGAGCTGTCCACCCCGGACGGCTTCATCCTGCGCTACCCGACCTCGGGCGGCGACGAGGGCGTGGACGGCCTCCCGGGCGACGAGGGCGCGTTCCTCGCCTGCTCCTTCTGGATGGCTGACGACCTCGCGATGATCGGGCGGGTGGACGAGGCGCGCAAGCTCTTCGAGAAGCTGCTCTCCCTGCGCAACGACCTCGGTCTGCTCGCCGAGGAGTGGGACCCGCGCCTGCAACGCCAGGTCGGCAACTTCCCGCAGGCCTTCAGCCACGTCCCGCTGATCGACACGGCGCTGCGACTGACGGCGTCCGGCGCGTACGGCGGCTGAGCCCCGGGGGCGACGCCTTACGGACCGGTGACGTGCGGCCGCCGAACAGGACCGGTCGGCCGCGCCCGCCTACGCTGGAGCCATCTGCCCCTGCACGGAAGGGGGCGCCCCATGGCCTCCCCATCGAAGGCGGGCGCGGCCCTGTCCGCGCTGCGCGAGGAACTGGTCGGCGACGTGTTCGCCCCGGACGATCCCGGTTACGACGAGGCCCGGACCGTCTTCAACGCGATGATCGACCGCCGTCCGGCCGTGATCGCCCAGTGCGTGGACGAAGCCGACGTCGTACGGTCCCTGCGCTGCGCCCGTGAACTGGACCTGCCCGTCGCGGTGCGCGGCGGCGGGCACAGCGTCGCCGGCATGGCGCTCGGGGACGGCGCGCTGGTCGTGGACCTGCGCCACCTGCGCGCGGTCACCGTCGACCCCGCCGCCCGGACGGCGCGGATCGCCGGCGGGGCCACCATGAGCGACCTGGACCGCGCCTCCCAGCCCCACGGGCTGGCCACGACCGGCGGCCGGGCGTCCACCACCGGCGTCGGCGGCTTCGTCCTCGGCGGCGGCACCGGCTGGCTCGACCGACGCTTCGGCCTGGCCGTGGACAACCTGCTCGGCGTCGAGCTGGTCACCGCGGAGGGCCGGCGGGTGCGCGCGAACGCCGACGAGCACCCGGACCTGTTCTGGGCGCTGCACGGCGGCGGCGGCAACTTCGGCGTCGCCACCGCGCTCACCCTGAAACTGCACGAGCTGCCCGAGTTCTCCATCGCGCTGCTGCTCTTCCGGCCGGAGTTCGGCCCCGACGTCACCCGCACCTACCGCGACGTCATCGCGGCCGGCCCGGACGAGGCGGGCGGCGCCGTCCTCTACTTCACCGGCCCGCCCGCCGAGTTCGTCCCGCCGCACCTGGTCGGCTCGCTGCTGTGCGGGACGCTGCTGACATACGCCGGCGCCGAGGAGGACCTGCGCAAGCTCGCCCAGCCCCTGCTGGCGCTGCCGCACGAGGCGGAGGTCGTCGGGGCGATGCCGTACGCCGACGTCCAGTGCATGCTCGACGACCCTCCCGGGATGCGGAACTACTGGTCGGCGGAGTACCTGACCGGCGCCCCGGACGACTACGTCGACGTGTACTGCGCCCGCGGCCGGTCGGTGCCCGTGCCCACCGGCACCATGCACGCGCTGTTCCCGCAGGGCGGCGCGATCGGCGCCGGGCCGCACGAGTACCCCGTGCCCTACCGCGACGCGCCGTGGGCCGTGCACCCCTTCGGGCTGTGGGAGGACCCGGTGGACGACGAGCGGTGCATCCGGTGGGTCCGCGACGTCCGGGCCGACGCACGGCCGTGGAGCACCGGCGCGGTGTACCTCAACTTCATCGGCGACGAGGGCGCCGACCGGGTCGTGGCGGGCGTCGGCGAGGCGAACGCCCGGCGGCTCGCGGAGGTGAAGCGGGGGTACGACCCCGAGAACGTGTTCCGCTTCAACCACAACATCAGGCCCGCCTGAGACCGCCGCGAAGATGTCGGCGGGCCGTCCGCGCGGGTAGCGTCCGCTGCATGGACAGCCGCACGGACCACCGATTCGACAGCCGGAGCGCCGGCATCACCGTGCAGCGTGCCCTGGAGCTGCCCGGTCTGCGCGGCGGACTGCCCGAGGTCCTCGCCGGCGGCGAACGGCTGGACCGCACGGTGCGCTGGGTGCACGCCGGCGAGGTCCCGCACATCGCCTCGCTGCTCAAGGGCGGGGAACTGCTGCTGACCACGGGCTACGGCCTCGGCACCCGCCCGGCCGAGCAGCGGGCGTTCGTGCGCACGCTGGCCGAGCGGGGCATCGCGGCCCTCGTGATCGAGCTGGGGCCGCGCTTCGACAGACTGCCCGCGGCCCTGGTCGAGACGGCGCGCACGACCGGGCTCCCGCTCGTCCAACTGCACCGCGAGGTGGCCTTCGTGACGGTCACGGAGGAGATCCACACCGAGATCGTCAACGGGCACTACGCCCTTCTCCAGCAGGCCGAGGAGGTGCACCGGCGCTGTACGCACGCCCTGCTCGACGGCGGCGGCATCCCGCAGGTGCTGGGCATCCTGGCCGACTTCGGCGACAACCCCGTGTTCCTGGAGACGACCGACGGACGGCTGCTGTACGCGGCCGGGGAGGGCCCGCAGGGCGCGGATCCGCTCCAGGTGTGGGAGGGGCTGCGCGGACCGCACAAGGACGCATCGCCGCCCGCCGGTTCGGTCCTGGTGGACGTGCCCGGGAGCGGCCCGGGGGCGGGCGCGGTGCGCGCCCGGCTGGTGCAGCTGCCCGTGCGCGGCCCGCTCGCCCCCGTGCACCGGATCGCGGCCGAACGGGCGGCGGGCGTCCTGGCCGTGGTGCTGATGCAGGCCCGTCAGGAGGAGGAGCTCGCCGCGCGCGGCCGGGGCGACTTCCTGACCGACCTCGCCGAGGGCCGGATCGCGGCGGAGGACGCTCCGGCGCAGGCGCGGGTGCTCGGGTTCAGGCCCGCCGCCGGGCCCCTGCTGCCGGTCGTCATGCGGCTGGGCGACGGCATCTCCCCCGGCGGGGGCTGGGCGGTGCTGGCGCGGGCGGTCGCGGAGGAGCTGACGTCGTTGGGCGTGCCCGTGCTGCTGGGCGTGCGGCCGGTGGAGGGCCGGGTGCCGGTGCTGCTGGGTCTGCGCTCGGAGTCGGAGCGGCCCGCGGTGGCGGACCGGGTCGCGGCGGCGCTGCGGGCCGGGGTGGAGCGGGCCGGGATGCAGCGGCCGGGCGCCGCGCCGCCGGTGGTCGTCGTCGGGATGGCGGGCGGCTGGGCGGCCGCGTCGGCGGGGCTCGCGCACGCGGCGGAGACCGCGACGGCCGCGGACGGCCTGCCGGACCGTCCCTGGTACGACGCCCGCCGCCTGGACATCGACCTGCTGCTGTGGCGGCTGCGCGACCACCGGGACCTGGCGGCGTTCGTCGAGCGCGCGATCGGGCCGGTCCGCGAGCACGACCGGCGCTCCAGGCCCCCGCTGCTGCCGACCCTGGAGACCTATCTGGCGCACGCGGGCCGCAAGGCGGAGACGGCCCGCGAGCTGCACCTGAACCGCCAGACCCTCTACAACCGTCTCGCCCGGATCGGCGAACTGCTCGGCACCGACCTCGACGACCCGCAGACGGTCCTCGCGCTGAGCCTGGCCCTGCGGGCACGACGCCACGTGCCGTGACGCCCGGAACACTGCGGAGGACCGGGAGGAGAAGACCGGCGAGGAGGGGAGGCGGCGCCGTCGGCCCGACGGCCGGTCGTCCCCCCGGCGGGCTCGGATCGTCGGACGGGCTCAGATCATCGGACGGGGCTGCGTCAGCTCGTCGTAGACGCTGAGCACCTGGGCGACGGTCTCGTCCTCGGTGGGCCAGGTGGCCGCCTGCCGGGCGCCCGCCTCCCGCAGCCGCTCGGCCCGTTCGGGATCGCCGAGCAGCCGCACGACGGCGGCGCCGAACGCCGTCGCGTCGCCGGGCGGCACCAGCTCGGCCGCGTCGCCGACGAGTTCGCGGACCCCGCCGGACAGAGCCGCGACGAGCGGCACGCGCGCGTGCAGCGCCTCCTGGGCGAGCACGGACCGCGACTCGCCGCCGCCGGGCAGCAGCGCGAGGTCGGCGGCGGCCAGGAGGTCGCCGACGTCGTCGCGCAGCCCGACGAGCCGGACGGGGAGCCCCTCGTCCTCGATGCGGCGCCCCAGCGCGGCGCGGTGCGGCCCCTCTCCGGCGATCACCACCACCGGTGCCGGGTCCCGCTCACGCCACGCGTGCGAGGCGTCCAGCAGCAGGTCGTAGCCCCGGTGCCGGTCCAGGGAGCCGACCGCCACGAGCAACGGGCGGCCGATCGCGCCGAGTTCGGCCCGCAGTTTGGGCAGCGGCTGTTCGCACTCCTCGTGCGGCCCCTCGCCCGGCCGGGGCCGGGGCAGCGCCACGGCCGCGAGCCGCGCGTCGCGCGCGCCCGTGCGGCGGGCCCGGTCGACCAGGTCGGAGGTGGTTCCGAGGACCACCGCGGCCGTCCGCGCGACGCGGCGCTCCAGCAGACGCAGCAGATGGGCGCGGGCGCCCTCGGCGTGCGCGCGGTTGTGCCAGGTGACGACCAACGGGGTGCTTCGGCCGCCGAGCGCGAGGACGGCCCGGAAGGAGGCGTGCAGTCCGTGGGCATGGACGAGGTCGGCGTTCGTGCAGGCCGCGCGGAGCGCCGCCACGGAGCCGGGATCGCTGCTGCGCGGCACGTGCACGTGTTCGGCGCCCGCGCCCGTGAAGTCGTAGGTGTCATCGGCCTCGGCGGGGGCGCACACCGTCACCCGCACGCCCCGTGCGACGAGCCCCGCGGTCAGGGAGCGCACGTGCGCGCTGCTGCCGGCGTTGCCGCCGCCCAGCACCTGCACGGTGCGCAGCGACGACTGGCCGTGCGGTGAGTGGCTGCTCACGTGGCCGGGGCTCCTGGTTCGGCGTCGGACGGTCACGAAGAAACGTACAGAAGGACCGGGCGGAGGGGTGGACCGCTGACGTTCCCCCACGTCTTACGCCCAAGGATGCCAGCACGTACGGGTGTTCCGTGCCCTCCGCCCTCCGGGCGACGGGCAGCGAGCCGCCGGGCTTCACCCCCACGGGTGAAGCAGTCCGCCCCCGTGTTCGAACGGCCGGTCTCGACGGGACCACGCCCCGCCCCACGCGCGGGCCGAGCCGTCCACGACGGCTCGGCCCGTCACGACCGACGCCGTGGCCGCGAACCGGTCGGTACGAGCCGGTGCGAGCCGGTACGAGCCGCTCCCGCGCGCCCGCCCCACGTCGAGCGCCCGCCCGCACCCGCTGCGCACGGCTGCTCGTCCCGCGGTCCTTCCTCGTCCCGCGCTCTCGCCGTGTCTCCTCCGCCGTCCGCCGGCCGGCGATCGGCCGGCCGTGGCGGGGCCGTCAGGCGTCGGCGCGGGCCGTGGCGAGGAGCTCCTCCGCATGGGCCCGAGCCGTCTCGGAGTCCTCCTGGCCGGCGAGCATCCGGGACAGCTCGCGGATGCGCTCCTCGCCCTCCAGCACCTTCACACCGGACCGGGTGACCGACCCGTCGTTGGTCTTCTCGACCAGCAGCTGCCGGTCGGCGAAGGCCGCGACCTGCGGAAGGTGCGTGACGACCACCACCTGGGCGGTCCTGGCGAGCCGTGCCAGCCGGCGCCCGATCTCGACGGCCGCCTTGCCGCCCACGCCCGCGTCGACCTCGTCGAAGAGGTACGTCGGCACCGGATCCGTCCCCGCGAACACGACCTCGACGGCCAGCATCACGCGCGAGAGCTCACCGCCCGACGCGCCCTTGGCGATGGGCCGCGGCGGGGCGCCCGGGTGCGGGGCGAGCAGCAGCTCGACCTCGTCCACGCCGGCCGGCCCGTAGGCGACGCGGCGGCCGCCGACCTCGACGCCCTCGGGATCCTCGGTCTGCCGGATGTCGAACGACACGCGCGCGTGGGGCATGGCCAGCGAGGCCAGCTCGGCCGTCACCGCCGCGGCGAACCGGCCGGCGGCATCGGCGCGGGCGTCGGTGAGCGCCTGCGCCAGGCCGCCGAGTTCGGACCGCAGCGCGTCCCGCTCGGCCGTCAGCTCGTCGATGCGCTCGTCGTCGCCGTCCAGCTCGGTCAGCCGGGCGGCGCTCTGCTCGGCCCAGGCGAGGACGGAGTTCACGTCCGGCCCGTACTTGCGGGTGAGGGCGGTGAGCGCGGCCCGCCGCTCCTCGACGGCCGACAGCCGCAGCGGGTCGGCGTCCAGGTCGTCGGCGTATCCGGCGAGCTCGCCCGCGACGTCGCCGAGCAGGATCCCGATCTCCCCGATCCGGTCGGTGAGCGCGGCCAGCGCCGGGTCGTGCGACCGGACGGCCTCCAGGGCCCGCTGCGCGCCCGCGACGAGCGTGGCGGCGTCGATGCCCTCGGGGTCCTCGGGGTTGCCGGCCAGCGCGGCGTGCGCGGCCGTGGCGGCGGACGACAGCGCCTCCGCGTGTCCGAGCCGCTCGGCCTCCTCGGCGAGCTCGACGTCCTCACCCGCGCGCGGTTCCACGCCGGCGATCTCGTCGAGCCCGAAGCGCAGCAGATCGGCCTCCTGCGCCCGCTCACGCGCGCGGGTGACGATCTCGTCCAGCTCGACGGCCACCGCCCGCAGCCGCCGGTAGGCCTCGGTGTACTTGGCGAGCGGGACCGTCACCGCGTCGCCCGCGTACCGGTCGAGCGCCTGCCGCTGCCGGGACAGCTTGAGCAGTCCCTGCTGGTCGGTCTGCCCGTGCACGGCCACCAGCTCGTCGGCGAGCTCGGCGAGCACGCCCATGGGCACGCTCCGCCCGCCCACGTGCGCCCGCGACCGCCCCTCGGCGGAAACGGTCCGGCTGATGAGCAACGCCCCGTCGTCGAGCTCGGCGCCCGCCTCCTCGGCCCGCAGGACCGCCGCGGCGCCCGGGGGCACCGTGATCCGTCCCTCCACGACCGCCTTCTCCGCACCGATCCGCACGAGCGCGGGATCAGCGCGCCCGCCCAGGAGCAGCCCGAGGCTGGTGACCACCATGGTCTTGCCCGCGCCCGTCTCACCGGTGACGGCGGTGAAGCCGGGCGACAGCTCGACGACAGCGTCGTCGATGACTCCGAGCGACCGTATCCGCATCTCCTCCAACACGGAGACGACCTTACGAGGTCGGGGAGGGAAAGTGCGAGGCACCCTGTCACCCGGGCGGGTGGACGCGCCTCCCCGGCCTCGCGCGGCGCTAGCTGCGCGCCCCGCGCCACCCCGCGACGGGCAGCGCGAACTTCGCCACCAGCCGGTCGGTGAAGGAGGCGTGGTGCAGCCGGGCGAGCCGCACCGGAACGGCGCCGCGCCGCACCTCCACGCGCGCCCCCGGAGGCAGCTCGAAGGTGCGCCGCCCGTCGCACCACAGGACGCCCGGCGGGATGTGCGGCAGCAGTTCGACGGCGAGGACCGAGTTCGGCGAGGTCACCAGCGGTTTCGCGAACAGCGCGTGCGCGCTGATCGGCACCATCAGCAGCGCCTCGACCTCGGGCCACACCACGGGCCCGCCGGCGGAGAACGCGTACGCGGTGGAGCCGGTGGGCGTCGACAGGACGATCCCGTCGCATCCGAACCCGGTGACGGGCCGGCCGTCGATCTCCAGCACCACCTCGAGCAGCTTCTCGGCGCCCGCCTTCTGCACCGCCGCCTCGTTCAGCGCCCAGTCGGTGTGCACAATGTCGCCGTTGCGATGCACGACGACGTCGACCGTCATGCGCTCCTCGACCTCGTACGCCCGGGTCACCACCCGGTCGACGACCTTGTCGAGGTCGTCGCGCTCGGCCTCCGCGAGGAAGCCCACGCTGCCGAGGTTGACGCCGAGCATCGGCACCCCGGACGCCCGCGCGAACTCCGCGCCGCGCAGCAGCGTGCCGTCACCGCCGAGGACGATGAGCAGCTCGCACCCCTCCAGGCACTGCGGGGTGGCCTCGGCGACCAGCTCCACCTCCTCCGGGACATGCAGGTCGGAGGCCTCGTACTCCAGGACGCGCACCCCGATGCCCTCGCGCAGCAGCCCCTTGACGACCAGCTCCGCGCTACGGATGGCGGCCGGCCGTCCGGTGTGGGCGAGCAGGAAAACAGTACGAGCTCGGTTCTGACTCAACGCGGCCCCTCCGCAACTGCACGGTCGACGTCGGCCGGGTCCAGGGCAGGCGCCCCGGCCCGAAGCCACAGAAAGTACTCGACATTGCCCGAAGGCCCGGGCAGCGGACTGGCGGTGACCCCCCGCACGCCGAGCCCCAGGTCCCACGCCTTCGCGGCCACCCCCCGCACGGCTTCCGCCCGCAGCTGCGGGCTGCGCACGACGCCCCCGCTGCCGAGCCGTTCCTTCCCCACCTCGAACTGGGGCTTGACCATCATCACCAGGTCCGCGTCCGGTCCGGTGCAGCGCGCCAGGGCCGGCAGCACCAGCCCGAGCGGGATGAAGGACAAGTCCCCCACGACAAGATCCACAGGCTCCCCATCGATCGCTTCAAGCGTCAACTCGCGTACGTTCGTACGGTCCTTGACGGTGACGCGTTCATCGCTCTGCAGAGACCAGGCGAGTTGTCCGTATCCGACGTCCACGGCGACGACGTGGGCGGCGCCCGCCCGCAGCAGCACGTCCGTGAACCCTCCGGTGGACGCGCCGGCGTCGAGCGCCCGCCGCCCGCGCACCGCGAGCCCCTGGGGCACGAACGCCTCCAGCGCCCCGGCGAGCTTGTGCCCGCCCCGGGAGACGTAGTCGGGGTCGTCGGCGTCGACGGCGACGACGATCGCTGCCGCGGTCTCGACCTGCGTGGCCGGCTTGGTCGCGACGGTCTTGCCGACGCTGACCCGGCCGGCGGCGATCAGCTGCCCCGCGTGCTCACGCGAGCGCGCGAGCTTGCGGCGGACCAGCTCCGCGTCCAGACGGCGACGTGCGACTCCTGCCACGTTCGGTTCAGCTCCTACTGCCATGCGAGGGTGAAGGCGTCCGCCCGTCGTGCGACGGTGCGGGCGCCGGGGGTCCGGGGCGGGCGTCGAGCGCGGTGAGCGCGTCACGCAGCCCCCGGTGTACATCCTCGTACACCTCGACGTGTCCGTCGGTGGCGAGGTGGTCGGCGTCGGCCAGCCGCTCGAGCTGCGCGTCCACCTCGGCGTGTCCGGTGAGGGTGCGGGGGACGGCCAGCGGCGCGGGAGCGGCGGGGTCGTGCTCGTGCGTCTGCTCGCGGTCGGGATCGTCCGCCTGCTCACGGTCCGGCCCGTGCGGCTGCTCGCGCTCCCCGGGCGCGGCCGCCGCCGGCGCCTGCGCAGCCCGGGGTCCGGTCCGGGGCACTGTGTCGCTCATGCCCAGACGCTACCTCGAACGCCTGGGGTACCGTCGTGCGCGATGGCCACGATCGAGGAGTGCCGCGCCGCACTCGAGAAGCTCTCCGACTCCATGCAGAGCGCCGAAGGGGACGTCCGCACGGCCACGGCCCTGGACCGCTCGGTGAGCTGTCGGATCACCGACCTGGACGTCACGTTCGTCGGCCGCATGACAGGTGGCCGGATCGTGGTGCAGGACACCCTCCAGGGTCCCCCTGTGGAGAAGGCGCAGATCAGACTGACCATGACCGGCGACGACCTCGTGGCACTGGTCGACGGCGAGCTGAACTTCGCCAAGGCGTGGGGTTCGGGCCGGGTGAAGCTGGAGGCCGGCCTCAAGGACCTGTTCCAGCTCAGGAAGCTTCTGTAGCCGCGAGCCTCCCCGCGGCCGCCCGCGCCCTGCGCGCAGCCGGCACCACCAGCGGCGTGCCCGTCTCGGGGTCGTCGATCACCTGGCAGCGCAGCCCGAAGACCTCCTCGACCAGAGTGGCGGTGACGATCTCCCGCGGCGCGCCCTCGGCGATGACCTCGCCGCCCTTCAGGGCGATCAGATGGGTCGCGTACCGGGCCGCGTGGTTGAGGTCGTGCAGCACCGCGACGAGCGTGCGCCCCTGCTCCTCGTGGAGCTCGGCGCACAGGTCGAGGACGTCGATCTGGTGCTGGATGTCGAGGAACGTGGTCGGCTCGTCGAGCAGCAGCAGCGGGGTCTGCTGGGCGAGGGCCATCGCGATCCACACGCGCTGGCGCTGCCCGCCGGACAGTTCGTCGACGTAGCGGTCGGCGAGCTCGGCGACCCCGGTCCGCGCCATGGACTCCCGCACCACCCGCTCGTCCTCGGCCGACCACTGCCGCAGGACGCCCTGGTGGGGGTAGCGGCCGCGGCCCACCAGGTCGGCGACGGTGATCCCGTCGGGGGCGACGGACGACTGCGGCAGCAGCCCCAGCGTGCGCGCCACCTTCTTCGCGGGCATCGACTGGATGACCTGCCCGTCCAGCAGCACCCGGCCCCGGTTCGGCTTCAGCATCCGCGACAGCGCCCGCAGCAGCGTCGACTTGCCGCAGGCGTTCGGGCCGACGATCACGGTGAAGGAATTGTCGGGGATCTCCACCGACAGCTGTTCGGCGATGACCCTCTGGTCGTAGGCGAGGGTGACGTCCTCGGCGGACAGGCGGTTCACGATGCTCCCTGGGTCGTTGCGATGGGCCGGACGGCGGAGGCGGTCGGACCCGCCGGTCATATGCGGCCCGCCCTGCGCTCGGTGACGAGGAGCCACAGCAGGTAGAGGCCGCCCAGCACGCCGGTGACCACGCCCACGGGCAACTGCCCGTCCCCGAAGAGCCGTTGCGAGGCCCAGTCGGCGGTCACCAGCAGGGCGGCGCCCATGCACAGGGACGCCACGAGGTTCGGCCCGGGCGAGCGGGTCAGCCGGCGGGCGAGCTGCGGCGCGGTCAGCGCGACGAAGCTCACCGGTCCCGCGGCGGCGGTGGCGGCCGCGGTCAGCAGCACCGCGGACACCATGAGCACCAGCCGTACCCGCTCCACGCGCACGCCGAGCGCGTGGGAGACGTCGTCGCCCATCTCCGTCATCCGCAGCCCGCGCGCGTGGGCGAGCACGAGCGGCACGAGCACGCCGACCAGCGCCAGCAGCGGCCAGACCTGCTTCCAGTCCCGGCCGTCGAGCGTGCCGGTCATCCACACCACGGCACGGGCCGCGTCGACGAAGTCCGCCTTGGTCAGGAGGTATCCGTTGACCGCCGTCGCGACGGCCGAGACGCCGATGCCGACGAGCACCAGCCGGTACCCGTGCACGCCCCGCTTCCACGCCAGCAGATAGATCAGCGCCCCGGTCACCAGCCCGCCGACGAGTGCGCCCACGGTCACCTGGGCGGCGCTGCCGGAGAACAGCACGATCATCACGAGCGCGCCGGCCGTCGCCCCCTGCCCGAGCCCCAGCACGTCCGGGCTGCCCAGCGGGTTGCGCGTCACGGCCTGGAACAGCGCCCCGCCCAGGCCCAGCGAGGCGCCCACGAGCAGTCCCACGAGGACCCGCGGCAGCCGCAGTTCGTTGACGACGAACTCCTGGCCGGCGTCGCCGTCGCCGAACAGCGTCCGTACGACGTCGCCCGCGGGGATCGGGAAGTCGCCGGTGCCGATCAGCACCACGCCCGCGGCGAGCGCGGCGAGGGCCAGCAGCACGACGACGGTCAGCGCCCTCACGTCCAGCCGGACGGACAGGCCGCCCCGGGTGCGCAGCGCCCGGGGGCCGCGGGGGGTCTTCTGCGCGCTCTTCACAGCTGGGCCGTCCTCCGCCGTCGTACGAGAAAGATGAAGACCGGGCCGCCGACGATCGCGGTGACGATGCCGACCTGGACCTCGGACGGCCGGGCCACCACCCGGCCGACGACGTCGGAGCCGAGCAGCAGCACCGGGGCCAGGATCGCCGCGTACGGCATGATCCAGCGCAGGTCGGGCCCGGTGAACGAGCGGACCACGTGCGGGACCATCAGCCCGACGAAGACGATCGGCCCGCAGGCCGCGGTCGCCGCGCCGCACAGCACGGTCGCGGCGAGCATCGACAGCGCCCGGGTGCGGTTCAGGTTCGCGCCGAGCGCCCTGGCGGTGTCGTCGCCCATCGCCACCGCGTTCAGCGGCCGGGCGAGGACGAACGCCAGGAGCGTGCCGGCCAGGAGGAAGGGCAGCACCTGCCGGATCGTGTCGTCGGTCGCCGAGGACAGCGAGCCCACGGTCCAAAAACGCATCCGGGCGAGCGCCGCGCCGTCCAGGATCATCACGGCCTGGAGGTAGCCGTAGAGCGCGGCGCTGACGGCGGTGCCGGCGAGCGCGAGCCGCACCGGGGTGGCCCCCCGGCTGCCGCCCAGGAACCAGACCAGCGCCCCGACCGCGGCCGCCCCGCAGAACGCGAACCACACATAGCCGCTCAGGCTGGTGACGCCGAAGAAGGAGATGGCGGTGACGACGGCGGCCGACGCGCCCGCGTTGAGGCCGAGCAGTCCGGGATCGGCCAGCGGGTTGCGCGTCAGCGCCTGAAGGACGGCCCCCGACAGGCCGAGGGCCGCCCCGACGAGCAGCCCGAGCACGGTCCGCGAGAGCCGCTCGTCGACGACGACGTCCGCGTAGGTCCCCGAGTCGTGGAACAACCCGTGCCAGACCTGCGCGACCGACAACTCCTTGGCGCCGACGGCGATGCTGGCCACCGCCACCAGCAGCAGCACCGCCACCGCGGCGAGGAGTCCGGCGGAGCGGACCGCCCGGCGGTTCGGGGGCGCGGGAGCGGTCTCCGCGCGCGGTACGGGAACACTGTCGACCAACACGCAGTTAGGTTAGCCTACCCTCGCAACGACGCCAGGCCCCCGGGCCCGCCCGTCCTCCGGCCCGTCACACGCCCTTCACGCCCGCCCCGTACGCCCGCACTCGGCACTCCTGCCCGCCTCACAGGCCGAGCCGCGCCAGCGCCTTCCCCCCGTCCAGCTCACAGGCTCCGTCCCCGGCCGCCGTCCAGGCCGCCGCGCACAACGCCCGCAGCCCGTCCAGCGGTTCGCCCCCGCCCGACAGCTCCAGCCGCTCGGCCCCCGCGGTGGCCGTCCAGCCGCCGCACCGGAACCCGTCCCCCTCCGCGGCGACCTCCGGCTGCCCGGCGAGCAGACCGCGCAGATCGGCGTCGACGTACGTCGGCCGGTGCTGCGGCGGCGCGGCGAGCAACTGCGGCCCGTCGGTGACCCCGGTGAGGACGAGCAGCGAGTCGACCTCACCGTTGAACGCGCCCTCGATGTCCGTGTCCAGCCGGTCCCCGACCACCAACGGCCGCTTCGCGCCCGTGCGCAGGATCGTCTCCCGGTGCATCGGAGGCTGCGGCTTGCCCGCCACCTGCGGCTCGGCGCCCGTCGCGATCCGCACGACCTCCACCGCCGCGCCGTTGCCCGGAGCGATGCCCCGACCGCTGGGAATCGTCAGGTCCGTGTTGGACGCGAACCACGGCACCCCGCGCGCCACGGCGTACGACGCCTCCGCGAACCGTGCCCACGGCAGGTCCGGCCCGCCGAAGCCCTGCACCACGGCCGCCGGGTCGTCGTCCGCCGACTCCACCGGCACGAGCCCCCGCTCGCGCAGCGCGACCCGCAGTCCCTCCCCGCCGATCACCAGCACCCGCGACCCCGCGGGCACCTGCTCGCCGATGAGCCGCGCGACCGCCTGCGCCGAGGTGATGACGTCGTCGGCGCCCGTCGGTATGCCGAGCTCCGACAGATGACCCGCCACCGCGTCCGGCGTGCGCAGCGCGTTGTTGGTGACGTACGCGAGCCGCATCCCGCCCGCCCGCGCGGCGGCGAGCGACTCGACGGCGTGCACGATCGCGTGCCCACCGGCGTACACCACCCCGTCGAGGTCGAGCAGAGCCGTGTCGTACGCCTCGCTCAGCGCCTGCCCACTGCCCTCGGGCCTCGTCCTGGCGCTCCGGCTCATTCCACATCGCTCCTCGCTCGATCCGCTTTCCCTCGATCATCCCGCACGCCACCGACACACGTACGATGCCGGGATGAACACAGCAGGTCCCTCCGAGGCGACGGCGCCCCGAGGCCTGGAACTCACCCCGTTCCGAGGCCTGCGCTACGACCCCGACCGGGTCGGCAGCCTCGCCGCCGTCACCTCCCCGCCGTACGACGTCGTGGTGCGCCCCGACGGCCTGCATCACCTCCAGGACGCGGACCCGTACAACATCGTCCGCCTGATCCTCCCTCAGGCCGCCACCCCCGCCGCCCGCAACGAACAGGCCGCCGCCACCCTGCGCCGCTGGCTCTCCGAGGGCGTCCTGACGGCCGACCCCGAGCCCGCCCTGTACGTCTACGAGCAGCGTCACGCCGACGGCATGCTCCAGCGCGGACTCATCGGCGCCCTGCGCGTCTCGGAGCCCTCGGAGGGCGTCGTCCTGCCCCACGAGGACGTCATGCCGCACGTCGTCGCGGACCGCGCCGCCCTGATGCGCGCCACCCACGCGAACCTGGAACCCCTCCTGCTCACCTACCGGGGCGACGGCGCCGCGGCGGAGGCCGTGGACCGCGCGGCCGCCCTGCCCCCGCTGCTGTCCACCACGACCGAGGACGGCTACGGCCACCGGCTCTGGGCGATCACCGACCCCGCCGAGACGGCCCGCGTCCAGCAGGACCTCTCCCACCGTCAGGCCCTCATCGCCGACGGCCACCACCGCTGGGCGACCTACCTCCGGCTGCGCGCCGAGCAGTCCGAGCCCGGCCCCTGGGACCACGGTCTCGTCCTCCTGGTGGACACCGCGCGCTACCCCCTGCGCGTGCGCGCCATCCACCGTCTCCTGCACGGCCTGCCGGTCTCCCGGGCGCTGGCCGCGCTCGAGGGACGCTTCCGCGTCCGCTCTCTCGACGTCGCCCTCCCGCGGGCCCTCGACGTCCTCGCCGACGCCGCCTGCGCGGGCAACGCGTTCCTCCTCGCCGGCGACGGCGCCTTCCACCTCGTCGATCGCCCGGACCCGGACCTCCTCGCCCGCACGATCCCCGCCGACCGCCCGCAGGCCTGGCGCACCCTGGACGCGACGGTCCTGCACGCCACGCTCCTCGACCACGTGTGGGGCATCCCCGAGGACGATCCCGCCCGCATCGCCTACATCCACGACACCGCCGCGACCGTGCGCAAGGCCGAACGCGACGGCGGCACGGCGGTCCTGCTGCACCCCGTCCGCGAGGAGGTCGTCCGCGACCTCGCCCGCCAGGGCGTCACCATGCCCCGCAAGTCGACGTCGTTCGGCCCCAAACCGGCCTCGGGTCTGGTCCTGCGCGCCCTCGACGCCTGAGCCCGGACGCACGAAGGGGCGGGACCCGGTGACACCGGATCCCGCCCCTTCCTGTCCTGGTCAGTCCTCGTCGCGCTCGGACGTCGTCCCGGCCTCGTCCTCGACGGCCTCCGCCTCGGCCGCCTTCTCCACGACGACCTCGTCGGCGCCGTCGGCCGCGTCGTCGCCCTCCTCGTCCAGGGCGTCCACGAAGTCCACCCCGTCCAGCTCGGCGAGCCGGTCGGAGGCGTCGGTGCTGCCGTCCCGGTCGGCCTCGATGGCCTTGGCGAACCACTCGCGCGCCTCGTCCTCACGCCCGGCGGCGAGAAGGGCGTCGGCGTAGGCGTAGCGCAGCCGCGCGGTCCACGGCTGGACGGAACCGGCCGCGAGCTCGGGGCTCTGAAGCGTCACGATGGCCGCGTCCAGCTGTCCCATGTCACGCCGGGCGCCGGCCGCGACGAGCCGCATCTCCACCTGCCCGGCCTTGTCCAGCTTGTGCACCTCGGGAGCGCCGGCCATGTCGAGGGCCTTCTCCGGCCGCCCGAGCCCACGCTCGCAGTCGGCCATGACCGGCCACAGCTCCACGGAGCCGCTCATGCGCCGGGCCGCCCTGAACTCGGCGAGCGCCTCGCTGTACTTCTGGTTGGCGTACGCGGCGAACCCGCCCGCCTCCCGGACGGCGGCGACGCGCGACGCGAGCCGCAGGGCGACCTTGGAGTACGCGTAGGCGCGCTCGGGGTCCTCGTCGATCAGCCGGGCGACCATCACCAGGTTCTTGGCGACGTCGTCGGCGAGCGTCTTGGGCAGGCTCATCAGCTCCTGCCGCACGTCCTTGTCGATCTCCTCGCCCGTGACGTCCTCCGGGATCGGCAGCCGCTTGATCGGCTCACGGTCGCGGTCCCGCTCATCGCGGAAACGGCCACCGCCGCCACGCCGGTCGTCCCGAGGACCGTCCCGGCGGTCGTCGCGCCCGTCCCGGCCCCGGAACCCGCCGGGCCGTCCGCCCCGGTCGTCCCGACGGGGACCACGGGGGGCAGCGCCCCGGTCGTCCCGCCCACGGAACCCACCACGATCGTCCCGCCGCTCACCCCGGTCGTCCCGACGGTCGTCACGGCGGAAGGCCGGACGGTCCCCGCCTCGGTCGTCGCGACGGTCGTCACGACGGAAGCCCGGACGGTCCCCGCCTCGGTCGTCGCGACGGTCGTCACGGCGGAAGGCCGGACGGTCCCCGCCTCGGTCGTCACGGCGGTCGTCACGGCGGAAGGCCGGACGGTCCCCGCCTCGGTCGTCGCGACGGTCGTCACGGCGGAAGGCCGGACGGTCGCCACCACGGTCGTCACGACGCGGGCCGCGGTCTCCGCGGTCGTCGCGCTGGAACGCCGGCCGAGACCCGCGGTCCCCCTCACGCCGGTCGTCCCGACGATCATCACGACGGTCGTACCCACCGCTGTCACGGTCCCGGTCACGACCGCCGAAGCCACCGCCACGGTTGTCGTCACGACGGAAACCACCGCCACGGCTGTCGTCCCGACGGCCGTAGCCGCCACCGCGGTTGTCGTCACGACGGCCGTTCCCACCACGGTCGTCGTCCCGACGGAACGCCGGCCGGTCCCCCCGGTCGTCGCGACGGAAGGCGGGACGGTCCCCGCCTCGGTCGTCGCGACGGAAGCCCGGACGGTCCCCGCCTCGATCGTCGCGACGGAAGCCCGGACGGTCCCCGCCACGGTCGTCGCGGCGGAAGGTCGGTCGGTCGCCGCCGCGGTCGTCGCGACGCGGGCCGCGGTCTCCGCGGTCGTCGCGCTGGAACGCCGGCCGAGACCCGCGGTCCCCCTCACGCCGGTCGTCCCGACGATCATCACGACGGTCGTCGCGACGGCCGTACCCACCGCTGTCACGGTCCCGGTCACGACCGCCGAAGCCACCGCCACGGTTGTCATCACGACGGAAACCACCGCCCTCGCCGCGCCCACGATCGTCACGGCCCTTGTCGTCGCGGCCGCGATCGTCGCGACGGGCGAATCCACCGCGGTCGTTGTCACGACGGAAGCCGCCGCGGTCACCGCGGTCACCGCGGTTGCCGGCGCGGTCGCCGCGGTCCCCACTGTCCCGTCGCCGCTGGTCGCGCTCAGGTCGGTCGTCGGGAGAGTTGGTGGACATGGGTGACTCCTGTCATCGGTACAGCAAACATTCTCGCGCACTCGAGTATCCGGCGCGCTCCAGAAAAACGAAAAGGACCCGTGGTCCCAGCTGAACGCTGGGACCACGGGTCCTTTCCAAAGATTGTTCGGCGGCGTCCTACTCTCCCACAGGGTCCCCCCTGCAGTACCATCGGCGCTGTAAGGCTTAGCTTCCGGGTTCGAAATGTAACCGGGCGTTTCCCTCACGCTATGGCCACCGAAACCCTAATGGTTTCGAGCGAACAAGCACACTTTTTACTTGTTTCCAGCTCTAACCGGCAACGGTCGTTGCCTCAGAACTAACACAGTGGACGCGAGCAACTGAGGACAAGCCCTCGGCCTATTAGTACCAGTCAGCTTCACCCATTACTGGGCTTC
>NZ_JAHHIT010000128.1 GCF_024539675.1 Streptomyces hilarionis | reverse complement strand
CGGGTCGGTGCCCAGCTGGACGCTGCTGTTGGCGGTGACGTTGACCGTCATCCCGAACATGCCGATCGGGGCCATGAGCAGGGCGAACATCCACAGCGAGGGGGCCGTGGAGGCCACGATCTCCATCGCGCCGAAGGCCACCGCGCCCCCGGCCAGCACCCGCATGCGGGCCGTTCCGCGCCGGGCCGCGAGCAGGGCGCCCGCCAGGGAGCCCACCGCCATGAGCGTGTTGAAGAGGCTGTAGGAGCCGGCGCCCGCATGGAAGACGTCGTCGGCGAAGGCCGACAGGTAGACGGGGAAGTTGAACCCGAAGGTGCTGACGAACCCGACCAGGACGATGGTCCAGATCAGGTCGGGCCGTCCGGCGACGTAGCGCAGGCCCTCGCGCAGCTGCCCCCTGCCGCGCGGGGCGCGCTCGACGACGTGCAGCTCGCGCGAGCGCATCAGCAGCAGACCGGCGAGGGGCGCGACGAACGACAGGCCGTTGAAGAGGAACGCCCAGCCGGTTCCGACGCCGGTGATCATCACGCCGGCCACGGCGGGGCCGATCAGCCGCGCCGACTGGAAGTTCGCCGAGTTGAGACTGACCGCGTTCTGGAGCTGGTCGGGGCCGACCATCTCGGAGACGAACGTCTGCCGGGCCGGGTTGTCCAGCACGGTCGCGAGGCCCACGGCGAAGGCGGCGACGTAGACGTGCCAGACCTGGACGTGGCCGGAGAGGCTGAGGACGGCGAGCGCGATGCCGGTGAGGGCCATCGCCGACTGGGTGAACAGCAGCGTGCGGCGCTTGGGCAGGCGGTCGACCAGGACGCCGCCGTAGAGGCCGAAGAGCAGCATGGGCAGGAATTGCAGGGCCGTCGTGACGCCGACGGCGGTGGCGGAGCCGGTGAGGCTGAGGACCAGCCAGTCCTGCGCGATGCGCTGCATCCAGGTGCCGATGTTCGAGACGACCTGGCCCAGGAAGAACAGGCGGTAGTTCCTCACCCGCAGGGAGGCGAACATCGAGGACCCGCGGGCGGGTGGAGGGGTGGGCGGGGTGTCGTGGATGGCCGGTGCGGGTGCGGAGTCTGCTCCGGGTCCCGTACTCAACAGGTTCGCCTCCTCGGGGACGGTCTACAGGTGTGCGAGCTTCTCCAGCACGGGGGCGGCGGCGCGCAGTTTCGCCCACTCGTCCTCGTCGAGGCCGTCGACCAGGGTCGCCAGGAAGGCGTTCCGCTTGGCGCGGCTCTCCGCGAGCATGGCCTCGGCCTGCTCGGTCTTGGTGACGACCTTCTGGCGGCGGTCCTCGGGGTGCGGCTCCAGCCGGACCAGTCCCTTGGCCTCCAGCAGCGCGACGATGCGGGTCATCGAGGGGGGCTGCACGTGCTCCTTGCGGGCGAGCTCGCCGGGGGTGGCGCTGCCGCACAGGGAGAGGGTGCCGAGCACCGACATCTCGGTCGGGCTGAGCGACTCGTCGACCCGCTGGTGCTTGAGCCGGCGGGACAGCCGCATCACGGCTGAGCGGAGGGCGTTCACGGCGGCAGCGTCGTCGCCATGGGTGAGGTCAGGCATCTCTTTAGGATAACTCATTACTCTGGCTAAACAAGCTGGGGCGCGCCGGGATTCCCGTGACCCTGGACACGGAAACCCCGCCATCACTCGAACGGGTGAGTCGGCAGCGGAAAGCGGCCGGACTGCGCTACGGGCCCGCGACCCTCGTCTCAT
Source organism: Streptomyces hilarionis (assembly GCF_024539675.1). Classification (GTDB taxonomy): domain Bacteria; phylum Actinomycetota; class Actinomycetes; order Streptomycetales; family Streptomycetaceae; genus Streptomyces; species Streptomyces hilarionis. Next base: position 26,354 of record NZ_JAHHIT010000128.1, on the reverse strand, counting down.
GGGGACCAGTGTGCTCAGCCTGCGGATAGACGAGGAGCTGCTCGAGCGGCTCCGCCGGCATGCCGCCAAACGGGGGATGAGCGTCCAGGACTATGTCGTCCAGACGCTCATCCGGGATGACTTCGACGAGCGGTTCAAGACCGCGATCGACGAGACGGGGAAGTTCTACGGGCTCACCTGAACCCGTCCCGCGCTTTCGCGACGGGAACGGGAACAGGGGCTCGCATGCGCCGCGCCATGGGCGGGACGTCGGGTCCGGCGCAACGGGGACCGGGAAGTCGGGTCCGCCGCAGCGGGACCGGGGCTCGGGCCGGCAGCGATGCGACCGGGGCTCAGGTCAGGCCGAGGGCCGGCATCAGGTAGTAGAAGACGAACACCGCGGAGACCACGTACATCGGCACCGGGACCTCCCGGCCGCGGCCGGCCACGAGACGCAGCAGGACGAAGGCGATGAAGCCCATCCCGATGCCGTTGGTGATCGAGTAGGTGAACGGCATCATCACCATGGTGATGAAGGCCGGGATGGCGATGGTGTGGTCGGCCCAGTCGATCTCCTTGACCGAGCCGGCCAGGATCAGGAAGCCCACCGCGAGCAGCGCCGGGGTGGCGGCCTGGGACGGGACCATCGTGGCCACGGGGGTCAGGAACAGCGCGACGGCGAACAGCGCGCCGGTGACGAGGTTCGCGAAGCCGGTGCGGGCGCCCTCGCCGACGCCGGCCGTGGACTCCACGAAGGCGGTGGTGGCCGAGGAGGAGCTGGCGCCGCCCGCGGCGACCGCGAGGCCGTCGACGAAGAGGACCTTGTTGATGCCCGGCATCTCGCCCTGCGCGTTGGTCAGCTTGGCCTCGTCGCTGACGCCCATGATCGTGCCCATCGCGTCGAAGAAGCACGACAGCAGGACGGTGAAGACGAACAGGACGCCGGTCAGCACGCCGACCTTGCCGAAGCCGCCGAACAGGCTGACCTCGCCGAGGAGCCCGAAGTCGGGGGTGGCGACGGGGTTGCCCGGCCACTCGGGAGTGGTCAGACCCCAGGAGGGCACGGTCGCGACCGCGTCGATGATCAGCGCGAGGACGGTCATCGCGACGATCGAGATGAGGATCGCGCCGGGCACCTTGCGGGTGATCAGGGCCAGGGTGAGGAGCGCGCCCAGGATGAAGACGAGGACCGGCCAGCCGTTCAGGTGACCGTCGGCGCCGAGCTGGAGCGGGACGGTGGTGTGGGCGGCGTCGGGGATGCGGCTGACGAAGCCGGAGTCGACGAGCCCGATCAGCATGATGAACAGGCCGATGCCGATGCTGATGGCCTTGCGCAGGCCGAAGGGGACCGCGTTCATCACGCGCTCGCGCAGCCCCGTGGCGACGAGCAGCATGACCACGAGGCCGGCGAGCACCACCATGCCCATGGCGTCCGGCCAGGACATCCGGGGCGCGAGCTGGAGCGCGACCACGGAGTTCACGCCGAGGCCTGCGGCCAGCGCGATGGGCACGTTGCCGATCACGCCCATGAGGAGCGTGGTGAAGGCCGCCGTCACACAGGTCGCGGTGACCAGCTGGCCGTAGTCCAGGTGGTGGCCGTACATGTCCTTGGCGCTGCTGAGGATGATCGGGTTCAGCACGATGATGTACGCCATCGCGAAGAAGGTGGCGAAACCGCCGCGGATCTCCCTGGGCAGGGTGCTGCCCCGCTCGGAGATCTTGAAGTAGCGATCGAGGGCGCCGTGGGCGGACCTGGCTCCCGGCTCGTCAGGGGCGGGGATCTTGGCGGGGGCCGAGGTGGGCATGTTTTTGGCGTTTCCTACGAAGAGAAGTGGTCAGCATCAAACCGTTTCAGTATGAACATATGACGAGGGGATCGGCCATCTCCGCGCGTAGACGTGACCACCTCGTAAGCTGTGCCCCATGGCGAAGTGGACACCCCAGCACGAGGCGCCGGAGCCCCTGGAGGGCCCCGTCGTCGCCACCATCACCGGCGGCACGATCCTCTGGTTCGTCCTCTTCCTCGTCCAGCTCCCCTTCTACGGCTGGTTCGACGACCACGGCCGGACCTGGTGGGTGTGGACCTGCCTCGCGGGGGCCGGCCTGGGCCTGATCGGCATCTGGTACGTCCGCAGGCGCGACGCGGCGATCAAGCGGGCGGCCGCGACCGGGGAGACGGCGGCCGCCGAGTAGCGGCCCGCCGGACGACCACGCCCGCCGGGCAGGCGAGCGGCGGGCATGCGGGCGGTGGGCACGCGAGCGGGGGCAGCCGTACGACCCTCGTAGCATCCCGGCCCCCCTCCCCGTCCTCCCCAGGTCGGATCTTCGCGGGCTTCAGGGGGTGAAGCCCCAAAACCGCACGTACCGTCGATTCCATGGCCCACACCGACGCCCCCGCCCTCGCGCCGACGGCGACCGGTCTGACCGCCGCCGAGGTGGCGGACCGCGTCGCGCGCGGCCAGGTCAACGACGTGCCCGCGCGCAGCAGCCGTTCCGTCGGCGAGATCGTCCGGGCGAACGTCTTCACCCGGTTCAACGCGATCATCGGCGTCCTGTGGCTGGTCATGCTCGCCGTCGCGCCCATCCAGGACAGCCTGTTCGGCTTCGTGATCCTCGCCAACACCGGCATCGGCATCGTCCAGGAATGGCGGGCGAAGCAGACCCTGGACTCCCTCGCGGTCGTCGGCGAGGCCCGCCCCACGGTCCGCCGCGACGGCAGACCGGTCCAGGTGGCCACCTCCGAACTCGTCCTGGACGACCTCATCGAGATCGGCCCCGGCGACAAGATCGCCGTGGACGGGGCGTGCGTGGAGGCCGACGGACTGGAGATCGACGAGTCGCTGCTCACCGGCGAGGCGGACCCCGTCGTCAAACGGGCCGGCGACCAGGTCATGTCGGGCAGCTTCGTGGTGGCCGGCGGGGGCGCCTTCCAGGCCACCAAGGTCGGCCGCGAGGCCTACGCCGCCCAGCTCGCCGAGAAGGCCTCCCGCTTCACCCTCGTCCACTCCGAGCTGCGCTCCGGCATCTCGACGATCCTCAAGTACGTCACCTGGATGATGGTCCCGGCCGCGATCGGCCTCGTCGTCACGCAGCTCTTCGTCAAGAACAACGGCTTCCGGGACTCGGTCGCCCGCACCATCGGCGGCATCGTCCCGATGGTGCCCGAGGGGCTCGTCCTGCTCACCTCCGTCGCCTTCGCGATCGGCGTGGTCCGGCTCGGCCGCAAGCAGTGCCTGGTGCAGGAGCTCCCGGCCATCGAGGGCCTCGCCCGCGTCGACACCGTCTGCCTCGACAAGACCGGCACCCTCACCGAGGGCGGCATGGACGTCACCGCGCTGCACACCCTCGACGGCGCCGACGAGGGCTACGTACGGCAGGTGCTCGGAGCGCTCGGGGAGTCCGACCCGCGGCCCAACGCCTCCCTCCAGGCCGTCATCGACGCCTTTCCGCCCGCCGACGGCTGGCGCTGCACCAAGTCGCTGCCGTTCTCCTCGGCCCGCAAGTACAGCGGCGCCGCCTTCGACGAGGGCGCGGGCGAGGACGAGGGCGCGGCCGAGGGCGGGAGCGGGACCGCGGCCGGCGGCGGGAGCGAGGGCGCGGCGGCCGGCGGGAGCAGCACCTGGCTGCTGGGGGCGCCCGACGTCCTCCTGGACGACGACGATCCCGCCCTCGGCGAGACCGAACGGCTCAACGAGCAGGGGCTGCGAGTGCTGCTGCTGGCCCGCGCCGCCCACGGACTCGACGACCCCGAGCCCGCCCGCGGGGCCCGGCCCGTCGCGCTGGTGGTGCTCGAACAGCGACTGCGGCCCGACGCCGGCGACACGCTGCGCTACTTCGCCGCGCAGAACGTCCAGGCCAAGGTCGTTTCCGGCGACAACGCGGTGTCGGTGGGCGCGGTGGCCGCCAAGCTCGGGCTGGACGGCGCCGCCGTGGACGCCCGCCGGCTGCCCGCGGACCGGGACGGCATGGGACGGGCGCTGGACGAGGGCACGGTGTTCGGCCGGGTCACCCCGCAGCAGAAGCGGGACATGGTGGGCGCGCTGCAGTCCCGCGGGCACACCGTCGCGATGACCGGGGACGGCGTCAACGACGTCCTCGCGCTGAAGGACGCGGACATCGGCGTGGCGATGGGCTCGGGCTCCGAGGCCACCCGGGCGGTCGCGCAGATCGTGCTGCTGGACAACAGCTTCGCGACCCTTCCCTCGGTGGTGGCGGAGGGCCGGCGGGTCATCGGCAACATCACGCGGGTGGCGACCCTCTTCCTGGTGAAGACGGTCTACTCGGTGCTGCTGGCCCTGCTGGTGGTGTGCTGGCAGGTGGAGTACCCGTTCCTGCCGAGGCACCTGACCATGCTGTCCACGCTCACGATCGGCATCCCGGCCTTCTTCCTCGCCCTCGCCCCCAACACCGAGCGGGCCCGGCCGCACTTCGTGCGACGGGTGATGCGGTACTCCGTGCCGGGCGGGGTGATCGCGGGCGTCGCGACCTTCGTGACCTATCTGCTGGCCCGTCACCACTACACCGGCCCCGGCTCGCTGGAGGCGGAGACCAGCGCGGCCACGCTCACGCTGTTCCTGGCGTCGATGTGGGTGCTGGCGATCATCGCCCGCCCCTACACCTGGTGGCGGGTGCTGCTGGTGGCCTCGATGGGCGCGGCGTTCCTGCTGGTCCTCGCGGTCCCGTGGCTTCAGCACTTCTTCGCGCTGAAACTGGTCGGGCTGACGATGCCGTGGATCGCGGTGGGCGTGGCGGCGGTGGCGGCGGTCCTGCTGGAGTTCACCTGGCGCTGGGTCGACCACCGCTTCCCGGACTGATCGCCACGCGGCCGGCCCGGGTGCCCGGACCGGCCGCGCTCAGCTGCTCTACGTCACCTGACGTCGACGAAGTCACCCGCGGCGCTGACCGCCGGGGTGGTGGAGGTGCCCGCGAACACGAAACGGTAGTAACCGTCCACGGACGCCGTGACCGTGGTCTTCAGACCGCCGGTGGAGCTGGACCTGACGGTCTTGAGGGTGGTGTAGACGCTGCTGCCCTTCTTGCGGAACTGCAGCTTCACCGACTGGGCCGAGTAACCCGCGTACTTGTTGGTGTCCCAGTTCGCGCGGGTCAGCGCGCCCGTGACGGTGAGGGTCCTGCCCTTCTTCACCGGCTCGGGGGCGGCGTCGGCCGTCAGCTTCGCCTGGCGCTGCACGTGGATGGTGCCCGCGTCGGCCTTCGTGGTGAGACCGTCGGCGTTGATGGCTGCGGCGCCGATCTTCCACGTGCCCGCCACGGTGTTGGTGAGGTCGGCGAACTCGGTGCTCCTGGGACGGAACTGGATGGTGGCCGTGCACTTGAGAACCGTCGGCGAGGACGCCGTGCACGTACCGGGCTCGTCGCCCATCCAGACGTGGTCGTCCGGGGTGGACTCGTCGAGAGCATTGCCGCGGTAGAGGACCGGGAAGGTGACGAAGGAGTTCGCGTTCACACCGGCGGCCTTGGTGACGGTGTAGGTCGCCGGGACCGTGACCTTCGTGGTCGGGCCGACGACCACGTTCTTGCCGCCGTTGACCTTCACGCCGGAGAAGGTGACGGCGGGACCCGCCGGGGCGGCCTGCGCGGCCGGAACGGCGAGGGCGGAGAGAGTGACGGCGCCGGTGGCGGCGACGACGAGAGCGCGTATGCGCATGTGCGTTTCCCCAGATGGAGAGAAGTGATCTCGGGGCCTGTTGACCCGTCGGGTCAGATCGCCCGCGCATCCGCCGCGTTGTACGGCGGAAGGTAAAGAAAGTCACCGCTGTCGCCGCCGGTCACGCCGGCTCGCGAACGACCCGTCACCGAATCCCGCTCAAGTCCCTTACCCGCAAGGCCAGTTGTGGCAGTATCGGCTGGCATGTCGCCGTCAGCCGCCTGGTCGTCCGGGCCTCGTCGCCGTCCGTTCGTGTGCGTCGTGCTGCTCGCCGTGCTGGCGGCGCTCGGCGTTGGGGTGAGCGATGCCGGCGCGGCGTCCGCCGCCTCGGCGGGGCCCACGGCCGCGGCGACGCCCGACCGCGCCCGCTACGACGTCGCCCTGCGCGCGGACGCCGACGGCGGCCACTGGACCGGACGGCAGCGGATCTCGTTCCGCAACGCCTCCGCCGAACCCCTGCGCGAGGTGTACCTCCGGCTGTGGGGCAACGGCGAGGACGCCTGCGGGACGCCCGGCGCGCTCTCCCCCGTCGTCGTGTCGCACGTCTCCGGCGGCACGCCGGGGCCCCTGACCGTGGACTGCACGGCCCTGCGCATCGCACTGCCCGAGCCGCTCGCGCACGGCGAGCGGGCCTCCGTCGCCTTCGACGTGTCCGTCACCGTGCCCGACCGCAACGCCCGCTTCGGCCGTGAGGGCGCGTTCCGCTTCCTCGGCAACGCCCTGCCGGTCCTCGCCGTGCACGACGCGAAGGGGTGGCACCTCGACCCCTACGTGGCGCTCGGCGAGAGCTTCTACGCCCTGGCGAGCGACTTCAGGGTCCGGCTGGACCACCCCTCGGCCCTGAAGGTGCCCGCGACCGGCCGCACCCGCACCCTGCCCGGCGACCCCGGCCGCACCGTCACGCTCAGCGCCGCCGACCGGGTGCGGGACTTCGCCTGGGCCGCGGGCCCGTTCCACTCGGCGACCGAGACCACGCCCGGGGGCGTGCTCGTCAGGTCGTACTGGGCGGCGGGCACTCCCGACGCGGGGGTGCGGCTGACCCGTGCGGACGCCGTCGCCTCGATCGACCGGTTCGGCGGCGAGTTCGGCCGCTATCCGTACGGCGAGCTCGACGTCGTGATGACCCCCGGGTTCGGCGGGGGCATGGAGTACCCCGGCCTGGTCCTCCTCGGCACCACCGAGGAGGGCGGCGCCGTCGTCCACGAGGTGGCGCACCAGTGGTGGTACGGGATCGTCGGCAACGACGAGTACGCCGCGCCGTGGCTGGACGAGAGCTTCGCCCAGTACGCCAACGCCCGCTTCCAGGGCTGGGACACGCGCGAGTGCTGGGCGGACGTCTCCTGGCCCGACGACAGCGCGGCGCTGACCGCCTCGATGACCTACTGGTCGCAGGAGCGCGGTCAGTACCACCTCGTCTACACGGCCGGCTCCTGCGCCCTCGCCGACCTGGAACGCACCCTCGGCGCGGCCACGATGGGCCGCCTGCTCAAGGAGTACGCCCGCGACCACTGGTACGGCGTCTCCACCACCGAGGACTTCGTCCGGGCCGCCCAGTCCCTGACGGACGTCGACCTCGGGCCCTTCTGGGCGGCCCACCGCATCCGGTGAGCCGTCATCTCATCGCACGTCGACGAAGTCGCCCGCGGCGTTGACGGCCGGAACCGTCGGGTTGCCCGCGAAGGTGAAGCGGTAGTAGCCGTCCACCGAGGCCGTGACCGTGGTCTTCAGCCCGCCGGTGGCGCTGGACTTGACGGTCCTGACCGTGCTGTACGTGCTGCTGCCCTTCTTGCGGAACTGGAGCTTCACCGGCTGGGCGGCGACCCCGCCGTACAGACCGGTGTCCCAGTTGGCGCGCGCCAGCTTGCCGGTGACGGTGAGGGTCTTGCCCTTCTTCACCGGCTCGGGGGCGGCGTCGACCGTCAGCCTGGGCCCGCGCCTGAGCGTGACGTTGGCCAGCGCGTCGGCCTCGGTGTATCCGACCTTGGTCCAGTCGACGTCGTCGGATCTCGGGTCGACGTCGTTCCAGTCGATGACGTACCCGGCCGCCTTCCAGACCGTGGCGTCGACGTTGTCCAGCTCGGCCGGCGAGATGTCGATGGTGCCGGAGCAGGTGGCGACCGTGGCGGTGGTGTCGGTGCAGCTCGGCGCGTAGTCGCCGATGAGGGTCTTGACGGGGTGGGCGAAGGTGCCGCGGTGGAGGACCAGGTCCAGCTGGACGTCCTCCGCGCCGAGGTTCACACCGGCGCCGTGCGTGATCTTGAACGTGACCGGCACGCCGGCCCGGCCGTCGGCGCCGACCGCGACGGGCAGGCCCTTGTTGACCCTGACGCTGCCGAACGTGACGTCCAACGGGTACGGAACGCCACCATCGGCGGGACTCGCACCGGTGAAGGCGCTCTTGCCGGCGAGGGCCGCGTGCAGGGCCTTCAACGTGTCGACGGAGCGGTGCGAGCCGCCCTCCACGCCCCCCACGGCCTGCGCGGCCGGAACGGCGACGGCGGACAGGGCCATGGCGCCGACGACGGCGACCACGGTGGCACTTGTGCGCATGCGATTCCCCCGGTGGTGAGAAGTGTCCCGGTCCTGGGCGTTCCCTGCGGCTCGCCACTGCGCGGGGTCCATGTCGGTGGAGCCTTTTGGCTCATGCGGTGAGATGCGAGGTTGCCCCGAATGGTTGTGCGGGATCCGGGACTTCAGGGAAAAGGCCGGCCCCGCAGCGACGAAGTCGACCCCTCCCCCCTTTGCGTCACTCATCGGGTCGGCCGCGGCCCGGAGCCGGTGCGACTAGACAGTCGGCCACATGCTCTTGCCGGCCGCCAGGCCGCCCCGGCCGTCACCCGCGTAGAAGCGCAGGTCGCCACTGGGCAAGAGCGCCGCGAGGTCTGCCTTCCCATCGCCGTTGAAATCCCCGCCGAGCACGGGCCGGGGAGTGGTCCAGGTCTTGTCGGGCCACATGGAGACGGCCTTGTCGAACGTTCCGTCCGGCTTGCCCGGGTAAAGGTGCAGCGCGTTGTCGGCGGCGACGGCGGCGATGTCGTCGCGTCCATCGCCGTTGAAGTCGCCGGTGGCGATGTGCCGCTTCTTCCAGGTCTTGTCGGGCCAGACCGACTTCTTCGTGTTGACCAGATTCCCGCCGGCGTCGCGCGTGTACGTGTAGAGCGAGCCGTCGGGCCACTGGAAGACCAGACTGTCGCGCCCGGCGACGCCGGTGCGGAGGGTCGCGGCGGGCAGTCCGTTCTGCCAACTCGGGTCAGCCCAGAGGTCCGTTACGCCCCAGAAGGGGAAGGGCAAGCCACGATTCTGCTTCGACATACGGAGGTTGCCGTTCCCCCAGACCGTGATGATCTCGACCCCCACGCCGGTGGTGAAGTCCCCGGCGAACAGTTGCTTGTGGGGTCCACGGGACACGAGGCCGTCCAGGGTGGTTCCGTATTCGAGTGTGCCGTCCTGGCGACCGTAGAAGACCTCGGCCCGGCCTGCGAAGATGGACACGATGTCCGTCCTGCCGTCACCGTTGAGATCGGCCGCTGTCGTCACATCGCTGACGGATTTCTGACGCGAGGTCAGCCGCACCTGCCGGATCCACCCCGCGATGTCGTCCACGCGGGTGGCGATGGCGCCGGTGCGGGTCTCGTCCGAGTTGAAGCAGCCGCCGTCCCAGGCCGCGCTGACGACGGCGACGAGTCGGCCGGAGGCGTTCAGCACCGGGCCGCCCGCGTCCCCCTTGCACAGGGCTCCCCCGGAGGCGGCGGGCGAGATCGCGAGGGTCGTCGGTTTCACCAGGTCCACGCCGAAGGCGCCGGTGTGGGCGCGTTCGGGGGTCCACTCCAGTGCGGTCCGGCCGTAGCCGATCGCCCTGAGCCGGTCACCTTGGGCAGGCGCGTCACCGCTGACCTGGGCGGCGCCGATCTCGGGGAACGGTCCGGCCAGGGGGTCGTCGGCGGTGGGCGAGTCGAGGCGGGCCATGACGAGGTCGCGGTCCGGGTAGGGAACGATCTCCTGGACCTTCTGGTCGCGCTGCTGCGTCGGGCTCGGCTCCTGGCCCACGGTGGTGACGACCGCGGGCAGGGGCGGCGCACCCCTGGTGAGGACGGCGGTCTGCTGGGGGTTCGCGGCGAAGCAACTGGCGGCGGTGAGCACCCACTGCGGGTCGACCAGGGTGCCGGAGCAGGCCCGGGCATCGTCGGTGCCCGTGGCGACGTACACCTTGACCGCGTACCGGTCGGCGCCGTCCGCAACCTGGTCGCCGACTGCGGACTGGGCCGGGGCCGCGGACAGCAGACCGGTGGTCAGGCCGGCGGCCGCGAGTCCGGCGGCCCACACGATGCGCGTTCTGCGCGGACGAGCGTCCATCACATCTCCCTCGTATCTCGGAGGCTTGGTCGGTCTGTCTGGGCGGTGCGGCGGGTCAGCCGGTCACCCGGAGTTCGACGAGCGTCGATCTGGGGCCGCCGGTCGTCCCCTCGCCCACGGACGCCCAGTCGTTCTTGGCGACGGCGACCGACGTGGTCCGGCCGTCGGCCGTGATGTCGGCGGCGATCGGGTGGTCCGCGGTCTCCAGGCCGAAGACCCTGGGCAGTTCCAGCGTGAGGCGACCGGTGGAGCCGATGGCCCGGAAGCAGTACGTGTCCGCACGTCCGGCGGCGGGGTCGCCGACGGTCAGGACGCGTATCTGCTGAGCGGCCGGGTCGCAGTCGGCGAGCAGAATGCGCCCGTCGCCCTTCTTCAGCTTGATTCCTTTTTCAGCCAGGATTTTATCGGCGCCCGGATAGCCGAGGTCCTCGACCGCAGAAGGCGGATTCAAGGGCTCCGGCGACCGCGGGGGGTCGTCCGCGGAAGCCGCGGAAATTCCGGCGAACGTGGCACACGTGACGATGATTCCGGAGACGATCGCATTTCGGGCATGAAAAGGCATCGAGAAGTCCCTTCCGGGTCGGCTCCTCGAACGGCGAGGCCCTCACCAGAATGCTGGGTGAAAGTGGACATGCGTGGGCCCGCGACCTGTCACGGTCGCTCATATGCCCCTGATCAGCCGGTCGCTACCCGCAACCGGACCCCCGTCGAACCCCCTGAACATGTGAACCCGACGGAACTCCGGCTGGTCGGGCCGGGCCACCATCAAGCAAAGTGAAGGCATAGCGTATGCATACCTGACGTCGCCGTCAACGGGATTCTTTCGGTCACGCTGTCCGCACGACACATCTCGGCATGAGCCAATATCACCCGATCTGCACCTTCCGAATATCGACCTCCATGCTGCGGAAAACGCCGACTATGCTTACCCGTCGACCATTCGGCGGCTCACCCCTTTTCGAAGGGCCTCGCCGATTACGAGACGGGTGCCCTGTGAATCGCAGAACTGACCAGCTCGATACCGCCGGGAAAACGAGGCGTGCGTTACGGAGAGCAGCGCTGACCCTGCTGCCCCTGGCCCTCGCCGTGGGCCTGATGGGCGCGCCGCCCGCGGGAGCGGCGGCGGCAGGCGGGAAGGCCCGCGTCGGGCTGACCGCCACCACGACGGTCACCGCCGCCGACCGCGGCCTCGTCGTCGACTACTGGCGCGACGGCGGCCCCGGCGTCAGGGCGGCCGCGGAGGCGGCACTGACCGGCAGCGACGCCGATGTGCAGACCTTCCTGGAGGCAGCGGACAACCTGACCTTCCAGGACGAGCGCGTGACAGCCGCGCAGACGGCTAGCGTCGGAGGTCCGGAGCTGTTGGCGGCGGCCCGCACAGCCCTCGCCGGAACCCGCGAGCAGCTGGAGACCTTCGTCAGCTGGGGCTGGGAAGCCCCGATGCAACAGGACAACCGGGTCCGGGCGGCCCAGGTCGTCGACACCGCCGGGCCCAACGTCCAGGAAGCCGGGCGGACCGCGCTGAAGGGCTCGCCCGAGGACGTGCGGAAGTTCCTCGCCGAGACGCAGTACGCCCAACGCGAGCAGGACGAGCGGCTCCAGGTCGCCCAGATCATCAGCGTGGGAGGTGCCAACACCCGGGCGGCCGGACGCATCGCCCTCAGCGGCGGCCCCGCAGACATCCGGGAGTTCCTTGAGGTCGGCCAGTTCGTCGCCCTCGCCAAGGACCAGGAGCACGCCACCGTTGCGCAGCTCGCGGAACAGGCGAAGGAGGCGGGACGGCAGGCGACCGCGCAGACCGCGGCCGCCAAGACCGAATCCGCGAAGGCGGTGCAGGCCTCACAGCTCGCCAAGGAGGCCGCGCTGGAGGCCGAGGCCGAGGCCAGAGCCGCGCAGAACGACACGGGCAAGGCCGCTCGGGCCGCCAAGCGAGCCGCCACCGCCGCCTCCCAGGCTGCCGCCTCGGCACAGCGGGCGATCGACGCGGCGAACGCGGCGAACAACTCCGCCCGGGTCGCCGCGAATGCCGCCGCCCAGGCCGCCGCGGCAGCGGCGGGCGCCTCCCAGGCTGCCTCCCGTGCCCGCAACGCGGCCGCCGACGCCGCCGTGGACGCCGGGAACGCGAACGCCGCGAAGGTCGCGGCCGAAGCCGCGCAGAAGGCCGCCGAGGGCGCGGACCTGGCCGCCGACGCCGCCGACCAGGCGGCCAAGGCCGCCGACGCGGCGGGCGACGCCGCCCACTCCGCGGCGAGCGCCGGCGCCAACGCCGACGCGGCCGCCACGGCAGCCGCCGAGGCCGGCAGTTACGCGGGCAAGTCGAGCACGGAAGCCGCCCAGGCCCGCGCCGCCGCGGCCGCGGCCAAGAGCCAGGCGGCGGAGGCCAATCGCGCCGCAGGCGCCGCCGAGGCCCTGGCCCGCAAGGCGGCCACCGCGGCTCGCGAGGCCCGGGACGCCGCGAGGTCCGCGGCCACGCACGCGAAGAACGCCGGCGTCGCCGCCCTGGACGCGGCCAAGCACGCCGGCGAGTCGGCCACGGCCGCGGCGAAGTCCACCGAGCACGCGAACGCCGCCACCACGGCGGCGAACGCGGCCACCGACGCCGTGACCAAGGCGCAGCAGATCTACACCCTCGCCCGACAGGTCGAGGCCGAGGAACTGCTGGGCCGCACCAACGCCGGCATCGAACTCGCCAAGCAGGACAAGGCCGAGGCCGACGCTCTGGCCGAGGCGCAGGTGGGACGGGTGAAGGCCGCCAAGGAGCGGGACGCCGAACGGGACCGGTTGGTGGCCGAGGCCGCCAAGCCGAACGCCGACCTCACGACGGTCGCCGACCAGGGCCGGGACCTGGCCGTCCTGGTGATGAAGAACGGCACCGCCTGGGGTCGCTCCGCCGCCGAGGCGGCACTGGCCGGCCCGGACGAGGTCGTCGTCGACTACCTCCGCAACGGCTGGAACACCGCCCGGCAGCAGGACGAGCGCTCCTACGTGGAGCGGCTCGCCGAGGAGAGCGCGGACAAGGCCGTGCGCGACGCGGCCGAGGCGGCTCTCGCCGGAGACGCCGCCGCTGTCGCCGCGTTCGTCGAGAGCGGGCAGTACCAGGCCGCCGCCCAGGGCATGCGCGTCGCGATCGCGCAGGTCCTCGACGGGGCCGGACCGGTCCTCACCGACACCGGCCGAGCCGCCCTCGCCACGGGCGACCCGAAGAAGTACAGCGAGTTCCTGGTCTCCGCACAGTACGACGCGCGCACCCAGGACGAGCGGGTCAGGGCAGCCCAGTTGATCGACGGCGGCACCCCGGAGGTGAAGTCGGCGGCCAGGATCGCTCTGGCGGGCTCACCCCAGGCGCTGCACGCCTTCGTCGTGTCCGGACAGTACAAGGCGCTGCGCAAGGACTACCTGGCCGCGACCCACGTGGCCCAGGTGCAGAAGCTGATCGCCGACTCGGCGAAGGTCGCGGCCACCGCGCAGCAGAGCGCCGCGACGGCGCAGAAGGTCGCCGCGACCGCCCGCAAGGCGGCCGCCGAGGCCACCGCCTGGGCGAAGAAGGCGAACGAGGCCGCGGCCAAGGCGCGCGGGTATGCCGACCAGGCCACCCAGTACGCCAAGGACGCCGAGGCGTCGGCGGACCAGGCCGCGGCCTCGGCGAAGACAGCCCGGGCGGCCGCGAACCGTGCGGACACGGACGCCGCCCGCGCCGCCAGGTCGGCGGCCGACGCCACCCTGTCGTCGGAGTCCGCGCAGGCGTCGGCGTCCACCGCGGCGTACTACGCCGAGGAGGCACGCACCTCGGCGGTCGCGGCGGGCAAGGACGCGGACGCCGCGGTCACGGCGGCCACCGCGGCGTACACGGCCGCGGTCACCAAGTACCGCGAGGAGGAGGAGAAACGGCGCAAGGCCGCCGTCAAGGCGAAGGAGGAGGCCGAGAACGGGCCGAGTGCGGCCGAGCAGTACCGCTGCCAGCAGGGATACGTCCCCTGCGATCCCGCGGGCTTTGCGCGCTGGTGCCAGCAGTCGGAGATCGCGTGCGACATCGTGGCGCACGGCGACGAGTTCGGCGACGCGATGGAGGACCTCTGGAAGGTCGAGAAGGAGCTCCTGGGCCTCGGTGACTACGAGGCGTGCCTGCGCAACAAGGACTTCGAGAGCTGCAAGGGCCTGGCGGTGGACGCCCTGCTCAGCAGCAAGCTCAAAGCACTGGAGCGCGTGTACGACGAGCTGAGGCTGCTGAAGCGCGGTTGCAAGATCGTCGGCAAGGCGCCTCTGCGATCGGTGACCAGGGCCGGGTTCATCGCCGCTGCCGCAGCGTCTGCGGGAGTGCCGTGCGGGCAGCACAAGGTCCCGGGGCTGCCCCGGTCCGTGGACGAGATCGAGAACTCCGGCGGCTGCGACGTGTGCGCCGAGAAGATCAAGAAGAGTCTCGGAGGCGGCACGATCATCCGTATCAAGCCGGTAGGCGAGGCGTACCTCCCGAAGTACCGGGGAGTGGACGCGGGCTGGTTCTGGCACGTGGTGGTGGTCCACAACGGCCGGGTCTACGACGCCTGGACCGGGCGGGGCGGTGACACCATCGCCGAGTACAAGGCTCAGTGGACCAGGCACAACATCATCGACTTCGGGTTCTAGGAGACGAATGAACGACAGGATGACCATCGAGGTGATGCGGGACAACCCGGAGGGGCGCGGCCTCAACAACACCTACTACGCGACGGCCATGTTCCTCACAGGGATGGACGTCGGCAGCTCTGGCGGGATGCTGCGCGGCTTCACCGAGTGGCTGGTCGTCCGCAGGGGTGAGTGCAGCAGCTTCTACTGGCACAAGCTCGTCCTCCTGGACCTCTTCCCCGACATGGATCTCAAGGGCTGGAAGGACCCGGGTCGCCTGACCCACAAACAGCACGAACAGGTTGTGCAGCACCTGTTTACGCTCGTCCTGCAGTTCCTGGACGTCCGGGACGACCCGTGGGAGCTGGGCCGCATGTACGCACGGCACCGCGCGATGTACGCGCACATCCTGGAGTAGCGAAGACACCCTGGCGTGGGGGAAAGGGCCGTCCCACCGGCATGCACCGGTGGGACGGCCCTTTCAGGTCCGTCGGCGCCGTCCGTCTCAGTCGAACCAGCGGTCCCGGGCCAGTTCCGCCGTCCTGGACGGGTCCTCCAGGAGGGCCGCGACCTCGAAGCGGCGGGGCCACTGGCGGGCTGCCCAGGCGAGGCCGGCGGCCACGCCCTCCAGGGTGGCCGCGTGCAGGACGCCGTCGCCGGTCAGGCGCCAGTCGATCTCCACGCCGTCGACGACCAGTTCCTCGTGCTCGACGTAGGTGGCGGGCGTGCGCGGGCCGAGCAGGACGCGCACCGGCTCCGGGACGTCGTGTTCGGCGCCCTCGGAGTCGACCTCGCCCGTCACGGACTCGCTCAGCCGCCGCACCTGGAACAGCTCGGCGAGGTCGGCCGCCCGGGACGGGCGCACCGGGAGCAGCGGGACGCCCTCGGTGAAGGGGAGCAGGTCGGGAGAGTCGACGACCACCGCGTCGGCGGCGTCCACGACCTCGACGCGTCCGTCGACGACGGCCCGCAGCTCGTCCGGCAGGGTGACCTGCTCGGGGTCCAGCTCGGCCAGCGCGCCGTACAGGCCGTGCAGTTGGGCCGCGCCCACGGGGCGTTCCGGGTCGGCGAGGCGGTCCAGCAGTTCCGCGGCGCCGCCGGGCTCGTCGAGCAGGGCCGCCACCGAGGTCCGCACGCCGAGGGCGCGCAGCACCTGTTCGTCGTCGAAGCCGGTGGCGTCGGCCTCGTCGTAGAGGCCGTGCAGCAGCGGGTCGCCGCCGGCCGCGAGGAGGCCGGCGGGGCGGCGGCCGTCGAGGACCGGGTTCCCCCGCAGCCACCAGGCGGTGTAGGGCCGCACGACCTCGTGGGTGCCGTCGGGCAGGAGGACGCGGACGGGCTGGGTGAGCGCGTCGCGCAGCGGCGGCCGGGCGAGCATCGCGAGGGCCTGCGGCCAGCGGTCCTCGTCGACGAGGTCGAGGTCGCGCACGGCCACCAGCTCGGTGGCGACGGGCGGCACGGGGCTGTCGGGGAAGCGGTCGAGGACGTCCTCGCACCACACGTCGACCGCGTCCAGCAGCCCCGCGTCGTCGGGTTCGGCGAAGTCGCCCTCGCGCGGCTCCAGTTCGTCCGGGTCGAGGACGACGTCCGTGGCCCGCACGAGCGCGAAGCCGGCGAGCACGCCGCAGGCGGCGAGGGGCTGCTCGCCCCACTTCTGCGCGAGTCCGGCGTCGACGCCGGCGAGTTCGCCCTCGCGGATGACGGAGGCGAACGGGCTGCCGGGCAGGACCAGTTCGCCGGCGGGGACGAGTTCGCCGTCCTCGTCCGGCAGGGCCAGGGCGCCCAGCCAGGGCTCGTCGCCGGGCTCCAGGGCCGCGTCGCGGACCAGCGCGAGGACGGTGTCGGCGAGTTCGTCGGCGTCCAGCGCGTCCTGGTCGTCCCAGGCCCCGCCGTCGTCGTCGAGGGAGGCCGCGACGGCGGCCCGCACCTGCGGGGTGGTCAGGATCGCGCGCGGGGTGGCGGGCAGCGCGCCGAGCTTCTCCAGCAGGGGATGCGCGGCGTCCGGGTGGGCGACCTTGAGGCCGAGCCGGGCGAGGATCTCCGCGTCCAGGACGGCCGCGTCCGGGGTGGGCAGCAGGACCTGGCGCGGGCCGACGGCGGTGCGCGGCGCGCCGCCGAACGTCTGGGAGGGGCCGCCGGCCAGCGGCACCGGGAGCCCGGTCAGCCGGTCCGGGTCGACCCCGGCCAGGCTGTCGTAGAGCCGGTACCACCACTGGGGGTCCTTCTCCAGACCGGCGAGGCGGTCGACGACGTCCGCGAGCGGGATCCGGGCGACGCCCAGCGTGCGCAGCTCGACGCGCCGCTCCAGTCCGGCGGGCAGCAGCGTGGGCAGCACCTCCGCCAGCACCCGCACGGTGTCGGCACCCGCGCCCTCGACGATCTCGGCGTCCCGGGGGCGGAGCGCTTCGGGAAGCCCGACCGCGACCTCGCCCTCGTCACCGCCCTCCCGCGCCTCCTCCGGCACGGGCGGGACGGCGGGCGGCAGGAAGGCGGTGCGCGGGAGCAGTTCCAGGACGGCCCGGCGCAGCGCCCCGTCCAGCTCCCCCTTGCCCAGCGGGCCGGGCACCAGGTCGACGATCCCGGCGCCCACCGGCCGCCAGCCGGCGAGGAGTTCGGCGTACACGTCGGCGGCGCGGCGCACCAGGTGGTCGGTCAGCGGGCCGGGGGCCGCGTGGCGGCGGGTGGTGTCGAGCGGGAAGGAGGCGATGAGCAGGGCGGGCACGCCGAGGGGCTCGTCGCTGGGGGTGGGGGCGTGGACGACGGGCGTGGTGCGCGGCCGCACGGGCGCGCCGTCGTCGTCGACGGGCACGGCCCAGGTGACCGACCAGTGGGGGCGCAGCCGCTCCTCCACGGGACGGTCGGCGAGCAGGTCCGGGGCGAGGTCGCCGTGGGCGGAGGCGGTGCGCCAGCGGGTCGTGCCGTGCTCGCTGTCCGTGACGACGGTGTGCACGCCGTCGACGGACCGCCGCAGGGTGCGGGCGGGGCCGTCGCCGATCTCGATCACGACCTCCTCCAGGCCCGGCAGGGCGAGGAGGAGGGCGTCGTCGACGGCGGCGAGGAGGCGCTCGGCGAGGTCGGCGGCGGCGGTGTCGCGCAGCGGGAGGATGACGGCCGTGTCGTAGGGGTCGGGGGCCGTGCCCTGGGCGGCGAACGGGAGCCGCAGCAGGGGCACATGGCCGTCGCGCCGCCGGACCTCGTCCCCGAGGCCGGGGCTGTGCCGGGCGGTCTCGGAGGCGAGCGCACGCGCCTCGGCCAGGTCCCAGCGGACGCCGCCGTGGCGGCCGACGACGGCCGGTTCGTCGGTGACGGCGAGCACGGCGGCGAACCCGACGCCGAAGCGGCCGACGGCGACGCCCGACTGCTGTGCCTCACGCTTGGCGGAGGCGCGCAGCGTGGCCAGCGATTCGACGCCGGCCGCGTCCAGCGGCGCTCCGGTGTTCGCGGCGACCAGGACGCCGTCGCGGAGGGTGAGCCGCAGCCGCCCCGGCACCCCGCCCCGGGCGGCCGCGTCGGCGGCGTTCTGCGCGAGCTCGACGACGAGCCGGTCCCGGTATCCGCCGAGGACGAGGTCCTCCTCGGCGTTGGCGTCCTCCCGGAAGCGGGCCGCGCTGGTGGCCCAGGCGTCCAGGACCCCGCGGCGCAGGCGCGCCGTGCCGAAGGGATCCGCGCCCTCGGGCGCCGGCCGCACGAACTTGCTCACGTTGGCTCTCCTCGTCGACGGGAGTCGACGGTACCGCGAGATGTTCTCGGCCCCCGCCCGCCCCTGCCCTCCCGGCACACCCCGGAGGGACGCGTTCCACCCCGGGGACCCGTGGCCCCGAGGGACGCGCGTGCCCCGAAGGGTGCGGGTGCCCCGGAGGATGCGCGGGGCGCCGGCGTTCCGAGGGATGCGCGGGACGCCGGTGCCCCGGGGGCCAGGCGGGCGTCGAGGGCCACGCCTTGAGGGCTAGGAGTGTCCGAGCTCCGCCGTGTCCTCGTCCGAGGCGGCCGGGACCGAGCCCGAGTCCGCGGCCGGGCGCAGCGGGAACGGGTCGACACGGGTCTCGTCGATCACCGGCGGGGCGGGCCGCGGAGGCGTGGGCATCACCGCAGCCTCCGAGTGGCCGCCGCAGCCGTAGGCCAGGGAGACCACCCTGCCGTCCGCCGGGGAGAACTCGTTGGCGCAGACGCCGAAGGCCTGGCCCAGCGAGCCCCCGATCGGGGTGAGGAAGCCACAGCTCACACAGGAGGCGGGGGCCGCCTGCGCCATGGGCGTCTTGGCGCCGAAGCCGTCTTCCCAGCGGTCGGCGGCGGTGTGCAGGCCGTAGCGGGACAGGACCCGCGCCCGGCGCAGGCCCAGCTCCTCCGCGACGGCGGCGATCGTGCCGCGGCGCGGGGCCGCGGGCAGGGCCGCCGGCGGCGCCGCCGTCACGTCCGCGTCCTCCGCCTCGGCCAGCTCGGCCATCTCCTCGGAGAGGGGCGAGTTCGGCGTCGGGTCGTCCGCGTCGAAGTAGCCCGGTTGCAGGCGCGGGTCGTCCTCGCCGGTGTAGCCGGGCTCCAGGCGCAGGTCCTCGGCGTCCGTGGGGAGCAGGTCGCCCGGGCCCATGTCCCCGGGGCGCAGCCGCTCGCTCCACGGGACCCACTCCGGGGCGAGCACCGCGTCCGGGCCGGGCAGCAGGACCACCTCGTCCAGGGTGACGATCTTGGCGCGCGAGGCCCGCGCCACCGTCGCCGCCCAGCGCCAGCCCCGGTAGCCGGGTTCCTTGCACTCGAAGTAGTGGGTGACCACACGGTCGCCCTCGGAGACGACGCCCGCGTGCTCGCCGACCACGCCGGGCGCCGCTGCCTCCTCGGCTGCGGCGCGGGCGAGGTCGACGGCCTCGGCGCACAGGCGGTCGGGGGTGCGGCTTCGCGTGGTCGCTGCGCTCACAGGTATCGCTTCTCTCCTACGCCGTCTCTCGGTGCGCCTGCCTGAAGGCGGCGGGTGCGGACGGAGCGGACCACTGGACCGCGTCGACGTCCGCGCCCGATCGCGCTCGGGCGCACCTGCTGTCATCCATTCTGCGGGATGTCCGGGAGGCGCGCGGCCGAGAACGATCGCCACGGCGCGCTACGCACGCTACCTGCTCCCGGACGCTCGGCCTACACCGACGGGACGTTTCCTCTGCATCGAAACCCTCCGTCCCCCGCCGCACCCCCTCCTCCCGGCGCCCAGGGAAGCCCTTTTCCCCGCCCCACGACCGGCCTCCCGCACCCCGTGCGCACCCCGCACGCATCCCGCACGGATCCCGCACGCACTCCGCACGGATCCCGCCGGCAGTGCGCGCGGATCCCGTCGGCATTTCCGCACGGAATATCGCCGTGCGGCCGTCGCCGGACCGGCCGCACGCGCCGACGATCACACGGCCATACGCGCGGTAACCCACTATGCACGGCGTTTCCGGGGCACTATGACGGGGTGGCAGCCGCAAGGACACCCCAGGGCGCCACCGGGACCGGTGCGACGAAGGGGAACAAGGGGAGGAGCCAGGTGAGCGGTTCGGGCCGGATGAGCGGGTCCGTCCGCGCGGTCGGCCGCGCCCTGAACCTCCCGTTCGCCGCCGCCGCCCGCGGCATCAGGAGGATCACGCACGCCCACGGCGCCGGCGAGTCCGGGCTCGGCAAGCTGATCGAGCTGCACGGCGTCAACGGCGCCGGCGACGTCATGATCACCGTCGCGCTCGCCTCCACCGTCTTCTTCTCCGTGCCCACCGACGAGGCCCGCGGCCGCGTCGCGCTCTACCTCGCCATCACCATGGCCCCCTTCACCGTGCTGGCCCCCGTGATCGGCCCCCTCCTCGACCGGCTCCCGCACGGCCGGCGCGCCGCCATGGCCGGGGCCATGCTCGCCCGCGCCCTGCTCGCGCTGGTGCTGTCCGGGGCCGTCGCCACCGGCAGCATCGAGCTGTACCCGGCCGCGCTGGGCGTGCTGGTCTCCTCCAAGGCCTACGGGGTGGTCAGAAGCGCCGTCGTGCCCCGTCTGCTGCCGCCCGGGTTCTCCCTGGTCAAGGCCAACTCGCGGGTCACCCTCGGCGGGCTGCTCGCCACCGGCGTCGCCGCGCCCGTCGGCGCCGGACTCCAGGCCCTCGGCCCGCGCTACCCCCTCTACGGCGCCTTCCTGATCTTCGTCGCCGGGACCTTCCTGTCGTTCTCGCTGCCCCGCAAGGTCGACTCCGCCAAGGGCGAGGACGTCGCCCTCCTCGCCGCCGACGAACAGCACCTGCACGGCCCCCATCGCCGGCCCGTCAAACGGCCCGGCCTGCGCACGGTCGGCATCGCCGTCACCCACGCCCTCGGCGCCAACGCGGCGCTTCGCTGGCTGTCCGGTTTCCTGACCTTCTTCCTCGCGTTCCTGCTGCGCGAGCACCCCCTCACCGGGCAGAGCGCGGCCGTGTCGCTGGGCATGGTCGCCGTCTCCGCGGGCGTCGGCAACGCGCTCGGGACGGCGGTCGGGGCCTGGCTGCGCTCCAAGGCCCCCGAGCTGATCATCGTGACCGTCGTCGCCGTCGTGCTGGGCGCCGTGCTCGTGGCCGCCGTGTTCTTCGGCGCCCTCCTCGTGGCCTGCCTCGCGGCCGTCGCCGGGTTCTCGCAGGCCCTGGCCAAGCTGTCCCTGGACGCGCTGATCCAGCGGGACGTGCCGGAACTCGTGCGCACCTCCGCGTTCGCCCGCTCCGAGACCCTCCTCCAGGTGTGCTGGGTGTTCGGCGGCGCGGTCGGCATCGTCATGCCCCTCAACGGCTCGCTGGGCCTGTCGGTGGCCGCCGCCGTGGTCGCGCTGGGCTGGCTGACCACCGTGCGCGGGCTGCTCTCCTCGGTGCGGCACGGGAGCGGCGCCAAGCCCCGCGTGGCGTAACACACAGCCGCGCCGCCCCCCGCCTCGAGAGACTGCCCGACGTGCCCGATAGCCTTCCGCCATGACCACGATGCCCCGCGGCGGAGCCGCTGATGTCCTCGGCGTGGTGCGACGCCGCCGTGCCGTCGCCGCCGCCGGCGCCGTTTGTGCCGGCCTGCTCGTCCTGTCGGCCTGCGACAAGCCGACCCCCCTGTCCACGATCACCGTCGGCCGCGACTCGGTCAGCTCCGAGGCCACCTGCGGTGGCGAGGGCAAGACCCTCCAGGCCGCCGAGCTGACCCAGTGCCTCGGCGACAAGGACATCAAGTCCATCAGCGTCGACCCCGACGAGACCGTCCGCTTCGGCGTCGACCCCGACGTGGCCGACAAGCGCTGGACGATCCTGATGAACGGTCAGCCGCTCACCGAGGACAGCGACAAGACCTACCGGACCATCCCGGGCAGCGTGTTCTTCAACGCGCAGTACGGCGCCCAGGGCAACTCCACGCTCGTCACCATCAAGGCCGGCGACGGCAAGAAGCAGAGCCAGGCGGCGACCGGCCTGTGGTCCTTCAAGCTCAAGAAGGACGACTGACCACGTCCCGCCCACGCGTCCTCGTGGCCACCGCGGTCCCCGCCGAGCGGGACGCGGTGGCACGGGCGTGGCCGTCCGGGCCCGCCCCGCGGGCCCTGCTGCCCGGCCTGACGCTGCACCGCGCCGGCGAGACCTGCGACCTCCTCTCCGCCGGCGTCGGCCCCGCCCTGGCCGCCGCCTCCGTCTCCGCCGCCCTCACCGCCGCCGCGCTGCGGGGCGCGCCCTACGGCCTCGTCGTCTCGGCCGGCATCGCCGGGGGCTTCGCGCCCGACGCGCCCGTCGGCTCCCTCGTCGTCGCCGACGAGATCACCGCGGCCGACCTCGGGGCCGAGACCGCCGACGGCTTCCTGCCGGTCACCGAGCTGGGCTTCGGCGCCGTCACCCACCTCCCGCCCGCGGCTCTCGTCCGCGAGGCCGCGGCCGCCGCCGGCGCCCGGCCCGGCGTCGTCCTGACCGTGTCGACGGTCACCGGCACCGCCGCCCGGGCCGCCGCCCTGCGCGCCCGCCACCCGCGGGCGCTGGCCGAGGCCATGGAGGGCTTCGGCGTCGCCGAGGCGGCCGCCGCGCACGGCACACCCGTGCTGGAGATCCGCGCGGTCTCCAACCCCGTCGGCCCGCGCGACCGGGCCGCCTGGCGCATCGGCGAGGCGCTCGGCGCGCTCACCGAGGCCTTCGGGAAGCTCGCACCCGTCCTGGAGAGTTGGAACGCACATGACCACGACTGAGCCGGCGCTGAAGATCGCGTACTCCCCCTGCCCCAACGACACCTTCGTCTTCGACGCCCTCGCGCACGGCCGGGTGCCGGGCGCGCCCGCGCTCGACGTGACGTTCGCGGACATCGACCTCACCAACGGCATGGCCGAGCGCGGCGAGTTCGACGTGCTGAAGGTGTCGTACGCCGTGCTGCCCTACGTGCTCGACGAGTACGCGCTGCTGCCCTGCGGGGGCGCGCTCGGCCGGGGCTGCGGGCCGCTGGTCCTCACCGGCGAGCCGGGGGCCGACCTCACCGGCCGCACGGTCGCCGTGCCGAGCGAGCGCTCGACGGCCTACCTGCTGTTCCGGCTGTGGGCGGCGGAGAAGGTGCCCGGCGGGGTCGGCGAGATCGTCGTCATGCCGTTCCACGAGATCATGCCGGCCGTGCGGGACGGCAAGGTCGACGCGGGGCTCGTCATCCACGAGGCGCGGTTCACCTACCGCGACTACGGGCTGCACAAGCTCGCGGACATGGGCGAGCACTGGGAGTCCACGACCGGGCTGCCGATCCCGCTCGGCGCGATCATCGCCAAGCGCTCGCTGGGGGCGGCCGCGCTGACCCGGCTGGCCGACTCGATCCGCGCCTCCGTGCGGGCGGCCTGGGACGCCCCCGAGGTCTCCCGCCCGTACGTGATGGAACACGCCCAGGAGATGGACCCGTCCGTCGCCGACCAGCACATCGGCCTGTACGTCAACGAGTTCACGGCGGATCTCGGCGAGGACGGCCGGGCGGCGGTCCGCGGCCTGCTCACCCGGGCCGCGGCCGAGGGACTGCTGCCGCCCCTCGGCCCCGGCGCGCTCGACTTCCCGTGACCGGCCGCGCGACGCTCACCCGACCGATCCCCTGACCGGCCGCGGATCGCCGGTCGCGGGTCGAGGGCTCAGACGTCCAGCTGGTCGGCGACCGCGCGCAGCAGACCGGCGATCTTCTTGCCGGAGGTCTTCTCCGGGTAACGGCCCTTCTCCAGCATCGGCGTGATGTTCTCGAGGAGGGTGGTCAGGTCCTGGACGATGGAGGCCAGTTCGTCGGGCTTCCTGCGCTGTGCCGCGGCGACCGACGGGGTCGGGTCGAGAAGGACGACGGAGAGCGCCTGGTCGCCGCGCTGACCGGCCACGACGCCGAACTCCACGCGCTGGCCCGGCTTCAGTGCCTCGACTCCGGCGGGGAGGACCGAGGAATGCACGAAGACGTCACCGCCGTCGTCGCGGGAGAGAAAGCCGAAGCCCTTCTCGACGTTGAACCACTTGACTTTGCCGGTAGGCACTTCTGTCCTCGTCCTCGTGCTCGTCGGAAAACTTCTACGGAAAACAACTCCGGAACCGCTGTGGAACGGCTCCGGACAGCACTCGGGCGGGTCGACCTTGACCCGCCGCTACCAGGCTAATGGTCTGCGGGCCGGTGACAAGACGTCCCCCGGTTGTTCCTCAGGGCTGGGAACTACCCTGGTCCGGTGCGTGACAAAACCCCAACGAATTCCGCCGCTCCCGGTGACCGACTGATCCGAGTCGGGGCCGTCGTCTTCTTCGTCGGCGCCGTGGCCACTCTCGTCACGGTCGCCCCGCTGCTGCTCGGCACGACGCCTTTTCCGACGTTCATGTTCGGACTGTGCATGCTGATGGGCGTCGGCTTCCTGATCGCGGCCGCGGGCGTGCTGCGGTCGGCCGCCGCGGGCCGCCGCCGGGCGCGGAGCGGGAGTCAGCCCTCGTAGGCCGCGAACCACTCCGCGAACCGGGTCAGGTCGTCGAGGACGACGTCCGCTCCGGCCCCGGTCAGCTCCGCCGGGCTGCACGGCCCCGTGGCGACGGCGACCGAGACCGCCCCGGCCGCACGGGCGCCGCGCACGTCCCCGACGTGGTCGCCGACGTAGACGGACGCGCCGTGCTCGCGCAGTGCCCGCGCCTTCTGCGTCGACCACAGGTCGCCGATCACCGCGTCGGGCCGCATGCCCAGGTGCTCCATGTGCAGCCTGGCGTTCGGCTCCCACTTCGCGGTGACGACGATCGCCCGGCCGCCGGCCTCCCGGACCGCCTCGACGGCCTCGTGGGCGCCGGGCATCGCGAGCGTGCCCGCGACGGCGAACTCCGGGTAGATCTCGCGGTAGAGGGCGGTCATCGCCGGTATCTCCCGCGCCGGGAACCAGTGCGCCATCTCCTCCGTCAGCGGCGGCCCCAGCCGGGTCACCACCAGGTCCGCGTCGACGTACGTCCCGGTCCGCGCGGACAGCTCCCGCCAGCAGGCGCGGATGCCGGGGCGCGAGTCGATGAGGGTCATGTCGAGGTCGAAGCCGACGGTGCGGGCGGGGGTGACGGTCATGTCCGCCATTCTCGCCGGTCGCCGACGCGCGTCCGCCGGGGCCCGCGCCGCCGGCCGCGGCTGCGCCGTCGCACCGTCGCCGCGCGCGCCGTCACCTCTGACGCTGTGAGCGCCAGACCAGGAACAGGGCCGACGCCACGGCGGCCCCCCGGATCACCCACGGCCAGGTCTCGGCGACCGCGTCGTTCATGTGCCCCTCGGCGATGGGCTCGCCCCAGCGGCCCGCGGAGCGCCCCCACAGCCAGACGAGTCCGGACGTCAGCGCGAGCCCGGGCAGCCACACGACCGCCAGCTTCGTCTCACGGTCGGTCAGCCGCCGCGAGGCGTAGGCGATCAGCCAGCCCAGGAGCAGCGCGAACCAGTTCCCGAGGACCGCGCCGGCGACCAGGCAGGCCGCGGCGATCAGCAGAAGGGGGTTGCTCCAGCGCCGGGCCTGCGCGCCGGACGCCCTGCGGAACGGGAGCCTGCGGCGGCGGACCGCGCCCGCGTCGTCGCCCGCCCGGTCGCCCACGGCGGACGTCCCGGCCTCCTTGGCGGCGGCCTCCTTGGCGGCGGCCTCCTTCTCCGCGGCCTCCTTCTCCGGATCCCGGCGCGGCGGGGGCTTGAGCAGGTCCGGGATCTCCACGCCGCCGACGAAGCCGTGCACGTCCTCGCCC
Source organism: Streptomyces hilarionis (assembly GCF_024539675.1). GTDB lineage: Bacteria > Actinomycetota > Actinomycetes > Streptomycetales > Streptomycetaceae > Streptomyces > Streptomyces hilarionis. Next base: position 587 of record NZ_JAHHIT010000128.1, on the reverse strand, counting down.
GGGCCGAACGGGGTCGGCTCGTGCAGCCACCAGTCGGGGGACTCCCGGCTGTCGCCGAGCTCGTGGGCGGGGGCGCGGTGCGGCGGCGACGGCCCGTCGGCAGGGGCCGCCGGGGGCGGCGCGCCGGTGCGAGGCCGTGGCACGACGCGCCGGATCCCCTTCGGCGGCCGGGGCGTCTCCTCGCGGTCGCGCTGCACGGGCACGGCCGGGGCCGGCGGCTGCGGCGCGACGGCGCCACCGCCGGCCGCGGCGGCGACGATGTCGTCGGGGCTGCCCAGGCGGTCGATGATGCGGCGGACGGCCGCCGGAGAGTCGACGGCGGCCTTGGCCCGGCGCCGGTCGATCTCGTCGCGCAGCTCGGAGACGAGCCGCATCCGGGTGGCCGACGACAACTGCCGCTGCTGCGCGACGTCGCCGACGCGGCTCAGATACTCGTAGACGACTTGGTCGCTTTCGATCCCCACGGTGAGAAGCTACCGCTTCCGCCCCCGCGCACCGGATACCCGGCACGGCCGGCGGCCCGCGCCCCTCGGGGCTGGGCGTGGGGCGCGGCGGAGCCGACGGAGCCCGGCGGCGGGGGGCGGGAG
>NZ_JAHHIT010000127.1 GCF_024539675.1 Streptomyces hilarionis | reverse complement strand
GGACGTGGACGGGGAGGGGGGCGGTCCGGTCGGGGGAGTCGGTGGTCACCGGGAGATTCAAGCAGGGGGCGACGGGCTCTTCCCCGACCGGTCGCCGGTTCGCGCCGCTCGTCCCGGCCGGGGGCGGGGGCCGTCGTGCGCCCGCCCTTCCTCGCAGATCCTTCACGCCGCCCCTCTGCACTTTTCGGCCGCCGACCCTTAACATCACGCCACTGCAAGGTTTCTGAAAGATTGCAGCAAGCGCCTTCAAAGACGAAGGAACCCCACATGGCACGCAGCAGACCCCTCTCGGGCGCCCTCGCCCTGGCGGCCGCCCTGGCCGCCGTCGTCGTACCCGGCGCCTCCACCGCCTCCGCCGCCCCACCCGGCGTCAAGGACGTGACCGCCGTCCTGTTCGAGTGGAACTTCGCCTCGGTCGCCAAGGAGTGCACGAACACCCTCGGTCCCGCCGGCTACGGATACGTGCAGGTCTCCCCACCCGCCGAGCACATACAGGGCTCGCAGTGGTGGACGTCGTACCAACCCGTCAGCTACCGGATCGCCGGCCGGCTCGGCGACCGCACGGCGTTCCGGAACATGGTGAACACCTGCCACGCGGCGGGCGTGAAGGTCGTCGCCGACACCGTCGTCAACCACATGGCGGCGGGCGGCGGCACCGGCACCGGCGGCTCGTCGTACACGAAGTACGACTACCCGGGCCTCTATTCCTCCTACGACTTCGACGACTGCACCTCGCAGATCTCGAACTACGCGGACCGCTGGAACGTCCAGCACTGCGAACTCGTCGGGCTGGCCGACCTGGACACCGGCGAGGAGTACGTCCGCAAGACGATCGCCGGCTACCTGAACGACCTGCTCACCCTGGGCGTCGACGGCTTCCGCATCGACGCGGCCAAGCACATCGACACCGCCGACCTCGCCAACATCAAGTCCCGGCTCACCAACCCCGGCGCCTACTGGAAGCAGGAGGTCATCTACGGCGCCGGGGAGGCCGTCCAGCCCACCGAGTACACCGGCAACGGGGACGTCCAGGAGTTCCGCTACGCCTACGACCTCAAGCGGGTCTTCAACAACGAGAACCTCGCCTACCTGAAGAACTACGGCGAGGGCTGGGGGTACATGAGCAGCTCGGTCGCGGGCGTCTTCGTCGACAACCACGACACCGAGCGCAACGGCTCCACCCTGAACTACAAGGACGGCGCGAACTACACGCTGGCCAACGTGTTCATGCTCGCGTACCCCTACGGCGCGCCCGACGTCCACTCCGGCTACGAATGGACGGACAAGGACGCCGGACCGCCCAACGGCGGTACGGTCAACGCCTGTTGGCAGGACGGCTGGAAGTGCCAGCACGCCTGGCCGGAGATCCGGAGCATGGTCGCCTTCCGCAACGCCGTGCGCGGCGAGCCGGTCGGCAACTGGTGGGACGACGGCGCCGACGCCATCGCCTTCGGGCGGGGCTCCAAGGGGTATGTGGCCATCAACCACGAGAGCGGCCCGCTGAGCCGGACCTTCCAGACCGGGCTCCCCGCCGGCGCGTACTGCAACGTGCAGAACAACACGGTCGTCAGCGTGAACGCCTCGGGGCAGTTCACGGCGACCCTGGGCGCCAACACCGCGCTGGCGCTCTACGCGGGCAAGTCCGCCTGCTGATCCGGCCGCTCGCGCAGCAAGAGTCGTGAAAGTTCTTGCCCGTCCTTTCATGACTCTTGCTGTAAGGCTTGCGTCGGCGATAGCGTCGCGCGGACGCCCGGCGGCACAGTCCGCCCAGGGCGCAGGGGTCGGACCCAACAGAGCCGCAGTCGCAAGGAGTTCCCGCCTGTGATACCGAGATGGCCGGCGTCCGCAACGCGCCGAACCGCCCACGCCGGACGGGTAGCCGCCGTCACCGCGGCGGCCCTGGCCGCCGCACTGATCCAGCCGCTCGCCGCGCGGGCCGACAGCCCGCCCCCGCCCCCCTCCGACGCGCGGCTCGCCGCCGAGCCCGCCCGGCACGACGACACCCGCGAGCAGTTCTACTTCGTCATGCCGGACCGGTTCGCCGACGGCGCCGGCGCCAACAACCGCGGCGGACTGACCGGCTCCCGCCTCACCACCGGCTACGACCCCACCGACAAGGGCTTCTACCAGGGCGGCGACCTCCAGGGCCTGACGAAGCGGCTCGACTACATCAAGGGCCTGGGCACCACCGCCATCTGGATGGCGCCGATCTTCAAGAACCAGCCCGTGCAGGGCGCCGGCAAGGACGCCTCGGCCGGCTACCACGGTTACTGGATCACCGACTTCACCCAGGTCGACCCGCACTTCGGCACCAACAAGGACCTGGAGACCCTGATCTCCAAGGCCCACGCCAAGGGCATGAAGGTCTTCTTCGACGTCATCACCAACCACACCGCCGACGTCGTCGACTACGCGCAGAAGTCCTACGACTACCTGTCCAAGGGCGCGTTCCCGTACCTGACGAAGGACGGCGCCCCCTTCGACGACGCCGATCACGCCGACGGCCGGTCGGCGTTCCCGGCCGTGGACGCGGACTCCTTCCCGCGCACCCCGGTGGTCCCCGCGGCCAAGAAGAACGCCAAGGTCCCGTCGTGGCTCAACGACCCCACGATGTACCACAACCGCGGCGACTCGACCTACGCGGGCGAGTCGACGACGTACGGCGACTTCTCCGGGCTCGACGACCTGTGGACCGAGCGCCCCGAGGTGGTCAGCGGGATGGAGAGGATCTATCAGCGCTGGGTGCGCGACTTCGACATCGACGGCTTCCGGATCGACACCGTCAAGCACGTCGACATGGAGTTCTGGACCCAGTGGGCGACCGCGCTCGACGCGTACGCGGCGAAGCGGGGCCGTGACGACTTCTTCATGTTCGGCGAGGTCTACTCCGCCGACACGTCGGTCACCTCCCCCTACGTCACCCGGGGCCGCCTCGACGCCACCCTCGACTTCCCCTTCCAGGAGGCGGCCCGCCAGTACGCCTCCCAGGGCGGCAGCGCCAGGAAACTCGCGTCCGTCTTCGCCGACGACTACAAGTACACGACCGACAAGGCCAACGCCTACGAACAGGTCACCTTCCTCGGCAACCACGACATGGGCCGCATCGGGCACTTCCTCGCGCAGGACAACCCCAAGGCCACCGACGCCGAACTCCTCGCCAAGGACAGGCTCGCCAACGAGCTGATGTTCCTCAGCCGCGGCAACCCGGTCGTCTACTACGGCGACGAGCAGGGCTTCACCGGCTCCGGCGGCGACAAGGACGCCCGTCAGACGATGTTCGCCTCCAAGGTCGCCGACTACCTCGACGACGACGAGATCGGCACCGCCCGCACCCACGCGAGCGACGCCTACGACACCTCCGCCCCGCTGTACCGGCAGATCGCGGCCCTCGCCGCGCTGCGCAAGGCCAACCCCGCCCTCACCGACGGCGTCCAGACCGAGCGCTACGCGGCCGACGGCCCCGGCGTCTACGCCTTCTCCCGCAACGGGACCGGCAAGGACACCACCGAGTACGTCGTCGCCTTCAACAACGCGGCCACGCCGCGGCAGGCGACCTTCGCGACCGGTAGCGCGAACACCGCCTTCCGCGGGATCCACGGCACGCGGAAGACCGTCAGGTCCGGCGCCGACAGGAAGATCACGGTGACCGTGCCCGCGGGCTCGGCGATCGTCCTGAGGGCCGCCCGCCGCCCGGCCGCCCCCGCCGCACCGCCGGCCGTCACCCTGCACGCCCCCGCCGCGGGCGCCACCGGCACCGTCGAACTCGGCGCCGACGTCACCGGCGGACCGCTCGACCGCGTCGTCTTCGCCGCCCAGACCGGCTCCGGGAAGTGGCGCACCCTCGGCTCCGCCGACCACGCCCCCTACAAGGTCACCCAGACCATCGGCGCCGACGTGCCGCCCGGCACGCCCCTGCGCTACAAGGCCGTCGTCGTGGACCGGGCCGGCCGCACCGCCAGTGCCACCGCCGCCTCCACCACCGGGACGCCGCCCGCCGAGGAGGTCCCCACCGCGTCCTCGCGCGACTACGCGATCGTCCACTACAAGCGCGCCGACGGCGACTACGCCGACTGGGGCCTGTACGCCTGGGGCGACCTCGCGGACGGCGAGGCGACCACCTGGCCCGCGAGTCACCCGTTCGTCGGCCGCGACGCGTACGGCGCCTTCGCCTACGTCAAGCTGAAGCCGGGCGCGTCGAGCGTGGGCTTCCTCGTCATCGACAAGGACGGGAACAAGGACGTCGCCGCCGACCGCACCGTCGACGTCACGAAGAACGGCGAGGTCTGGATCGAGCAGGGCAAGGAGGCGGTCGTCACGCAGCGGCCCGAGTACCCCGCCCAGGACACCGCGAAGGCCGTCCTGCACTACCACCGCGCCGACGGCGACTACGACGGCTGGGGCCTGCACGTGTGGACGGGCGCCGCGACCCCCACCGAATGGTCCAAGCCCCTGACGCCGGCCCGGACCGACGCCTACGGCGCGGTCTTCGAGGTGCCGCTGGCCGCCGGCGCCACCAGCCTGAGCTACATCGTCCACAAGGGCGACGAGAAGGACCTCGCCGCCGACCGGTCGCTGGACCTGACCGCGAACGGACATGAGGTGTGGCTGCTGAACGGGCAGGAGAAGTACCTGCTCCCGCAGCCGGCCGGGTCCGCCGCGGCCCTGGACCTCACCACCTCCAAGGCGGTCTGGATCGACCGGGACACCGTCGTCTGGAACGGCTCGGAGGGAGCCGCCTCCACTCAGCTGCTCTACAGCCGCGCCGGCGCGATCGCCGTGCAGGACGGCAGGCTCACCGGCGACGCCAGGTGGCTGCGGCTGACGAAGACCGCGCTCACCGACGCCCAGAAGGCGAAGTACCCGCACCTGAAGGACCTCACCGCCTGGTCCGTCGACCCGCGCGACCGCGACCGGGTGCGCGAGGCGCTGACCGGTCAGGTCGTCGCCTCCCAGCGGACCGGAGAGGGAGCCGTCCTCGCGGCGACCGGCGTGCAGATCGCGGGCGCGCTGGACGACCTGTACGCGGGCGCGACCACGGCGCGGCTCGGCCCGGTCTTTCACGACGGCCGCCCCACGCTCTCCGTCTGGGCCCCGACGGCCCAGCGCGTGGCCCTGGAACTCGACGGCGCCACGGTCGCCATGCGGCGCGACGACGCCACCGGCGTCTGGTCCGTGACCGGCCCGCGAAGCTGGAAGAACAAGCCCTACCGGTACGTCGTCACCGTGTGGGCGCCCAGCGTGCGCCAGGTCGTCGTCAACAAGGTGACCGACCCCTACTCGCTCGCCCTGACCGCCGACTCCGCGCGCAGCCTCGTCGTCGACCTGGACGACAGCTCCCTGGCCCCCCGCGGCTGGTCGAAGCTCGCCAAGCCGAAGGCCGTCCCGCTGCGGGACGCCCGGATCCAGGAACTGCACGTGCGGGACTTCTCCGTCGCGGACCCGACCGTCCCGGAGAAGGACCGGGGCGCCTACCTCGCCTTCTCCGACCGGGGCAGCGACGGCGCGAAGCACCTGAGGGAACTGGCGGCCGCGGGCACCTCGTACGTGCACCTGCTGCCCGTCTTCGACATCGCGACCATCGCCGAGAAGAAGGCCGACCAGGCGAGCGTCGCCTGCGACCTCGCCTCCTACCCGGCGGCCTCCGAGAAGCAGCAGGAGTGCGTGTCCGCGATCGCCGCCAAGGACGCCTACAACTGGGGCTACGACCCCTACCACTACACGGTCCCCGAAGGGTCCTACGCCTCCGACCCGGACGGGACGGCGCGCACCGTCGAGTTCCGCAGGATGGTCCAGGCGCTCAACGGCGACGGACTGCGCGTCGTCATGGACGTCGTCTACAACCACACCGCGGCGAGCGGCCAGGCGCCGACCAGCGTCCTGGACCGGATCGTCCCCGGCTACTACCAGCGGCTCCTCGCCGACGGGTCCGTCGCCACCAGCACCTGCTGCGCGAACACGGCCACCGAGAACGCCATGATGGGCAAGCTGGTCGTCGACTCGGTCGTCACCTGGGCCAAGCAGTACAAGGTGGACGGCTTCCGCTTCGACCTCATGGGGCACCACCCGAAGGCGAACATCCTGGCGGTGCGCAAGGCGCTGGACGCCCTGACCCCCGCCCGGGACGGCGTCGACGGAAAGAAGATCATCCTGTACGGGGAGGGCTGGAACTTCGGCGAGGTCGCCGACGACGCCCGCTTCGTGCAGGCCACGCAGAAGAACATGGCGGGAACCGGTGTCGCCACCTTCTCCGACCGGGCGCGCGACGCCGTCCGCGGCGGCGGCCCCTTCGACGAGGACCCGGGGGTGCAGGGCTTCGCGTCCGGCCTGTACACCGACCCCAACTCCTCGACGGGCAACGGCACCCCGGCGCAGCAGAAGGCCCGGCTGCTGCACTACCAGGACCTCCTCAAGGTCGGCCTGTCCGGAAACCTCGCCGCCTACCGCTTCACCGGCTCCGACGGCAAGGAGGTGACCGGCGCCGAGGTCGACTACAACGGCGCCCCGGCCGGCTACGCGCAGGCGCCCGGCGACGCCCTCGCCTACGTCGACGCGCACGACAACGAGTCGCTGTTCGACGCGCTGGCCTACAAGCTCCCGGCCGGCACCTCCGCCGACGACCGCTCCCGGATGCAGGTCCTGGCCATGGCCACCGCCGCGCTCTCCCAGGGCCCGGCCCTGTCGCAGGCCGGCACCGACCTGCTGCGCTCGAAGTCCCTCGACCGCAACTCCTTCGACAGCGGCGACTGGTTCAACGCGATCCACTGGAACTGCGCCGCCGGCAACGGGTTCGGCCGCGGGCTGCCCCCGGCCGCCGACAACGCCTCCAAGTGGCCGTACGCCAGGCCGCTGCTGGACACCGTCCGGGTGGGCTGCCCGCAGATCACCGCAGCCTCGGCCGCCTACCGCGACCTGCTGCGGATCCGGACGACGGAGAAGGCGTTCTCCCTCGCCACGGCCGCGCAGGTGCAGGCCGCGCTCTCCTTCCCGCTCTCCGGCGAGGGGGAGACGCCCGGGGTCGTCACCATGCGGCTGGGCGACCTGGTCGTCGTGTTCAACGCGACGCCCGACGCGCAGCGGCAGACGGTCCCCGCGCTCGCCGGCACCGGCTACCGGCTGCACCCGGTGCAGGCGTCCGGCGCGGACCCGACCGTGCGCACCGCCTCCTACGCACAGCGGTCGGGCACGTTCACCGTGCCGGCCCGGACCGTGGCGGTGTTCTCCCGCACGACGCCCTAGACAGCGGCACTACCTTGGTGGAGCAGGTCTCGAACCCGGCCTGCTCCACCGGCGAGTCCGAGGCTGACTTGATGAGCGTCGACGGCAGACGGACAGACACGACGGTGCTCGTCGTGGACCACACGGCCGCGGGCCGGTTCGCTCTGGGAACCGTGCTGCGCCGCGCCGGCCACCAGGTCGTCGCGGTGGGCACCGGCCACGAGGCGCTCGTCGAACTGGACGTGAGACTGCGCAAGGGCGGACTGCCCGACATCGCCCTCGTCGACGTGCACCTGCCGGACATGAGCGGCTTCGAACTGCGCCGCCGGCTCAAGGCCAGGCCGCACATGGCCGGGGTGCCCGTGGTGCACTTCTCGACGGCCCGGGAGGACCCGGGCGACCGGGAGGACCCGGACGACCCCGGCGGCCCGGGCGAGGGGCCGGACGCGGGCGGCGAGGCCCGTCTGACGCTGCCCGCCTCGCCCGGGGAGATCGACGCGGTGGTCCGCGCGGCGGTGCGCGCCGCGCGGCTGCGGGCCGACGACCAGGCGGCGGCACGGCGGCTGACCGTGCTGTCCGAGGCGATCGTGGCCATCCAGTCGGCCCGCTCCCCCCAGGAACTCGTCGACGCGGCGGCCGAGGGCGCGGCGCGGCTCACCGGCGCCCCCGCCGCCGTCTTCGTCCTCGGACCGGACGACGAGCTGTACCGCGGCGCGCCCCGCAGCCGCACCTCGCTCGCGTTGCCGGACGCGGACGCCCACCGGGCCGTGGTCACACTGCTGCGGCGGCTCACCCACGGGCAGGCGGGGGTGCGGATCACCACGGCGTCCGCGCCGTTGTGGCCGGCCGGGTTCTTCCGCCCGGGCATGCAGCACGACGCCCGTCTCGTCCTCATACCCACCCAGGACGGCCGGGGCGCGGTCTGCCTGGCCACCCCGACCCGCGGGGTGCGCCGGGTGGAGCCCGAACGCGAGTCCCTGCTCGCCCGGCTCGCCCAGGCCACCGCGCTCGCCGCCGAGCCGCTGCTGATGTACTGGGCCGAGCGGCACGTGGCCCTCACCCTTCAGCACAGCTTCCTGCCCCAGCCGCACCGGCTGCCCGAGCTGCCCGGCGTCGACGTCGTCGTGCGGTACGTGCCCGCGTCCCACGAGACCGAGATCGGCGGCGACTTCTATGCCGCCCTGCGCGCCGGGGACGGGGTGCTGACCGCCGTCGGCGACGTCGTCGGGCACTCGCTGGAGGCGGCCACCGTGATGGTCGAGATCCGTCACGCGCTGCGGGCCTACTGCGTCGACGAGAGCGACCCGGCCGTCCTCGCCGAGCGCCTCGACCGGATGCTGCGGCTCTACCACCCGGGGGTCACCGCGACCGTCTGCCTGGTCCTGCTCGACCCGGCCACCGGCCGCGCCCGCGTCGCCAACGCGGGCCACATCCCGCCGCTCATCGTGCGGGACGGCCGCAGCGCCGACTACGTGAAGGCGGCCGGCCCGCTGCTCGGCGTGGGGCTGCCCCATCCGCCGCCCACCGAGCTGTTCCTGGAGCCCGCCGACCGGCTCCTGATGATCACCGACGGACTGATCGAGACCCGGGGCACCGACCTCGCGGTGTCGATGGAGCAGTTGCGCGCGGCGGCCACCGGCGCCATGCCGGGCCTGGACGCCCTGTGCGACACGCTCCTGAGCTGTTTCGGCGGCGACCCCGAGGACGACGTCGCGATGCTGGCCCTGCGGCTGACGCACGAGGACCTCTCCTGAGGTCTTAGGGTGGGCCCAGTTGACCCGGAACAGGAGTGCCCATGCCGCAGATCACCGTCGAAGTGTCCTCCGGACTCGACCACGTCGACTGGCGCGCGTTCGCGCTCGACCTGCACCCGGTCGTCGTGGAGACGGCGGCCGCCCGGCTGGAGGCGTGCAAGACGCGGGTCCTGCGCACCGAGACCGACGTGGTCGGGGCCGTCGCGGCGGACGGCGACGGGGGACCGGCGATCGTCAACCTCACGATCGCGCTGCTGGCCGGCCGGACCGAGGAGACCAAGGCCCGGCTCACCGAGTCCGCCCTGGAGCTGCTGCGCAAGCACATCACGCCGGTCGACGGCGTGAGCCTGCACGTGTCCGCCGAAGTGCGCGACCTCGACCCGTCCTACCGCAAGTTCGAGGCCTGAGCGCCCAGTACGCCACGGCGCTCGGGCGCGAGGGCGCTCAGGACGCGAGGGCGATCAGCCGGGTGGCCAGGTCGCCGAAGGGGCCGTCCGCCGGCTCGCCGCCCAGCACGGGCCGCAGCAGCGTGCGCAGCTCGTCGTCGTAGGCCGCGCCGACGGCGGTCAGCGCCGCGAAGTCGTGCACGAGCTGCCTCTCCAGCTCCTCGCGCGGGATGCGCCGCCCGTCCAGCCAGATCAACGCGGTCGACTCGGAGAGCGAGATCCAGGAGCGGACGACCAGTTCCAGCCGCGGCGGCGGGTCGGTGACGCCCAGGTGCGACAGGATCTGCTCGTAGGCGATCTGGCGGACGGAGTCCACGAGCGCGTTGGTGGTCGACGAGCCCACCGCCGGGCCGCCGCGCATCAGGGCGGAGAAACCGGGCCCGTGGGCGTCCACGAAGTCGAAGAACCGGTGCATCACGCGCAGCAGCCGGGCGCCCAGCGGCCCCTCGTGCGGCTCGGTGAACCGGCTCGCCAGATCCTCCGACGCCCGCTTCAACGCGGCCTCGTACAGGCTGAGTTTGCCGGGGAAGTAGTGGTAGACGAGGGGGCGTGAGATGCCCGCGGCCGCGGCTATCTCGTCGATCGAGACCTCGTCCGGCGAACGCTGGGCGAACAGTTCGAGGGCGACGCCGATCAACTGCTGCCGACGCTCCTCGACTCCCATTCTGCGACGAACCCCGGTAGTCATGCGCACACCTTACCGATCGAATCCGGACGCGAACGGACGGGACCGTTCCAGGTGTTCTCCCCGATCCGCCCCGATCCGCCGTGATCCGCCGTGATCCGCCGCGATCGTCCGGGTCTCTTCGGCCCGGCGCTCACATGTCCAGCACGAGCCGCCCCTCCCGTGCGCGCGAGACGCAGATCAGCATCGAGTCGCCGCGCTCGGCGTCGGTGAGCAGCTCGTCGCGGTGCTCCACCTCGCCGGACAGCACCCGCTGCCGGCAGGTCCCGCAGAAGCCCTGTTCGCACGAGTAGGCCGTGTCCGGCAGCGCGGCGCGCACGGCGGCCAGCAGGGTCGAGCCGGCGGGCACCGTCAACGTCCGTCCGCTGCGCCGCAGTTCGACCTCGAAGGGCGCCCCTTCACCGGCCGCGCGGGCGGCGAACGGCTCCAGCCGCACCCGCGGCGCCCGTGCGCGCACCGCGGCCATCAGCCCCTCGGGGCCGCAGCAGTACACCGCGCTCTCCTCGGGCATGCCGGCCAGGGCCGCGTCGAGATCCGGCCGCCCCTCCACCACGCTCACCCGGTCCGGCCCGAAGACCGCCAGCTCCTCGAGGAACGGCATCGACGCCCTGCTGCGGCCGGCGTACACCAGCCGCCACGCGACATCCTCGGGCAGGGACCGCAGCATGGGCAGGATCGGCGTGATGCCGATGCCCCCGGCGACGAAGAGGTAGGAGGGCGCCGCCACGAGCGGGAACCGGTTGCGCGGCCCGCGCACCTCGATCCGTGTCCCCTCGCGCACCCGCTCGTGCAGCTCGCGCGAGCCGCCCCGGCCGTCCGGCACGAGCCGCGTGGCGACCGTGTACGAGGCGGCGTCGCGCGGGTCCCCGCACAGCGAGTACTGCCGCACCCGCCCGGACGGCAGCACCAGGTCCAGATGAGCCCCCGGCTCCCAGCGCGGCAGCCCGGTCCCCTCCAGGCGCAGCCGGACGACGCCGTCGGCGACCGTCTCGCGCGCGGCCACCCGCAGCCGCAGCGTCCGCGACCGGGGCCGCCCGGAGACCGGCTGTTCCAGGGCGGGCATCGGCCACAGCGGCGAGTCCCCGATCCGGCGGCGCAGTGCCCGCCGCACCAGCAGTGCGGCGCCCGCGACCGCCACCAGCGACGTCGGCTTCGGCATCAGCGGGCCTCCTCCTGTGCGGCGAGCGCGGCCAGCGCGGCGGGGGAGGAGGCGAGATAGGCGAGCGCCTGCTCGGTGCACCCCTCCTGCGAGGGGTGGTACGCCCGGCTCAGATACCGCGGGACCGACCTCAGCAGATCACCGGTCGCGGGCAGCGTGCCCCGCCGCCCGCGGACGTAGAAGTCCCGGAGGGAGCCGCGGCCGTCGACCAGGGTGGGGTCGTTCGCCATGAAGAAGCGGACCCCGCGCTGCCACAGGAACACCATCGTCGCGAACGCCGTCGCCCACGTCCGCACCCGGCGCCGGTAGCCGCCGTCCACGTGCTGGAAGAGGTCGAAGGCGACGGACCGGTGCTCGACCTCCTCCGCGCCGTGCCAGCGCAGCAGGTCCAGCATGGTGGGGTCGGCGCCCCGGCGGTCCAGCTCCCCGGCGTTGAGCACCCAGTCGCCGAGGAAGGCGGTGTAGTGCTCGATGGCCGCGATCAGCGCCACCCGCTCCATCAGCCACCAGCGCCGGGCCCGCCCCGGCGGCAGGGTGCGGTCCCCGAGCAGCTTCTCGAAGAACCAGTCGACCTGCGCGGTGTACGGCGTCGGGTCGAGCCCCTGCTCCCGCAGATGCGGCAGCACCTCGTCGTGGGCCTGGGAGTGCATCGCCTCCTGCCCGATGAACCCGATGACGTCCTCGCGCAGCCGCTCGTCCCGCACGAGGGGCAGCACCTGCCGGTAGACGTGCACGAACCACCGCTCGCCCGCGGGGAGTAGCAGGTGCAGCACGTTCACGGTGTGCGTGGTGAAGGGGTCCCCGGGCACCCAGTGCAGCGGGGTGTCCTCCCAGGAGAAGGACACCTTGCGGGCCTCGAGGGGCGCCCGGTCGGCCTTGTTAGACATGACGTCAATGTACTGACGGGTAGGCCGTGGGTGAACCCCTGTGCGCGAAGTCGGGCGGACGAGCCGTCAGTGCAGACCGCTGATCGTCCGTCCGTCCACCGACTCGCCCTCCAGGCCGGCCCGCGCACCCTGCTGCGCCGCCAGCGTCAGCAGGTTGCCCTGCCCCGAGCCGCGCACCCCGCCCGTCGCGCGCACGCGCGTCGTGTCCTTGTCGCCGGCCGCGAGGAGGTACCAGTGGCCGCCCTTGGACTTCCACAGCACCCCGGCCAGCACGTGCGGATCGCGCGGACCGCACGCCGGCACGTCACCCGCCTTCGCCACCGCCGCCCCGAACAGGCCGCCCGGCGTGTGGAACTGGGCGAGCACCCGGTTGCCGTCCCCCCGCCAGGTCTCGGCCCGCGTGCACACCCAGGACGCCGAACCGCTCCCGTCGGGCAGCGGCTGACGCGCGTAGGCCCACGCGTTGACCGTCCGCACGCCCTGCGCCCGCGCGTCGGCCAGCGAGCACGCGAACGGCGCCCATGTGCGCAGCGCCTGCGCGCCCGTCGCGTCCCGGGGCGCGGTCGGGCGCCCCGAGGTGAGCCGGGCCGGCACGAGCTCGCCGAGGTCGCTGAGCAGATGACCGCCCGAGGCGTCCGTCAGCTCGAGCACGTTCCACGTCGTGCACGCGGCGGTCCGGGCGGCCGGGCTGGCCAGCGGCGAGGTGATCCCGTCGGTCAGCGTCAGCCGCATCGCCCCGGCGCCCGGCTTGGACAGGTCCCGCTCGGCGGCCCCGGTCACCCAGGGGGCCGTGAGGTAGCGGACGTTGCCGTCGGCCCGGTCGAGGACCAGTGCGGCCGCCTCCGCGCCGGTCGCGCCGTCGACCCGGGCGAAGTCCAGGGCCGCCCCGGCCGTGCCGTCCTTGGGCTCCGCGTAGCGCGCGATGCGCAGCCCGTCGTACAGGATCACCACCCGCGCGTTGGCCACCTCGCCCGCGTAGAGCAGCTGCGGCGGACCGGCGGGACCGCCGGCGGGCGTCTCCGGGGTCGCGGACACCTGGACGGTCTCCCCGGGGCGGGCCCAGACGGCGAGCGCGCGGCGCAGCAGCGAGGTGTCACGAGTCAGTGCGCCGCGCGCGGGCCACACCGAGAAGTCGGTGCGGGCGGAGGTCTTCCAGACGGCTGGGGAAATCCGCACCAGCCGTCCGGGGTCGAGGGCGGCCTCGGCGGCCGGGTTCTGCGCGTACGCCGGGGCGGCCGCGCCGTCCGGCCCCCAGCCGTCGCCGGGGAGCGCCACCAGCGCGCCGCACACCGCGAGCGCGGCCGCCGCGGCGAGCGCGGCCCTGGTGTGCCGGCGGCGACGCATCAGATCGGTGGGCCGGGCCTGAAGGGCGCAGGGGTCGAACTCGCCGGACTCGGCGAGCAGCGCGTACGGGGCGGCCGGGACCCCGGCCGCCTCGCGCAGCGCGGCCTCCACCTTCTCGACGCCGGCCTCGGCGAGGGCCTCGCGCACGTCGCCGTCGGGCAGCCGCTCCAGGCCGCGCAGGACGTAGGCGGCCCGCGCCGGGCCCGACAGGGCGGCGAGCCGCTGGTCGAGGGCGAGTTCGTCGGCGCCGCCCGGGCGGGGGAACAGGCGCAGCCCCCACACCTGGGGGAACAGTGGCGGCAACTGCGCCCGCCTCGGCCAGGAGCGCAGGGTCAGCGGGGTCCCCGCCTCCAGCGCCGTGCGGACCACCTGGAGGCGGACGTAGGCGTACCCGGGGTCGCCGTCACGGCCGGCGGACTGCGCCGGGATGACGGGGGCGCCGGCCCGGCCGCGGGGCAGGGCGCGCTGGACGAGGGCGTGCGCGGTCAGGACGCGGCGGCCGCGGCCGAGGCCGGGCGGCAGCACGAGATAGGCCAGCCGGACCAGACGGGGGTAGTGCTCGACGAGCGCGGCCTCGGCCTGCTCGACGTCGACACTCCGGTCGGCGGTGGATCCGGCTGCGGGGCGTGGGGCGACATCCTGTGACTGCACGCCCAGCAGAACGAGCGAGGCGGGCGATGGTCACCGCCGCGGGCCGGTCCCCGCCGCACTGCCCGGCTCGCGGGGCGGCCCTCAGCCGGTCACGAGCGCGCGTGCGTAGTTCGCCATGGACCGCTGGTAGCGCGGCAGATGAGGGGCCAGCGCGCCGAGCACCAGGGACAGACCCTCGCGGTCGCGGCCCAGGCTCGACAGGCACAGGGCCAGCGTGGCGCGTACGGCGTCGTCCAACTCGTCGGACGGGGCGGTCAGTTCCGGGGTCAGCAGCTCGACGCCCTCCTGAGCGCGGCCGATGTTGCGCAGCGAGCTGGACAGCTGGATCTTGGCGCGCCTGCCCTTGTAGCCGCTGACCTCGCTCAGGCCGTGGGCGAGGGCCTCCCGGTAGAGCGGGGCCGCCCGGTCGGAGTGGCCGGTGGAGTCCCACGCGCAGGCCCGCTCGAAGAGGCCCAGCGGGCTGCCGTCGGGCAGCTCGGCGACGAGCGCGTCGATCACGGCCCGGAAGTCCGCCGCCCTCTCCTGCGGGTAGTCGTCGAGGGAGGCCCAGGCGGCGGTCACGCGATCTTCCCAGTCGTCGTTCACCGGCCCACTCTCGCATGCGCCCGCGCCGCCCGGCACCGGTATTTTGAGCGCACCGCGCGCGGGAGCCGTATCCAGGGCGAGGCTCTCGCTTGGAGGAACAGATGAAGATGACCCGACCGATGCTCGCGGCGGGGGCCGCCGCGGCGGCGCTCCTGCTGGCGGGGTGCTCCTCCGGCGGCTCCGGCAAGGCCGAGGTGTCCGTCCCGCAGGCCGCGACCGGCAGTCTGGAGCACCTCGCCGCCGAGGTGAAGTGCACGCCCGACATGCAGACCGACGCCGACGAACTGCGCCAGGCGCTCTGCAAGAACGCCGCCGGCAACTTCATCCTGCTGACGTTCGCCACCGACCGCGGCCAGCGCGAGTGGATCAACGGGGCGAAGGACTACGGCGGCCACTACCTCGTCGGCCGCAAGTGGGTGGCCGTGGGCGAGAAGACGAGCACCGTGACGTCCTTGCGCAAGACGCTCGGCGGGGACATCGAGGAGGGCACGGACCACTCCGCGCACGCCTCGCACGACGCCTCGGAAGGCGCTGAGCACTCCGGTCACTGAAGAGCCCGCCGTCCTCGGACGGCCCCGGCACACGAAGAAGCCGGCGGTGAGGAAATCCTCACCGCCGGCTTCCTTCCGGTCGGCGTGCGCAGCCCGACCGTCAGCGGGTCACTGGCACTTCTTGCCGGTGTTGATGCAGTTGACCATCTTGTTCATCAGGTTGTTCGAGAAGAAGTTGATGAAGTCGTTGTGGTCGGTGATCGGCTTGTGCAGGTTCTCCGGGAAGGTGTCCACCGCGTAGGCGTTGACGACCTTGCCGTTCTGCAGCTTCGGGGCCGGGACGTTGTAGACCAGCCGGACCTGGAGCTGGGGGATCGCCTTGAAGCCGTTGGCGCAGGTGCCGTCGCCCTGGACGAACGCCACGTGCGTGCGGTGGTTGGCGGAGTCGATGTTCTTGCCGTCCCAGCAGCTCTGGAAGTTCGTCGTCCGCACCACCTGGCTGCCCTGCGGGCAGATCGGGTACTGCGTCTCCAGCTGCACCTTGTTCTCGAAGCCGGTGCAGCTCCAGTTCACGTTGGCGTTGGCGTTGCCGTTGACGAAGGCCTTGGCGTCGCCGGTGATGATGCGCAGCGCCTTGGGCATCGCGACGACGTTGCCCCGCTTGTTGCCGACGAACTTGATCTGCGCCTGGACGGGCTTCAGGATCTTGCCGACGTTGCCTTCCTTGCCACCGCCGTCCCGGTTCTGGTCGAAGTCCTGCGTGCCGTTCTGGACGCGCAGCACCGGCCAGAAGTAGGAGGACTTGTCGCCCTGGTTCTGGCAGCTCGTGCCCGCGGCGGCCAGCTTCTGGTCGCTCGCGAACGCGTTGTTGTTCTGGTTGCCGACGTAGTCGTGCAGGTGGTGGGCGCCGTTGCTGACACCGGGAGCCACGATCACGTTGTCGGTGTTGTGGTTCTTGTTGGCGTTGGTGCCGCAGTTCGAGGTGAAGGTGCCGCGCGAACCGCTGTTGCCGTTCGCGGGGAGGCCGTTCTGGCCCACACCGAGCTGGGCGTTGCCCTGGACCTTGGTGATGTCCACGAAGTCCGCGGCGACCGGGCCGTTGCCGCCCTGTCCGCCGTTGCCGCCCTGCTGCTGGCCGCCGTTCTGCTGGCCGCCCTGCTGCTGACCGCCGCCCTGCTGCTGGCCGCCCTGCTGCTGGCCACCGTTCTGCTGCTGGCCGCCCTGCTGCTGACCGCCGCCCTGCTGCTGGCCGCCCTGCTGCTGGCCGCCCTGCTGCTGACCGCCGTTCTGCTGGCCGGCGTTCGTGTTGTTCGCCGCCTGCGTGGTGCAGGCCGCCAGCTGGCTCAGCGAGTTGTCGAACTGCCCGCCCGAACGCTGGATGTTGATCCGGATCCGGTCGATCGTCGCGCCCCGCTTCTCCTTGAGGGGACCGACGATGGCGTTCTGGACGAAGCCCGGGTCGTTGGCCTGCGCCTGGCGCGTGGAGGCGAGCCGGGCGTAGGCCTCGGTGATCTGCTTGTCGAGGTTGGCCAGCTCGGTCGCGACGCCCTGCTTCGCCCCGTTGGGGACGTTGGTCAGCTTCTGCCCCACATCCGGGCAGGAGATGGTGGCGACCTGCACGGCCGCGTTGGCGGCCTTGGTCTCGTTCTGGCCCGAGCCGTTCGGCTCGTGCGCCGAAGCGTAGAAGTTCGCCCAGATCAGCCCGCCCCCGCCGAGCGCTAGGGCCGCCGATGCTGCCACGGCCTTCGTGGCCATCGACGAACGGCGTTTACGTATGTTGCGTCCCATGGAACTCCTCTGACTTCCTTGCGGGGCAGCATCGAGGCGCCCGACAGGAGTGAAGCTGAAGCTGCTTCCTCCCTTACGCATCACGCCTCGCAGGTGTTCAGCCCGCTCAGAAATTCATGAGAGCCCCGCGCGACAAAACAACCCCAAAACCCTCACACCGCGCCCCAGTTGACCGATCAGTGATCACGGTCCAGATAGGCCAGGACCGCCAGCACCCTGCGGTTGTCGTCGTCCGAGACCTCCAGGCCCAGCTTCACGAAAATGTTCGCGGTGTGTTTGGCGACGGCCCGCTCGGTGACCACCAGAGCGCCCGCGATCGCCCCGTTCGACCGGCCCTGCGCCATCAGCTCCAGAACCTCCCGTTCGCGTGGGGTGAGCCGGTCCACCGGCCCGCGGCCGTCGTTCGCCCGGCGCGCCAGCAGCTGCTGGATCACCTGCGGGTCCATCGCCGTCCCGCCGGCCGCGACCCGCCGCACCGCGTCCACGAACTGCTCCGCGTCGAACACCCGGTCCTTCAGCAGATAGCCGACCCCGCCGCTGCCGTCGGCGAGCAGCTCGCGCGCGTACAGCTGCTCGACGTGCTGGGAGAGCACGAGCACCGGCAGTCCCGGTCTCCTGCGGCGGGCCTCGAGCGCGCACTGGAGGCCCTCGTCCGTGTGCGTGGGCGGGAGCCGGACGTCGACCACGGCGACGTCCGGCTCCAGTTCGGCGAGGGCCCGCTCCAGTTCGGGTCCGGTCTCGACCGCGGCGGCGATCTCGAAGTCGTAGGCCTCCAGCAGCCGGACGAGTCCGTCGCGCAGCAGGAAGAGGTCTTCGGCTAGGACAACACGCAAGGGATCTCCATGGTCACCATGGTGGGACCGCCGGCGGGCGAGCCGACGGCCAGGACACCGTCGAATGTACCGAGCCGCCGTTCGAGCCCGGCCAGCCCCGAGCCCGCCCCGATCGCCGCGCCGCCGCGGCCGTTGTCCGTGACGGAGATGCGCAGACTCCCGTCCGCATGCCGCAGGTCGACCCAGATCCGGTCGGCGCCGGAGTGCTTGACCGCGTTGGTGAGCGCCTCGCTCACCGCGAAGTAGGCGGCCGACTCCACCGGCGCCTCCGCCCGGCCCGGCAGCTCCACCTCGACCTCCGTCGCGATCGGCAGCCGCAGCGCCAGCGCCCGCACCGCGTCGCCCAGTCCACGCTCCGCCAGCACCGGCGGATGGATGCCGCGCACCAGGTCGCGCAGCTCCGAGAGCGCCTCGGCGGAGGAACGACGGGCCTGCGCCAGCAGTTCCTTGGCCTTCTCCGGGTTCTTGTCGACGAGCATCTCGACGGTGCCGAGGTCCATGCCCATCGCCACCAGCCGGGCCTGGGCGCCGTCGTGCAGGTCCCGCTCGATGCGCCGCAGCTCGGCGGCCGAGGTGTCCACGGCGTCCCGCCGGGTCTCCGTCAACACCCGTACACGCTCGGCGAGTTCGGCCTGACTGGGGGAGAGCACGGCCCGGGTGAGGCGGAAGTGGTTCATCAGCAGCCGCGGGTTGTACGTGTAGCCGACGACGGCGAGCACGCAGGCCAGGGCCGCCGCGCCGAAGGCCGACGCCTGGCCGTTCACCGGCACGAAGCCGTACCAGTAGGTGTCGCCGGTCGCGTCCCGGTACACCCGCCACAGGCCCGCCGCCAGCGCGAACCCCTCCACCGCGTACAGGGCCAGCGCGGCCGGCAGCAGCGCGGTGAGGTACCCGGCCGTCATGTCGACCAGGAGCCAGCGCAGATCACGCCAGGTCGCCGGGTCCCGGAGCATCACGGCCGTGCGCGCCCACGGCCTGGCGTCCGGCGGCACCGGCCGGTAGGCCGAGGGGATGCGTATCCCGCACCACTTCGCCGCCAGGGCCCGTCGCCGGTCGGCGAAGGACCGTACCCAGGTGAGCGCCCACGGCGTGGTGATCAGCCCGATGCCCACGACCGGGACGAGAGCGATCGAGACGACGGTGACCGTGTAGCACAGGATGGCCTCGGGCAGGCACACCAGAGCCAGGAAGAAGCCCCGGCCGGCGGCCAGCGCCGCCGCCCGCGCCCGGGTGCCCGTGCTGCCGCTTTGCGTGTTGGCGTTCATGGCGTCAGTCTCGCGGACCCCCGGTCGCCGGTCACGGGGCCGAGGGCCCCGGTCAGGAGGTGGTGCCAGGTACACCCTGCGGCCGGACGCCGAGGGCTTCCCGTGCGGCGGCATCCGCGAGGACCTTCGCCTCGACCTCGGGGTCCAGGCCCTTGCGGGGACGGTCCGGGCGCTGGGGGGCGACGCCGCCGATCGACGTCAGCCACCGCCAGGTGTCGGCGACGGTCTCCCCGACCGGCCGGCAGACCAGCCCCGCGTCCACCGCCCGCGAGACGTCGGCCGCGTGCAGGGCGTCGTGCATGTCGGTGCCCGGCGGCACCCACACGGGCAGCTCGGTCCACGGCTCGATGCCCGCGTCGAGGACGGTCTCCGGCGCGGTCCAGCGCAGTTCGGCGTCCGAGCCGGTGGCGCGCACGCAGGCCTCCAGCAACTCGCCCATCGTCGCGTGGCCCTGCGGGCTCATCAGGTTGTACGGCCCGCTCACCTCCCGCTCGACCGCGCCCAGGACCCACGCGGCGAGGTCGCGGACGTCGACGTACTGGAGGGGCAGATCGTGCGGGCCGGGCGCGAGGACCGGGCCGCCGCGCGCGATCCGGGTCAGCCACCAGGGCAGTCGGCCGACGTTCTCGTACGGGCCGAGGATCAGCCCCGCCCGTACGAGAACGCTGTCCCGCTCGCCGAAGGCGTCGAGGACGGCCAGCTCGCCGCCGCGCTTGTCCCGGGCGTAGTCGCTCTGCCCGGCGCCGGGTTCGGCGCCCTCGACGAGCGCCGCGTCCTCGGCGTACCCGGCGGGCGGGGCCCAGGTGTACACCGAGCAGCTCGACACGTACACATACCGGGCCGCGCGGCCCCGCAGCAGCCGCGCCGCCTCGTGCACCGCGCGCGGCGCCCCCGACCAGGTGTCGACGACGGCGTCCCAGTCGCCCTCGCCGGGGGAGGCCAGCGCGGCGAGGCCGCCGGGCGCGGTCCGGTCGCCCGTCAGCGACCGGACGCCGGGGGCGGGCGGCTGCCGCCCCCGGTTGAAGACCGTCACGTCCCAGCCGCGTCCGAGGGCCGCCTCCACGACGGCCCGTCCCGCGAACTCCGTTCCGCCCAGCACCAGAAGTCTCATGCCGGTGACTGTGCCCGGTCCGCACCCGGAACGGAACCGTCCTCTGCCGTCGGCAGAGGGAACGCCTCAGCGGGCCGTCGGCGGCGTGTACTTGTAGCCGACGCGGCGCACCGTCTGGATGGACCGACGGTGCTCGGCGCCCAGCTTGCGGCGCAGCCGGGCGACGTGGACGTCGACCGTGCGCCCGTCGCCCACGTGGCCGTAGCCCCACACCGTGGTGACGAGCTGGTCGCGGGTGTGCACCCGGTGCGGGTGCGCCACGAGGTGGGCGAGCAGTTCGAACTCCAGGTAGGTGAGGTCGAGTCGTCGCCCGTCCACCTCGGCGGTGCGCTGCACGGGGTCGATCCGCACGAGCGGGCGGCCCGTGTCCTCGGCGGGCCCGGCCTCCTCGGCCGCGGGGCGCTCCGGCACCGCCACGGGCAGGAACGGCGGCTGCTGGTCGGCCGGGACGAGCACCAGGTAGCCGACCATCGGCGGCTGTCCCGGCAGCGCGGGCAGGGTGTGCTGGGGAGCGGGCAGCCAGGTCGCGCCCGGCGGCAGGAAGTCCGCGACGTCGACCACCTCGTCCCGGTCCACGGCCCGCAGCCGGTGACGGGGGGCGCCGTTCGCGGCGGTGGTGGTGGTGAGGGAAGGAGCGGAGGACAGAGAACGGGTGGTCGCCATGAGAGGTCAGCTCTTTCGCGCGAGGAGTTCGTCGGGGAGGACGACGGCCGCGACACGTGGTCGGGCTCGTCGTGGACGTACGTCGTGCGCGCTGGCCGAAGGCCGGGGTGTACGGCTTTAGAGGGCCGGCGCGTTCGTCGCGCGGCAACACACCCGGTCGAAGTCGTGGTGCTGACGAGAGGGCCAGAAGGGCTCGAGGTCGTGGCGACCCGTCGCGGTGTTCCTCTGGAAGCTGGCCATGACCCCATTGAAGCAGACGCCGGCCCGTTGCAGGAGTCTCCTCTCACAGCGTGGACGCGTCCTCGGCGCGAAGTCGGCCCCGGCCGCGTGCCGTCCCCGTGTGCTCCGGTCCGTGGCCCAACGGCAAGGGGCGCCCGCCGAGTCGGCGGGCGCCCCTTGCGCGAGGTGTGGGGGATCAGACCTGGGCGGCCTTCTCCAGCGCCGAGCAGCAGGTGTCCACGATCAGCCGGGTCACCAGGTACGGGTCGACGTTGGCGTTCGGGCGGCGGTCCTCGATGTAGCCCTTGCCGTCCTTCTCGACCTGCCACGGGATGCGGACCGAGGCGCCGCGGTCGGAGACGCCGTAGGAGTACTCGTTCCACGGGGCCGTCTCGTGCAGACCGGTCAGACGGTCGTCGATGCCGGCGCCGTAGTTCTTGACGTGGTCGAGCGGCTTGGAGCCCTCGCCGAGCGACTCGCACGCGGTGATGATGGCGTCGTAGCCCTCGCGCATCGCCTTGGTGGAGAAGTTGGTGTGCGCGCCGGCGCCGTTCCAGTCGCCCTTGACCGGCTTGGGGTCGAGGGTGGCCGAGACGCCGAAGTCCTCGGCGGTGCGGTAGAGCAGCCAGCGGGCCACCCACAGCTGGTCGGAGACCTCCAGCGGGGCGAGCGGACCGACCTGGAACTCCCACTGGCCGGGCATGACCTCGGCGTTGATGCCGGAGATGCCGAGACCGGCGGCGAGGCAGTTGTCGAGGTGCGCCTCGACGACCTCACGGCCGAAGATCTCGTCCGCGCCCACACCGCAGTAGTAGCCGCCCTGCGGGGCGGGGAAGCCGCCCTTGGGGAAGCCGAGCGGGTAGCCGTCCTGGAAGAACGTGTACTCCTGCTCGATGCCGAAGATCGGCTCCTGGGCGGCGAACCGCTCGGAGACCTCGGCGAGCGCGGCACGGGTGTTGGACTCGTGCGGCGTCATGTCGATGTCGAGGACCTCGCACAGGACGAGGATGTCGTCGCCGCCCCGGATCGGGTCCGGGCAGGTGAAGACCGGCTTGAGGACGCGGTCCGAGGCGTGGCCCTCGGCCTGGTTCGTGGAGGACCCGTCGAAGCCCCAGATCGGCAGCGCGTCGAGACCGGCGGGAGCGCCCCCGATGATCTTCGTCTTGGAACGGAGCTTCGCCGTCGGCTGGGTGCCGTCGATCCAGATGTACTCAGCCTTGAAGGTCACGGGCCACTTCCTTCGGGGTGTGTCTCACGCACGTGCGGGTGCTGCGGCGCTGCGGCACTGGGGCGCCGCCGGTTCGCCCGGAAGCTTGTCAACAGGCGATTTCCCGGTCATTGCTCGAATGTGAACCCCGTGTTACCTGGCGGTGGTGTGGCCCCCCTCACCCGAGCGCCGGTCCGCCTCGGCCGCGTCCCGACCGCCTGCGAGCGCGGGAGGCGGCCGCCGGCCTCCCCCCGGAAGGCCGGCGGCCGGTCCGCGCCCGCGAGCCGGTGCCCCGCGTGGACCGGGGGCGCCGGTCCTGCCGCTCGTGGCCGCGAACGGCAGGACCGCGCCGCGCCCCCGGCCGCTCCCGGGAGGGGAAGGCCGCCTCGCGTACGAGCCGGCGGCCCGGGCTGCCCGGGCTGCCCGGGGACGCGGGCGGTCGGCCCGGTCGGCTCACCGGGCGCCTGGGCGGCCGGGCGTCACCCCACCTTCTCGATCAGGGCCCGGCGGATGAGGAACTTGCCGGGCTCACGGACCTGTTCGAAGGCCGCGTTGTTGAGCAGGGCGCAGCTGCCGGAGACGGAGGTCACCTCGACGGTCGTGGACTTGTTGTTGTCCAGGTTGGTGACCCTCAGCTTGGTTCCGGCGGGGAACTGGTTGCTCGACGCGGCCGGCGCACCGGCCTCGCCGGACAGGGTCACCGTCGAACCGTTGCAGACCTGCCGGCCCGAGGCGGCGGCACCGCCGTTTCCCGCGGCGCCGCCGTTCCCCGCGCCCGCGTTGTTCCCGGCGCCTCCGGCGTTCCCCGCGGGGGCCGAGGCCGCCTGCGACGGCTGGGCCGGCTGCGCCCCGCCCGGCTGCGCCCCGCCGGCCTGGGAGCCGCCCGTCTGGGAGTCCTGAGCCGACTCCCCGACGGCGCACCCGGACGCCTTCTGCTGGACCTTGATCTGCGCGATGACGGCCTCGCGGTTGGCGATCCGGGCCTCGGACTGCGCGTCCGGAGCGGCCCGCTGGCCGTCGATGAACTTCTGGTTGTTGCCGAGCGCGGTGGCGAGTCCCTGACAGACCGTCGAGTTCGCGGCCGACAGCGGCGTCGCGCTCTGCGGTGTCTGGGCGGCGTTCGAGGTGTTCGCCATGACGAAGGCCCCGGCGCCCGCGACCGCCGCCGCGCTGACGAGCAGCGCGACCTTCTTCTTCGTGCCGACAGTTCTCCTGCGCGACATGCGCGCCTCCTGAGAGATAGGGGAGCGTACGCCGCTATGTACGAGATACCGAACGAGGCTGCTCAGTTGTCGCCGGAGTGTTTGCGGGTGACGTGCGTCACAAGCTCGTCCTCCGGTGTGCGGAGGGCGGTCGGGGGCGGGCCGGTCGGAGCCGGGCCGGGCTCATCGGGACAGGGCGTCCCGGACGGCCTCGTCGGTGCGGGCCACGAGTGCGGTGCCGTCGTCCGCGGTGATGATCGGGCGCTGGATGAGCTTCGGGTGTGCGGCCAGCGCGGCGATCCAGCGATCGCGCGTGCCGGCGTCACGCGCCCACTCCTTCAGGCCGAGTTCCCCGGCGGCCGCCTCCGTGGTGCGGGCGATGTCCCACGGCTCCAGGCCGAGACGGTCGAGCACCTCCGCGATCTCGGCCTCGCTCGGCACGTCCTCCAGGTAGCGGCGGACGGTGTACTCGGCGCCCTCGGCGTCGAGGAGGGTGAGGGCGCTGCGGCACTTGGAACAGGCGGGGTTGATCCAGATCTCCATGCCCGCCACGGTAGCCCGGAAGCCGCCTCAAAGCCCATGTGATCAGGGGCTTTTGTCAGTGGGGGACAGTAGAATAGAAGCAGTGTTCGAGGGTCCGCCGGAGGTGCCGGGTCGGGCCCTGACCGCGACAGGAGGATGCCTGTGCCCGCTGCCGCACTGAAGCCGAAGCCGTCCGCGACCCAGTCCACCGCGAAGCGTTCCGTGCCGCTCGACCTGCCCTGCGTACCCGTCGGGAAGCGGCCGCTGCCGCCCGGCCGGCCCCGCGAGTGGTACGTCACGCACAACCGTCGCCTCAAGGCGATGCGTCTGGCCATCGCACTGCTCGATCTCGGCGTCTACATGCCGAACCAGGCCCGCAACGAGAAGATCCGCAGCACGGCGCAACTGATCGGCGTCCACCCGCCGTCGGACACGACGTGCCACATGGTGCGGGCGCTGATGCGCTACAGCCGGTGAGTCGTCGCGCGGCCGGGTCGTCGGGCCCGGCGGGCCGTTGACCCGCTGAACCGGCCACCCCGCGCGCCGTCGAGCCGGATGCCGGGCGCCGTCCCGAGGACGGCGCCCGGCACTGCGGTGCGCGGTCTCAGCGCGCCAACTCCTTCTCCAGCGGCGTCCGGAACCTCGGCGTCACCCGGGCCGCGCCCAGCCACGAGCCCAGCCGCTCCGCCTCCGCCTCGATCGCCGCCTCCGCCTCGCGGCCCAGGCCCTCCTCCAGCGCCCGCCACACGATCTCCCCGTCGGCGCGCTGGGCCCAACCGCCCACCACCCGGCCGTCCCACCACACGGTCGGTCCCACGTTGCCGCTGTAGTCGAACAACGCCGGACGCAGCCCGGGCGCCAGATACCAGTCGCGGCCCTGCCAGCCCATCGCCGTGGGATCCAGGGCCGGCAGCAGGGCCGCCCACGGGCCCTCGGGGGCGGGCGCGGGATCCACGTCGCCGTCGACGACGTGTCCCGGCCCCTCGTCGAGCGTCACCGTCCGGGCCCCGATCGCCGTCAGCGCCCGCCGCACGTCCGTCACCCGCCACCCGGTCCACCACTTCAGGTCGGCCTCCGTGGCGGGGCCGCACACCGTCAGCCAGCGCCGCAGCAGCTCCGACTGGGCCTGTTCCGGCGGGAGTTCGGGGTGGCGGGGCGCGAGGGCCCACCGGAACTGGCTGGAGGTCCACGAGCCCAGCGGACGTCCTCTGACCACCTTGCCCTCCACGCCGAGCACCCTCAGCAGCCGGGTCACCACCGTGTGGACGCCCTCGTAGGACTTCCCGGCCGCGTACACGAACTGCTCCCGCAGCCGCGGCTCCTCGCGGGCCAGTTCGGCGGCCGTGGCCTGCCCGAGCCGGGCCAGGGCGGCCAGCGCCGACTCCTCGACCTCCTTCAGCCAGACCGCGTCCGGGGCCCCGGCCTTCGCCATGTCCTTCACCAGCGAGGCCCGTTCGCGGGCGGCCACCGCGAGGCCGGTCGAGGCGTGCACGACGGCCGTCGACTCCGTCGGGAACACGAAGACCGTGTGCCGCATCCCGTGCATCCGCACGAGGCTGCGGTCCGTGTACAGCGCCCGGTCCGTCTCCGGCACGGTCGCGGACACGTCGGCGAGGCGGGCGCCGACCGCCAGGTAGACCGCCGCCGGGTCGGTGCCGTGCAGGGCCACGAGCGCGTCGGCCACCGCCTCGGGCGTCGCGGCCCGCGCCTCGGGGGCGAGCCGATGGCGCAGGGCCAGCCTGGCCCGCCGCTCCGCCACGTCGATGTACCGCTGTCTTTCGCCCATCCCGGCCTCCGCCCGCCCGTGCCCCGTCACGTCCGGCCGCCCCGCTTCCCGGCGGGCCCGACGTCTCGTCGTCCCTCTTGTGTCCCTGCCCGCATCCTGCCCGACACCACTGACAACCGCCCCCGCCGCCGGTGACGCCGTCCCGCCCGGGAGGCCGACGGCCATCAGACGCAGGGGGACCGGGAGCGGCCCCGGCGGATCCCCCGTTCGGCGTATCCGGGGTGCGCGGACGTCCGCCGCGGCCTTCACTGCGAACAGGAGCCCGGGCGACGGTTCTCGGACGGGAGGCGGACGTGGTGCGAAGGCGACGCGGATGACCACCCCCGCCGAGCGGGCGAGGCGGGGCAAGGCGGCGCGCAGGCGCGTCCCCAGGTCCGCGCACGCCTCCTGGCTCGCGTCCGTCGACCGGGCGGACCCCGTCGCCGTGCTGGAACGGCAGGGCCGCGACCGGCTGCCCGAACTGCTGCCCGTGCGCCACGGCAGGATGGCCGCCTCGCCCTTCGCCTTCCTGCGCGGCGCGGCCGCCGTCATGGCCGCCGACCTGGCGTCGCAGCCGCACACCGGCCTCGCCGTGCAACTGTGCGGCGACGCCCACCTGTTGAACTTCGGGGTGTACGCGTCCCCGGAGCGGACCCCGGTGTTCGACCTCAACGACTTCGACGAGACGTTCCGCGGCCCCTTCGAGTGGGACGTCAAACGGCTCGCCGCCTCCGTCGCCGTGGCCGCCCGCGAGAACGGCCACCCCGAGACCCGGGTGCACCGGGCCGCCCTGGAGGCCGTGGCCGCCTACCGCCACGCCATGCGGCGGCTGGCCCGGCTGGGCGAACTCGCCGTCTGGCACGAGCGCATCGACACCGAGCGCCTGCTGCCCCTCGTGCGCTCCGCCCGGCAGCGCGGACGGGCCGACGCCAGCCTCACCCGCGCCCGCCGCCGGACCAGCCTCCAGCCGCTCGGCAGGCTCACCGAGGTCGTCGACGGCCGCCGCCGGATCGTCCACGACCCGCCGCTGCTCGAACCCGCCGGAGCCTCCGACAGCGCCGCCCTCCGCAAGATCTTCAGCGACTACCGGTCCACCCTCACCGACGAGCGCCGCCTGCTGCTGGACCGCTACCGCTTCGTCGACACGGCCCGCAAGGCCGTCGGCGTCGGCAGCGTCGGCACCCGGTGCTTCGTCGTGCTGCTGGCCGGGCGCGACGCCGAGGACCTGCTCTTCCTCCAGATCAAGGAGGCCCGCGCGTCCGTCCTGGAGGCGCATCTGCCCCCCGGCCCCTTCGTGCACCCGGGACGCAGGGTCGTCGCCGGGCAGCGGCTGCTACAGGCCTCCTGCGACGTCTTCCTGGGCTGGATGACCGGGCCGCAGGGGCGCGCCTACTACTGGCGTCAGCTGCGCGACACGCTGGGCTGCGCCGACGTCGCCGGGATGACCCCGGGCGAGCTCCTGGCGTACGCCCGCCTGTGCGGGATCGCCCTCGCCCGCGCCCACGCGCGGTCCGGCGACCGCCTGGCCATCGCGGGCTACCTGGGCGGCGCCGACACCTTCGAGCACGCCGTCGCCGAGTTCGCCCTGGCCTACGCGGCCCAGACCGCCGCCGACCACGCGGCCCTGGGCCGGGCGATCGCGGCAGGCGTGGTGACGGCCGCCCCGGGGATCTGACGCCCGTGCCGGGGCCGGGCGTGGCGGACGGCCGCCCGGAAAACCGGATGCACGGTGAGTGACGGTTTCCCTACGCTGGGGAGGCGGCAGCGTCCCTGTCGCCACGCTCAGTCACCATCGCGCCTGCCCAGGAAGGAGGCACGCCATGGGCACCGTCGTTCTCTCCGGGGCCGTCGTCCTGGTGGTCCTGGGGTTCGGGAACCCGCTGTACTGGCTCGCCGCCGTCGCCGTCCTCTTCCTGTACGTCCGCTACGGGCTCGCGACGTCGACGTCTACGCCGTCGTCGCCCTCCGCCGGAGCCGCCCCGAGCGCCGCGCCCGCGCCGACCTCGTACAAGGCCTACCGCGAGCGCCGTGACACGCAGGCCAGGTGGGAGCGTCGCTACCGCCGCGAGCGCCCGCTGGAGGCCCGCCGCCAGGAGCGTGAGCGCGGCGGATGAGCCGGGCCGGAACCGTCCGGGAAGGTCAGGAACCGTGCGGAACCGGTCCGCCGGGCACGGCGCGTCCTCGGGGAGCGTCGTGCCCGGCGGCGCCCTACAGGCCCGGGGCGCCCCACACCGGGAACCAGCGGCCCAGGTCCTGCTCGATCCGCAGGTCGCTCGCGAGGGCGGCCTTCACCTGCAACTCCAGTGCGTTGTCGCGCCGTTGCCCCGGTCCGGGCAGCGGCGCGAACGGGTAGAAGGAACCGCGCTTGTACAGGTACACGAGCCCCAGCCGCCGCCCCGCGCCCCCGCCGGCCC
>NZ_JAHHIT010000126.1 GCF_024539675.1 Streptomyces hilarionis | reverse complement strand
GGTGGCCTCCTGAGGAGGCCACCCCCGCGGTGCGGGATCCGGGCGTCGGGCCCGGTTCCGGTCAGCTGCCGTCCAGGAACTGGAAGAGCTCCTCGTCCGTCGCGGCGGTGACGTCGAGACGCGTGTCGCCGCGGCCGGCGGAGTCCCGTAGCGCGCGCAGCCGCACCAGCAGGCCTTCCACGCGCTCGGTGATCTCGTCCCCCTCCTCGCCGGTCACCGTGTCCTCGGTCAGCGCGACCTCGATCCGCTCCAGGTGCGCCAGCACCGAGCCCGTGGGGGCCGGGGCCTGGGCCGCCAGCTCACGGACCAGTTCGCGGGCGACGGCGGCCGCCGTGGGGTGGTCGAAGACCAGCGTCTGCGCGAGCCGGAGGCCGGTCTCCGCGCCGAGCCGGTTGCGCAGCTCGACCGCGGACACCGAGTCGACCCCGAGCTCGGAGAACGCGCGGTCGGGCTCGATCTCGCGCCCCTTCGGGTAGTCCAGCACCTCGGCCATCCGGGAGCGGACCAGGTCGAGCAGGAACGCGTACCGGCCGTCCTCGGGCAGGCCCGCCAGCCGGTCGGCCGCAAGGCGCGCGCCGGCCGGCGCGGGACGCGTCCGCCGGGGTCCGGCGCCGCGGCCGGCGAGCCGCCGCAGGATGGGCGGCACCTCGGCCTGCGCGCGGATCGCGGCGAGATCGAGCGCGACGGGCACGAGGACCGGCTCGTCGAGGCCGAGCGCGGCGTCCAGCAGCGCGACGCCCTGCTCCGAGGAGGACAGGGTCACGCCGAGCCGGGCCAGCCGGGCCAGGTCCACGTCGGTCAGGTGCTCGGTCATGGTGCTGCGTTCGGCCCACATGCCCCAGGCCAGCGACACCCCGGGCAGCCCCTGCGCCCGCCGGAACTGCGCGAGCGCGTCCAGGTAGGCGTTGCCCGCCGCGTAGTTCGCCTGTCCGGCGGGCCCGATCAGGCCGGACATCGAGGAGAACAGCACGAACGCCGACAGGTCGAGGCCGCGGGTCAGCTCGTGCAGGTTCCACGCGGCGATCATCTTGGGGCCGAGCACGGTGTCGAGCCGCCGCGGGGTCAGGTCGGTCAGCACCCCGTCGTCGACGACGCCGGCCACGTGCACGACGGCGGTCAGCGGGGCCTCGGCGGGGATGTCGGCGAGCAGCCGGGACAGCGCGGCGCGGTCGGCCGTGTCGCAGGAGGCCAGCACCGCCTCGGCCCCCAGGCCGGTCAACTCGGCCGCCAGTTCCCGGCCCTTGGCCGACGCGGCGCCGGCCCGGCTGACCAGCAGCAGCCGGCGCACTCCGTGCGCGGTCACCAGGTGCCGGGCCACGACCGCGCCGAGGGTGCCGGTGCCACCGGTGACGAGCACCGTTCCGTCGCCGAACGCGGCGGGCGGGGCGCAGCCGTCGCCGACCTCGGCCCGCACCAGCCGGGGCGCCAGCAACCGACCTGCGCGCAAAGCCAGTTGGGGCTCCCGGCCGATCAGCGACGCCACCTGGTCCCACGAGACGGGTCCGGCGTCGACGTCCAGCAGGGCGAACCGGCCGGGGTTCTCGGTCTGCGCCGACCGCACGAGGCCCCACACGCCGGCCTGCGCGAGTCCGTCCAGCCGCTCCCCCGGCTCCGTGCCGACCGCCCCCTGGCTCACCAGCACGAGCGTCGCGGAGCCGAACCGCCCGTCGGCGAGCCACTCCTGGACGACGGTGAGCACCGCGCCGGTGACCTGCCGGGCGTCCGGGCCGGCCGGGCAGCGCAGGAACACCACGTCCGCGTCGGCGGGGAGGTCCGCCGGGTCGTGGGCGAGCGCCCACCGGACGGGTTCGTCCGGTCCGTCGGTCACGGCCGGCCAGTCGACCCGGAACATCGACTCGGCGGCCGTGGCCGTCCCGGCCGCGGGCGCCGGCCGGAACCGCAGCGCCTCGACGGACGCGACCGGCGCGCCGGTCGCGTCGGCGAGCCCGATCGACACCGCGTCCTCGCCGGAGGGCGCCATGCGCACCCGCAGCGCGGACGCGCCGACGGCCGCCAGGGACACGCCGGACCAGGCGAACGGCAGGACCGCGCCCTGTGCGCCGTCGAGGAAGGAGCCGTACCAGACCGTGTGCAGCGCCGCGTCCAGCAGCGCCGGGTGCAGGCCGAACGCGTCCGCGTCGGGGGTCGTCCCCGCGGGCAGGGCGACCTCGGCGAACACTTCGTCGCCGCGCCGCCACAGGGCCGTCAGCCCCTGGAAGGCCGGACCGTAGTCGTAGCCGCGCGCGGCGAGATCGGCGTAGACGTCGCCGAGCGCGATCTCCCGCGCGCCCTCCGGGGGCCACGGCGCGGCCTCGAACCCCGTCGGCGCGGATTTCTCGGACAGGGCGCCCTCGGCGTGCCGGACCCACTCGCCGCCTTCGGCCGCGGCGTGCACGGACACCGCGCGGCGCCCCGACTCGTCGGCCTCCCCGACGACGACCTGGACGTCGGCGCCGCCGTGCTCCGTCAGCGTCAGGGGGGTGTGCAGGGTGAGTTCGTCGAGCAGTTCGCAGCCGGCCTCGCGGCCCGCGCGCAGCACCATCTCCACGAAGGCCGCGCCCGGCACGACCACCCGGCCCAGTACCGCGTGGTCGCCCAGCCACGGCTGGGCCTCCAGCGACAGCCTGCCGGTCAGCACCGTCGCGCCGGTCTCCGGCAGCGTCAGCACGGCGCCGAGCAGCGGGTGTTCGCCGGCGGTGAGGCCCGCCGCGCGCAGCTCGCCGGTCCCGGCCGGGACGTCCATCCAGTACCGCTCGCGCTGGAAGGCGTAGGTCGGCAGTTCGACGGCGCTCGCGCCGGTGCCGGCGAAGACCCGGGGCCAGTCGACGTCGCCGCCGTGCACGTGCAGCGTGGTCAGCGCGGTGAGCGCGGTGGCCGGTTCGGGGCGGTCGGCGCGCAGGACGGGCACGGCGACGGGCGTCGGCTCCGTCTGCGTCCCCGTCCGCGACTCTGTGTCGGCGAGGCATCCGGCGGCCATGGTGGCCGCGGCGGCGTCCGGCCCGACGCCGACGAACCGGGTGGCCCCGTCGTCCTGAAGACGGCGCACGGCGTCGGCGAACCGCACCGGCTCGCGCACCTGGCGCACCCAGTAGTGGGGCGAGCACACGGTCTGCGCGGTCAGCGGCTCGCCGGTGACCGTGGAGACGAGGGGCAGCACCGGCTCGTGGAACTCCACGTCGGCGAGCACCTCGTGGAAGGGCTCCAGCATCGGGTCCATCAGGGGCGAGTGGAACGCGTGGCTCACGCGCAGCCGCCGGGTGCGCCGCCCGAGGGAGGCGAAGTGCTCGGCGATCCGCAGCACCGCCTCCTCCTCCCCCGAGACGACCACCGACCGCGCGCCGTTCACGGCGGCGACGCCGGCGCTCCCGTCGTCCGGCAGCGCCCGCGCGACCTCGTCCTCCGTGGCCTGCACGGACGCCATCGCCCCGCCCGCGGGCAGCCGCTCCATCAGCAGACCGCGCGCCGCCACCACGCGGCACGCGTCCCGCAGGGTCCACAGCCCGGCGACGAACGCCGCCGACAGCTCGCCGATCGAGTGCCCGGCCAGCACCTCCGGCCGCACGCCCCACGACCCGAGGAGCCGGGTCAGGGCGACCTCGACCGCGAACAGCGCGGGCTGGGCCCACCCGGTGCGGTCCAGCAGCGCGGCGTCCGGCTCCGTCAGCAGCACGTCGCGCAGCGGGCGGTCGAGGAGTCCGTCGAAGCCGGCGCACACCTCGTCCAGGGCCGACGCGAACGCCGGGAAGGCCGCGTGCAGTTCGCGGCCCATGCCGAGGCGCTGGGTGCCCTGCCCGGCGAACACGAACGCGGTGCGGCCGGGGTGGGCGACGCCCCGTACGACCGCGGAGCCCCCCTCGCCGCGGGCGACGGCCCGCAGGCCGTCGCGCAGCGCGTCGCGGTCCCCGGCCGGCACCGCGGCCCGGTGCGCGAACGCCGTGCGGGCGGTGGCCAGGGTGAAGGCGAGGTCGAGCGGCTCGGCCGAGTCCACGGCGCCCAGCAGCCGCCCGGCCTGGGCGGCCAGCGCCTCGGGGGTCCGGGCGGACAGCACGACCGGGGCGAGGGGCAGCGCGGCGGCCGGTTCGGCGGCGGCCGGTTCGGCGGGCGGGGCCTGTTCGAGGATCAGGTGGGCGTTGGTGCCGCTGATCCCGAACGAGGACACCGCCGCTCGCCTGGGCGCGCCGGTCCGCGGCCACTCCTGCCGCTCGGTGAGCAGGCGCACCGGCCCCGCCGACCAGTCGACGTGCGTGGACGGGGTGTCCACGTGCAGGGTCCTCGGCAGGACGCCGTGCCGCAGCGCCTGCACCGTCTTGATGACGCCGCCCACTCCCGCCGCGGCCTGGGTGTGCCCGATGTTGGACTTCAGCGACCCGAGCCACAGGGGGCGCTCGCGGTCGGCTCCGTAGGTGTCGAGGAGGGCCTGTGCCTCGATGGGGTCGCCGAGGCTGGTGCCGGTGCCGTGCGCCTCGACGGCGTCCACGTCCGCCGGGGACAGCCCGGCGTCCTCCAGGGCCTGGCGGATCACCCGCTGCTGGGAGGGGCCGTTGGGGGCGGTGAACCCGTTGGAGGCGCCGTCCTGGTTGACCGCGCTGCCGCGCACCACGGCGAGGACCGGGTGCCCGAGCCGCCGGGCGTCCGAGAGCCGTTCGACGACGAGCATGCCGACGCCCTCGGCCCAGCCGGTGCCGTCGGCGGCGTCGGCGAAGGACTTGCAGCGTCCGTCCGGGGACAGTCCGCGCTGGCGGCTGAAGGCGACGAGCATGCCGGGGGTCGACATGACGGTGGCCCCGCCGGCCAGGGCGAGCGCGCACTCCCCGCGGCGCAGCGACTGCACCGCCAGGTGCAGCGCGACCAGCGAGGAGGAGCACGCCGTGTCGACGGTGACCGCGGGTCCCTCAAAGCCGAAGGTGTAGGCGATCCGGCCGGAGGCGGCGCTGTTGGTGGTGCCGGTGAGCAGGTGCGCCTCCGCGCCGCCGACGGCCTGGTGGAGCCGGGGTCCGTAGTCCGGCGCCATCGCGCCGGCGAACACGCCGACCCGGGCGCCGCGCAGGGTGGCGGGGCGCAGGCCGGCCCGCTCCAGCGCCTCCCACGAGGTCTCCAGCAGCAGTCGCTGCTGCGGGTCCATCGCCGCCGCCTCGCGCGGGGAGACGCCGAAGAAGTCCGGGTCGAACTCGGTCGCCGTGCGCAGGAAGCCCCCGCGCCGGGTGTAGGTGCGGCCGGGGGCGTCCGGGTCGGGGTCGTACAGCGATTCCATGTCCCAGCCGCGGTCGGCCGGGAACTCGGTGATCGCGTCGCCTCCCGCGTCCAGCAGCCGCCACAGGTCCTCCGGCGAGTCGGCGTCGCCGGGGTAGCGGCACGCCATGCCGACGACGGCGACCGGTTCACGGCCGGCCTGTTCGACGTCCTTCAGTCGCTGCTTGGTCTGCTGCAGTTCGGCCGTGACCCGCCTGAGGTATTCGACCAGCTTGTCTTCGTTGTGCTCCGTCACTTCCCAGCCCTCCGTCAGGACGTGCCCAGTTCGCCGTCGATGAGGTCGAAGAGCTCGTCGAGCGCCAGCCCGTCGAGCTCGGCCGCCGGCCGCGCGGGACGCCCGGCGGGAGCGGCCGGGTGCGCGGGGTCGGCGGGCGCGATCGCCTCGGCGGGGGCGATCGCCGCGCCGAGGTGGGCGGCGAGCGCCGTCGGCGTGGGGTAGTCGAAGACCAGCGTCGCCCGCAGTCGCAGGCCGGTCGCGGCGCCCAGTCGGTTGCGCAGGTCGACGGCGGTCAGCGAGTCGAAGCCGAGCTCCTTGAACGTGCGGTCGGGGTCTACCGCGCCCGGCGCGCCGTGCGCCAGCACGGCGGCGGTGTGCTCGCGCACCACGCCGAGCAGCGCCTGCGCCCGTTCCTCGGCGGACAGCGGGGCGAGGCGGTCGCCGAGGGTCACGGCGGCGCCGGGCCCGGCGGTCGCGGCCCCGGCCCTTCTGACCCGCTCGCGGACGACGCCGCGCAGCAGCGCCGGGACGGGGCCGTGCGCGCGCACCTCGGCCGGCTCCAGCCGGGCCGGCACGAGCAGGGCCTCGCCGCAGGCGAGCGCCGCGTCGAACAGGGCCAGGCCCTCCGCCGAGGACAGCGGGACCAGCCCGGCCCGGCGCATCCGCTCCAGGTCGGCGTCCGCGAGGTGCCCGGTCATCCCGCCGGCCTGTGCCCACAGTCCCCAGGCGAGCGAGAGGCCCGGCAGGCCCCGTGCCGCGCGCTGCTGCGCCAAGGTGTCCAGGTAGGCGTTGGCCGCCGCGTAGTTGGCCTGTCCCGGCAGGCCGAGGATTCCGGCGACCGAGGAGAACAGCACGAACATCGACAGGTCGAGGTCGCGGGTCAGCTCGTGCAGGTTCACGGCGGCGTCGACCTTCGGCCGCAGGACGCGGGCGAGCTGCTCGGGCCGCATCGTCTCCAGGAGGCTGTCGTCGAGCAGTCCGGCGGCGTGCACCACACCGGTCAGCGGGCGGTCGGCCGGGACCGACGCCAGCAGGGCGGTCAGCGCGTCCCGGTCGGCGACGTCGCAGGCGGCCACGGTGACCCGCGCGCCCGAGGCGGTGAGTTCCGCGGCGAGTTCGGCCGCGCCGGGGGCGTCCGGGCCGCGTCTGCTCGCCAGCAGCAGGTCCGTCACGCCGTGCCGGGAGACCAGGTGGCGGGCCAGCAGCCCGCCCAGGGCGCCGCCCGCACCGGTCACCAGCACGGTGCCCGGCGCGGGGGCGGCCCGCCGCGTCGGCCGGGCGGTGACCCTGGCGAGCCGGGGCGCGGTCGGCCGCCCCTTGCGGATCGCGAGCTGCGGCTCCCCGGAGGCCAGCGCCCCCGGCAGTGCCGCGACGGACGTCTCGTGACCGTCGAGGTCGACCAGGACGAACCGGTCCGGGTGTTCGCGCTGCGCCGAGCGGACCATGCCCCACACCCCCGCGCCGGCCGCCCCGGGCGACTCGGTCGCGGCGGGTTCCGCCACCACCGCGTCGCGGGTGAGCAGCACCAGCCTGGACGCGGCGAACCGCTCGTCGGCGAGCCAGTCCTGGAGGAGCCGCAGCGTGCGGGCGGCGAGGGCGTGGGCGCCGCTCACGGTGGGCTCGTCCGTCAGCGCCGCGCACACCGTCGCGGGGACGTGCCCGGTGTCGGCGAGCGCGTCGAGGCCAGGGTGGACCGGTGCGCCGACGCCGAACGCGTCGGCTCCGACGATCGCCCAGTCCAGGGCGTCGGCGGCGGTCCGCGCCGTGCGCGCCTCGACCCAGTCCACCCGGAACAGCGCGTCCGGCGCGCCGAGGCCGAGCTCTCCGGCGGGGACCGGCAGCAGCGCCAGCGACTCCACCGACGCCACCGGCGCCCCCGTGACGTCGGCCATCCGCAGCGAGACGGCGTCCGGGCCGGCCGGCGCGATCCGCACCCGCAGCGCGGTCGCGCCGGAGGCCCGCACGGACACGCCCTGCCAGGAGAACGGCAGGCGGCAGTCGGGGCCGTCGCCGACCGCGGCGTGCAGCGCGGCGTCCAGCAGCGCCGGGTGCAGGGCGAACCGGCCGGCGTCGCCGTCGCTCGCGGACGGCAGTTCGACCTCGGCGAAGACCTCCTCGCCGCGCCGCCACCAGGAGCGCAGGCCCCGGAACGACGGTCCGTAGCGGTAGCCGAGTTCGTCCCAGCGGTCGTACCCGCCGTCCCACTCCACCGCGACCGCGCCCGGCGGCGGCCAGGCCGTCAGGTCGAAGTCCTCGGCCGGGCCGGCCGCGAGAAGTCCGCTCGCGTGCCGGGTCCAGCTGCCGGAGCCGTCCGCCGGGCGGCCGTGGACGGCCAGTTCACGGCGGCCCGAGGCATCCTGCTCCCCCACCGTGACCCGCACCGCGACCGCGCCCTGCGCGGGCAGCGCCAGAGGCACCTCGCAGGTCAGCTCGGCGATCTCGTCGCAGCCGACCTCGTCGCCCGCGCGGACCGCCAGCTCGACGAACGCCGCGCCGGGCAGCAGCACCGTGTCGCCGAGCGCGTGGTCGGCCAGCCACGGCTGGGCCCGCAGCGACAACTGCCCGGTGAGCACGAGCGAGCCGGAGTCCGGCAGTTCCACCACCGCGCCGAGCAGCGGGTGATCAGCGGCGGACAGTCCCGCCCCCTCGACGTCGGCCGCCGCGCCGGCCGGAGCGGGCTCCAGCCAGTAGCGGCGCCGCCGGAAGACCGAGGTGGGCACGTCGGCCGGCCGCGCGCCGGGGAACACGGCCCGCCAGTCGGGGGCGAGCCCCCGCACGTACGCCCCGGCCAGCGAGGTCAGCATGCGTTCCGGGCCGCCGTCGTCGCGGCGCAGGGAGCCGACGGCGAGCGCCGGGGCGGCCACGTCCTCCACCGCCGCCGTCAGCACCGGGTGCGGGCTGACCTCGATGAACGCGGAGTGTCCGGTGTCGGCGAGCACGGCGACGGTCTCGGCGAAGCGGACCTGGCGGCGCAGGTTGCGGTACCAGTAGCCGCCGTCGAGGCCGGCGGTGTCCAGCAGTCCCGCGGTCACCGTCGAGTAGAACGGGATCGCCGCCGGGCGGGGCGAGAGCCCGGCCAGGACGGTGGCCAGCTCGCCCTCGATCCGCTCCACCTGGGCGGAGTGCGAGGCGTAGTCCACCGGGAGCCGCTTGACCCGCACCCGGTCGGCCTCGCACGCGGCGACCAGTTCGTCGAGGGCGTCCAGGTCGCCGGAGACGACGACGGCTCCGGGGCCGTTCACCACGGCCACCGACAGCCGCCCGTCCCAGCGGCGCAGGCGGGCCGCCGCCTCGTCCTCGGACAGCGCGACCGAGACCATCCCCCCGGCTCCGGACAGCGCGAGGATGGCCTTGCTGCGCAGCGCGACGACCTTCGCCGCGTCGGCGAGGCCCAGTGCCCCGGCGACGCAGGCGGCCGCGATCTCGCCCTGCGAGTGCCCGACCACCGCGTCGGGCTCGACGCCGTAGGAGCGCCACAGGGCGGCCAGCGAGACCATCACGGCGAACAGCGCGGGCTGGACCACGTCCACCCGCTCCAGCGCGTCGGCGTCGGCGAGCACCTCGAACAGGTCCCAGGCGACGTGCGGCGCGAGCGCGGCGGCGCACGCCGTCATCGACTCGGCGAACACGGGTGAGGAGGCGAGCAGTTCCACCGCCATCCCGGTCCACTGCGACCCCTGGCCGGGGAAGACGAACACGACGCCGCCCGGGTCGTGCGCGGCGCCCCGCAGCACGCCGGGCGCCTCGTCGCCGGCCGCGAGCGCGGCCAGGCCCCGGCGCAGCGCGGGCAGGTCGGCGGCGACGACGGCCGCCCGGTGCGGCAGGCCCGACCGGGCGGCGGCCAGCGAGAACGCGGTGTCGGCCGGGTCCGCGGCGGGGTGCGCCTCGACGAAGTCCAGCAGCGCGGCGGCCTGCGCCGGCAGGGCGTCAGCGCTGCTCGCGGAGATCACCCACGGCAACACGGGCCCGCCCGGCGCGAGTTCTCCTGCTTGCGCACCCGCCGCGGCGCCGGACGACGGCAGTTGCCCGGGGGTGAGGTCGGCGGCGGACTGCGAGGACTGCTCGGGCAGGGGGGCGGCGGCCGGTCCGGGCCCGGGCGGTGGCGCGGCCTGCGGCTTCTCCTGCGGGCCGGCCGCCCGCAGGAGCTCCGGGTTCGGGGCGGGGGTCGGGACGGGCTCCGGGGGCGCCTGTTCGAGGACGACGTGTGCGTTGGTGCCGCTGATGCCGAACGAGGACACCGCGGCCCGGGGCGGCCGGCCGGTCTCGGGCCACGGGCGGGCCTCGGTGACCAGGCGCAGGGCGCTCGCGGCCCAGTCGACGTGCGGGGTGGGCTCGTCCGCGTGGAGCGTGGGGGGCACCGTGCCGTGGCGCAGCGCCTGCACGGTCTTGATCACGCCGGCCACCCCGGCGGCGGCCTGGGTGTGCCCGATGTTCGACTTCAGCGACCCGAGCAGCAGCGGCCGGCCGGGCTCCCGGTCGCGGCCGTAGGTCTGCGCGAGCGCCTCGGCCTCGATCGGGTCGCCGAGCGTCGTCCCGGTACCGTGCGCCTCGACGACGTCGACGTCGGCGGCGGACAGCCCGGCGCCGGCGAGGGCCTGACGGATCACCCGCTCCTGGGCGACGCCGTTCGGCGCGGTGAGCCCGTTGGACGCGCCGTCCTGGTTGACCGCGCTGCCCCGGACGACGGCCAGCACCCGGTGCCCGTTGCGCCGGGCGTCCGAGAGCCGCTCCAGGACGACGACGCCCGCGCCCTCGGCCCAGCCGGTGCCGTCCGCGGCGGCGGAGAAGGCCTTGCACCGGCCGTCCTCGGCCAGTCCGCGCTGCCGGCTGAACTCGACGAACATGCCGGGGCCGGACATCACCGCGACGCCGCCGGCGAGGGCCAGCGAGCACTCCCCGGCGCGCAGGGCCTGTGCGCCGAGGTGCAGGGCGACCAGGGACGACGAGCAGGCGGTGTCCACGGTGACCGCGGGGCCGTGCAGGCCGAGCGTGTAGGCGATGCGGCCGGAGGCGACGCTGATCGTGCTGCCGGTGAGCCGGTAGCCGTCGGACTCGGCGTGCGCGGCGTGCAGGCGCGGGCCGTAGTCCTGCGCCATGGCACCGACGAAGACGCCCACCGGGGCGCCGCGCCGGCTCGTGGGGTCGATCCCGGCTCGCTCGAGCGCCTCCCAGGACGTCTCCAGCAGCAGTCGTTGCTGCGGGTCCATGGCCAGTGCCTCGCGCGGGGAGATGCCGAAGAACTCCGCGTCGAACCGGTCGGCGTCGTGCAGGAATCCGCCGTGCCGGGTGTACGAGGTGCCCGGGTGGTCGGGATCGGCGTCGTAGAGCCGGTCCACGTCCCAGCCCCGGTTCTCCGGGAACTCCGAGACGGCGTCGGTGCCGTCCATGACGAGACGCCACAGCTCCTCGGGCGAGGTGACGCCGCCGGGGAGCCGGCAGGCCATGCCCACGATCGCGATCGGCTCGTCGGCCACGGCTCCTGTCCCGGCCGGCGCGTCGGAGGCGCTGACCGGGGCGGCGGGCCCGTCGCCGTGCCCCGCGCCGTCCGCCGTCAGGGTGCGCAGGTGGGCGGCGAGCCGGGCCGGGGTCGGATGCCCGAACAGCACGCCGGCCGGCAGGGTGAGGCCGGTCGCCGCGCTCAAGCGGTCGCGCAGTTCCACGGCCGCCAGCGAGTCGACGCCCAGTTCCTTGAACGTCGTGCCGGGATCGACCGCGTCGCCGCCCGCGTGGCCGAGCACGACCGCGAGAGCGGATCGCACCAGGGCGAGCGGCTCGGGGCCCGCCCCGGGCCGGGCGGCGGGCCCGGCCGCGGGTCGCGCGAGGGCCGGGGCGGCGTCCTCGGCGGGGGCGGGGCCGGCCGGAGCCGGGACGGCGGGCCGGGCGTCGGCCCCGGCCTCGGCGAGCCAGTGGCGCTCCCGCTGGAAGGCGTAGGAGGGCAAGCTCACCGTGCGGGCGCCGCGCAGGGCGAACACCCGCGCCCAGTCCACGTCGACCCCGCGGACGTGCAGCCCGGCGAGCGAGGTCAGGAACCGCTCCGGTCCGCCCTGGCCCCGGCGCAGCGAGCCGGTGACCACGCCGGAGTCCGCGCCCGCCTGCTCCATCGTCTCGCGCAGGGCCGGCAGCAGCACCGGATGCGGACTGCACTCGACGAACACGGTGTGCCCGTCGCGCACCAGGGCCGTGGTGGCGCGCTCCAGCTCGACGGTGCCGCGCAGGTTGCGGTACCAGTACCCGGCGTCCAGGGCGGCGGTGTCGATGGGGCCGCCGGTCACCGTGGAGTAGAAGGGCACCTGTGAGGACCTGGGCCGGATGCCGTCCAGCACGCCGAGCAGCCGCTCCCGGATCTGTTCGACCTGGGGTGAGTGGGAGGCGTAGTCGACCGCGATCCGCCGGGTCTCGACGCCTTCGGCGGTCCAGCGCGCGACCAGTTCGTCCAGGGCCTGCGGGTCGCCGGAGAGCACCACGGAGGAGGGGCCGTTGGCCGCCGCGACCGAGACCGCGCCGTCGTGTCCGGCGATCCGCTCGCGGACGTCGTCGGCGGGAAGCAGCACCGACACCATCGCGCCGCCGCCGGACAGCGCGCAGAGGGCCTGGCTGCGCAGGGTCACCACCCGCGCGGCGTCCTCCAGCGACAGGGCGCCCGCCACGCACGCGGCGGCGATCTCGCCCTGGCTGTGCCCGACGACCGCGGCCGGTTCGACGCCGCAGGAGCGCCACAGGTCCGCGAGGGACACCATCACCGCGAACAGCGCCGGCTGGACGACGTCGACCCGCTCCAGCGCCTGCCCGTCGCGCAGCGCCTCGCTCAGCGACCAGTCGACATACGGTGCGAACGCCTCCTCGCACGCCCGGATCGACGCGGCGAACTCCGGTACGGCGTCGAGCAGTTCGACGGCCATGCCGGCCCACTGGGCGCCCTGGCCGGGGAAGGCGAACACCGTCGTGCCCACCGTCGTGGCCTGTCCCTCGACGACGTCGGCGACGGCCGCGCCGCCGGCGAACGCCGCCAGCCGCTCGCGCAGCCGGGCCCGGTCGTCGCCGACGACGACCGCGCGGTGGCGGAAGGCGGTCCTCGTGGTGGCGAGGGACAGTCCGATGTCGGCGGCGTCGTCCTCGTGCGCGTCGACGAAGGACAGCAGCCGGGCGGCCTGGGCGCGCAGGGCCTCGCCGGTGCGGGCGGCGAGCGGCCACACCAGCGCGCCGTCGTGTGCGGGCCGCTCGGCCCGCGGCGCGGGCGCCGCCGACGGCCCGGTGGGCGCCGGGGGTTCGCTGACGATCAGGTGGCAGTTGCTGCCGCCCATGCCGAACGAGCTCACTCCGGCCACCAGCGGCCGGTCCGGCGACGGCCAGGCCGTCAGGCCGGTCTGGACCCGCAGGCCCAGCTCGTCGAGGGGGATGTCGGAGGGCGGGCCGACGAAGTGCAGGCTCGGCGGCAGCATCCTGTGCCGGATGCTGAGCGCCACCTTGAGCAGACCGGCGATCCCGCCGGCGCCCTCGAGGTGCCCGATGTTGGTCTTGACCGACCCCACCGGCAGTGGCGAGCCCGGTGTGCGGGACCGTCCGAGCGCCGCGCCGAGCGCCGCCGCCTCGATCGGGTCGCCGACCCTGGTGCCGCTGCCGTGCAGTTCCACGTACTGCACGTCCGACGCGTCGACGCCCGCCTCCCGGCACGCCCGGCGCACGACGTCCTCCTGGGCGGAGCGGCTCGGCACGGTGAGGCCGGTGTGCTCGCCCTCCCCCGCGCCGTCGTTGTTCATGGCGCCGCCGTCCAGGACGCAGTAGACGTCGTCGCCGTCGGCGAGCGCGGCGGTCAGCGGCTTGAGGACGACGACGCCGCCGCCCTCGCCCCGTACGAACCCGTTGGCCCGGGCGTCGAAGGTGAAGCACCGGCCGTCCGGGGACAGGCCGCCGAAGCGCACCGCGCCGAGGGTCGTCTCGGCCAGGATGTTCAGGTTCACCCCGCCGGCGACGGCGATCTCGCACTCGCCGCGGGACAGGCTCTCGCAGGCGAGCCGGACGGCCACCAGCGAGGAGGACTGGGCGGTGTCCACGCTCAGGCTCGGCCCGCGCAGGCCGAGGTGGTGGGAGACCCGGTTGGCGAGGATCGCGCGCCGGGTGCCGGTCATGGTGTGCCGGCCGACGCCGGCCGCGCCGAGGCGGTCCTGGAGGGCCGCGTAGTCGTCCCACATGGCGCCGACGAACACCCCGGTGTCGCTGCCGCCGAGCGTCGCGGGCACGATCCGCGCGTCCTCCAGCGCCTCCCAGGCGAGTTCCAGCATCAGACGCTGCTGCGGGTCCATGGCGGCCGCCTCGCGCGGCGAGACCCCGAAGAAGCCCGCGTCGAACGCGTCGATCCGGTCGAGGAAACCGCCGAGACGGTGGGGCAGCTCGGCGCCGCGCCACCGGTCCTCGGGCGCCTCGCGTACGGCGTCCGTCCCCTCTCGCAGCAAACGCCAGAACGCGCGGCCGTCGCCGGCCCCAGGCAACCGACATGCCAATCCGACCACGGCGATCCGTCTCATGCTTTCAGTCAACAGTGCGGGTCGGCGGGACATCTTGTTCCACGGTCCCAAAAAGCCGTCGAGAATATGGTGGCCGACGACAGGCGGGACGCGTCGAAAAAGGGAGGGGAAAAGGAGCATCGGCATCGCCCGACGGCCGGGAAGGAAATTCCCGACCGCCGGACGATACCGACGCAGGTGAATTCAGTAAAGCACGTTCACAACGGGACGGAATGAGCCGCCGAAAACCCGTCAGTAAAGGAGCGTCACCGACGGGTGGATGTCGAGCAGCGCACGGCTGTAGTCCTCGATGATGATCGGCGCGTTCAGCGCGGTGTGGCGGCTCATCACCGCTATGTCGCGCCAGAGCCGCTGCAACGGATTCGACAGGGCGAAGGCGCTTCCGCCGACCACGTCGAGCAGCTTCTCCACGCCCGCCCGGGACTTCTCCTGGGCCGACTTCTGGTGCATGCGGATCCGTGCGCGCTCCGCCCACGGCACGGGCTGGGTCTCGGGGATGCCGTCGAGGCTGGCGCCGATCTCCCTCAGGTGCAGCTGGGCGCTCTCGATGAGGTGCGCGGCCTCGGCGAACCACAGCTGCACCGAGGGCGCGTCGACGGCCGCCTCGTAGTTGACGTAGGTGATGGGCCGCTTCTTGTCGAGCGCCGCCCGGGTGACCTCCAGCGCGCCCTGCGCCGCGCCGACGATCGCGGCGAGCGACTGCGCGCTGCCCTGGATGAGCATGCTGTCCCGCTCGTCCTCGCCCACCAGGTCGGTGAGGCTGAAGGGGACCGCCAGGCGCTCGGGGACGAACACGTCCTCGGCGACGACCGTGTGGGTGCCGGAGCCGGCCAGGCCGGCCGTGTGCCAGGTCCGCTCGATCGTCAGGTCGCCCATGGGCACCACGACGCCCACGAGGTCGGTGGTCTGCTCGTCGCCGTCGTAGACGTGCACGACCGGGATGTAGGCCCAGTCCGCGATCTCGCAGCCCGAGCTCCACGGGAAGGTGCCGGTGATCCGGAACCCGCCCTCGGCGCGCCACGCCTTCGTGGTGCTCAGGTGGGCCGTGGAGATCACGTAGGCGTCCGGGTTGCCCTCGAACATCTCCGCCAGCGCGGTCTCCGGCAGCGCGTT
This sequence comes from Streptomyces hilarionis, assembly GCF_024539675.1. Classification (GTDB taxonomy): domain Bacteria; phylum Actinomycetota; class Actinomycetes; order Streptomycetales; family Streptomycetaceae; genus Streptomyces; species Streptomyces hilarionis. The sequence continues at coordinate 13,268 of NZ_JAHHIT010000126.1, read as the reverse complement.
GAGCGCGAACCGGGTCGACGCGGTGTCGATGGACAGGTTCCAGCCGGCCGACCCGCAGGCCTTGCCGACCTCGACGATGGTCGCGAGCAGGTCCGACATCTTCAGGTCGTAGCCGCCGAACCGGGTCGGCGTGGAGAGCCGGAACAGGCCCGCGTCCCGCAGCGCGACCACGACCTCCTCGGCGAGCCTGCGGTCCTGCTCGGTCTTCACCGCGTTCTCGCGGATCAGCGGAGCAAGCTCGCGGGCGCGCGCCACGAGCTCCGCCGGGTCGACCGCCGGTGCGGCCGTCTCCTCCACCTGCTCACTGGTCACTGCTGTCACGGAATCCCCTTCGGTCATGGGTCGTCGGGCTCCCGGATCGGGGAGCGCTCACGCACCGCGTCTCACGCACGAGTCAAGCGCTTGCGCCCGGCGGGGCCCAGCGACCGGCACCCAAAAACCGGCCGTCGCGCTGGTACCGGGAACCAGGTACCAGGCGACGGCCGGTCGGGGTCGAACGGCGTGCGGAGATCAGACGGTGGGCACGGCCGCCCGTTCGCCGACCTCGGCGTCCGGCTGCGCCGACACGAAGCGGTCGAACAGCAGCGCGCACAGGACCGCCCCGGCGAGGAAGACCACGGCGCCCCAGAAGAAGGCGGTCGTGTAGCTCTCCACGGCGGCGTCCGCGACCAGCTGCGGCGACGGCTTCTTGCCCTCGACGAAGTGGTCCGCAGCGGTGATCGCCAGCGTGCTCAGCAGGGCGGTGCCGATCGATCCGCCCACCTGCTGCACGGTGTTGACCAGGGCCGACGCGGCGCCGGCGTCCTGGGCCTCGACCCCGACGGTGGCCACGGCCGCGCCGAGCGAGACGACGAGGCCGAAGCCGATGCCGGCGATGAGGGACGGAGTCAGCACGCCGCCCGCGTACGAGCTGTCGGTGGTGAGCCGGCTCAGCCAGAACGATCCGACGGCGGCCAGCACGAGGCCGGCCGGAATCAGCACGCGCGCCCCGACCTTGGGCTCCAGCACCGGCGGGAGGGTGGTCGCGCCGATCGCGATGCCCACGATCATCGGCAGGAAGGCGAGGCCGCTCTGGATGGCCGAGAACTCCAGGATCAGCTGGAGGTAGTACGTCAGGAACAGGAACTGCACGAACAGCCCGATGCCCAGCAGGAACATCGCCAGGTAGGCGCTGCCGCGGTTGCGGTGCAGCACGATCCGGATGGGCAACAGGGGGGTCCGCGACCGCAGTTCGAACAGCACGAACGCGATCAGCAGCACCGCGCTGCCCACGAGCAGACCCCAGACCTCGGGCTTGCTCCAGTCACCGTCGTCGGCGTTGGACAGACCGTAGACGAGGCAGAACAGACCGACCGAGGCCGTGAACGTGCCGGGCAGATCGAGTTTCTCGGGACGGTCCTCGGCCCGCTGGTTCTCCATCGTGAGCAGCGCGCCCACGAAGACCGCCGCCGTGAAGACGACGTTGACGTACAGGCACCAGCGCCAGTCCAGCCAGTCGGTCAGCGCGCCGCCGAGGACCAGACCGAGCGTCAGACCGCCGCTGCCCAGCGCGCCGTACACGCCGAACGCGGTGACCCGTTCCTTCGGGTCCTTGAAGACGGTGAGCAGGAACGACAGGGCCGCCGGCGCGACGAGGGCGGCGAACCCGCCCTGCAACGCGCGGGCCGTGACCAGCATGGGGAAGCCGTTGGCCGCGCCGCCCAGCACCGACATGAGGCCGAAGCCGACGATCGAGATCATCAGCGACCGCTTGGCCCCGACCAGGTCGACGATCCTGCCGCCGAGCAGCAGCAGGCTGCCGAAGGCGAGCGCGTAGGCCGTGACGACCCACTGCCGGTCACCGTCGCCGAACCCGAGGTCCGCCTGTGCGGACGGCAGGGCGATGTTGACGACGGTGGTGTCGAGGAAGATCGTTAACTGGGCGACGCCGATCACCCCGAGGATCAGCCATCGTTTGGCGTAGTGGGGGTCGGCCGCGCCGCCCGCCGCCACTTCCGTCACGGAATCTGCTGACTCTGACATTCCACTTACCCTCTATTACTCAGGCCGGACCATCGGCCGATGGTTCGGCAGACCGGTGTTCGGCAGACATCAGGGGGAAACCGTCTCGAATCCGTGCTGCTTCGCGAGGTCGACAAGGGCGTCCACCCGTTCACGGGTAATGAGGCCGTCGCCCACCGGTCCACTGCTCCCGGACAACGCGAGTGTGATGACTTCCGCCACCCCTGCCAACAATTCACCCGCGCCTGTGGAGGCGCTGAAACCACGTGGCAGATTAACGCGATCGGACACGGAAAGTATACCACCACGTACGTAACGTAGATCGCCGCGAGAAGCCAATGCAGCAGTTTCGGCCGCGGTGCCGAAAAAGGACATATCGCAGATTATGGCGCGGTCGGAGAGATGTTTTTCGTCCAGCACGGGAACGGGGCTGGAATGCGCCGAGAACACCACCTCCGCATTCGCGACCGACAATAGATCGTCGGTCGTGACGACAAAGGGATCGATGTCGTGGTCGGCGTCGATCCGGGCCGCGATCGCCGCGCCGCCCGGCTCGTCTGCGGACCGCCCCTCGGCCAGCCATCCGGCGACGAGCGGCTCGGCCGCGAGCGCCGCGCAGAGCCCGGTCGGCTCGGCGCCGGCCGCGATCCGCTCCCACGCCTCCTGGTAGATCCGCACCCTCGTCGCACGCAGCCGCTCGTCCGATCCCGGACGGCCGCTTCCCACCAGCACGATCTTGGCGGCCCATCGGGCGCTCAGCGCGGCAATGGCCGAACCCGTGCGCCCGCCGCCGCCGACCACCGCCACCGTCAGGCCGTCGAGTCCGCCGAAACGCTCGGCGGCGACCCGCTCGACGGCGGTCAGGGCCGAGCCCACCGCCAGCGTGCTGCCCGCGGTGACCGTGATCCCGGGAACCCGCAGCGCGCCGCCGTGACCGGTGACCGCGCCGAGACCGAAGCCGAGGCCGACGGTCGTGCAACCGTCCGCCTTCGCCGCCCGCACCCGGCGGTCGACGTCCGCACCGATCAGGAAGGTCTGCCCGGACACCTGGTACCCGCGCAGCTGCTCCTGCGTCACCAGCAGCGGGTAGACGGTGAGATCCGCCGAGACGCCCTGCGGCGACTCGTAGCGGACCGGCGCGAACGCCGGCAGGTCCTTGAGCAGCTCGGAGCGGCGGACGTAGGCCAGCAGGCGGTCGTCGTCCAGGTCGGCGAGCGAGGGATCGAGCTCCCGCAGCGCGTCCGGGGTCAGCGGGTACCCGACCAGCCCGGCCCGGACCGTGGCGGGCCCGGCCTCGGTGACCGCGCCGTCCGCCTCCGCCGGCCGGAAGTCCCGGATCTCCGCGCGCGGCGCCTGCTCCTGTTCGCCGCCGGTCAGCGGGTGGATCAGCGGCAGCGCGTCCTGGTTGCGCAGGATCTCGCAGACCTCCACCAGGCCGGTGCGCAGCTGGTCGATCTCCTCGTCGCTGATGTAGATCGACGGCTCGATGCGCAGCATGGTCGGCACGCTCGCCGTCGGACCGGTGCGGATGTGGTGGGCCAGCTGAAGGTAGCTGCCGAGCTGGAAGACCAGCAGTCCGGCCAGCGCCTTCTCCCGGATGACGGGGGACGCCGCCTGGCTCTGGTCGGCGAACTCCAGCCCGATCAGCAGCCCCTTGCCCCGCACGTCGGCCACCACGTCCGGATAGGCCGCGGCCAGCTCGCGCAGCATGGCGAGGATGCGCTCACCGCGTTCCGCGGCCCGGTCGTAGGCGGCTCCGCCGTCGGCTTCGAGGAGTTCCAGCGTGCGCAGCGCGATGGCCGTGGAGAAGCCGTCCTTGGCGAAGGTCGAGCTGTGCACCAGCTCGAACTCGGGCCGGTAGCGCGACTGGCGCACGAGCATGGCGGAGGTCTTGGCGATGCCGCCGCCCAGCGACTTGCCCAGCACGTAGCAGTCGCCGACCAGGCCGATGGCGGAACTGGCGAAGAACGTCCCCGTGCGCCCCATCCCGGTCTGGATCTCGTCGACGACGATCGGGCACCCGATCCCGTCGCAGATCTCGCGGACGCGGGCGGCGAACTCGGCGGTCAGCGCGTGGATGCCGCCCTCGCCCTGGATCGGCTCGACGACCAGCGCGGCGACGACCGGGAACGGCCGCTCGACCAGTGTGATCACACCGTCGACGACCTCGACGTCGAGCACGGTGACCCGGTGTTCGGCGGCGATGCGCTCGAACGCGGCGGCGTCGTTCGGCGGCACGAAGCGCACCTCGCGGCCGAGCGAGGCGAACGCGGCGCGGAAGAGCGGGTTGTAGGTGAACTGGGTGCTGCCGACCAGCTTTCCGTGGAAGGCCCGCTCCAGCGCGAAGAAGACCGGGCCGGTCCCCGCCCGGGCGAGGTTGTGCGCCGCCACCGCGCCGAGCAGCGCCCCGAACTCCTCGACGGTGGTCGGCGCCGGCACGTCGCCGGGCAGCAGGGACGTGTCCCGCGGCAGCGCGGCGGCGCCTTCGCGCAGCGCGGTCAGCGCGACGTCGGCGTTCCACTCGATCTGCTCGAACAGGCTCTTCACCCGCAGGACGCGGTCGAACTCGCAGTGCTTGACCGCCGCTTCGACCGCCTCCGCCCCGCTGTTGGCGAAGATCACCGAGTGCGGCTCCGCGCCGGGGAACTCCCGCCCGACGATGTCGTTCAGCACCGCGCCGACCTGGTCGGCGACCGGGTGCGCGGAGTGCTGCGAGTGCACCGGCCAGCCGGTCTCCAGCAGTTCCTTCGCGTAGGCCACGATCTCCGGGTGGTTGTGCCCGAGCATCAGCGAGCCCCAACCGCCGACCAGGTCGAGGACCGGCACCTCCGCCCCGGTCTCGTCCAGGTAGTACAGGCTGTTCTTCTCCGCCCGGACGTACTCGACGTCCAGGCCGAAGGCGCCGAGCATCGCGGTCAGTAGGGCTTCGGCGTAGCGGGTGGGTGCGTTCACCATGTCTCCTGGTGGTCAGCGGTTGGGGTGTGCGGACGACGAGCGGCCCAGAGCCCGGTCGATGAAGTCGAAGACCTCGTTCTCGCTCGCGTCGGCCAGGTCGGTCGCGTCGGGGCCGTGGGCCGTGCCCGGCCGCGCGTCGGTCCGGGCCTTGTTCCAGCGGGAGAGGATGGCGGACAGCCGGTCGGCGATCTCGGTGTGCCCGGAGTCCCGGTCGTCGTCCGCCCCTTCCACCGGGACGGCCATCAACACCGCCTCCAGCCGGTCCAGTTCGGCCAGCGCCGAGCGGTGGTCGGCCCCGTCGGCGAGATCGAGCCGTTCGAGCAGGTGGTCCACCAGCACGCCGGGCGAGGCGTAGTCGAAGACCAGCGTGGTCGGCAGGGACAGTCCGGTGCGTTCGGCGAGCCGGTTGCGGAACTGCACCGCGGACAGGGAGTCGAATCCGGAGTCCCGGAAGGACACCTCCCACCGCAGGTTCTCGGGTGTGGCGTGGCCGAGCACCCCGGCCGCCTCGGTGCGCACCAGATCGCGCAGGTGCTTCTCCGCCTCGGCCGCGGTCATGCCGGCGAACCGGTCGGCGGGCCGTTCGGCGCTCGCCCTGCGGCGCTCGCCCTGCGGCGCCAGAGCACGCAGCACCGGCGGGACGGCGGGCGCGTCGCGGCGCAGCGCGGCCAGGTCGAGCGGGGCGGGCGCGACGACGGCCCGCCCGGTGGCGAGCGCGGCGTCGAACAGGGCGCGGGCCTCGTCCTCGCCGATCACCCGCAGTCCGGACTGTCCTCCCTCGACCATCCGGCCCCAGGCCAGCGACACCGCGGGTGCTCCCTGGGCCCGGCGGCGGACGGCCAGCGCGTCCAGGAAGGCGTTCGCCGAGGCGAAGTTGGCCTGTCCCGGGCTGCCGAGCATGCCGACGACCGAGGAGAACAGCACGAACAGGGCGGGCGGGGCGTCCGCGGTGAGCTCGTGCAGATGCCAGGCTCCGTCGACCTTGGGCCGCAGCACGTCCGCCACGCGCTCGGCGGTCAGCCCGGTGAACACCCCGTCGTCCAGGACGTTCTGGGTGTGCACGACGCCCGTCAGCGGGTGGTCGGCGGGGATGTCCGCGAGCAGGGCGCGCACGGCGTCCCGGTCGGCCAGGTCGCAGCCGGCCACCGTGGCGCTCGCGCCCAGAGCGGTCAGTTCGTCCCGCAGCCGCAGGGCGGCCGGGTCTGCCGCCCGCGGGGCGGTGAGCACCAGGCGCCGTACGCCGTGGTCGGTGACCAGGTGCCGGGCGAACAGCGCGCCCAGCGCCGCGTCGGCGCCGGTGACCAGCACCGTGCCGTCGGCCGCCGGGGCCGGCGGCGTCGCGGCCGCGGTGTCCGTCGCGTCCGTCGCGTCCGTCGGCATGAGCCGTGGAGCGAGCATCCGGCCGTCGCGCAGGGCCAGTTGGGGCTCGCCGGTCCGGGCCGCCAGGAACAGCAGTTCGGCCGAGGCCGGGTCGTCGTCCAGGTCGACCAGCACGATCCGGTCGGGGTTCTCCGCCTGGGCCGACCGCAGCAGGCCCCACACCGCGGCCCCCGCCGGGTCGAGGACGTCGTCGTGCGGCTCGACGGCCATGGCCTGACGGGTCACCACGACGAGCCGGCTGTCGGGCAGGTCCTCCTGCGCCAGCCAGTCCTGGGCCACGTCGAGGGCGCGCAGCACGGCCCGGTGCACGGCGGCGGCCTGGCCGGCCGCCCCGTCCGCGGCCCGGTCGGGCTCGGAGGGGCACACCAGCAGGGCGTCCCAGGGGGTGTAGGAGGCGGCGGCCTCCTTGACGTCGTCGAAGCGCAGCGGGGCGAGCGCCGCGAGGGCGTCACCGTCGCCACGGCCACGGTCCGCGCGTTCGACACCGGTGTCGGCGCCCTGGAGCAGGGCGAGCAGGCTGTCGGCGTCCTCGTCCTTCGGCGGCTCCACCGCGATCCAGCGCAGGTCGAACAGCGAGGCGGTGCCGGCGGGTTCGGGCGCGGCGCCGGCCCGGGAGGTCGGACGTGCCGGGAGCAGCCGCACCGACTCGGCCGTCAGGACCGGCAGTCGGGCCTCGTCGAGCGCCTCGAGCCGGTAGGCGTCCGGTCCGGCGGGCGTCAGGCGGACCCGCAGGACGGTCGCCTCGGCGGCGTGCAGGCAGACGTTCTCCCAGGCGAGCGGCAGCCGGGTCGTGCCGTCCGGCGCGACGCCGGGAGCGCCGATCAGCAGCGGCAGCACGGCCGCCTCCAGCAGGGCCGGGTGGATGCCGAACCGGCCCGCCTCGGCGACCGCGTCCTCCGGCAGCCGGACCTCGGCGAACAGCTCGTCCCCACGCCGCAGCACCGACTCCAGGCCGCGGAACGCTCCGCCGTAGCGGTGACCGGCGTCGGCGAGGTCCTCGTAGGCGAAGTCCACCGCCGCGGCGCCCGCGGGCGGCCACGCCTCCGGCTCGGAGGCCGGGAGGGCGGACGCGGGGGCCAGCGCGCCGACGGCGTGGCGGGTCCACTCCCGCGCGACGTCGTCCGGGCCGCTCGCCCCGCCGGGTCGGGTGTCGTCGAGCCGGGTGTGGATCTCCACCGTGCGCCGTCCGTCCGCGCCGGGTGCGCCGGTCACCACCTGGAGCTCGAGGCCGCCCTCGTCGGGCAGCACGACGGGCTCGGCGACGGTCAGTTCGGCCAGCACCGGGCAGGCGGTCAGGTCGCCCGCCCGGACGGCCATGTCGACCAGCGCCGCCGACGGCAGCACCGGCACGCCGGCGACGACGTGGTCCGCCAGCCAGGGCTGGGCCGTGAGCGACAGCCGGCCGGTGAACACCAGCTCGTCCCGGCCGGCCACGGCGACGGCCGTGCCGAGCAGGGAGTGCGGCGCGGAGCCGGGGTCGAGGTCCGCGCCGTCGGCGCAGGCCCGGGCCTCGGCCGGCCAGTACCGCTCGCGCTGGAACGGGTACGTGGGCAGGTCGGTGCGGGCGGCGCCGGTGCCGGCGAACACGGCCGTCCAGTCGACGTCCGTTCCGGCGACGAAGAGCTCGGCCACGCCGTCGAGCAGGGTGCGAAGCCGCGGACGGCCGTCGGGGCCCAGCGGCACCGACCCCGCCAGGGTGCGCCGGGGGCCGGACTCCGCGAACCGGGCCACGCGCTGCCCGGTCATCCACTGTTCGGCGGCGGACCGCCCGGAATCCGCTCCGTCGACCGCCGCGCCCACCGGGTCGCCGGCCGTGAGCGGGCGGCCGGTGGCGAGCGACACCACCGCGATCCGCGGTTCGCCGCAGGTCACGCCGGCCCCTTCTCCGGTCGTCACCAGGCGGGCCGCGTCGGAGGGCGAGAGCGCGCCGGCGACGTACGCGGCCGCGATCTCGCCGACGCCTGCCCCGGCGACGCAGCCGAAGACCACGCCCCAGGACTCCAGCAGCCGGAACAGCGCGACCTCCGCGGCCAGCGGGGCCGCCTCCCGCGACGCGCCGAGTGCGGCCAGCGTCTCGTCGTACGCCCGGGCGTACACCGCGGACGTCTCGCGCAGCTCGTGGTCGGGGCCGTCCGCGGGACGTGCGGTGAACAGGAACGCGGTACGGCCGTCCCGGGCCGCCGGCGCCTCGCCCCCGGCGATCGCCCGCAGCCCGGACAGCGCGTCGGCGCCGCCCTCGGTGACGAGCACCGCCCGGTGGTCGAACACCGAGCGGGCCGCGAGCGAGAACCCGACGTCGAGCGGGCTCGGCGCGCCGTCGCGGTCCACGGCCGGGAGCAGACGGGCGGCCTGCTCGCGCAGGGCCTGCGGCGACTTGGCCGACAGCACCCACGGCACCGCGGGCAGGGACGCGCGGGGCGCCGCCGGGACCTCGGCCGGGTCCTCGGGGGCCTGCTCCAGCACGATGTGGGCGTTGGTGCCGCTCAGCGCGAACGCCGACACGGCCGCCCGGCGCGGACGGTCGAGCTCCGGCCACGGGCGGGCCTCGGTCAGCAGGCGCACCGCCCCCGAGGACCAGTCGACCGCGGGCGTCGGCCGGTCCACGTGCAGGGTCCGGGGCATCAGACCGTGCCGCATGGCCATGACCGCCTTGATCAGGCCGCCGGCCCCGGCGGCGTGCTGGGCGTGCCCGATGTTGGACTTCACCGATCCGAGCCAGGCCGGCCGGTCCGGGTCCCGGTCACGGCCGTACGTCGCCATCAGGGCCTGCGCCTCGATCGGGTCGCCCAGCTGGGTGCCCGTCCCGTGCGCCTCGATGAGGTCGACCTCGGACGGCGCGAGACCGGCGTTGGCCAGCGCCTGACGGATGACCCGTTGCTGGGAGGGGCCGTTGGGCGCGGTGAGTCCGTTGGACGCGCCGTCGGAGTTCACCGCGCTGCCCCGGACGACCGCGAGCACCGGGTGGCCGTTGCGCCGGGCGTCGGACAGCCGTTCCAGGACGAACAGACCCACGCCCTCGGACCAGCCGGTGCCGTCGGCGGACTCGGCGAACGCCTTGGACCTGCCGTCCGGGGCGAGCGTGCGCTGCCGGGAGAACTCGATGAAGCCGATGGGCTGCGCCATCACGGTCGCACCGCCGGCGAGCGCCAGTGCGCACTCCCCGCTGCGCAGGGCGTTGGCCGCGAGGTGCATCGACACCAGCACCGACGAGCAGGCGGTGTCGATGGACATGGTCGGGCCCTCCAGGCCCAGCACGTAGGACACGCGGCCGGAGCCGAACGACGTCGTGGAGCCCGTCAGCAGGTACCCCTCGCCGCCCTCCTCGGCCGCGCCGGCGCCCGATCCGTAGTCCTGCGCGGTCAGGCCGGTGTAGACGCCCGTGTTGCTGCCCCGCAGGGACAGCGGGTCGATCCCGCCGCTCTCCAGGGCCTCCCACGACGTCTCCAGCAGCAGCCGCTGCTGCGGGTCCATCGCCAGCGCCTCACGGGGCGAGATGCCGAAGAATCCCGCGTCGAAGTCGGCTGCGTCGTCGATGAACCCGCCCACCCGGGTGTAGAAGGCGCCGGGTTTGTCGGGGTCCGGGTCGTAGAGCCCCTCGACGTCCCAGCCGCGGTCGTGCGGCATGTCGGAGATCGCGTCCACGCCGTCGGCCACCAGCCGCCACAGGCCCTCGGGGGTGTCGGCCCCGCCGGGGAAGCGGCAGGCCATGCCGACGATCACGACGGGATCGCTCCCGCCGCCGGAGCCCGGGACCGCCGCGGCGACGGCCGTCGCCGCGGCCGGCGCCTCGCCGCTCAGCTCCGACAGCACGTACTCGGCGAGCGCGGCGACCGTCGGATAGTCGAACACCACGCCGGGCGACAGCCGCAGGCCGGTGACCGCGGTCAGGTGGTTGCGCAGTTCGACCGCGGTCAGCGAGTCGAAGCCGAGCTCGCGGAACGGCACGTTCTCGCCGACCCGTTCGCCCGCGCCGAACCCCAGCACCGCGGCCACCTCGGCCCGCACCAGGTCGACGGCGTGCTCGCGCCGCTCCTGCGGGGGCAGCGCGGCCAGCCGGGCGGCGAGCGACCCCGTGTCGCCGCCGCCCCTGCGGACCACCCGGCGCGCCGGACGGCCGACCACGGCGCGCAGCACGGGCGGGACCGGGGCCGAGCCGGAGCGCAGCGCGCGCAGGTCGATCCGGGCCGGCAGGGACACCGGTTCGTCCAGGGCGAGCGCCCGGTCGAACAGCGCGGCGCCGCCTTCCGCCGAGAGGGGTCGCAGCGCCGCGTGCCGGAGCTGGCCGGGCCCGTCGGCGCTCACCCCGGACTGCATGCCGCCCTCCGCGGACCACAGGCCCCAGGCCAGCGAGACCGCGGGCAGGCCGTGGGCGCGACGGTGCCGGGCGAGCGCGTCGAGGAAGTGGTTGGCGGCCGAGTAGTTGGCCTGGCCCGGGTTGCCCAGCGTGCCGGCCAGGGAGGAGAACAGCACGAACATCGTGAGGTCGGCGTCGGCGGTGAGTTCGTGCAGGTGCCAGGCGGCGTCGACCTTGGGGCGCAGCACGGAGGAGACGCGGTCGGGGGTGAGGGCGGTGACGATGCCGTCGTCGATGACGCCGGCGGTGTGCACGACGCCGGTCAGCGGATGCGCGTCGGGGACCGAGGCCAGCATCGCGGCGAGTGCCTCGCGGTCGGCCACGTCGCAGGCCACCGTGCGCACGGTGGCGCCGAGGGCGGTGAGTTCCGCGGCCAGTGCGCCGGCGCCGGGCGCGTCCGGGCCGCGGCGGCCGGCCAACAGAAGGTGGCGGACGCCGTATTCGGTGACCAGGTGCCGCGCGAACAGGGCGCCGAGCGCTCCCGTGCCGCCGGTGACGAGGAAGGTGCCCTCGCGGACCGTGTCCTGGTCGACCGTGCCGTCACGGACCGTGCCGTCGTCGCGCGTCGTCCCGGGCGCGTCGGCGGCCGGCCCGGGCCGGGCCGCAAGGCGCGGCACGGTCGCCGCGCCGCCGCGCACCGCGACCTGGTCGTGGCCGGCCGCCAGCACGGCGGGCAGGAGCGTGAGCGAGGCCGGGTCGTCGTCGACGTCCGCCAGCAGGATCCGGTCGGGGTGCTCCCACTGCACGGAGCGCATCAGACCCCACACCGCGGCGCCCACCAGGTCCACGGAAGCGTCCTCGCCGGTCGCCACGGCCCCGCGGGTGAGCACGACGAGGCGGCTCGCGAGGAACCGGTCGTCCGCGAGCCACTCCCGCAGCAGGGCCAGCGCCTCGACGACGGTGTCGTGCACCGACGCGACGACCTCGCCGCCGGGCCGGTCGGCGGTCTGGTCGGCGGGCCGCCCGCCGTAGGAGACGACCAGCACGTCCGCCCCGGCCGCCTCCGCGAGCGTCGCGCGGCGGTCGAGGGCCGGCGCCCCGCCGGCCGGCCCCGCGTCGGCGCCGAGCAGGACCCAGTGTCCGGCGGGTTCGGCCGGGTTCAGCTCGACGGGGGTCCAGTCGACGCCGAACAGCGACCCGGCCGTCTCGTCCCGTGCGGCCGTCTGGTCGGCGGAGACCGGGCGCGCCTCCACCGACCGCACCTCGGCTACCGGCTGCCCCGCCTCGTCGGCGAGCTGCACCCGGCAGGCGGCGCCGTCGGTCCCGTCCTCGACGACGACCCGGACCCGCAGCGTGGTCGCGCCGGTGGCGTAGAGGCTGATGCCGTTCCACACGAACGGCAGCAGCAGGGTGAAGTCCTCGCCCGCGTCGGCGATCGCGGCCACGACCCGGGGGTGGATGGCGGCGTCGAACAGGGCGGGATGGATGCCGAATCGCGCCGTGTCCGTGTTCTCCGGCAGCGCCACCTCGGCGAAGAACTCGGCGACGCCGGCACGGTCGCGGCGCCACAGCGTGCGCAGGCCGCGGAACACCGGGCCGTACACGTAGCCGTGGTCGGCGAGCCGCTCGTAGAAGCCGTCCGTCTCCATGACGCTCGCGTCGGCCGGCGGCCACTCGGTCAGCTCGAAGTCGGGCTCGGGAGCCGAGGCGACCAGCGTGCCGGTGGCGTGGCAGGTCCAGTCCTGCTCGTCCTCGCGGCACGAGTGGATCGCGAAGGGGCGGTTCCCGGTCTCCTGCGGTGCGCCGACCACGAGCTGGACGCGTACCCCGCCCGTCTCCGGAAGGACCAGCGGCGCGGTGACGACCATCTCGTCCACGCCACCGCAGCCGGCCTCGTCGCCGGCCCGCAGCGCCATCTCGAGCAGCGCGGTGCCGGGCACCAACGCCCTTCCGCCGAGGTCGTGTTCGGTGATCCAGGAGTGGGTGCGGGCCGAGAGCCTGCCGGTGAGGACCACCTCGTCCGAACCGGCGACGCGCACCACCGCTTCCAGCATCGGGTGGTCCGCGGCCACCTGTCCGGCCGAGACGACGTCGCCGGTGGACACCTCCTCCAGCCAGTAGTGCTGGTGCTGGAAGGGGTAGGTGGGCAGGTCGACGAGCCGGCCCACGGCCCCGTTCGCGGCTTCGGCCCCGGTCGCGGGCCCGGTCGCGGCCACGGCCTCGTCGGCGCCCGTGCCGTCGGCCTCGGCCGCGGCTCCGGCGCCGCTCGCTGCTTCGGGACGGGACGTGTCGGGGGATGTGGACGTGGGTGTGGGTGTGGGTGTGGGTGTGGTTGGGGCTTGGAGGACGCGGGTCCAGTCGACGGGATGCCCGTCGACATGCAACCGGGCCACCGCCGTCAACGCCGTCAACGCCTGCGGCTGATCACGACGCTGCAACGCCACGAACAACCCCTCCGCCACACAATGCGGCCCCATCGCCGTCAACACCGCATCCGGACCCACCTCCACGAACCGACGCACACCCCGATCCGCCAACCACCCGAGATCATCGGCGAACCGCACCGCACGCCGCACATGCTCCACCCAGTAATCCGCCGAACACACCCGATCACCCCCCACCACCCCCACCACCGGCA
>NZ_JAHHIT010000125.1 GCF_024539675.1 Streptomyces hilarionis | reverse complement strand
CGGTAGGGGGGCGGGGGGGAACGGCCGTCAGCCGGAGGGCGGCGCCGGACCTATGGCAGGACCGGCCGGACGGCGGCGCCCAAGGCGCCGACGGCACCGGCCCCGCGGACGCCCCGCACCCGTCGCGTCCCGTCTCGTCCCGGCCCCGCCCGCCCGGCCCCGCCCGTCCCGGGCCGCAGCCGCGGCCGGGGCGGTTCAGCCGGCGTCGTCGAAGGTGGTGCCCGACGCGATGGCCGTGATGCTGACCCGCAGCCGGCGCGTGTCCAGCGACGACACCGACGTCGCCGCCCGCAGATGGGCGTCGAAGACGCCGTGCAGCGGGCGCAGGGCGGCGGCGAGGGCCGGCTTGTACCCGGCGTACTCCGTCAGGTCGGCGAGGTCCCTGGTGCCGGCGGTCGAGAGGGCCTCGCCGAGCTTCTCGACTTTGGGGAGCAGGTCGGGCAGGCGGCCCGCGGCGGCGGCTCCCGCGAGGGCGAGGGCGAGGTCGCCGCCGGAGCGGGGCGGGTGGGAGAGCAGCCGCTCGACGGCCAGCGTCTGGAAGCGGGCGCGCCACGGCGTCCCCGGGAACCAGTGCAGGGCGCGCGCGACCGCCGGGGCGTCCGCGAGGAGCGGTTCGCGGGCCGGGCGGTCGCCGACGCCCTGCACCGGGCGGCCGGCCACCGCGAGCGCCTGACAGGCGTGGCCCACCTCGCGCCACATCGCCCGGTCGTCGAGGACGATCTCGCGGGAGAGCAGGGTGACGACCCGGGCGTTGACGGCCGCGGCCACGCTGCCCCCGTGATGCGGCTGCAACTGGCCGACCAGCCGCAGCAGTTGCACCGCCGACGGCAGGTCGACGCGCTCGACCACCCGTTCCCAGCCGATCTCCTCCAGCTTCTCCAGCAGGGCCACGGCCCCGGTGTTGTCGCCGAGGCTGACGAGGAGCGCGGCGAGACCGACGGTCGGCTGGAGGTCGGCGATCAGTCCGAGCCGCAGCCGGCGCGTCGGCTTGGTGATGTCGATGCACTCGACGAGCTCGAGCGCCCAACGGCGTTCCCACAGCGCCACCGTCCGCAGGACGTCCCGGATGACGCGCGGGTTGGAGAAGGTGGTGATGAGCTGCTTCTTCAGCTCGAACGTCTTCTCGGTCCAGTCGGCGTTGCGCGGATCGGCGGGGCCCACCCCGATGCGCGCGAGGTGCAGGGCGGCCATGTACTGCTCGGACGGGTTCTGAAGGAGCTGTAGTTCCTCGGTGAAGATCCTCATCAGGGTGGCTTCGTCGGAGAGCCGGGTGTAGACCGCCCGGCCGAGTCCGGCGACCCGTTCCAGGACGGAGAGCATGCCGGTGGCGGCGAGCGGGTTCTGGTACATGGCCGAGCGCGTCTTCCACACCAGCCGCAGTTCCTCCGCGTCCTGGACGGCGACCGTGCGCATCGTGCGCCCGCCGTAGTCGACGAGGAGCCGCTGCACGAACCCCCGGTCGATCCCGCTGACGATGCTGAGGAACTGGGTGAACTCCTCCCCCGTCCGGACCGTGTCGAGCCGGTCCGTCCACACGTTCGGCCGCCCGATCAGCCGGCCGGTCTGCCTCAGCAGGGCCGCGCCGGAGATGCCGTCGGTGTGCCGCATCGTGCGGGCGACCTCGCGGCAGGCCTCGGCGACGGCGACGGACGAGGAGGCGTTGTTGAGGCGCTGCGCGAGTTCGCCGGCGTGGAACGTCTTGGCGTAGCGCAGCGCGGCCGTGGGGTAGAGGGCCCGGGCCAGGCGGTGGAACTCGGCCTGGGAGTCCGGCGGCGACCACACGCTCATGCCGACCATCAGATCCTCGATGCCGACCCTCTCGCGCAGGTCGTGCAGGAACCCGGGACCGAACTCGGGGTCCGCGCCGATCCACAGGGCGAGCCTCGGGCCCCAGACGCGGCGGGAGGTGGTGAGCGAGAGCGCGACGATGTCGACCATCTGCTCCAGGCACCGCTCCC
Organism: Streptomyces hilarionis; assembly: GCF_024539675.1. Taxonomy (GTDB): domain Bacteria; phylum Actinomycetota; class Actinomycetes; order Streptomycetales; family Streptomycetaceae; genus Streptomyces; species Streptomyces hilarionis. Next base: position 26,682 of record NZ_JAHHIT010000125.1, on the reverse strand, counting down.
GGTAGGAGACCTGCGCCTCCCACAGGCCCTTCACCAGGTGGTACTTCACCGACGGGCGGGGGTCCTTGACCAGCCAGCCCAGGACGGTGTCCACGCCGAGCCGGTCGCCGAACAGCTGGGCGAAACTCTGGCCGCTCTGGTGGTACGGGCTCTCCACCGCGTGCGTCACGGACAGCAGCATGCCCGCGGCCTTGGGGTCGTTCTTCGTGGCGTCGACGAGACGGGCCGCGAACGACCCGTCGGGGTCGTTGTCCTGCGTCCACACCAGGCCGCGGGTCTCCTCCGACAGCAGCAGACAGGCGCACCAGGCGTGCAGGCCCTGCACGACGCGCAGCAGCTCCACCGTCTCCATCGGGGTGGCGCGGCGGACGAGCGCGCGCAGCGCGCCGAGGTAGCGCGCGTTGTCGTGGCGGGTGTCGATGGCGCGCTTGAAGATCTCGTTGCGGTGCATGCCGGAGGCGCGCCGCAGTTCGTGCAGGGCCGTGATCACGTCGCGCGGGCTGCTGGCGTCCAGGGCGGGCTGGAGGAGGTCCTGGTGCTCGTCGAGCATCGCGGACCACTCGGTGCGGTCGACGTGCCGGCGCAGCATCATCCCGGCGAGGATCACGGCGAAGCCGTCCTCGGCGCGGGGCCGGTGGGCGACCAGCTTCTCCGGCCCCTCCTCCTGGTCGACGGGGTGGTAGCCGGCGGCGTCCTCGTAGTGCACCGCGTCGTCTTCGGCGACCCGCCGCCACAGCCGGCGCTGGAGGCGCAGGGCGCGCAGCACGAGGAAGTAGTCGGCGGGGCGGGTGGGGTCCAGACCGGTGACGACCTCGGCGACCCGTTTGACGACGATCTCGTCGAGGTCGGCGTTCTGGAACCACTCGACCCGGTCGAGGAGGTGGAGCCGCTCCTGGGCGGTTCCCTCCCCGCTGTCCAGGACGGCGCCGACCTGTGCGTGCAGCCAGGTCTTGACCTCGCCCAGGGCGAGGGCGCCGGTGGACATGGCGTGCCGGATGCCGCGGATCACGGTCACGAGGTCGAACAGCCGCAGCGTCGACGGCTCGTCCTTGAGGCGGTTGGTGAACTCCTGGATGACGTCCCCCGCGATGGTCTCGCTCAGGGAGGTGCCGAGGGCGGTGAGGCAGCGGGCCAGTTCGGCGGCCCCCGCGTTCTCGCACCACTCCGCGAACGCGCCGCGGCGGGTGCGGTCCAACAACTCGGCGGCGACCTGGGCGCGGTACAGGCGCGCTCCCAGCAGCCGCGGCAGGACCTCGGGGGACCTGGCCCGCATCAGCGCCTCGAACCCGGGCAGCAGCCGTCCGACGATCTCGGCGCGCAGCCGCTCCTCGCCCGGGACGGGCACGCGTTCGGGTTCGTCGCGATCGTCGTCGGCCTCCGCCTCCTCCCGGATCTGGAGCACGCGCTGGAGGATGCGGGTGCTGTCCTCGACGCTGGGGATCCGGGCGAGGCCCTGGCCGTCGAGGGGCTCCACGCCGAGGGTCGCGTGCTCCTCCTCGGTGAGGTCGTCGAGCGTCTCCACGGGGACGCCGGAGTGGATCAGGGAGGCGGCCGCCATGTCGGCCACCGCGTCCTGTTGGTCGAGCCCGAGGCCTCCGAAGCAGGCGAGGACGGGGTCCTCGTTCCCCCCGTGGGTCATGACGCGGATGATCCGGTCCAGGTCGCGGCTGCCGTCGCCGCGCCGCACCTCGGCGAGCCCGGCCTCACTCCTCGCCTCGCCGGGCCGCGCGCGGGCCACCGCCCTGACGAAGTCCTCCAGGTGCGGCCCGCCCACGACGGCCGGGACGACGTCCACGCTCTCCGTGCTCCACTCGAAGTTCGCCGAGACGTCGTACTCCAGCAGGGCGAGGACGCTGCAGTGGACGTCCTCCGAGACCAGCGGCAGCAGTTCGTCCACCGCCTTGTTGCCGCCCTGGAGGGGGAGCAGCCCGTCGAGGATCAGCAGGCAGTGGCCGCCTTCCTCGCGCTGTGCCAGTTCGACGGCCCGCCGGGCGGCGTCGATCAGCGGGTCGCGGTCGGGCAGTTCGCCCCGGGTGGACCGGATCGCCTGGACCTGCCAGCCGCGGTCGCGCAGTTCCTCGGCGAGCAGCCGGGCGATCGTGCTCTTGCCGCTGCGCACGGTGCCGCCCACGACGGCCACCCGCCTCGCCCGTCCGCTCTCCCTGGCCGTCCCGCCCCGGGCGTCGCGGCCCTTCCCGGCGGGGGCGTCCTTGCCCTTCCCGGCGGGGGCGTCCTTGCCTTTACCGGCGGGGGCGTCCTTGGCTTTACCGGCCTTGGGGTCCTTGCCGTTGAAGATCTCGCGGAGGTCGGCGACCTGCGACACCGGGACGTCGCCCGGCCGGGGCTCCAGCGGCTCGACCACCCAGCCCAGAGCGAGCAGTTGCGCCCGGTGCCCGGCGTGCTTCCACTCGGTCCAGGCGGTGCCCCAGACGGCGGTGGCGGCCCCGTCGAGGGTGAGCGCGGCGGACAGGCCCGGCACCGGCTCCCTCACGCCGCCGGGGCGGGCCCTGACCCAGCCCCGCTCGGTGGGGGCCAGCAGCTCGGTGACGCCGATCAGCGCGAGCGCCTCGACGCGGCCGGTCAGGTCGGCGTCCGTCATCGGGGCGAGGACCGGCCCGTCCGTCAGGACGCCGGCGGCGGTCAGGTCCGGCCGGGGCAGGCCGGTGAAGCGGGCGAGGTGGTCGAGGGCGTAGCCGAGTCCCACGGCCGGGTCCTGGAGGTCGTCGGCGGGCCATACGCCCACCGGGAGCTCGGGGCGCGCTCCGGCCTCGACGCCGCCGAACCGCGTCAGCAGCGCGACGGCCGCGTCGCGGGCCCGGACCAGGTACGGCCCGGTCCACGCCAGGGGCGCGATCCACTCGGCGCCGTCGGCCGGCTCCGCGTCGGCCAGCGTGATCGCGACGCGCCCGCCGGGCCCGTCGGCGACGGCCGCGTGCCGCACGGGCTCCGCGCCCGGGTCCACGGGGCCGGCCGCCGCGGGGCAGTCGGCCCACAACTCGGCCAGCTGGTCGAGGACTTCCTCCCCGAGCAGCGGGACGAGCCGCCGCATCCGCGCGCGCGCCGCCGCGGCGGCGGCCGCCGCACCGTCCTCGTCGGGCGCGTCGTCGTCGGGCGCACCGTCGCCGTCGGGCGCGTCGGGCGGGGCCGCCGTCGCCGCCCCGCCCGAGGACACGTCGACGAGGACGGTCAGGCCGCTGGCGTCGGCCACCGTCAGCCACTCGGGCAGGGAGGCCAGCACGGCGTCGCGGTCCGGGCGGCCGAGCAGCTCGCCCAGCCAGCCGTCCGCGAGGGCGAACCGCGCGCTCCACGCGGCGAGTTCCTCGTCGGCGAGGTCCCGCGCGGCCGTGCGGTTCAGCGCCGTCAGCAGGCCGGCCAGCCGGTCGCGGACGAAGGCGGTGCCGGGCACGGTGGCCGGGGAGAGGGGTGACACTGTCATGCGGGTTACCTCCTGCGGCCGTTCCTGGGCATGCCGTGCTTCCTGCGGGTGCGGGCCCGCAGCAGGGCGGGCGCGCGGGAGGTCGCCACCACCAGGTCGGCGGACCCGTACCACCCGTCGGACCCCGACTCACCGCCGGACGCGGGCTCACCGCCGGACGCGCTCTCGCCGTCGGACGCGGGCCCGCCGCCCCCGGCGGGGTGGGAGAGGAGGCCCACGGGCAGCCCGTCCAGCGGCCAGCGGGCCGTGCTGCCGTCGGTGACGCCGTAGGTGTCCAGCCAGCTCCCGTCCCGGTGGCCGCCCGCGACCACGAACCAGTCCGGCGTCAGATGGACCGCCCGCAGGTCGTGCGGGAGCGCCGGGACCGCGCCCGCGAGGGCGGCCGCGCCGCCGACGAACGTGCACGCGCCGTCCGCGTCGACGACCACGGCCGTCTCGCCGTCCGCGGCGGCCGCGAGCCGGACCGGGTTCGGGCACAGCGCGACCCTGCGCGGCGCGCCCGCGGCGGCCGGGGACCAGCGGTGCACCACGCCGTCCAGCGTCGCGGCCCAGACGACCGGGTCCTCGGGCGGGCCGGCCACGGCGGTCGCGACGACCGTCCGCCGCAGCGGTTCCCGGCCCAGCAGCTCGATGCCCGACGCCCCCACGGCCAGCAGCTCGACGGCCGGCCCGTCGCCCATCGCGAGGAAGCCGGCCGGGTGGCCCGCGCAGGGGCCCGGCAGCTCGCCCTTCCCCGGGCGCAGCACCTGGTCCGGCGCGGCGGCCTCCGCGGCGCAGTGCAGCACCGTGCCGTCGGCCAGGACGACGAGCGCGTGGGCGGCCTCGGCGCTCTCCAGGGCGGCCAGGGCGGTGACGCGGCCGGTGAGCTGCCGGGACTCCCCCGGCTCGCCGCTGCCGCCGTCCCACCACAGCAGCGTGCCGTCGTCGTGGGCGGTGACGACGGAGCCGGGGCCGGGGCGGCCGGCGGCGGACACGCGCGTGATCGACTGCCGTTCGCGCCCGCCCGGTCGCGCCCAGCGCACCTCCAGCGTGCCGCAGGGCGCGTCGACGGGTCCGACGGCGTGCGCGAGGGCGGTGAGCTCATGCCGGGTGGCGGTCAGCGCGAGGGCGAAGCGGCTCTGGTGCGGTTGCGCCTGCCGCGGCAGCGCGCTGCGCACGGCGGCCCGCGCCGCCCGGTCCGGGCCGCTCAGGGCCTTGACGGTGCGGGTCATGGTGGGCCGGCCGAGCGCGAGCAGGAAGCCGGGGTCGTCCAGGAGCCGGCCGGCGTCGCCGCTCTGGTCGGCGGCGGCGGCCGCGGCCAGGATGTCGAGCAGGTGGCCGGGCACGCGGTCCCAGGCCGGGGGCGCGTCGCCGGGGCCGACCTCGTCGAGCAGCCGGCGCAGCACGGCCCTGCGGGGGCCGGGGCCCTGGGCCGGGGCCGGCCGGTGGCGCGGGCGCACGCCGTCGCGGGCGTCGCCGGGCCGGCGGCCGGTGAGCTCGCGCCGCTCGAGGAAACCGCGGCAGGCGTCGAGGCAGCTCTCCCACTGCGCCGCCGTCACCGGGACGCCGCCGTGGCGGGCGGTGACGGCGGCCCAGGTCGGCAGGTCCAGGAAGAGGTCGTCGTGGAAGGAGCACAGCGCGTTCAGGACGTCGGCCGCCGCGTCCGCCGCCGCCGGGGCGAGGAACTCTCCGAGGGTGCGGCGCAGGAGGGCGTCGAGCCGCTCGACGACCGCCTCGGTCGCCCGGTCGAGGGGGTCGGCGCGCTCCCGGTCCAGGACGTCCGCCGCCGTGACGGCCGCGGCGAAGCAGCCGCCGCAGAGCCGTTCGAGGGGCGCGGCCTCCTCGGGCGGGAGGTGCCCGCCGTAGGCGAGGCGGGTGCGCAGGTACGCGGCGACGGCCGTGGGGCCGCCGTGCGCCGGGTCGTCGAGGTCGACGGCGCACCCCTGGGAGGCGCCGGGCAGCGGGCGCGCCGCGCCGAGGACCACCCGGACGTCGGGCAGCGCGGCCAGCGGCTCCACCAGGTCGGCGAGCACGGCCTCGGGCCGGTCCGCCTCGTCCACGTGGTCGACGACGACGCCGCGCGCCCTCCCGCCGTTGCCGCCGCCGAGCGCGGCCAGCAGGCCGTCGACGCCCTCGCCGCCGAGGCCCAGCGAACGGGCGATGTCGTCGGCGAGCCGCTCGGCGGTGCGGCCGCGCGCGTCGACCGCGGCCAGGGCCAGGTCGCCGGCCGGCAGGACGCCCCGCCGGGCGACGACGGGGAGCCGAGCGCGCAGTTCGGCGGTCGCCGTGGTGACGATGCGGCCGAGGACGGCGGTCTTGCCGCTGCCGTGGGAGCCGGTCAGCCACAGCGGCGGGGCGGTTCCCGCGCCGGTGAGGTGGTCGAGGACGGTGCGCAGCGCGCCGTCGCGTCCGGTGAAGTACCAGCCGGGCGCGTCCTGGCCGGGCACCCCGCGCGAGCTGCGGCTCCAGACGCCCGGCAGCCAGTCGGGCGCGGCCGGGGGCATGAACAGCGGGTTGGGCAGGGCCCGGCAGTGCGGGTCCTCGTAGCCGGCGACGATCCGCGCCCGCTGCGAGGTCGGCGCGAGGGCTTTCCGGACGGACGCGATCACCTTGGTCAGGCTCAGGTGCCGCTGGTCCAGGGAGGGGGCGGCGGTGTCGCGCAGCGCCGCCGTGAAGGCGTCGGAGAACACGGTCTGCCCGGCCGTCTCGGCCCGCCGGGCGGCGGCCACGACCCACAGGTCGAACTGTCCGTCGAGCGGCCGGTAGCGGGCCTTCTCCAAGGTGTCGAGCAGGGCCTGTTCGCCGCCGGGCCCGGCCCCGCAGGCGTCCAGGATCAGCAGGACCTGGGCGAGGTCGGCGCGGTCCTTGACGGCCGTGAGCAGGTCGGCGGGCGGCAACGCGTCGCGCGAGTGGAGGGGGTCGGCCTGCTCCGGCGGGACGAGCTTCCACTCGTTCTCGTACTGGTAGCCGTGACCGGTCGCGTAGATCACCAGGGTGGCCGTCCGCGCGGTCGCCGCACCGTCGGGACGCGGACCCTGCCCGGGGCCGGCCGTGCTCCGGCTCCAGGCCACCAGGGCGTCGTAGAGGGCCGTGTGGGAGAGGGCGTCCCCGTCGGCGGGCTTCGTGCGGGTGGCAGGATCCCCCTCGCCGGGCGGGCCCTCCCCGGTGAACAGCTCGGTCAGTCCGAGCGCCCCCAGCTCGCGGCGGACGGCCCGCACCTCCTGCGGTAACAGCTTCAGATCGTCGAACGCGCCGTGGTAGGTCGGGCGTCCCGAGACGCAGAAGTACCCCGCCCGCTCAGCCAAGTGCCACCTTCAGCGACTCGCAGGTGCGGACGTTCTTCAGGTAGACGAGCGCGTCGTGGGCCGTGCCGCGGGAGTTGGCCGCGCTCAGGTCGTGGATCCGTCCCGCGAACAGCCCGTCCAGCTTCTTGACGGTGGCGACGGCGTCCTCCTTGGCGGCGACGTTCACCCAGGTGTCGATGCCGGCGGGCCAGGGGGCCGGGCAGGCGTCGAGGTAGGGGTGCAGTTCGCGCAGGACGGGCCGCAGTCCAAGCGGTGAGCCGAGGGTGACGAGGGTCTTCGCGGAGGTCGGCCCGTTGGACCGCAGCCAGTCGTAGGCGACGACGCTGCCCAGCGAGTGGGCGACGACGGCGCGGGGTCCGGTCTCCATCGCGGCGCTGAACTCGGCCTGCACCTTCTTCTTGAATTCCGGGTCCCGCAGATAGCGGGCCACCTGTTTGACGAACCCGAGAATCCTCGCGTTCGTGCCGCCGAGGATCTTGCGGGCCTGGAGGAGATCGATGGCCCACTGGACGCTTCTCGGGGCGTATCCGGCCTTGGTCACCTCGTCCCCGGCGGGGTCGTCGACGCTTTCCGCGAAGGCGACCAGCAGTTCCTGTTCGAGCCCGGGTTCGAGGTCCCCGATCTCGTACTGCCAGGAGGGTCCCGCTTTCCCGTCGTTGTAGAGATGGCCGTAGAAGACGCATTCGATCGTGAGGCTGTCGGCCTCACGGAACCGCACGTTCCGCAATCCCTCGCGCAATGCCTCCAGCCAGGTGTCGCGCATCTCGTCGCGACTCGACCTGTTGGCGAAAATTCCGTGCACGACGACGACGTCCGCCATGAATCCACCACCCCCCGTTTCGTCCCTGGCGACGATTATGACGACGCGGGCCACCTCGATACCGGTTCCTGCGCGAATTCGTCGCGTCACCGAGCGGCGAACCCGGCCCGGGACGCCTCCCGACGCCCCGGCCGCCCGCGCAAGGCGTGCGCGAGCGGCCGTCCCTGACCTGGCGTCAGGACGGGCTCCCGGCGGGCACGGGCGCGTCGTCCGTCCGGGGCGCGGCACGGCCGGCGAACGCCAGCGCCGCCGTCACCGCGATCGACAGGCCCGCCATCACGGACATCGCCGCGGCCGGCGAGGTGAGTTGGGCGATCCCGCCCGCCAGGGCCGCGCTCACGCCCTGGAGGGTGAGCATCCCGGCCGAGTGCAACCCCAGTGCGTGGCCGCTGAGTTCGGGCGGGGTGAGGGACATCAGCCGCTCCTGCTGCACCAGGCTCGCGCCGAAGCCGACGGAGGCGAGGGCGGCGCACGCCGCCGCGAGCGGCACGGCGGGGTGCAGCGCGAACAGGGTGTAGGGGGCGGCCAGGAGCAGCAGCAGCGGGGTGGCCAGGCGCGAGCGCGGGCCCGGCGGCAGGAGGCGGCCGACGAGCACGTCACCGGCCAGCATGCCGAGGGCGGCGCACGCGAACAGGGTGCCCGCCGCCCCGGGGTCGTAGGGCACGAACAGGGCCTCGCACCCCACGACGAGGCCGTTGGGCAGCCACAGCCCCAGGTAGGTCAGGCGGCGGGGGCGGGAGGACCACAGGGCGGCGTTGGCGCGCCGGGTCGCCGCGGCCGACAGCCGCCCGGAGGCCCGCGGCGCGCGGGAGGTCAGCCCGAGGCGGGCGACGAGGGCCGAGGCCGCGTACAGCAGGGCGGCGAGGAGGAGGACGGGGCGCGGGGAGAGCGCGGTCACGAGCGCGCCGCCGGCGGCGTAACCGGTGATCTGCATCAGCCCGCTCATCATGTTGAACAGGGAACGCCCGGGCAGGTAGCCGCCCTCGGCGCCGCCGAGGATCTCGTTCAGCAGGCCCCAGCGGACGCCGCCGCCGAGCGAGGCGACCAGTCCCTGCACGAGGACCACGGCGAAGACGCCCCAGGTCGGCAGCCCCGGCAGCGCCATGAGGGCCGCGGCCCCGGCGAACGCCAGCGACAGGCCGGTCAGCGCCGGCCGCGGCGGCAGCCGGTCGGCCCCCGACAGGAGCACGGTCGCCCCCAGCACCTGCGCGAGCGACGGCCCGAACATGCTGACCGCCGACAGCAGCGGCGAGCCGGTGGCCCGGTAGACGAGGGTGGCGAGGGCGAGCCCGCCGACCGTCTGGGCGGCGGTGTGGGCGGCGGAGGAGAGGAAGAGAGGGGTGAACTCGGGGACGCGGAAGAGCTGGCGGTAGGAGAGGCCGGTCATGGCCGGAGTCTGGGGCGGGCCCGGCGGGGGCGGTTATCGTTTCGCCGGCCCGCGAAACGTCGTGGGCCGCGGGGGACGGCCGTGGGGGTGCCGGGCATGGGCTGGTGGCAGGTGAACGCGGACACCCTGGCCCGCAGCCGGTTCGTGCTCTCGCCGCTCGCCGAGACCTTCGCGAGCCTGAGACTGCTCCAGGCGGGGACCGGCACGCACCCCGGCGAGCAGGACTGGCTGCGCGCGCACCTTCCCGGCCACCGCGCGACGCTGGCCGCCGACCCGGTGACCGCGCTGCTCCTGCGGGCGGGCCTGGGGTCGGGAGGACCGCTGCGCGCGGGCGCGTCGGGGAGCGGGGGGTGGATCGCCGACTTCCTCACCCCGACCCCGCGCGACGGCGAGAGCTTCGAGGAGGGCGTGGCGCGGGTGCGGGCGGCGGACCCGGCGGCGGCCCGGGCCCATCTGCGGACGTCCCTGGCCGGCGGCCCGCTGCCCGCCGCCCTGGAGCGGGACGACCTGCCCGAGCGGGCGGCCCGGATGCTGGAGCACGTGTGGGAGACGGACGTGCGGCCCTACTGGGAACGGCGCCGGCGCGTCCTGGAGGCCGACGTCGTGGCGCGGACCGTGCTGGTCAGCCGGGGCGGCTGGGCCGCCGTGCTGGACTCGCTGCGGCCGGGGACGCGCTGGCTCGGCGAGAGCCGCTTCCAGGTCAACGCGCACGAGTACCCGCCCCGCGAGGTCTCCGGAGCCGAGCTGCTGTTCGTGCCGGTCACCCCGGGGACCGGCTGGGTGGCCTGGGAAGGGCACGAGCGGTACGCCGTCGTCTACCCGTGCTCGGGCGTCCTCGCCGAGGACCGCGCCGAGCGCGCCCGGGCCGTCCCGGCCGCGCTCGGGGCGCTCCTGGGCCCCGCCCGGGCCACGGTGCTGGTGCTCCTCGCCGCGCCCCTGAGCACCACGCAGCTGGTGGCCCTGACCGGCCAGGGACTCGGTTCCGTCGGCCGCCATCTGCGGGTCCTGCTGGACGCGGGCCTGGTGGAACGACGCCGCGCGGGCCGCTCGGTGCTGTACTCCCGCACCCCGGCGGGACGCACCCTGACCGAGGCGGCCGCCCAGGTGCCGTGACCCCCGCCCGCCCAGGGAGGAAGCGGGCGGGCGGCGCAGGAGCCGGGCCGGGCAGGCGCGGGAAGCGGGCCGGGTGACGGCTGGAAGCGGGCCGGAAGGGGCGGGGAAGGGAACGGACGACGCCGGGGGCTAGCATCCGAGGCATGACTACTGATGCCGGCGCCTCTCCCCTCGACGTGCAGATCGACGCCCTCAAGGGCGGTTCCGCGGACCTCTCGCAGTACGCGGGCCGGACCGTCCTCGTGGTGAACGTGGCCTCCAAGTGCGGCCTCACCCCGCAGTACACGGGTCTGGAGCGGCTCCAGGAGCGGTATGCCGCTCAGGGCTTCACCGTGCTGGGCGTGCCGTGCAACCAGTTCCTCGGGCAGGAGCCCGGCAACGCCGAGGAGATCGCCGAGTTCTGCTCCGCGACGTACGGCGTGACCTTCCCGCTGACCGAGAAGGTCGAGGTCAACGGTGACGACCGGCACCCGCTCTACCAGCGGCTGGTCGGGTTCGCGGACTCCGAGGGACACACGGGCGACATCCGCTGGAACTTCGAGAAGTTCCTGATCGGCCGGGACGGCTCCGTCGTCGCCCGCTTCTCCCCGCAGACCGAGCCCGAGTCCGCCGAGGTCGTCGCCGCCATCGAGGGCCAGCTGAGCTGACCGCCGTCCCGGGGCCCGCACCGCGGCCCTGCCCCGGACAGCACCGGGGCCCCCTCGGCTAGGACGGCGATCTGGACGAGAGGGCCCTTGGGCGGTGCCTGTGCGCCGGTGTCGACACCCGGTGGCCGGCGGACGGCGACCGGTGGCCGGCGACGGGGGAAGTACTCCGCCCTACGCCTTGACCGATGCCACGAACTCGCTCCACGCGTCGGCGGGGAAGACCAGGTTGGGGCCGTCCTGGACCTTGGAGTCCCGGACGAGGAGGGCCTGGACGGCCGGTGACTTGACCTCGACGCACGCACCGTTGCCCGTGGAGTAGGAGGACTTGGTCCACGAGTGCGCGCTGCCCTGACGAATTGCCATTTTTTTGCTCCGGAGTGCGTTGTCGAATAGCTGTCCTCGCACCGCGGACCCCACTACGGCCCCGCGGTGCGTTCACGCCAACCTTGTTGCTCGATGGCGTGATCGACGCTACTCGCCAACATCGACTGACGAAGCGACTATTCACTCGACCGGATGACATATTCCAATGGAAACTTCCATCGGGTCGGGGGGAGGGCGTACTATGCGGCACTTCCCACGCGAACGTCCGTCATCTCGAACAGCGGCCGCCGCCAACAGCCCTACGGCACATACCCCTTGGCGATGTCGGCGATGAACTGGCGGGAGTGTTCGACGTTCAGCGCCTGGGCGCGCAGGTGCTCGTACATCACGCTGTACTTCTGCACGTCGTTCGGCTTCTCCAGGTAGAGGTCGCTGGTGACGCCCTCGATGTAGACGACGCTGGAGTCGGCGGTGTCGGGGAACTCCAGGATCGCGTACTGCCCGTTCAGACCGGGATGCGCGCCCATGTCGAAGGGGATCACCTGGACCGTGACATGCGGCAACTGGGACTGCTCCACGAGGTGTTCGAGCTGGTCCCGCATCAGTTCACGGCTGCCGACGACTCTTCTGAGCGCCGACTCGTCCATCACGCTCCACAGCCGCAGCGGGTTCTCCCCGGAGGAGACGCGTTCCTGCCGGCGCATGCGCACCTGCACGCGCTTCTCGATCTCCGTGTGCGCGGTCTCCGGCAGCGCGCCCGAGATCAGCGCCTCCGCGTACTGGCGGGTCTGCAACAGCCCGGGCACGACCTGCGGGTCGTACACGCGCAGGCTCGCCGCGTCCGTCTCCAGTCCGATGTAGACGCTGTAGGGGACGTCGCCGAAGGCGTGCCACCAGCCCTGCTGGCGCGAGTCCTTGGCCATCTCCATCAGCGAGTCGACCATCCGCTGGTCCTCGACCTCGTACACCCCGCACAGGTCGCGGACGTCGCGCTGGCTGATGCTGCGCCGTCCGTTCTCCAGCCGGCTGATCTTCGACTGGGACACCAGCAGGCGCTCGGCAACCTCCTCGGCCGTCATGCCCTTGAGCTCGCGGAGCCGGCGCAGCTCCTGGCCCAACCGGCGTCGCCTGACAGTGGGATTGACATTGGACGCCACGGGACGTGCACCTCCGGCTGCGTGTCTGTCACTGACACTTTGCGTATCTGCTGTTGAGCAGACTGCCACCAAGGTGCTTTCCACCGCTGGAAAACGGTGGTTATCCGGTCGGTACACGCCAGTTCGGATCAGTACTCCCACCGGCGCGGACACGCGTCCGCGCGGGGCGGTGCGACACACCGCCCCGCGCGGGCCGCGGCGGCTCCCGAACGGGTCCTGCGTACTGCGATGGCGAGTTCCGCGCGCGCGGTGTCGTGCGGTCGTGCCCGCGCGGCGTCATGCCGGGTGGTGCGCTGTCGTGCGGGTGGTGCGGGTCGTGCGGGTCGTGCGGGTCGTGCAGGTCGTGCAGGTCGTGCGGTGTTCCGGAGGTGTCGCGGGACTGCGGCTCAGTGGGCCACGACACGCGCCATGGAACCGCGGTGCGGCTGCGCCGGAACGCCACGGGCGGGCTCCGGAGCGGGCCTGGCTCCCGGCCCGGCCTGACGGCCGGCGGGTGGCTGGTTGCGACGCGGCTGTGCCACCGCGCCGTTCTGGACGTCCATCACGGCGTGCGCCACGAGGCCGCCCATCGGGTCGTGCCTGATCAGATCCCGCAGCCGGGAGCGGGACGAACGTCCCTCGTTGCCCGGGTACAGGTGCTTGCCGAGACCGACCGCGTGCGCCAGTGCGGCGAGCGCCGCGGTCCGCGGGTCCGGCGGCACGCCGGTGCGGATCGCGGAGTCCAGCCGGGCCTTGATCTCCCGGCTGATGTCGGTGTCCGTCGCCTGGTAGCGAGTCGTCGGCAGCACTCCGCACATCTGGCCCGCCACGGCATGCACCATGCCGCACCGCTCCAGATGCGAGAGGTAGGTCTGGCGAAGCCCGAGACGCGGCCCGCCGATCCAGTGGACGGCCCGTACGGGAGCGCCACGCCTTCGCAGCAACTCCAACGCGCAGTCCAGTGTCGGATCTCCTGTCGGCCGTGGGGACACCACGGCGATACGATCCCCGTCAGGGGCTATCCGCCCGGCCAGCGCCAGCTCCACTAGCTGCGCTCCGGCCAGACCAAGGTCGAGCGACTGCGGCTGTGCGGTGGTACCCGTGGTCGGGTCCAACGCCAGCAGAAGAAGCTCTTCCGGAATCGTTCTGCGGCTCCTGCCCATCCATGCCTCCCCGCGTGGATGAATGACAGGGTGACCCCTCTCACATTCATCTGTCGAGGGTGCGTGACCTGTTTGTAGTGGAACCAGTAGGTATGTCGTTCTCGTCTACCGCAGGAGCCAAGCCCTCTACACAGGACACTGGTACATGGTTCGGACGGCGCCGCGAGGCGGGTCCCGGGCGGGCGGTTCACGGTTCGGCAGGCGCGCGGACGGCGTGCGGCACAGGAGGAGGCATCGGTGGCGGGCGAGTCCCCCGACAGGTCGAAGCAGCGCGAGTCGTCGGCAGAACCGACGTCGGGGAGCGCGGGCACGGTTCCCGAAGCACGTGAGTCCGGTGACTCCCGCGAGCCCCGCGATCCGCGGGTCGCGGTGGCACGGGACGGCGGTGCGTCGGCGGCGCGCGGTGGCGTCGACACCGCGACCCGGGTCTTCTCGGTGCGGGACCTGAAGACCGACGAGAGCGACGGGACCGCCGAGCGCGGCACGACCGACGAGCCCGACGAGCCCGACGAGGACGCGGCGGCGGACGGGTCCGCCGCGACGGAGTCCGCGGCGAGCCCCTCCGACGAGGACGCGGCGGCGCAGGAGCCGACGTCCGGCGAGGACGCGGCGGCCCCGGAGGACGCCGAGGACGCCTCGGAGGAGCCGCGGGCCCGCGAGACCGCCGGGGACGCCCCCGCCGCGGCCGAGGAGGCCGCGGACGGCGCGGAGGACGAGAGCGCCGGGAAGATCTCCGACGCCGCCCCCGAGGGCGGTGACGAGCGCCTGCGGGCTGCCGTCGCCCAGTGGGTGTCCACGGCGGACGAGAAGCCCGCGGGGAAGGACCCCGCCGACGCCGCCGACACCGGCGATTCCGACGCAGAGGGCTCTGCGGACTCGGACGACTCCGACGACTCCGACGACTCGGAGGGCTCGGAGGGCTCGGAGGGCTCGGAGGAACGTTCCGCGAGCGTCGCCCCCAAGTCCGCGCCGAAGCCCGCACCCAAGTGGGCCACGGACGACAAGGCCGACGAAGCCCGCACCACCGACGAGGCCGACAAGGCCGACAAGGCCGATGACTCGGACGGGTCGAGCCGGTCGGACGAGGCGGGCGGGGCCGCCGCGGCCGCCGACGGCGACCCGGACGGCGAGGCCGACGGCACGGCAGACGGCAGGACGGGCGAGCGGCCCGTCGACCAGCCCACCGCCGTCTTCAAGACCCCCCGGACCAAGCCGGCCGTCGACCAGCCCACCACCATGCTGAAGCTGGGCGGCGCCGCCCGGCCCGCGTCCGGCAAGGACGCCAAGACCGCCGAGGACGCCAAGACCGCCGAGAGCGCCGAGGACGCCAAGGGCGACGAGCCCGCGAAGGGCGGGAAGACAGACAAGGCCGATAAGGCCGACAAGGCCGACACAGCGGAGAAGGCCGAGAAGGCCGGCAGGGCCGACGAGGCGGGCGAGGGCGACGCCGGGTCCACGGACGAGGCTCCCTCCGAGCGCACGAGCACGTTCGTCGCGCTCAAGCCGCTCGACGAGCCGCGTGCGCCGAAGCCCGCGGTCAAACCGTCCGCGCCCCGGCAGGCCGACGTCACCGCGTTCGTGCCGCAGGTCGGGCCCGAGCGGACCACCCAGCAGCCGCTGCCGCCGAAGCCGCCACTGGACCTGCTGGCCGAGCTGACGAACACCCCGCCGCCCCCGCCCACGCCCCTGCGCCAGCTGCGCCGCCGCCTCAAGATCTGGACGCCGCTGGTCCTGCTGCTGATCGTGGTCTTTGCGATCGCGCAGGCCGTGCGCCCCCTGCCGGCGCCCGGGCTCACGCTCACCGCCAAGGACTCCTACACCTTCGAGGGCGGCAAGACCCAGCTCCCCTGGCCGAACGAGGGACAGGGCTGGATGGACGCCGACGGCGTCGGCACGATGGGCAGCTTCGGCAAGCAGAAGCCGGTGGCCATCGGCTCGGTCGCCAAGACCATGACGGCGTACATCATCCAGCGGGACCACCCGATGAAGGCCGGGGAGGAAGGTCCGCAGATCGAGGTGGACGCGACGGCCGAGAAGGAGGGCGGCTACGACGTCACGCTCGACGAGTCGACGCTGAACACCGTCAAGGCCGGCGACAAGCTCACCGAGAAGCAGGCCCTGTCGGCCGTCATCATCCCCTCCGCCAACAACATCGCGCGGCTCCTCGCGCGCTGGGACGCCGGCTCCGAGGCGGCGTTCGTGAAGAAGATGAACGCCACCGCCAAGCAGCTGGGGATGGCGAACACCACGTACACCGACCCCTCGGGCCTGAAGGAGACCACCGTCTCCACGGCCGAGGACCAGGTGAAGCTCGGCCGGGCGTTCGTGAAGATGCCGGCCCTGGTCGCCATCTCCAGCGCGGCCAGCTGGACCGACCCGTCCGGCAAGTACTGGAACAACTACAACGAGCTGCCGCTCAGGATCGGCGCGATCGGCATCAAGACGGGCAGCACGAGCGCGGCCGGCGGCAACCTGCTGTTCGCCTCGCGCAAGAAGGTCGGCGGGAAGTCGGTCACCCTCGTCGGGGCGGTCCTCGGTCAGCACAAGCGCGAGATCCTCAAGACGGCCAACGTGGTCAGCGAGGCGGCGCTGGTCGCCGCCGAGGACGCGCTCACCTCGGCGAAGATCCTGAAGAAGGGCGACGTCGTCGGGTACGTGGACGACAAGCTGGGCGGCCACACGCCCGTCGTCATCACCCAGGACGTCCCGGCGGTCGGCTGGGCGGGCATGACCGTGAAGCTGTCCTTCACCGCCGGCGAGGTCCCGCACACCGCGAAGGCCGGCGCCCAGGTGGGCACGCTCACCGTCGGCGACGGCACCAGCAGCGCCGTGAAGGTGCCGGTCGCGTTGCAGTCCGACCTGAGCGAGCCGGGCTTCTCGGACAAGCTGACACGTCTCGGCTGACGCCCGGGCCGCGTCCGCACCCCTGCGCACCCCGTCGGGCAGCCGCCCGGCGGGGTGCGTGCTAGCGTCGCGAAACGGGACAGGTCGCCGGTCGCAAGGGCGCAGCCGTGAAGCGGACGCGAACGGGACGCGACCGAGAACAGAAGACGGGACACGGGGAGTGCCTTCAGGTGGCCACTGCGGAGCCGACACGCGCCGACGACACAGGTCCGGGACCGGACGTCGGCCCGCGCACGAGGCTGCCCGCACCCCAGTCCGGCGAGCACGACCGTGACCCCGCGGCGGACCTCGTGGTAGACGTCGAGCAGGGGCCCGCCCCCGACCGCGAGGACGACGACCGCGGGAACGGCGGCCGCGGGGCCGCGCGCACGGCCGCCGCCCGGACGGACCCGCCGCGTGCGGCGTCCCGCGCACGATCCGCTCTCGACCGGCTCGGCGTCCGGCTGAACCGTCATCTGGTGCTGTCGATGACCGTGCTGTCCGGCGTCCTGCACCTCGTCTGGTTCTTCACGTTCGCGAACAGTGGCGGCGACCTGGCGGCGCAGGACGCGTGGGCCGAGTTCGTGGGCCGCCATCCCGACTCCGCGTACAACCTCGCCTGGTACGGCGGCATGCACCCGGTGTCGTACAGCATGGTGTCGCCGTATCTGATGTCCGTGCTCGGCGTGCGGACGACGATGATGATCGCCGGAACGCTGTCGGCGGGTCTGCTCACTCTCGTCCTGCTGCGCTGCCGCCCGGTGAAGAACCCCGTGTGGCCGGCGCTCGCCGGCATCTTCGCCCTGTTGTGCAACGCCGCCTCGGGACGGGTGACGTTCGGACTCGGCAACATGTTCGCGCTGGCCGCGGTCGCCGTGGTGTTCTGCTGGCCGCACCGCTGGCGCTACAAACGCTGGGCGAAGGCGCTGTGCGCGGCGCCGCTCGCCGCGCTGGCCACCATGGGCTCGCCGGTGGCCGGGCTCTTCGTGGGCATCGTCGCCGTCGCCATGTTCCTTCAGAAGCGGCGGCCGGGCGCGTGGGCGCTCGGACTCGCGCCCACGGTGGTCGTCGCCCTGTCCGCCTGGCTGTTCCCGTTCTCCGGGACCCAGCCGATGTCCTTCGGCTCGGCCTGTCTGCCGCTGCTGTCCGCGGTGGCGGTCTACGCCCTCGTCCCGCGCGACTGGACGACCGTGCGGATCACGGCGGCGGTGTACGGGCTCGGGGTGCTGCTGGTGTGGCTGATCAGCTCGCAGATCGGGTCCAACATCACCCGGCTCGCGATGATGTTCACCGGCGTGGTGCTGATGGCCGCGCTGCCGTTCGCCGTGCCGCGCAGCCGCAAGTGGTACGTGATCGTCCTGTCGTCGCTGACGTTCGTGGGCTGGATCGGCTTCAAGTCGGTCGACGACGTGGTGCGGACCACGCCCGCAGCCTCCTGGGCGCGCGAGCTGGCCCCGCTCGTCAACGAGCTTCAGGGGGTCGGCGCGGAGAAGGGCCGGGTGGAGGTGGTCCCGGCCCGCTCGCACCGCGAGGCGTCCGCGCTCGCGCCGTACGTCAACCTCGCCCGCGGCTGGAACCGCCAGGCCGACATGGAGCGCAACCCCCTCTTCTACGACGACACGCTCAACTCCGCGAACTACCACGACTGGCTCCAGCGGTGGGCGGTGCACTTCGTCGTCGTCCCCAAGGAGGCGCTGGACGGGGACGGGGGCGAACGGGAGCGGCAGCTCGTGCAGCGGGGGCTGCCCTACCTGGAGCAGATCTGGGGCGACGCCAACTGGCAGCTGTTCCGGGTCGTGGATCCCGCCCCGCTGGCCGAGCCGCACGCGGTCGTGCAGCGCGCCGAGCAGGGCGAGATGACGATCGACGTGAAGAAGGCGGGCCGGATCCTGATCCGGATCCCGTACTCGCCGTGGCTGAGCGTGGTCGACGCGCAGGGCAAGAGCCTGAAGCCGCCGCAGGAGACGCAGGAGTCCAAGGACCGCTCCGACGGGGAGCCGAAGACGTACGAGAACGTCAACGGATGCCTGTTCGAGACGCGGGAGGACACCGAGGGCGACAAGTGGACGGTGCTGCTCGCGCCGAAGGCGGGGATCTACCGGCTGGCGGCCCCCTATCAGCTGCCGCGGGGGACGCCGTGCCCCGACGAGCTGAAGGACCGGCTCTGACCTCCCCTGTCTCCCCCGCCTCCGGGGCCGCCCGGGGCCGCCGTGCTCAGCGGAGCCGGTCCACGTACCGGTCGGTGCCCGGCACCGTCGGGATGAACGGCGCGAGGAGCTCCATCCGCCCGAGGCCCGACTCGGCCACGGCCTCCTCCAGGCCGGCGAAGTGGCGGTCCCAGCACTCCGTGGGGTCCCGCTCCAGGAACCACAGCAGGGTCAGCCGGGTGTCGACGCCCTCCACCTGCCTGACGTAGGTCATGCGGTCGCCGGGCAGGGGGGTGGGGCGGAAGACGGCGACCATGGCCGCCGGGGAGCCGGCCACCCGGCGCGGGAGGTGGCGGGCGCGCAGCCACTCCAGGAGTTCGGCGCGCTGCTCGGCGGAGTCGGCGTCGATCACCTCGAGCACGAGACCGGCGTAGGGGTGGTCGAGGGCGTGGAAGTCGCGCGGGCCCGCCGCGCCGTCGCGGTACACCGTCGTCTCGTGGTCCTGGAACGCCGTGAAGACGTGGGTGCGGTCCTGGTAGACCCGGGCGTCGCGGTTGAGGCGCTTGTTGACGGCGACCGTCCACTTCATGTGGTCGTCGTAGCGGCCGTCGGTGATCCAGTAGGTGGAGAGGTAGCAGCCCGCGGTGACGGGCTGGGCGATCGCCGACTTCTCGGGGCGGCGCAGGAGTTGCAGGTCGCGGGTGGCGACCCAGCGGCGGCCCGCGTACATCCAGGGCATGGCCATCGCGCCGGCGTAGTAGTGGTCGTCCTCGTACCAGCGGTTGTAGGCGTACTCGTGGCCCGGGTGCGGCTCGACCATCGTGATCAGGGCGTGGCCGGGACGGACCCCGTAGGGGCCCACGGAGGCCAGTTCGGCGTACGTGTCGCTGCGGGTCTCCTCGCTCACGCGTCTTCCCCTTCCTCGGCGGCTGGCCCATACTCTGACGCTCCGTCAGACAATGCGCCAGGGTCAGGGAGGTCCCGATGTCACTGCTCCAGGGCAGGACCGTCGTCGTCTCGGGGGTGGGCGCCGGGCTCGGTCACCAGGTCGCCGCCGCCGTCGTGCGCGAGGGCGGGAACGCCGTGCTCGGGGCGCGGACCGAGGCCAATCTCGTGAAGAGCGCGGCCGAGATCGACCCCTCGGGGGCGCGCACGGCCTTCCGGGCCACGGACATCACCGACGAGGCCCGGTGCGAGGCGCTGGCCGGGCTGGCGCGGGAGCGGTTCGGACGGATCGACGCGGTGGTCCACGTGGCGGCCTGGGACTCCTGCTTCGGCGGGATCGAGGACGCCGACTTCGCCACCTGGCAGTCGGTGATCGACGTCAACCTGCTGGGCAGCCTGCGGATGACCCGTGCGTGCCTGCCGGCGCTGAAGACGGGCGGCGGGTCGGTCGTGTTCATCGGGACGCAGTCCGCGGTGGCGGCCCCCTCCCAGGTGCGGCAGGCGGCGTACGCGGCCTCCAAGGGGGCGCTGACGAGCGCCATGTACTCCCTCGCGCGCGAGCTCGGCCCGCACCGGATCCGGGTCAACACCGTGCTGCCGGGGTGGATGTGGGGGCCGCCGGTGCAGGCGTACGTGCAGTTCACCGCGCACACCGAGGGGGTGCCGGAGGAGGAGGTGCTCGGGCGGCTGGCCGAGCGGATGGCGCTGCCGGAGCTGGCCACGGACGGGGACGTGGCCGATGCCGCGGTGTTCCTGGCTTCGGACCGCGCCCGGTCGATCACCGGACAATCGTTGCTGGTCAACGCCGGGGAGCTGATGCGCTGAGTTCACATAGATGAACGCAGGACACCATACCGAATTCTTTTACCTCCCTTTGACCTGACGGTTACTTGTCGTGTTCACGCGGCAGCGCCCACGATGAGCGCCGAGCTGAACGCCGGGCTGAACCACGGGAGGGCGCACATGAACGGTCTCGACTGGGCCGTGCTCATCGGCTATTTCGGCGTGATGGTCGCCATCGGCGTCTGGTCGCACAAGCGCGTCGACGACGTGAGCGACTTCTTCACGGCCGGGGGCAGGATGCCGTGGTGGCTGTCCGGCATCTCGCACCACATGTCGGGCTACAGCGCGGTGATGTTCACCGGGTACGCGGGCATCGCCTACACCTACGGCGTCACCTCGTTCGTGACCTGGTCCTTCCCGATCGCCCTCGGCATCGCGGTCGGCTCGAAGCTGTTCGCGCCGCGCATCAACCGGCTGCGCTCCAGGCTCCGGGTGGCCTCCCCGCTGGAGTACCTGAAGAACCGCTACGACCTCAAGACCCAGCAGGCCCTGGCCTGGTCCGGGATGCTGCTGAAGATCGTCGACGTGGGCGCCAAGTGGGCCGCCATCGCCACCCTGTTGTCCGTGTTCACCGGGCTCTCCCTCAACCAGGGCATCCTCATCACGGGGGCGATCACCGCGGTCTACTGCACGATCGGCGGCCTGTGGGCGGACGCGCTGACCGAACTCGGCCAGTTCGTCATCCAGTTGCTGGCCGGTGTGGCCATGCTGGTCGCCGTCGTGCTGAAACTCGACGACAAGGGCATCGGCGTGACCGAGGCCTGGCACCAGCCCGCGCTCCAGGGCCACGACAAGCCGCTGGTCGCCCAGTACGGCACGGTGTTCCTGCTCGCGTTCCTCTTCATCAAGCTGTTCGAGTACAACGGCGGCATGCTCAACCAGGCCCAGCGGTACATGGCCACGTCCGGTCCCAAGGAGGCCGAGAGGTCGGCGCGGCTGTCGGCGGTGCTGTGGCTGGTCTGGCCGCTGGTGCTGTTCTACCCGATGTGGATGTCACCGCTGCTCGTGACGTCGAACAAGCCCGACGGCTCCGACTCCTACGCCCTGATGACCGAACAGCTCTTGCCGCACGGCCTGTTGGGACTCGTCATCGTCGGGTTCTTCTCCCACACGATGGCCATGTGCTCGTCCGACGCCAACGCCATCGCCGCCGTCTTCACCCGGGACTGCGCCCCGGTCATCTGGGCCAGGGCGCGCGAGTGGAACCAGCGGTCGGGCCTGATCGCGGCGCGCGTGACGACGGTCGTCTTCCTCGGGCTGTCGATGGCGGCGGCCACCCAGGTCAACTCCCCCGCCTTCAAGGACATCATCACCGTCGTCATCAAGTGGGTGGCCGGCCTGATGGGCCCGATGGCGATCCCGATGATGCTCGGCCTGCTGCGCCCGTTCCGCCGCTCCGGCCCGACGGCGGCGCTGACCAGCTGGTCGATGGGCCTGCTGGCCTTCTGGCTGGTCAACTACCCGATCAACTGGAACGTCGACGGCGGGGTGCCGCTTCAGTACCAGGTGTCGATCCCGCTCGCCGTGTCCCTCGTCCTCTACATCCTCGTCGGCTTCCTGAAGCCCGAGGACACCCCGGAGCGGCTCGCGATCATCGAGACCGTCAACACGGACGGGGACGGAAGCGCTTCGGCCGCCGCGCCCCTGCCCGGCCCCCGGGACGAGGTCTCCACGGCGGCGAAGGACTGACGCCCCCTCAAGGGTCCCCGCCCGCCGGGTCCGGGACCGTCACAGTTCGCGCGGGTACCGGGTCAGCCAGCCCGGTGACGCGCCGGCGGGGTTGTGGAGCGCCGGTCCCTGGGTCATCTCCATGGCGAAGTCGTCGGCCAGCTCCAGCATCGTGGGACGGCCCTCCAGCTCGGCCAGCCAGGCCGGCGGGAGGGCCGTCTCGCCGTGCAGGGCGCCCAGCAGTCCGCCGGCCACGGCCGCGGTCGGCGCGGAGGGCGCGCCGTGGTTCACCGCCAGCCGCAGACCGTGCCGGACGTCCTGCGCGACGAGCGCGCAGTACACGGCGCCGGACAGCACCGCCTCCGCGGTCCCCGGCGCCGCCAGTTCCTCCACCCGCGCCGGGCCGGGCAGCCCCTGTCGCACCGCCCCCAGCGCGCGCTGGAGCGCCTCCGACACCGGCTCGTGTCCCGGTCGCGGGGACAGCAGGGCCAGCGCCCGCTGCACGGCGCCGTCCAGGCTCTCGCCGCGGGCCAGGGCGTGCACCGTGACCGCGTACGCGCCCGCCGACAGACACGCCGTGGGGTGACCGTGGGTCTGTGCCGCGCACTCGACCGCCAGTTGCGCGACGAGCTGCGGCTCCCAGCCGACGAGCAGCCCGAACGACACCGACCGCGGCACCACCTCCGGACCGGCCGCGTCGGGGCTCTTGGGCGACTCGAGCGTGCCCATCTCCTCGTCGCCCAGCCCCAGCAGCAGCGTGCGGGTCGGATCGCGGCGGGCGTAGAGCCACTCCTCCCGCGCCAGCCAGCCGTTGTCCTTGCGCCGCAGGTCGGGGCCCCAGTCGCGCTGGGTGGCGGCCCAGCGCAGATACGCGCGGTGCAGATCGGTCGGCGGGTGCCAGGCGCCGGTGTCCCTGCGGACCTGGGCGCGGATGAGGCCGTCCATCGTGAAGAGGGTCAGCTGGGTGAGGTGGCTGACCGCGCCGCGCCGGCCGTGGGCGGGGACCAGGTCCACGACGCCCTCGGGGCCGTGTGCGCGCCGGATCTCCTCGACGTCCAGCCCGTCGACGGGGACGCCGAGCGCGTCGCCGACGGCCGCGCCGAGCAGCGTGCCGCGCACCCGGCTGCGGAAGTCCTGCTGTTCGGAGCGGCCCCAGACGGGCCCGGCAGTCGCACCCACCAAGTCCTCCCGGGCACCGTCCGTACGTACGACGTCCGTCACTGTAATCGAACGCCCCCGGATTGCCGTCCTGAGCGGGGAGCGCCGGGTGGAGGGGTCGTGGAGAGCGGGCGGGACGTGCGCAGGTCGTGGATGCCCGGCGGCCGGACGGTCCCGGGACCTGGAGGTCCGGCGGCGCGGCGGCGCGAGGGTCCGCAGGCCCCGGCGGTCAGCAGGCCCTGGTCAGTCGACGACCCTGACCTTCGTCCCCGTCTCGCCGAACGCCCACAGCGCGGTGCCGTCGGCCTTGGGCATCCGGATGCCGCCGGTCTGCGCGCCCGCGGCGGCCGGGGGCGGGGAGGAGCCGTCGACGGCGTTGGAGAAGGCGATGTTCACGCCCGAGGCGGCCGAGAAGTAGACGACGTGCTCGATCGCCACGCCGTCGGAGCCGGTGACGGCGTCCTTGCGCACGGACACCGTGTAGCTGCCGACGGCCGGGTTCACCGTGCCGGGCCAGACCGTGAAGGTGCGGCGCGCGGTGTCGTCCGCGTCGACGAGCCAGACGCGGTGCTGGCCCAGCGAGTAGACGACGCGGCGGCCGGCGCCCGACTTGTCGGGGACCCGGGCGGCCTGGGCCGGAGCCGACGGCCTCGGCGCGGCCGACGGCTTCGCGCCCGCGGACGCCGAGGCCTTCGGGCTCTTCACCGCCGACGCCGTCGGGTGCGGGCCGTTCTCGGCCTGCGCGGTCAGCACGACGACGCCGGCGATCGCACCGGCGGTCAGGCCGGTGACCCAGGCCCAGGAGGGAAGCCGTCGGGCAGGCACGGGCACGCATCTCCTCAGCTACGGGACCCCACGACCACGAGGGGTCCGATCATCGTACTGTGGGGATCTCGCAGGGCTGTCCCTCAGTCCAGCACCGGCAGCAGTTCGGGCAGGTGTCCGTCCGACGCCGACGCGGCCCGCTGCCGCTCCTGCGGCACCTCGCCGTACAGCGTCGTGCGCGGCCTCGCCGGGCGGCCCGCCGCGTCCGCGACCGCGACCAGGTCCTTGACCGACTTGTAGGAGCCGTACGACGAGCCCGCCATCCGCGAGATCGTCTCCTCCATGAGCGTGCCGCCCAGGTCGTTGGCCCCCGAGCGGAGCATCTCCGCGGCGCCCTCCGTGCCCAGCTTGACCCAGCTGGTCTGGATGTTGGGGATGTGCGGGTGCAGCAGGAGGCGGGCCATCGCCGTCACCGCCCGGTTGTCCCGCATGGTCGGGCCGGGACGGGAGATGCCCGCCAGGTAGACCGGCGCGTTGGTGTGGATGAAGGGCAGGGTGACGAATTCGGTGAAGCCGCCGGTGCGTTGCTGGATGCCGGCGAGGGTCCGCAGATGGCCGAGCCAGTGGCGGGGCTGGTCGACGTGGCCGTACATCATCGTCGAGGACGACCGGATCCCGACCTCGTGCGCCGTCGTGACGACCTCGATCCAGGTCGCCGTCGGCAGCTTGCCCTTGGTGAGCACCCAGCGGACCTCGTCGTCCAGGATCTCCGCCGCCGTGCCGGGGATGGAGTCGAGTCCCGCCTCCTTCGCCGCGATGAGCCACTCGCGGATCGACAGACCGGTGCGGGTCGCGCCGTTGACCACCTCCATCGGCGAGAAGGCGTGCACGTGCATGCCGGGCACGCGTTCCTTCACCGCCTTCGCGATGTCGAAGTAGGCCGTGCCGGGCAGGTCCGGGTGGATGCCACCCTGCATGCAGACCTCCACCGCGCCGAGCTCCCACGCCTGCTGGGCGCGGTCGGCGACCTGGTCGAGGGAGAGGGTGTAGGCGTCGGCGTCGGTGCGGCGCTGCGCGAAGGCGCAGAAACGGCAGCCGGTGTAGCAGACGTTGGTGAAGTTGATGTTCCTGGTGACGATGTACGTGACGTCGTCGCCGACGGCCGAGCGGCGGACGTCGTCGGCGATGCCGGTGAGGACGTCCAGGGCGGGGCCGTCCGCGTGGAGCAGGGCGAGGGCCTCGTCGTCGGTGAGCCTGGTCGGGTCGTCGGCGGCGGTCGCGAGGGCCTGGCGCACGTCGGTGTCGATGCGCTCGGGCGCCATGCCGGGCGCGGCGGCCTCGCGCAGGGCGGCCCAGTCGCCGTACACCTCGTCGAAGTCGTCGCGCCGGTCGGAGGTCCGCCCCTCGGTGTCGATGGTGCGGTGCAGGTCGGTGCGGCCCGACGGCACGAACACCTCCTCCGGCTCCTGCCAGGGGCGGCCCTCGACGACGGCGTCCGGCAGGGCGAGTCCCGTCTGCGGGTCGGCCAGCGCGCGCACGTGCGGCAGCAGCCGCGGGTCCAGCCAGGGCTCGCCGCGCCCCACGAACTCGGGGTACACGCAGAGCCGTTCGCGCAGCGTGAAGCCGGCCGCGGCGGACCTCTCGGCGAGCTCCTCGATCTGCGGCCAGGGCCGCTCGGGGTTGACGTGGTCGATGGTGAGCGGGGAGACGCCGCCCCAGTCGTCGACGCCCGCGCCGATCAGCCGCTCGTACTCGCTGTCCACGAGGTTGGGCGGGGCCTGGAGGCAGGCGGAGGGCCCCATGATGTGCCGGGCGACGGCGACCGTGGCGACCAGCTCGTCGAGTTCCGCGTCCGGCATCCCGCGCATCGCGGTGTCCGGCTTGGCGCGGAAGTTCTGGATGATCAGCTCCTGGATCCCGTGGTAGGCGCGGGAGACCTTGCGCAGCGCGAACAGCGACTCGGCCCGCTCCTCGTAGGTCTCGCCGATGCCGATCAGGAGCCCGGAGGTGAAGGGGACGGAGGAGCGGCCGGCGTCCTCCAGGACGCGCAGCCGCACGGCGGGTTCCTTGTCCGGCGAGCCGTGGTGCGGGCCGCCCGGCTCGGACCACAGCCGGGTCGCGGTCGTCTCCAGCATCATGCCCATGGAGGGCGCGACGGGCTTGAGGCGCTGGAAGTCGGTCCAGGACAGCACGCCCGGGTTGAGGTGCGGGAGCAGTCCCGTCTCCTCCAGGATGCGGATGGAGACGGCGCGGACGTAGGCGATGGTGTCGTCGTAGCCGTGCGCGTCGAGCCATTCGCGGGCCTCGGGCCACCGGTCCTCCGGCTTGTCGCCGAGGGTGATGAGCGCTTCCTTGCAGCCGAGGGCCGCTCCCTTGCGGGCGATGTCCAGCACCTCGTCGGGCGACATGAACATCCCGTGCCCGGCGCGGCGGAGCTTGCCGGGCACGGTCACGAAGGTGCAGTAGTGGCACTTGTCC
Organism: Streptomyces hilarionis; assembly: GCF_024539675.1. Taxonomy (GTDB): domain Bacteria; phylum Actinomycetota; class Actinomycetes; order Streptomycetales; family Streptomycetaceae; genus Streptomyces; species Streptomyces hilarionis. The sequence continues at coordinate 485 of NZ_JAHHIT010000125.1, read as the reverse complement.
CGGCACAGCCGGGTGAGCGGGATGAAGACGCTCTTCGAGTAGGTGATGACGCCGGGCCGGCCGGCCGCCTCCAGGCCGGCGTCGCGCACCCGGGCGGCGGAGGCGGCGAGGTCCCGCAGCGCCTCGCCGCGCGCCTGGAGCAGCACGGCCGCCTCGCCGACGTCGAGGGCGACGCCGTCCCGGGCCCGTTTGAGAGCGCGCCGCATGGAGTTCTCGGTGGGGCCGCCGGACGGGCCGGGGGTCGGGCCGGGGCCGGTACCGGAGCTCGCGGGAGTCGTCATCCTTCGAGCATACGATCACCTTTTCGCGGCGAGGGGTGCGCCCGCCGACGCGACCGCCCTCCCCCGCCGCCGGTCCGTCCCCGCCTCCCGCGCCGGCAGGTGAGTACCCGTACCCAGGCCGGGTGCGCGGCCGTACCGATGCCCCGGGGGCCGCGCCCCGCCTACGGTCCCGACATGCCCGAGGAGAACACCCCCGCCACCGCC
>NZ_JAHHIT010000124.1 GCF_024539675.1 Streptomyces hilarionis | reverse complement strand
AGTCAGACCCTGCACCACCACCCGACGCGTCGCCGCCCCCTGCACCACACGCCCCACCGCCAGCAGCACCACCGCCCACGCCGCCTGGAACGCGAACGCCGACCACGGATCGACCACGCCCATCAGCACATCCGCCGGCATCTGCAACAAAGCCGCCCACGGCAACGCCGCCACGATGTCGCCCAACGGCTGCGGAAACGCGTTCAACGGCAACGCCATCCCCGAACAGAACATCCCCGTCACCACCAGCGCCTGCAACGCGCCCGTCCCGTCCAGCGTCCAGAACCCGGTCAGCGCCACCAGGAACCGGATCCCGTAACTCACCACCATCGCCAGCCCCACCGCGACCAGGAACGCCGACCACAGCACCGGATCACGCGGCAACGCCGTCGGGAACAACCACGCGCCGAACACGAACGGGATCACCCCGCGCCCCACCAGCTGGAACACCGCCCGCCCCGCGTCCACCGCCAGCCACCACGCCTGGAGATCGGCCGGCCGGTACAGGTCGACCGCCACGTCGCCCGAGCGGATCCGCTCGATCAGATCCGCCTCGAAACCTCCGCCCTGGATCGCCAGCGTCGCGAACAGCGCCTGCCCCAGCCACACATAGGTGACCGCCTGTGACTGGTCGTAACCACCCAGATGCGGCCGCTCGTCCCACAACGCCAGATATGTGTAGACGAGGATCAGGCCGAAAACGGTGTTGGTGAACACCCCCGCGGCCGTGGCCACCCGATAGGTCGCGTACCTTCGGAAACTCCCCACCGCGACGGCCGCGTACAACCGCGCCGATCCCAAGGCAACCCTCCTCCTCGCCCACGAGTCACCCCTGGTGCCCCCGTCGGCACCGAAGCGCAGGAGCCTAGTGCGTCCGCGCCGACGCGTGCCACGCGATTTCCGGCACAACACGCGCCGATTGTCGGGAACGGAACGCAGGGTGCGAGAGTCTTCAACAGGGGGCGCAGAAGGCGTACGAGGCTTACGAGGCGTACGGGAACGTACCCACGCGAAATCAGGAGTCCTGCAACACATGAGTGACGATCCGCAGCCGCAGCAGCCGACCGAAGGCTGGGCACCAGGAAAGCCCGAGGCGGGTGACGGAGGAAGCGAGAAGAAGGTGAAGCGACCCAAGCGCACCGGATGGCGCCGCCTCCTGCCCACCTGGCGGATGGTGCTGGGCACGTTCGTCATCGGCGTCCTGCTCGTCGCCGGCCTCTTCTTCCTCGGCTACTCGATGGTCAAGATCCCACCGGCCAACGCGCTCGCCATGAAGCAGTCCAACGTCTACCTCTACGCCGACGGCACCGAGATCGCCCGCGACGGCACCGTCAACCGCGAGAACGTCGACCTCTCCCAGATCTCCAAGGACGCCCAGCACGCCGTCCTGGCCGCCGAGGACCGCGACTTCTACACCGAGTCCGCCATCGACCCCAAGGCGATGCTGCGGGCCGGCTGGAACACCGCCACCGGCAAGGGCAAGCAGTCCGGCTCCACCATCACCCAGCAGTACGTGAAGAACTACTACCTCGCGCAGGAACAGACCGTCACGCGCAAGTTCAAGGAGTTCTTCATCTCGATCAAGCTCGACCGCGAGACGTCCAAGGACGACATCCTCGAGGGCTACCTCAACACCAGCTACTTCGGCCGCAACGCCTACGGCATGCAGGCCGCCGCCAAGGCCTACTACGGCGTCGAGGCCGCCAAGCTCACCCCCGCCCAGGGCGCCTACCTCGCCGCACTGGTCAACGCGCCCAGCGAGTACGACGTCATCGCCCACCCGGAGAACAAGGCCGCCGCCCAGGCCCGCTGGAACTACGTCCTCGACGGCATGGTCACCAAGGGCTGGCTCAGCCAGAGCGCGCGCAGCGGGATGAAGTTCCCCACCCCCCGGGAGACCTCCGGCGCGGACAACGGCCTGTCCGGACAGCGCGGCTACCTCGTCAACGCGATCAAGGACTACCTCAAGAACAACAAGATCGTCACCTCGGACGAGCTGGAGAGCGGCGGCTACCGCATCACCACCACCCTCGACAAGACCAAGCAGAAGGCCTTCGTCGACGCGGTCAACGACAAGCTCATGTCCAAGCTCGACCCCAAGAAGCGCAAGGTCGACTCCTACGTCCGCGCCGGCGGCGCCGCCGTCGACCCCAAGACCGGCAAGATCCTCGCCATGTACGGCGGCGTCGACTACGTCAAGCAGTACACCAACAACGCCACCCGCCAGGACTTCCAGGTCGGCTCCACCTTCAAGCCGTTCGTCTTCACCTCCGCCGTCCAGAACGACTCCACCACCCAGGACGGCCGCCAGATCACCCCCAACACGATCTACGACGGCACCAACAAGCGCCCTGTCCAGGGCTGGTCCGGCCCCTCCTACGCCCCCGAGAACGAGGACTACGTCAACTACGGCGACATCAACGTGCGCACCGCCACCGACAAGTCCGTCAACACGGTGTACGCGCAGATGGCCGTCGACGTCGGCCCCGCCAAGGTCAAGCAGACCGCGATCGACCTCGGCCTGCCCACCTCCACCCCCGACCTCCAGCCCTACCCCTCCATCGCGCTGGGCACCGCCAACGCCAGCGTCCTGAACATGGCCGAGGCCTACGCCACCCTCGCCAACCACGGCAAGCACGGCGCCTACACCCTGATCGGCAAGGTCACCAAGGACGGCTCCGACGTGATGGAGCTCCCCGCGTACAAGGCCACCCAGGCCGTCAGCCGCGAAGCCGCCGACACCACCACCTCGGTCCTGCGCAGCGTCGTCGAGAACGGCACCGCCACCGAGGCCCTCGCCGCCGGCCGCCCCGCCGCCGGCAAGACCGGCACCGCGGAGGAGGACCAGGCCGCCTGGTTCGCCGGCTACACCCCCGACCTCGCCACCGTCGTCGCCGTCATGGGCCAGGACCCCGAGACCGCCCACCACAAGTCCCTCAAGGGCGCCATGGGCCTGCCGCGCATCAACGGCGGCGGCGCGCCCACCCAGATCTGGGCCCAGTTCACCCGCAACGCCCTCAAGGGGACCCCGGCCTCGGAGTTCAACCTCCAGATCCAGGACGGCGGCGAGGAGTCCGCCTACCCGTCCGCCCCGCCCTCCTCCGAGGAGCCCGGCGACGACGAGTCCACCGGCAGCACCCCCTCCGGCGAGGCCACCAAGGGACGGACGCAGGGCCAGACCCAGGGCCAGACGGGCGGCGGCTCCACCACCGGCGGCGCCACCGGCAACACCTCGACCGGCGCGACGGGCGGCAGCCCCACCACCGGAGGCGCCTCGACCGGCACGACCGGCGGCAGCCCCACCACCGGGGGCGCCACCTCGGGCACCGACTCCGGCGGCGCCGACGGCGGCGCCACGGCCGGAACCACCGACGGCGGCGGCACCGGCGACCCCGGCAACCCGGGCGGCACCACCGCCGGCCCCCAGCTCACGCCCGTCCGCCGCGACTGACACCCGACCGCGCCGACCGACGCCGACGTCCCCCGGTCCGGGCGGACGCCGGCCGGTCACCCCCGTCAGTGACCGCCGGTCACCTTCAGCCCCACCACGGCGACCAGCAGCAGACACACGAAGAAGATCCGGGCCGCGGTCGCCGGCTCCCCCAGCACCGCCATCCCGACCACCGCCGCCCCGGCCGCACCGATCCCCACCCACACCCCGTACGCCGTGCCGATGGGCAGCGACCGGGCGGCGTACGACAGCAGCACCATGCTCGCGACGATCCCCGCGCCCGTGAACACACTCGGCACCAGGCGGGTGAACCCGTCCGTGTACTTCATCCCCACCGACCAGCCGACCTCCAGCAGACCGGCGACGACGAGCAGAACCCAGGCCATGGGACACCTCCGGGAGAAACGACGGCACAGGACAGTGCGTCGTCTTTGCGATCCCGGTACGGCGCGTCTCGTCGGGCACCTTCGAAGGTAGCAAAGAAAACGCAAAAGGGGCTGGTGACCATGGTCACCAGCCCCCCACGCCGTCATTTCACAGGTACAGAGGTTCAGAGGTACAACCCCGTCGAGTCCTCCGACCCCTCGAACCGGTCCGCGGCGACGGCGTGCAGATCGCGCTCCCGCATCAGCACATACGCCACGCCCCGCACCTCCACCTCCGCCCGGTCCTCCGGGTCGTACAGCACGCGGTCACCCGGCTCCACCGTCCGCACGTTCTGCCCCACCGCGACGACCTCCGCCCACGCCAGCCGACGACCGACGGCCGCGGTGGCGGGAATCAGGATGCCGCCACCGGAACGCCGCTCGCCCTCGCCGGTCTCCTGCCGCACGAGCACACGGTCGTGCAGCATCCGGATGGGCAGCTTGTCGTGCCGGGGATCGAGGTCGTCTCTCTTGGCGCTCACAGCACTGAACCTACCTGCCCGAAGCCGATCCGTGAGCGGGCGGGTGCGGCGCGGCCCCGAAGGCGGTCACCCCCGGCGACGACGGGTCCCCAGGGCCAGCAGCCCCACGACCCCCACGACGACGAGCGCCACCGGCACCACCCGCTCCAGCCGGGGCGCGCCCTCCTCGTCCACGAACTGCCCCCGCACCTCGCTCACGACCCGGTTGACCTGCACATAGGCCCTGCCCAAGGTGTGATCGACGTTGGCGACGACCTTGGCCCTGGCGTCCCCGACGATGGTCTTCGGGTGCACCCGCACCCCGATCTCGTCCAGCGTCTCCGCCAGCACCTCGCGGCGGGCCCTGATGTCCGCCTCGATCTGCGCCGGGGTTCTGGTGTCCGACGTCTCCGCCACGGTAAGGCCTCCGAAGTCAGCCGATTCTTGTTCTGGGCGATCCTTGTTCTGGACAGTCTGTCAGCTCCGCCCGCCGCCGCACTGTCAGGACCCCCGGTTAGGCTGGCCCGATGAGCGAGCGACTCCAGCCCGGGGACGTGGCCCCCGACTTCACCCTCTCCGACGCCGACGGCAACCAGGTGTCCCTGTCGGACCACAAGGGCCGCAAGGTCATCGTCTACTTCTACCCGGCGGCGCTGACCCCAGGCTGCACGAAGCAGGCCTGCGACTTCACCGACAACCTCGAACTGCTGACCGGCGCCGGCTACGACGTCCTCGGCATCTCCCCGGACAGCCCCGAGAAGCTGGGCAAGTTCCGCGACAAGGAGTCCCTGAAGGTCACCCTCCTGGCCGACCCGGACAAGACCGCGCTCGACGCGTACGGCGCGTTCGGCGAGAAGAAGAACTACGGCAAGACGTACATGGGCGTGATCCGCTCCACGTTCGTGGTGGACGAGGAGGGCAAGGTCGAGCGGGCCCTGTACAACGTCCGCGCCACGGGCCACGTCGCCAAGATCATCAAGGATCTGGGCATCTGAGTTCCCCTCCCCCCGCACAGACGGCCCGAGTCGGACCCCCCGACCCGGGCCGCTCCACATCCCGCGCGTGACTGTCCGATAAACGATTCGTTACTCCGTACGAGACCACGAACGAGTGGTCGGGGAACGGAGGGGCATGGGCATGCCGAATGCAGCGGCACGGGCGAGCGTCTACGGCAGGGAGAGGCTCGCGCGGGAAGTCGCCGAGGCTCGCGGCTGGGCCGACCTCATGCGCCGGCTCGATCTCAAGCCGAGCGGCGGCCAACGCAGGGTGCTGCAAGAGCACGTCGCGCGCCATGGACTCGACACGAGCCACTTCGTCAAGCGCAGCCCATGGCGCAAGTACCCGGACGCCGCCATCGCGGAAGCCGCCGCCTCCTCGTCGTCGCTCCGGGAGGTCGCCCTGAAGCTGGGGGCCACACCGGCCACCGGAACCCTGTCCCACATCCGGCGCCGCCTCGACGCGGCCGGTGTCGACGTCAGTCATTTCCCGGGCATCGACCGTGCCGGCGTGGTTCTGCCCTTCACCCCGGAAGAACTCCGGACGGCCGCGGCCTCAGCCACGAGCGTGCGCGGCGTGGCGCGCGCACTGGGCGTCCCCGACGACAGCCGCTCCCGGTCGGCACTCGCTCGCACGCTGGCAGCACTGGGGATCGACGTCGCCCACTTCTCGCATCGCCGCGCGACGATCCCCGAGGACCGGCTGCGCGACCTCGTCCCCGTCTGCACCAGCTACGCCGACGTCATGCGCGGGCTCGGCATGGAGGTCGACGACACCAATCACCGGCGCGTGCGGCGCGCCGCCTCCCGCCTCGGCCTGGACACCGGCCACTTCACCCGCCGGCCCTGGGGGCGGCCCGAGCGTCCCGCCCCTGCGCCGATCGCACATCGCGTACTGGTCGTCCTGCCGGACCGGGCGGGCCGGACGAACAGGGACCGGCTGCACCAGGCGCTGAAGGAGATCGGAGTGCCGTACGCCTGTGCCGAGTGCGGCAATCCCGGCGAGTGGCGGGGTCGCCCGGTCACCTTGCAGATCGACCATGTCAGTGGTGACTGGCGGGACAACCGTGCGGCGAACCTGCGCTATATGTGCCCCAATTGCCATGCGATCACCAGCACGTGGTGCCGGGGTGGGCCGCGACGGCGCCAGGGCTAGAACGGCTGCCGCGCGACGGCCGTCCGCCCGCTACGATGGCGGGGCCGGCGGCCGTTGCTGAATGGTATAAGCAGAGGTTTTAGGTGCCTCGGGGCATTTGCCCATGTGGGTTCGACTCCCATCGGCCGCACACCCCGAGAAGGGGGCCGCCCGTCCAGGCGGCCCCCTTCTTCGTGTCCGCTCAGCCCAGCAGCTCCCGCACCACCGGGACCAGTTCGCGGAACGCCTTGCCTCGGTGGCTGATCGCGTTCTTCTCCTGGGGGGACAGCTGCGCGCAGGTGCGCGTCTCGCCGTCCGGCTGGAGGATCGGGTCGTAGCCGAAGCCGTTCGTGCCCTCGGGCGCGAAGCGCAGCACGCCCGTCAGCCGGCCCTCGACGACGCGCTCGGTGCCGTCCGGGAGGGCGAGGGCCGCCGCGCAGGCGAAGTGGGCGGCCCGGTGTTCCTCGGCGATGTCGGAGAGCTGGGCGAGGAGGAGGTCCAGGTTGGCGCGGTCGTCGCCGTGGCGGCCGGACCAGCGGGCCGAGAAGATGCCGGGGGCGCCGTTGAGGACGTCCACGCAGAGGCCGGAGTCGTCGGCGACGGCCGGGTGGCCGGTGGCGCGGGCGAGGGCGTGCGCCTTGAGCAGGGCGTTCTCGGCGAAGGTGACGCCGGTTTCCTTCACGTCGGGGACGTCGGGGTAGGCGTCCGCGCCGACGAGGTCGTGGGGCAGTCCTGCGTCGGCGAGGATCGACCGGAGTTCGGTGATCTTTCCGGCGTTGCGGGTGGCGAGGATCAGGCGGGTCATGTGCCCCAGTATCCCCAGTGCGGTCGGCCGTCCTTACGGCGTGCAGACCTTGGTGAGTTCGCCGGCCGCGTCGGTGACGGGGCTGAGGTCGGGTGTCCGGTCGCCGTTCTTGATGGCCGTGCGCACGTTGGCGACGGCGCCCTGGAGGTCGTCGACGGCCTTGTTGACGTCGGCGTTGTCGGACTTGTCGCCGATCTTGTCGAGGTCGTTCTCGATGGAGGTCAGCGACTGCTGGGTCTGCGTGGGGTCGTTCGCGGCGTTCTGCACGGCCTGCTGGAGGTCGGTGACGCTGTCGGCGATGGAGTCGGCGGTCTGGACGCAGTCCAGGGCCTTGCCGACCGCGTCGCAGCCGGTCGCCGTGAGCGCCGTGCCGAGGGCGAGGGCCGCGGTGGCGGCGGCGATGAGGGTACGGCGACGCCGGTGCGGGCGTCGGTTCGCTGCCGTGGACATCAGTGGGTCCTCCCCGTGTCGGGCCCAGGAGGCCCCTGTCGGTGCACTGGCGTAGACGCGCCGGAGGGCGGGCCGGTTGCCCGTGCCCGCCCTCGTTCTTGGCGTCCCGTTTACTTTTCCAGGACCGCGTCGAGTGCCGCGCGCTGCAGGGCGGTGAGTTCGGCGCAGCCGGAAACGGCCAGGTCGAGAAGGGAGTTGAGTTCGTCGCGGGCGAACGGCTCGGCCTCGGCGGTGCCTTGGACCTCGACGAAGCGGCCGTCGCCGGTGCAGACGACGTTCATGTCGGTCTCGGCGCGGACGTCCTCCTGGTAGCAGAGGTCCAGGAGGGGGACGCCGTCGACGATGCCGACGGAGACGGCGCTGACGGTGCCGGTGAGGGGGCGGCGGCCGGCCTTGACGAGTTTGCGGCCCTGGGCCCAGGAGACGGCGTCGGCCAGGGCGACGTACGCGCCGGTGATGGCGGCGGTGCGGGTGCCGCCGTCGGCCTGGAGGACGTCGCAGTCGAGGACGATGGTGTTCTCGCCGAGCGCCTTGTAGTCGATGACGGCGCGCAGGGAGCGGCCGATGAGGCGGGAGATCTCGTGGGTGCGGCCGCCGATCTTGCCGCGGACGGACTCGCGGTCGCCGCGGGTGTTGGTGGCGCGGGGGAGCATGGAGTACTCGGCGGTGACCCAGCCTTCGCCGGTGCCCTTGCGCCAGCGGGGGACGCCTTCGGTGACGGAGGCGGTGCAGAAGACCTTGGTGTCGCCGAAGGAGACGAGGACGGAGCCTTCGGCGTGCTTGCTCCAGCCGCGTTCGATGGTGACGGGGCGGAGCTGTTGGGGGGTGCGGCCGTCGATTCGAGACATGGCGCCGAGCCTAGCCGTACATGCGGAAGGGGCTCCTCCCGCGGTCGGGGGGAGCCCCTGGGGGTGAGCCGGAGGGCTCGCTCACATCATGTCTTCGATCTCCGCCGCGATGGGGTCGGCGTCGGTGCCGATGACGACCTGGATGGCGGTGCCCATCTTGACGACGCCGTGGGCACCGGCGGCCTTCAGGGCGGCTTCGTCGACCAGCGAGGGGTCGTTGACCTCGGTGCGCAGGCGGGTGATGCAGCCTTCGATCTCTTCGATGTTGTCGAGGCCGCCGAGTCCGGCGACGATCTTCTCAGCCTTGGTGGCCATGTTCCGCTCCCTGAATCCCTGATGCGCGCCGCAATTCATCGGTGAACCGCTTTGTCGCAGTAACCCACAGTTGGCCCATCTTCGCGAGCGATTGGGCGGTGTGTGTCCGAGGATGACGTCACAGCAGCCCAATCGTCCGTAGCTGGTCTACACCACCTGACAGGCGGTCGCCAAACGATGAGTGCCGAGAGTGCCGAGACCGGGGTCAGTCCCGCGCGTCGGCGGTGGCAGAGCGCGTTCCAGGGGTTGCAGAAGATGGGGCACAGTCTGCAGCTTCCGATCGCGGTGCTGCCGGCGGCGGGCATCCTCAACCGTCTTGGTCAGCCTGACGTGTTCGGGGACGAGGGGCTGGGCTGGACGAACGTCTCCAGGGTGATGGCGGGGGCGGGCGGGGCGCTGCTGGACGGTTCGCTGGGGCTGCCGATGCTGTTCTGCGTCGGCGTGGCGATCGGGATGGCGAAGAAGGCGGACGGTTCGACGGCGCTGGCGGCGGTGGCCGGGTTCCTCGTCTACTACAACGTGCTGCGGCAGTTCCCGGAGGACTGCGGGCCGGGTTCGAAGGTGATCCCGAACATCGGGTGTCAGGCGACGGACAGCACGGTGGGGGCGTTCACGTACCAGAATCCGGGGGTGTTCGGGGGGATCGTGATGGGTCTGCTGACCGCCTTCCTCTGGCAGCGGTATCACCGGACGAAGCTGGTGGACTGGCTCGGGTTCTTCAACGGGCGGCGTCTGGTGCCGATCATCATGGCGTTCGTGGCGATCGTGTTCGCGTCGCTGTGTCTGTGGGTGTGGCCGCCGATCGGTGACGGGCTGGAGAACTTCAGCGACTGGTTGAGCGGGCTGGGTTCGTGGGGTGCGGGGATCTTCGGTCTGGCGAACCGGGCGCTGCTGGTGATCGGGTTGCACCAGTTCCTGAACGTGCCCATCTGGTTCCAGTTCGGCACGTACACGAAGCCGGACGGGACGGAGGTGCACGGTGACATCAACATGTTCCTGGCGGGCGACCCGGACGCGGGTCAGTTCACGTCGGGGTTCTTCCCGATCATGATGTTCGCGCTGCCGGCGGCGGCGCTGGCGATCACGCACTGTGCGCGGCCGGCGCGGCGCAAGGAGGTCGGGGGTTTGATGCTGTCGGTGGCGCTGACGTCGTTCGTCACGGGCATCACGGAGCCGATCGAGTACTCGTTCCTGTTCGTGGCGCCGTTGTTGTACGCGGTGCACGCGTTGTTGACGGGTGCGTCGATGGCGGTGACGTGGGGGCTGGGGGTGCATGACGGCTTCAGTTTCTCGGCCGGGTTGATCGACTACGTCATCAACTGGAATCTGGCGACGCGGCCGTGGGCGATGATCCCGATCGGTCTGGGGTTCGCCGTCGTGTATTACGCGGTGTTCCGGTTCGCGATCACGCGGTTCGACCTGAAGACGCCGGGGCGTGAGCCGGAGGAGGAGCGGGAGGACGTCACCAAGGCGTAGGCGGAAATCGCCGGAGCCGGCGGAGAGGCCGGGAGCTGCCGGAGCCGCCTCGAGCGGTAGCCCAGCGTAGTCCCAGGAACACGGGAAACGCGGGTTCCTTATGCCACCTTCATCGTGCTACAACATGGTCTACACCACTCAGTGGTGTAGACCATCACCGATGGAGGAAGTCTATGAGCACCGCCACCGCGCCCACGGCGGCCCCCCAGAAGAAGCGGGGATCAGGCCTGTTCCAGGGCCTGCAGAAGGTCGGCCGAAGCCTTCAGCTCCCGATCGCCGTGCTGCCGGCGGCGGGCATCCTGCTGCGTCTCGGGCAGGACGACGTTTTCGGCAAGGACGGCCTCGGCTGGGACAAGGTCGCCAAGGTGTTCGCGACCGCCGGTGACGCCGTGTTCGCGAACCTGCCCCTGCTGTTCTGTGTGGGCATCGCCATCGGCTTCGCCAAGAAGGCGGACGGCTCGACCGCGCTGGCCGCGCTGGTGGGCTTCCTGGTCTACAAGAACGTCCTGACCGCGTTCCCGATCACCGACGCGAAGATCACCAAGGGCGTGGACGTCGCCGCCACCTACAACGACCCCAAGGTCTTCGGCGGCATCATCATGGGTCTGATAGCCGCGGTCACCTGGCAGCGGTTCCACCGCACCAAGCTGCCGGACTGGCTGGGCTTCTTCAACGGCCGTCGACTGGTTCCGATCCTGATGGCCTTCATCGGTACCGGCGTCGGCGTCTTCTTCGGTCTGGTGTGGGAGCCCATCGGCGACGTCATCACCAACTTCGGCGAGTGGATGACCGGACTCGGCGCGCTCGGCGCCGGCATCTTCGGCGCCGTCAACCGTGCGCTGCTCCCCGTGGGCATGCACCAGTTCGTGAACACGGTGGCGTGGCAGGAGATCGGCTCCTTCAAGGACCCCGCCGGCGCGGTCTGGCACGGTGACCTCCCGCGCTTCTTCCACGGTGACCCGACCGCAGGCCAGTTCATGACGGGCTTCTTCCCCATCATGATGTTCGCGCTTCCGGCCGCGGCCCTCGCCATCACGCACACGGCCCGGCCCGAGCGGCGCAAGGCCGTCGGCGGCATGATGCTCTCGCTCGCGCTGACGTCGTTCGTCACGGGCATCACCGAGCCGATCGAGTTCGCGTTCATGTTCATCGCGCCGGTGCTGTACGTCATCCACGCCGTCCTCACGGCGCTGTCCATGGCCGTCACCTGGGCCCTGGGCGTGCACCACGGCTTCAGCTTCTCGGCCGGCGCGATCGACTACTTCCTCAACTGGAACCTCGCGACCAAGCCCTGGATGATCATCCCGATCGGCCTGGTCTTCGCGGCGATCTACTACGTGGTCTTCCGCTTCGCGATCACCAAGTGGAACCTCCCCACCCCGGGCCGCGAGCCCGAGGAGGAGGTCGAGGACCTCACGAAGGCGTGAACCCGAACCTCTCGAGCTAAGGGGTGGGCCCGGAACCTGCATGGTTCCGGGCCCACCCCTTCTTCGCGGGTACCGGCCGCTGACGCGGCCCGGGCGCTCAGATCAGACGCAACCGGGGCCCACACTCGTGACACCGGCGTCGTACTGATCCCAGCCGCTCGTTCCTCCGCTCATGTAGTGGTACATGTGGAAGGTGCAGTGGTAGCCGGCCGACGGGCCCGCATCCACGCGGGTCTTCTTCACGAAGATGAACTGCCGCCAGGCTCCCGACGGACACTGCTTGGTGTGCGTCTTCGAGATCTTGCTCGGCGACAGGCAGGTGACGTTGGTCCACGCGGGTACCGCCTCGGGAGTCGAGGCGGACGCCACGGGAGCACCGAACCCCATTGCGGCGGACAGCGCCACTGCAGCGACTGCCACCCTCGTGATACGGCGCATTTCGGTCATGACTTTCCCCCTGTTCACTGTGCGCAGCGAAGGTCAGCTCGCCGCGATCAATGAAAGGTGTAGACCTATGAATTGCCGGTCAAGGGTGCATGCGCCGTAGGCGGTCCGGGGCCGATGACGGATACCCCTCAGATCTCGTACGTCGCTCTCGGTCTGGCCAGTTCCACCGGGCCGGCGAAGGTCGTGCGGGCGTCCGCGAGGTTGACCTGGGGGTCCGTCCACGGGGGGATGTGGGTCAGCACGAGCTTGCGCGCGCCCGCCCGGGTCGCCGCCTCGCCGGCCTCGCGGCCGTTGAGGTGCAGGTCGGGGATGTTCTCCTTGCCGTGGGTGAAGGCGGCCTCGCACAGGAACAGGTCGCTGTCGCGGGCGAGTTCCTCCAGGGCGGGGGTGACGCCGGTGTCGCCGGAGTAGGTCAGCGACCGGCCGCCGTGCTCGACGCGGATGCCGTAGGCCTCGACCGGGTGCGCCACGCGTTCGGTGTGCACGGTGAAGGGGCCGACGTCGAAGGTCGACGGCTTGACCGTGTGGAAGTCGAAGACCTCGCTCATCGAGGAGGCGGAGGGCGTGTCGGCGTAGGCCGTGGTGAGGCGGTGCTCCGTGCCCTCGGGACCGTAGACGGGGATCGGGTCGCAGCGCCCGCCCTCGTGCCGGTAGTAGCGCGCGACGAAGTAGGCGCACATGTCGATGCAGTGGTCGGCGTGCAGGTGGCTCAGGAAGATCGCGTCGAGGTCGTACAGACCGCAGTGGCGCTGCAACTCGCCCAGGGCGCCGTTGCCCATGTCGAGAAGCAGCCGGAAGCCGTCGGCCTCGACGAGGTAGCTCGAGCAGGCCGATTCCGCGGACGGAAACGACCCCGAGCAGCCGACGACGGTGAGCTTCATAAAGCAGAATCCTCCGCTGGCGGGTGACCGAGATGTACCGGAAGGGATCCGTGGGGCGGACCGTGGAACGAGTGATCGTCAAAGGGGGCGACAGGGGGCGTGCGGTCCGTCGAGCGTAAGGCGCAAAACCTCGGGTCGCTCCTCCACCAGGGGCTGTTGTGGGCGAACTCACCTGTGGTGTCACCGGTTCGGCTGGACCATGGGCGCAAGAGGTGTGAAGAGGGCGCGCGGCGGAAGTCGCACGCCGGTAACGTCATCGTATGCACACGTCCTGGTGGCTCGCGCTCGCGGCCGTGGTCCTGCTCGCGCTGGTCGCTACGCTCGTGGACGGCTGGGGGCGGGGGCGGCGGCCGCGCCGCCCCGGGGCCCGGCCGCCCGGCCGGCGCACGGGCCGTCCGGCGGGCCGGGCGACCGGTCGTCCGGCGGGCCGGCCGGCCCCTGACCGCGGCCGGGCGGGGCGGCCCAGGCCCGCGGAGATCTGGTGGGCGGACGTGCCGTTCGAGGACGGGCCCGGCGCGAAGGACCGGCCCTGTCTGGTGCTGGTGGTGCGCGGCGACCGGGTGACCGTCGCGAAGATCACCAGCAAGTACCACGCCGAGCGGCCCGGGGTGATCCCGCTGCCGCCGGGCGCCGTCGGCGACGCGCACGGGCGGCCGAGCTATCTGGAGACGGACGAGCTGCGCCAGGTGCGGCTGGGCGACTTCCGGCGCCGGGTCGGCGAGGTGGACCCGGCCCTGTGGGACCGCGTCCGGCACCTGGCCACCTGAGAACCGGCCGGACCGGGGGCCGGGGGGGGCGGCCCGGGCAGTGCCGGGGGCGTGTCCCTCCGGCCCGGGCGGGTGGCGGGTGGCAGTGGCGGGTGGCAGGTGGTGCGCCGGGTCGCCACGGCCGGATGCGGGCCCTCGAGCGGGTGAGCCACCGGGGCCCGTCCGGCCCGAAGGCGAGTCGTGGGCCCGCGGTCCAGGGACCCCGGCCGCCGGCTGATGCCCGCCGCCCTCTTCCCCCTACGGGCGCGCGCCCCTCGTGTCCCGCCCTCGGGCCGGGCCTCGTGGCCCCGACCCGGCGGGTTGCGGGGCTTTCGCCCCGGGCGTCAGGCCCAGAGCTGGCCCTGGAGGGTCTCGATGGCCTCCTCGGTCGTGGCCGCGGTGTAGACGCCCGTCGACAGGTACTTCCAGCCGCCGTCGGCGACGACGAACACGATGTCGGCGCTCTCCCCCGCCTTGACGGCCTTGTTGCCGACGCCGATCGCGGCGTGCAGGGCCGCGCCGGTCGAGACGCCCGCGAAGATGCCCTCCTGCCGCAGGAGCTCGCGGGTGCGGGTGACGGCGTCCGCCGAGCCGACCGAGAAGCGGGTGGTGAGGACGGCGGCGTCGTACAGCTCGGGCACGAACCCCTCGTCGAGGTTGCGCAGGCCGTAGACCAGGTCGTCATAGCGCGGCTCGGCGGCGACGATCTTCACGTCGGGCTTGTGCTCGCGCAGGTAGCGGCCGACGCCCATCAGGGTGCCGGTGGTGCCGAGGCCGGCGACGAAGTGGGTGATCGACGGCAGGTCGGCGAGGATCTCCGGGCCGGTGCCGGTGTAGTGGGCGCCCGCGTTGTCGGGGTTGCCGTACTGGTAGAGCATCACCCAGTCGGGATGCTCGGCGGCGAGCCCCTTGGCGACGCGCACGGCGGTGTTGGAGCCGCCCGCGGCCGGGGAGGAGATGATCTCGGCGCCCCACATGGCGAGCAGGTCGCGGCGTTCCTGGGAGGTGTTCTCCGGCATGACGCAGACCATGCGGTAGCCCTTGAGCCGGGCGGCCATGGCGAGGGAGATGCCGGTGTTGCCGCTCGTCGGCTCCAGGATGGTGCAGCCGGGCGTGAGGCGGCCGTCCTTCTCCGCCTGCTCGACCATGTGCAGGGCGGGCCGGTCCTTGATCGAGCCGGTGGGGTTGCGGTCCTCCAGCTTCGCCCAGATGCGGACGTCGGAGGACGGCGAGAGCCGCGGCAGGCGCACCAGAGGGGTGTTGCCCACCGCGGCCAGCGGGGAGTCGTAGCGCATCGGGGTCGGCGGCCGATCAGGCCATGCCGCCGGCGACGGCCGGCAGGATGGTCACGGTGTCGCCGTCGGTCAGCTTGGTGTCGATGCCGTCGACGAAGCGGACGTCCTCGTCGTTGAGGTACACGTTCACGAAGCGGCGCAGCTTGCCGTCGTCCACGATGCGGGCGTGGATGCCCGCATGCCGGGTCTCGAGGTCGGTGAACAGGTCGGCGAGGGTGTCACCGCTGCCCTCCACCGCCTTCTGACCGTCGGTGTACTGGCGGAGGATGGTGGGGATGCGGACCTCGATGGCCATGGCTGTGGGCTCCTGTCGGATGGTGTGGGCTGCGCGGACACGTGCGGGTGGGACTCCCCCGCGCTCGGCTGCGCCCGCGGGGGCGGCGCCGCCGTCGGCTCACGGCCGGAACGGCGGCGGGTACAGCGTCAACAGATGGCGCTGGCGAGCCTGCACAGGTCGACGTGCAGCCGCGCCACGAGCAGTGCGCCCGGCGTCTTCGTGCTCACGTCGTTCAGAACCATGGGCTCATCGTATCGATTCCCGGTCCGGCTTCCGGAAGGTGATCCCACATGGTGGACGGATGACGGTCGTGGAGTGAGATGCCGTGGGTCTAGGCCGAGGCCCGGCGCACCAGGCGGGTCGGGACGATCGCCGTGGGCGGCTGTGCGGCGCCCTCGCGCAGCAGCAGCCGCGCCATCAGCCGGCCCATCTCGGGGACGTCCTGGTGGACGGTGGTGAGCGGCGGCTCGGTGGTCTCGGCGATGGAGGCGAGGTCGTCGAAGCCGACGACGGCGACGTCGTCCGGAACGGCGAGGCCGCGTTCGCGCAGGGTCTGGAGCGCGCCGGAGGCCATGAGGTCGGAGGCGACGAAGACGGCGTCGAGGTCGGGGCGGCGGTCCAGCAGCGCTGCCATGGCGCCGGCTCCGCCCTCCCGGGTGTAGTCGGCCCGCTCGACGAGGTCGGCCGGGGCGTCGGGCAGGACGTCGCGGTAGCCGGCGAGCCGGTCGGCGGCGGAGTTCTCCTGGTCGTGGGGGCCGGTGACGGTCGCGATGCGGCGGCGGCCGAGGGAGACGAGGTGGCGGACGGCCTGGCGGGCTCCGCCGCGGTTGTCGCCGTCGACGTAGGCGTGGGCGCGGGCGGTGTCGCCGTCGCGCAGGAGGGGGCGGCCGCCGAAGACGGCGGGCAGGCCGAGGCGGCCGGTCATCTCGTGCAGCCGGTCGCCGGGGCGCAGGGAGAACAGGATCGCGCCGTCGACGTGGCCGCCGCCGAGGTAGTCGGCGACGCGCGGGTAGTCGTCGGGCTCGTCCACGAAGAGCAGGACGGCCTGGGCGCCGTGGAGGGCGAGTTCGCGGCGGATGCCGCGCAGCAGGAGGTCGAAGAAGGGGTCGAGGAAGGGCCGGTTCTCGGGCTGGGCGGCGACCACGGCGACGGCGCCGGTGCGGTGGGTGACCAGTTGCCGGGCGGCCTGGTTGGGGACGTATCCCAGTTCGGCGACGACCCGGCGGACGCGGTCGACGACCTCCGCGCGCACCCGGTCCTCTCCGTTGATCACGCGTGAGACGGTCGACTTGGAGACTCCCGACCGGCGGGCGACGTCGTCGAGGGTGGGGCGGTGTGCGTGCGAGCGTGGGGTCAACACCATCTCCGTGGGGGCGAGTTGTGCGTGCACCTGCGGAAACGGTAGCGGGCCGGGGGGTGGGTCAGACGACGGGTTTCCCTGTCAGTTCGACGCCGGCCGCGCGCATCTCCTCCAGGGCGCGGTCGGTGGTGGTCTCGGCGACGCCGGCGGTGAGGTCCAGCAGGACCTGGGTGCGGAAGCCCTCGCGGGCGGCGTCCAGGGCGGTGGCGCGCACGCAGTGGTCGGTGGCGATGCCGACGACGTCCACCTCGTCGATCTGCCGGGCCCGCAGCCAGTCGCCGAGCGTGACGCCGTTCTCGTCGGCGCCCTCGAAGCCGCTGTAGGCGGCCGCGTAGTCGCCCTTGCTGAAGACGGCGTCGACGGCGCCGGAGGCGACGGCGGGGGCGAAGTTGGGGTGGAAGCCGACGCCCTCCGTGCCGGCGACGCAGTGCGCGGGCCAGGAGTGGACGTAGTCGGGGTTGTCGGCGAAGTGGCCGCCGGGCGCGATGTGGTGGTCGCGGGTGGCCACGACGTGCCGGTATCCGGCGGGGGCCTGCCCGATCAGTTCGGTGATCGCGGCGGCCACGTCGGCGCCGCCGGCCACCGCGAGGCTGCCCCCCTCGCAGAAGTCGTTCTGCACGTCGACGACGATCAAGGCGCGGCGCATGGGCGGTGTCCTTCGATGGCGGTCCCCCGGCTCGGTCGATCGCGGGGGAGGGTGAAGTTATTGAGCCTAGAGACTTTGCCGGTCGTGCGGGAGGGGGTGTGCCCGGCGGTCGCCGGGCACACGCCCTAGTTACCCGACCGGTCGTGGACATACTCCGTGGGAATGACGGGTTCGCCGCGCGAGAGCTGGGTGGCGGACAGGGGCAGCCCGGCGCGGGCGGCCGTGTGCCGGTCGCGGACGACGTCGAGGGGTTCGCGGGTGACGACGGCGCCGCCCTTGACGAGTTCGACGAGGAGCCGGTTGTCGGCCAGTTCGGCGGGCACGGCGCCGGTGCCGACGACCTCGGCCTCGGCGACGCCCTGGGCGTCCCGCCGGCGGGCCGCCCACTTGCGGCCGCCGACGGAGGTCTTGCCGCCGGTGGACTTCTTCGCCACCGGCACGAGCGGCGACTCGGGGTCGTCGGACTCGGCGCGGGCGACCAGTTTGTAGACCATGGAGGCGGTCGGGTGTCCGGAGCCGGTGACCAGCTGGGTGCCGACGCCGTAGGCGTCCACGGGGGCGGCGGCCAGGGAGGCGATGGCGTATTCGTCGAGGTCGGAGGTGACGATGATGCGGGTGCCGGTCGCGCCGAGCTCGTCGAGCTGGCGGCGGACGCGGTGGGCGACGAGGAGGAGGTCGCCGGAGTCGATGCGGACGGCTCCGAGTTCGGGTCCGGCCACTTCCACGGCGAGCCGGACGGCCTCGGTGACGTCGTAGGTGTCCACGAGGAGGGTGGTGCCCCGGCCGAGGGAGTCGACCTGGGCGCGGAAGGCGTCGCGCTCGTTGTCGTGCAGGAGGGTGAAGGCGTGGGCGCTGGTGCCCACGGTGGGGATGCCGTAGCGGAAGCCGGCGGCCAGGTCGGAGGTGGTGGTGAAGCCTCCGATGTAGGCGGCGCGGGCGGCGGCGACGGCGGCGAGTTCGTGGGTGCGGCGGGCGCCCATCTCGATCAGGGGCCGCTCGCCGGCGGCGGAGGACATGCGGGAGGCGGCCGCGGCGATGGCGGAGTCGTGGTTGAGGATGGAGAGGATCACGGTCTCCAGCAGGACGCACTCGGCGAAGGAGCCCTCGACGCGCATGATCGGCGAGCCCGGGAAGTACACCTCGCCCTCGGGGTAGCCCCAGATGTCACCCGAGAAGCGGTACCGGGCGAGCCAGTCCAGGGTGTCCTCGTCGACGACGTCGCGTTCGCGCAGGAAGCGCAGGACGTCCGCGTCGAAGCGGAAGTTCTCGACCGCGTCCAGGACGCGCCCGGTGCCCGCGACGACGCCGTAGCGCCTGCCGTCCGGGAGGCGCCGGGTGAAGACCTCGAAGACGCTGCGCCGTTCGGCGGTGCCGGCCTTCAGCGCGGCCTGCAGCATCGTCAGCTCGTACTGGTCCGTGAAGAGCGCCGTGGACGGAACTTCCACCGGCAGCCCGAGGTCCGCTGTGTTCATGACGACAGATACTACCCCCCTTTTCGTCGGTGTGACGATTTCGGTGCGGCGTGGCAGCATGGACGGTGTGACGTCACCCGCTCCCCTTGAGATCGAACGCACCGAGTCGGCGGAGGAGGTCTTCGCCGTACCCGAGCCGGACGTCCCCTGGGTCACGATCGTCCACAACGACCCGGTCAACCTCATGAGCTACGTGACGTACGTCTTCCAGACGTACTTCGGGTACTCCAAGGACAAGGCCACCAAGCTCATGATGGACGTGCACCACAAGGGCCGGGCGGTCGTCTCCAGCGGCTCCCGCGAGGAGATGGAACGCGACGTGCAGGCCATGCACGGCTACGGCCTGTGGGCCACCCTTCAGCAGGACCGGAAGTAGCCTGCCCTCCTATGCCTGGACACTTCGAACCGCTCCCCGGCGGCGGCGCGGCCGTCGCGCTCGACGACGTCGAGATCTCCATCATCCGGTCGCTGGCCGTGCAGCTTCTGGAGCTGATCGGGCCCGGCCCGGCGGAGGACGCCTCCGACGACCCGCTCGCCGAGCTCTTCGCCGAGGGGCCGAGCGAGCCGCCCGCCGACCCGGTGCTCAGAAGGCTCTTCCCGGACGCCTACACCGATCCGGAGGGCGCCCCGGGAGCCAGGGGCGCGGACGAGCAGAAGGCGCACTCCGCCGAGTTCCGCCGGTACACCGAGAACGACCTGCGGGCCGGCAAGCGCGACAACGCCCTCACGGTGATCCGCTCACTGGACGCGCTGGCGTCCCGGGCGGCCGACGAGGGCGGGGCGGTGCTGAAGCTGTCGCCGCAGGAGTCGCAGGCCTGGCTGCGGGCGCTGAACGACCTGCGGCTCGCGATCGGCTCCCGGCTGGAGATCACCGACGAGGACGACACCGACCTCCTCTACCGGCTCCCCGACGACGACCCGCGCAAGCCGATGGTGATGGCGTACCTGTGGCTGGGCGGCCTCCAGGAGACCCTGGTCACGACCCTTATGCCGTAGTTCGTCCGCACTTTTGTTCGCTCAGAGGACGCTCAAATCCGGATAACGATCGCGTTACCGCGACGGCCGGGAGTGTCCTCTTTGTGTCTCATTCATCCGCTTCTTCTTGTGCCGTGCGCCACAGGCCGCCGGGGCGATCAGCGTTGCGGGCGTGATAAATCTTCACGACCGCCCGGCGAACACCACCCGTATGTTCGGCCGGGTGCGCCACCGAGCCGGTTGATCGCCGGCCAGGCACCGCTCCATCAATCCGGGGGGATCGAAACCCGATCCGGGGCCGACGAGAGGTCCGGTTCGGCATGGAGAAAGGCGCACCACACATGACCTCTGAGAAGGTCACTGACACCGCTGTCACTGACACTCCCGAAGAGGGGTACGAACGCGGACTCGGCAGCCGCCAGGTCCAGATGATCGCGATCGGCGGCGCCATCGGCGTCGGGCTCTTCCTGGGCGCCGGGGCGAACATCGCCAAGGCCGGTCCGAGCCTCATCCTGATGTACGCCCTCGCGGGCGGGATCATCTTCTTCATCATGCGAGCCCTGGGCGAGCTGCTGCTCTACCGCCCGGTCTCGGGCTCCTTCGCGGAGTACTCGCGCGAATTCCTCGGCCCGTTCTTCGGTTACTTCACCGGCTGGACGTACTGGCTGATGTGGGTCGTCACCGGCATGGCCGAGCTGACGGCCGCCGCGATCTACGTCAACTACTGGTTCCCGGACATCCCGCGGTGGGTGACGGCCCTGGTCTTCCTGGTGGTCCTCTTCGGCGTCAACCTGATCTCCGTGAAGCTCTTCGGCGAGCTGGAGTTCTGGTTCTCGATGGTGAAGGTCACCGCGCTCATCGGCATGATCGTCATCGGCCTCGGCGTCCTCACCTTCGGCTTCAGCAGCGCCGGCGACACCGCGGCCGTCTCCAACCTGTGGGCCTTCGACGGCTTCTTCCCCAAGGGCGTCGGCTCGTCCCTGATGACCCTCCAGGGCGTCATGTTCGCCTACCTCGCGGTCGAGCTGGTCGGCGTCACGGCGGGCGAGTCCGAGAACCCCGAGAAGACCCTGCCCAAGGCGATCAACACCCTGCCCTGGCGTATCGCGCTGTTCTACGTCGGCGCGCTCACCGTCATCCTGTGCGTGGTGAAGTGGACCGAGTTCGCCCCGGGCGTCTCCCCGTTCGTCGAGGCGTTCGCGAAGATCGGCATCCCGGCCGGCGCCGGCATCGTCAACTTCGTCGTGCTGACGGCCGCCCTGTCGTCCTGCAACTCGGGCATGTACTCCACCGGCCGCATGCTGCGCAACCTGGCCGACAGCGGCGAGGCCCCCGCGGCCTTCCGGAAGCTGTCGTCGACGAAGACTCCGGCCTTCGGCATCACGGTGTCGGTGCTGTTCATGGGCATCGGCGTGGTCCTGAACTACATCGTCCCGGAGAAGGCCTTCGGCTACGTCACCTCGGTCGCCACCGCGGCCGGCATCTGGACCTGGCTGATGATCCTGATCAGCCACGTGCTGTACCGCCGCGCGGTCGTCGCGGGCCGGCTGCCCGCGTCCAGTTTCCCGGCCCCGGGCGGCTCCGCGTTCAGCTGGGTGGCCATCGCGTTCCTGCTCTTCGTCACCGGCCTGATCGCCTACGACGCCGACTCGCGCGTGTGCCTGTACGTGATGGCCGTCTGGGCCGCCGCCCTCGGCGTCGGCTGGAAGGTCCTCAAGAGCCGCAACCCGCAGATCGCCGGCCGGCGCGAGCCGGAGCTCGAGAAGATCGGCTGACCGGCCGCGGGCCGATCCCGGGACGTCCGGCCGGCAGGGAGCACTCGTGGCGCCCCCTGCGGCAGCCGCTCAGGACGTCCGCGACGCGGGCCGTCACGCACCGTCCACCGGTGCGCGACGGCCCGCTCGTCGTTTCCCGCACTCGGCACGGGTCGGGGCCGCCCGGCGCCCGGGCCGCCGACGGGGTCCGCCGGCGACGGCCGCCGCCTGCCGGAACGCCGCCGCGCGGCTTCGGGCCGGTTGCTTATCCTGACGACCATGCTGACCATCACCCGGGCCCTGCACGACCAGATCGTCGCCCACGCCCGCAAGGACCACCCCGACGAGGCCTGTGGCGTCGTCGCGGGCCCGGCGGGCACGGACCGCCCCGAGCGCTTCATCCCGATGCTGAACGCGGCCATGTCCCCCACGTTCTACGAGTTCGACTCGGGCGACCTGTTCAAGCTCTACCGCGAGATGGACGACCGCGACGAGGAGCCCGTGGTCGTCTACCACTCGCACACGGCGACGCAGGCCTACCCCTCCCGCACGGACATCTCGTACGCGAACGAGCCGGGCGCGCACTACGTCCTGGTCTCCACCGCCGACACCGACGGCCTCGGCCCCTTCCAGTTCCGCTCGTTCCGCATCGTGGACGGCGTGGTCACCGAGGAGGACGTGCGCCTCGTCGAGGCGTACTGAGCGGCCCTCCTACGCGGCCGCGCTCCGGAGCAGGGCCTTGATGGGCCGCCACAGCTCCGGGACGGCCGTGACGCCGGCCGGGACGCCGTGGCCGGGCGGGGTGCGCCATATGAGGCCGTCGGGATGGTGCAGGACCGCCGTGATCTCGTCCGGGGTCGGCGGGGCGGCGTTGCCGCGCAGGTAGACGGCGCGCAGGCCCAGGTTGCGCAGCCTGGTCAGGGCGCGCGCCCGGTTGTGGGCGTGGACGAGGACGCGGACGTCGGCGGCGGGGGCCGGGAGGCCCTCCCGCGCGGCGGAGCGGGGGCGGGGCAGGTTCAGCGCCACCACCACCATGCCGTCGGGCAGCTTGCAGAAGCCTCCTGCGGCCATGCGGTCACACCCCCGTGTGCGTCGGTGTCGAGGTCGGTGTCAATAAGAAGAGCACAGGAGGCACCTAAACACGATCGGCGGCAACCCGCCAGGGGTTGCCGCCGATACGCGTTTGACCTGCTAGAACGTCGGCTACTTCGCCGAGGGGCCGACCTTCACCTTGATCGTGGAGCCGCTCTTCGGCTCGCTGACGATCTTGATCGAGGTGTTGGTGTCAGTGATCTTCACGCCGGCCAGCGGGGTCGAGGCGTCGTAGTACGTCGACTTGCCGTCGTCGAAGACCGGGACGCCCGGACGGGACTTGATCTTGACCGCGACGTCCGCCTTGTGCAGCGTGATCGCGTCCGTGCGGTACGTGCTGAACGTCGAGTCGAAGCTCTGCAGACGGGCGTTCATCGCGGTGCCGTCGGCCCACTTCAGCGGCGTCGGGTGCGAGTCGACCGGAAGGATCTGGCCCTCACCGGGGTGCGCGCTGGTGTTGTTGTCGGCCTGGGAGGTGTCCCACTTCCAGATCAACAGGCCGTTCTGGTACGCGTAGTGCTCGACCCAGTCGGGACGGGTCTTCGAGAAGCCGAAGTTGTACGGGCCGACCTGGAGGGTCTTGTCGTACGACACGTACTGGCGGTTCTCGGCGAGGTAGTACTGCGCGTAGTCGTCGCTGATGGACGCGCCGATGCGGGAGAACCCGGCGGCCTTCCAGGCCGGGTCGGCGCTCTCGGCGTTGTCGGAGAAGAGCGCGGCGCCGTCGGCCGTCACCTTGATCTCGTCGGCCGTGAAGCCCTTCTGGGCCACGCCGCCGTCGGTGGCGTAGCGGAAGCGCAGGCTGATCTTCTTGCCGGCGTAGGCGTCCAGCGGGAACGTCAGCTTCTGGTACGAGGCGACCGTGCCGGTCAGCGCGGGCTTGCCGCTGCCGTCACGCGGGATCGCGGTGCCGTCGGCCAGAGTGCCGTCGACGGGCGTGTAGTTGGCGCCGCCGTCCGTGGAGACCTCGACGTACGCGTAGTCGTAGTCCTTCTCGGTGTCCCACCAGGCGTCCATCGTGAGGGCGGCGGAGGACTTGCCGGTCAGGTCGACGTCACGGGTGAGGGTGTTGCGCAGGTCGTTGCCGCTGCCGCTCCACCACTGCGTGGCGCCCTCGGCCGGGGCGACCACCTCGGTGGTGACCTTCTTCTCCGGCAGCTGGACCACGAGGGCCTGGGCGTTCTTGGTGTTGTACTCCGCGACGCCCAGCGTGTGGCTGGACTTGCGGCCCGCCGCGGCGACGTCGTAGTCGAGCCAGCCCAGCTGGAGCTTGTCCCAGGCGTTCATGTCGCCGGGCAGGTCACCGATGGCCTTGCGGCCGGTGCCGAGCCAGGAACCGGACGACATCAGCGTCCAGAAGCCGGTGGAGTTCTCGCCGTTGCCGGAGGTGTCGTACTCGTCCGGCAGGCCGAGGTCGTGGCCGTACTCGTGCGCGTAGACGCCGAGTCCGCCGTTCTCCGGCTGGATGGTGTAGTCGCCGACCCAGATGCCGGTGTCGCCGACCTGGGCGCCGCCGAGCTTGTTGGTGTCCGGGCCGGTGGAGCCGGCGTCGGTGCCGAAGGCGTACCAGCGGTGGGCCCAGATGGCGTCCTCGCCCTGGGCGCCGCCGCCCGCGGACTCGTCCTCACCGGCGTGCACGATCTGGAAGTGGTCGATGTAGCCGTCGGGCTCGTTGAAGTTGCCGTCGCCGTCGAAGTCGTAGCGGTCCCACTGGTCGAACTGGGCCAGCTCCGTCTTGATCTGGGCGGCGGTGGCGCCCGCGGCCTTGCGCTGGGCGACCCAGGCGTTGACGCCGTCCTGGACCGCGTACCAGGCGCCGGTGGAGGCCTTGTTGGAGCCGTAACGGGCCTCGTTGTACGGGACCTTGACCCAGTCGGTGACCTCGCCCTCGACCGAGTAGCGGCCCGAGGACTGCTTCTCGTAGTACTTCTTCAGCGACTCGGTCTTCTTGCCGGTGCCGAAGTACAGGTCCTGGAAGTGCTTCTGGTTGTAGTCCGCCTGCCAGGCCGTGGAGTTGTCCTTGGTCCGGTCGGGCGCGGCTATCTGGTTGTGCCGCGGGCCGGCCGTGCCGCCGTAGCGGGCGTCGACCTGGTCGCCGAACTCGACCAGGATCGTGAAGATCTTGTCGGTCTTCTCGCGTCCGAGCTCGACGTACTTGCTGTCGCCCTTGCGGCTCTTGAGCTGCACGACCTTGGACCCGTTACGGTCCTTGACCGACGCCTTGCCGGATATGACCTGCTTGAGCGCTTCCTCGCGCTGCGCGTCCTGCGTCTTGCTGAGCGGGCCGTCGAAGTCGTGCTCCTTGGCCTTGGCCGGCTGCGGGTCGCGCCGGTCCACCGCCGGGGCCTTCGCCGCGCCGTTCTCGGCGGCCTGCGCCACGGCGAACGTGGTGTACGTCGCCGAGGCCGCGGCCAGGGCGACGACGGTCGCGACCGTCCGATACGTCCAGGATCTACTGCTCACTTGATGTCCTCCCACGCACGCGCCCGTGCGCGCGGAAAGGGGGGTCCCCTGTCAAGGAAGGTCCGCGCGCTGTTATACGCGTGTAGTCAAGTGACGCCATTTGACTACTGGTTTGCGAGAAAAGACAGACCTTGACTTGGACAAGTCAAATGCATTATCGGGAGCCGGTGTTCGCATTGCGGACATATGGCGGCAACATGACGGACCATGAGGGCGATGACGGGCGCGCACGCCGTCCACCTGCTGGACGTCATGACTCCGTGCGCCCCCTGTGCACCGGCACCGTGGGTTAGGTCACGCTTACCGTTCGTTCCGCTCGGGCATGCAGGCGAATAGAGTCGAGACCGCCCCCGCTTCCGAGGACACGATTGCCATGCCTCGTCCGACCGTCGCACAGCTCACGTACGGTTCCTGCACCGTCATCTTCTCGACGCTCGCCATGCTGCTGCTGTCACAGACGAGTTCGGGCCCCGGCATCGCCGTCGTCGTGGTCGCCGCGGTCGCGCTCGGCGTGCTCGTCTCCATGACGGTGCCCACGCCGAGGCCGTCGGGGACCGTCGTGGCCCGCTCCCGCACGAGCGCGAGCACCGGCACGGCGGCGAGCCGGCCCCAGCCCCTCACCGCCTCGGTCACCGTTCCCGCGCACACGCCCGTCCAGACGCCCGTGCCGGCCTCGGTCGCGCCGGCGTCCGAACCCGTCCGGGAACGCACGGCGTCCTGACCGCCGGGCGCCGCCGGACGCCTACGCCCGCACGCGGACGGCCCGCACACCCCGTCGGGGGTGTGCGGGCCGTCCGCGCGTCCGGGCCGGGCCCGAGGCCGCCGGTTCAGGCGCGCTTGAGGTGGACCGCCACCGTCTCGGCCGCCGTCACCGTCCGGTCGTAGTCCGGGTCGGTGGCCGCGGCCCGCGCCTCGACCTCGACGTCCCCGCGCTGGAAGGGGGTGTCCCCGGTGGGGACGGCCGTCGCGCTCCAGGCCCTGGGCGCGCCCGGCGTGCAGGCCACCGAGGCGGTGAAGGAGCCGCGGATCAGCTTCTGCCGCTTCACCTGGGTGACGTCGCCGGCCACGTCCACCCGCACCGGCTTGGTGCAGCTCACCGTCCCGTGCAGGGCGGCCTTGCCGTTCAGGGCGCTCGCGGTCCCGTCCAGCGCCACGGCGAGGCCGAGGTCGAGCGGGGCGGGCGGGGCCGGGTTGTCGATGTGGACCTCCCCGCGCGCGGCGGCGACGCCTCCCTCGCAGTGCTGCTCGAAGGTGGCGTCGAGCTTCCTCACATAGCCCTGCGGGCCGAACTCCACGTCGGCCACGGTGAACTCGCCGGTGAGCGTGTTGCATCCGCGTCCGTTGCCGCTGAGGTCAAGACCGGGCTCGTTCGGCCCGTTGAAGGGGTGGCGGGTGGCTCCGGTGTAGACGCCCGGCGCGAGGACCCTGCCGGACGGCGCCGCGAGGTCCAGGGACCACCAGTCGCCGTTCGCCCCGTTCAGCTGGAGGTGGACCGCGTTGCCGGCGTCGTCGGCCGAGACGTCCATGCGGTCCTGGGAGGCCGTCGCGTAGGCGTAGGACCGTCCGCCGCTGATGTAGTCGCCCTCGTCGCCGCCGAACGCGAACGACCCCTGGGTGACGGGAAGGGCGTGCGCCTGGCTTGCGGAGAGCAGGCCGGTCGTGCCGGTGGCCATGCCCAGAGCCAGCACGAGGACGGCCGTGGTACGGGCCAGGACGCGCGTGTGCGTGCTGAGTGACATCGATGTCCCCCCTGAGAGATGGAGTGCCCGTCGCCGGCGTCCTGCGCGGGACGCGTCGGCGGAGCGAGTCTGCCAACCGGAGGGATGCGCTACAACTGTGTTTCCAGCGACGGGAGTTGACGTTTCCGACGATCGCCGGGCGGGGGGCTGCGGGGGTCAGCCGGTGCTGACCACCACCGTCTTGGCCGCCTTGTCGTGCAGGCCCTGCTTGTAGGGCTTGTCGAAGTAGCTCCAGCCGCCGCAGACCGCCGTCCACAGACAGGCGCAGCAGAACGCGAACGGCACCCACAGCACCAGTGCGCGGATCAGCGACGTCTGCACGGAGGGCGTCGAGCCGTCGTCGAGGTCGGCCACGCGCAGGCCGAGCCACTTCTTGCCCAGGGTCCGGCCCGTGCGCGTGGTCAGGACCGTGTCGTACGCGACGTACAGGATCACGGCGAGCAGTTCCCGGCCGAAGGTCTTGCCGAACTCGATCCTGTCCGCGTTCATGGTGTACTGCGCGACCCCGAAGGCCCACGCCAGCAGCGACACGACGATGAAGACGAGGATCATGTCGATGATCCGGGCGAGCGTGCGCCTGCCGCTGTCCGCGAGCGGGGGCATCCCGGCGAGCGGGTCGGCTGCGCCGCCGCCGTACGGGTCACCGCCGTAAGGACCGCCGCCGTAGGGGTCACCGCCGTACGGACCGCCGCCGTACGGGCCGCCGCCGGGGGGCGGGGGCTGTCCCGCGCCCGCGCCGTACGGGCCCTGCGGGCCCGGGGGCTCCTGGGGCGGCCCTTGGGGCCCCTGGGGAGCGTCGTACGGCGAGCCCTGCGGGGGCTGCTGCGGCCGCTTCCTGAACGGGTCGTCCTCCGGCGGCTCGCCGCCGCCGGAGCCGGAGGGCGGTTCGGTGGTCATGCCCCCGAGTCGACCCCGAACCCCCGCGCTCCGCATCCGGCGCGCCGCCGTACGGGGGATGGGGCGTGCGGTCAGCCCGCGACGAACGTGTGCGCCGCCTTGTCGTGCCAGCACTGGCGCCACGGCCTGTCGAACAGGCCCCAGACGACGCCCACGACGCCGACGGCGAGCAGGCCGGGGACGCTGTAGACGAGCCAGCGGCGCAGGGCCGCCCCGAAGGTCGGGGGCTCACCGCCCTCGATGTCGCGCACGTCCAGACCGAGCAGTTTCTTGCCCAGCGTGCGGCCCCACCTGGCGGTCGGCAGGGCCTCGTACACGATCCCGAACACCAGCAGGACGGCGAGGACGATCCCCAGGTAGACCGACGTCGTGCCGTCGATCAGCCAGACGGTCACGGTCTCCCCGCTCAGTCTGGCCGCGTCGATCTTCTCGTTGACGTGGTCCAGGGCCTTCGTCCCGAGCGGCACGGCGGCCGCTCCCGTGACGGCCGCGAGGACCACGGTGTCGACGAGACGGGCGGCCAGCCGCCGGCCGAGGCCCGCGGGACGGGCCGCCGCCTGACGCCGGGCCGCCGCCTGGAAGACGTCGTCCACCGGCGGCTTCCAGGGCGCGACGGGCCCGTCCTCGGCCCCCGCGAGCCGGTGCACCTGCTGGGCCCAGGAGGGCTGCCCGCCGCCGGGTCCGGCGGGGGCGAGCGGGGTGGCCGGCTGCCGCGGGACGCCCGCGGCGGGCTGCTGCGGGACCGCCGGGGCGGGCGCGGCCGGGAACGCGGCGGGTCCCTGGGCCGGCGCGGGGGCGGGGGCCGCGACGGAGGCGGCGGCCGGCCCTGACGGCGCGGGGCCGGTC
>NZ_JAHHIT010000123.1 GCF_024539675.1 Streptomyces hilarionis | reverse complement strand
CCGCCCCCGGCCGCGACGAGCGACCCGCGGCCTCACCCCGCGCCACCGCCTGCGAGGGGGCCCGTCCCGGCGCCCGGCGCCCGTGGCACGGCGTCCTCGTCGCGACCGCGCTCCCGCTCGACGACGGCCTGCGCGTCGACTACGACCGGTACGCCGAGCACTGCGCCTGGCTGGTGGCCAACGGCTGCGACGGCGTCGTCCCCAACGGGTCGCTCGGCGAGTACCAGGTGCTCACGCCCGAGGAGCGAGCCCGGGTCGTGGACACCGCCGTCGCCGCGGTCGGCGGGGACCGGGTGATGCCCGGAGTCGCCGCGTACGGCTCCGCGGAGGCCCGTCGCTGGGCCGAGCAGGCGGCCGAGGCGGGCTGCCCGGCGGTGATGCTGCTCCCGCCCAACGCCTACCGGGCCGACGAGCGGGCCGTGACGGCGCACTACGCGCAGGTCGCCGGGGCGGGGCTGCCCGTCGTGGCGTACAACAACCCGATCGACACCAAGGTCGACCTGGTGCCCGAGATGCTGGCCCGGCTGCACGGCGAAGGCCTCGTCCACGCCGTCAAGGAGTTCTCCGGCGACGTCCGCCGCGCCTACCGGATCGCCGAACTCGCCCCCGATCTGGACCTGTTGATCGGCGCGGACGACGTGGCGCTGGAACTGGCCGTCGCGGGCGCCAAGGGGTGGGTGGCCGGCTACCCCAACGCGCTGCCGAGGGCGTCGGTCGCGCTGTACCGGGCCGCCGTCGCGGGCGACCTGGCGACCGCGCTCCCCCTGTACCGCCGGCTCCACCCGCTGCTGCGCTGGGACTCACGGGTGGAGTTCGTACAGGCGATCAAGCTGTCGATGGACGTCGTGGGCCGCCACGGCGGAGGCTGCCGGCCGCCGCGGGTCCCGCTGCCGCCCGATCAGGAGAGCGCGGTCCGCGCGGCCACCGAGAAGGCGGTCGCCGCCGGCCTGGCCTGACCTTCCGACGCACCGGGGGACCACCCGAGAGGACTTCATGCGCAGCAGACTCGTCCTGCACGCCGTCGACTCGCACACCGAGGGCATGCCGACCCGCGTGATCACCGGCGGCGTCGGCGTCGTTCCCGGCGCGACGATGAACGAGCGGCGACTGTACTTCCGCGAACACCGCGACGACGTCAAACAGTTGCTGATGAACGAACCGCGCGGCCACTCCGCCATGAGCGGCGCGATCCTCCAGCCGCCCACCCGGCCCGACTGCGACTGGGGAGTCCTCTACATCGAGGTGTCCGGCTATCTGCCGATGTGCGGACACGGCACGATCGGCGTGGCCACCGTGCTCGTGGAGACGGGCATGGTCGAGGTCGTCGAACCGGTCACCACCATCCGCCTGGATACACCGGCCGGGCCCGTCGTCGCGGAGGTGGCGGTCGAGGACGGCGCGGCCCGGGCCGTGACCCTGCGCAACGTCCCCTCCTTCGCGGTCGGGCTGGACCGCGAGGCGACGCTGGCGGACGGCCGCACGGTCAGGTACGACCTGGCCTACGGCGGCAACTTCTACGCCATCCTGCCGCTGGCGGAGTTCGGACTGCCCTTCGACCGCGCCCGCAAGGACGACATCCTGCGGGCCGGCCTGTCCCTGATGGACGCGATCAACGCCGAGGGAGAGCCCGTCCATCCCGAGGACCCGTCCATCCGCGGCTGCCATCACGTCCACCTGTACGCGCCGGACGCCACGGCCCGGCGTTCGCGGCACGCGATGGCCATCCACCCGGGCTGGTTCGACCGCTCGCCCTGCGGCACGGGAACGAGCGCGCGCATGGCCCAGTTGCACGCCCGGGGCGAACTGCCGCTGCACACCGAGTTCGTGAACGAGTCCTTCATCGGGACCGCGTTCACCGGCCGGCTCCTCGGCACGACCGAGGTGGCGGGCCGCCCGGCGGTGCTGCCCAGCTTCACCGGACGCGCCTGGATCACCGGGACGGCCCAGTACCTGCTGGATCCGACGGATCCGTTCCCGGCCGGGTTCGTGCTCTGAGGCGGCCGCACCGGGGGCGAGCCGGTGGCACGTGACATGGCACAGTGCTCTGGTCCACAGTGACATGGCACCGTCCGCCCCGAGGAGAGACACCATGGCCGCCGCCCGGCGCACCAGCAGCCAGACCCCCACGGCGTCGGGTGTGCCCGCCGCGCCCGCCGCTCCCCCGGCCGCACCGCAGCCGGCGCTGCCGGTACTCGGAGGCAGGCGGAGCAGCTACCGCGAACGGGTCGCCGACGCCCTGCGCGCGGCCCTGATCGCGGGTGAGCTGCTGCCCGGCGAGGTGTACTCGGCGCCCACGCTCGCCGCCCGCTTCGGCGTGTCGGCCACCCCGGTGCGCGAGGCGATGCTGGACCTCGCGAAGGAGGGGGTGGTCGCCGCCGTTCCCAACAAGGGGTTCCGGGTCACCGACGTCTCCGACCGGCAACTGGACGAGTACACCCACGTCCGCGCGCTCATCGAGATCCCCACCGTGGCCGCGCTGGCCACGAGCGCCGACCCGGTGTCCCTGGAGGCGCTGCGCCCGGCCGCCCGCGAGATCGTCACCGCCGCCGTGGCCGGCGACCTGATCGCCTACGTGGAGGCCGACACGCGCTTCCACCTGGGCCTGCTCGCCCTGGCCGGCAACGCCCACCTGGTCGAGGTGGTCCGCGAACTGCGCGACCGCGCCCGCCTGTACGGCCTCACCGCGCTCAGCGCGTCGGGCCGTCTGCTGGCCTCGGCCGAGGAGCACCTGGAACTGCTGGACGCCCTGCTGGCCCGTGACGAGCCGGCGGTGCGCGAGGTCATGACACGGCACCTGGGCCATGTGCGGGGGCTGTGGGCGGGTGGCGCCCAGGAACACCGCTGACCGGTCGTCCGACGCCCGGCGCCCGGCGCCCGACGCCCCGTCTCCGGCCTCCTGACCTCCCGGCCTCCTGACCGTCCCCTTCGTGCCTTCCGCTCCGTGCGTCCGCTTCGCGCCGTCCGCTCGCAGGGCGCGCCGTTGTGATCCTCGTCGCTGGCGTGACGCGCGTGGACGGTGTGCGGGATGGGCAGTCAACTGCCCGTGCGCGAAGAGTCGGTGTCTTTCCTGTGGGGGAATCCGTGACAGTGTGTCTGATCGGTGCCGGGTTGTCGGGGCTGGCCGCGGCACGGGCCCTGAAGGCGGAGGGCGTCGACTTCGTCTGTCTCGAGCAGGCCTCCGACGTGGGGGGCATCTGGCGTCGTCCGCAGGCGGGCGAGCGTGGTCCCGGCTATCTGTCGCTGCACCTCAACACGAACAAGCGGCTCACGGGGTACGCCGACCACCCCATGCCCGAGTCGTACCCGGTCTACCCCCGGCACAGCGACTTCGCCGCCTACCTGCGCTCCTTCGCCGAGTGGGCCGGGGTGCTGGACCGCATCGAGCTGGAGACGACCGTCGAGTCCGTGCGGCGCCGGGACGACGGAACGTGGACGGTCGTCGGCCGGGACGCCCACGGCACGCGCACCGCGCGCGAGTTCACCCGGGTGGTCGTGGCCTCGGGGCACAACACCGAACCGGTCCTGCCTCCCGCGGCGCCCGGCTCGGACCGGTTCAAGGGAACGATTCTCCACGCGCTGGACTACCGCGACGGCAGCGACTTCGCCGGACGCGACGTGGTCGTCGTCGGGCTCGGCGCGTCGGCCGTGGACATCGCGGCCGACGTGTCGCGCCATGCCGCCCGGACGGTGCTCTCGGTGCGCCGGGGACTGCACATCCTGCCCAAGCAGGTCTTCGGCATCCCCCTCGACGACATCGCCGAAGCGCCGTGGTGGACGAGGATGTCCCTGGAGGAGCAGCGCCGCTTCATCGAGCAGGCGCTGCTCGTCTCCCGCGGCCGGCTCCGCGACTACGGTCTGCCCGAGCCGGACCACCGGATCTTCTCCTCGGCCGTCACCATCTCCGACGAGATCCTCACCCGCATACGCCACGGCGCGGTCACGCCCAAGCCGGCGATCGACTCCTTCGACGGCGACCGGGTGGTCTTCGCCGACGGCACGTCGGTCCGTGCCGACGTGGTCGTCCACTGCACCGGCTACCGCATGGCGTACCCGTTCCTTCCGACGGGCTGTCCGATCGGTCCGCAGGGTTCGGTCGAGCTCTACAAGCGGGTGGTCGCGCCCGACCATCCCGGCCTGTACTTCATCGGCCTGGTCCGGCCGCACGGCTCCGTCACCCGCATCGTGGAGGCCCAGGCGCGCTGGGTGGCCCGGGTCGCGGCGGGCAGGGCGTCGCTGCCGGAGCCGGAGGTCATGCGCAAGGAGATCGCCGGGTACCTGGCCGCCATCGCGGGCCAGTACGGCCCGGCACAGGGGGCGTCGATCCAGGTCGACGTGGCGCCCTACCTGGAGGAACTCCGCCACGAGTGACGTCCCGGGCGGACGTCCGCGCCGCACCGGTGACCGCGGGTCCCCGGCCGCGCGTCGCCCCGGCCGCCCGGGCGGCCGGGGCGGCCACCCGTTCACGTCCCGGCGGATCCTCGTCCGGTGGTCCGCGTCGGCGGTGGCCGTCCCCTCACGAGGCGGCCGGCGGTCCGGCCGACAGGGCGGCGGCCGGAACGTCCGCGGGCCGGGCGTCCGCCGCCGGATCCGGGGCGGCGGGCGGCCGGACCGCGTACGCCTCCGAGGAGAGGTAGGTCGTGATCCGCGGCGGGCGGCCGCGCTGGTGGGCCAGGCCCAGATAGGCGACGAGTCCCACGCCGTCCTCCGGCCGCCGCTCGCTGACCGCGGCCGAGGCGCGGAGCACCGACGCCGGGTCGAGGCCGTAGCGGCCGAGCAGCGTCGTCGCCCGGACCAGGGCCTCGCCGTCGTGCCTGGCGTAGTCCCGCACCGGGACGTAGACGGTGAAGCCGCTCGGCAGTGCGGCGCCGGTGTCGGTGAAGGCGTGGCAGGTCTGGACGGGCCGGCGGACGATCCGCGGACCGTTCCCCCGCTCCGGTGCGCCGGCGCCGGCTCCGCCCGCTTCGAGGCCCCCCTGCCCGCTCTCGGCATCGTGACCGGCGGCGATGCGGAAGAACTCCTCGATCTCCGCCGGGTCGGGACCGTCGTCCATACGGCACAGGGTCCCGGCCTCCGCGGCCGACAGCTCGTCGTGCGCCAGGTAGACCTTGGCCCGGGGCTCCGTCCAGTCGCCCAGGTCCAGGGCGAAGAAGAGGTGCCGGTCGCTGTAGGGCAGCGAGGCGAACGCCTCCCGGTGCCCGAGTCGTTTCAGCGCCTTGCGGACGGTCCTCGCGGCACGCCCGGGACCCGAGGCCGCGGGATTGAGGTACGCCTTGACCTTGGGGACGCCGCCCGGGCGCAGCTCCAGCGCGCACCACAGCGCCAGGGGGCCGTGCGGCGACGGCGGGAAGAAGAGGTCCTCGAGTTCGTCGAGGGGATCGGTGGTGAAGTCCCAGCGCTGTGCCATCTCCCGGAGCACGCGCAGACCGGTGCGCCCGTTCTGCGCCAGGTCCCGCTCGCCGGCGCCGGGTTCGAGCAGCACCCGCAGGCTCGGGGCGGCGCCCGGTTCGCAGGAGAGGGAGAACTCGACCGGCGTGTGGTCGTCGGAGAGGAAACTCCGGTCGGGCGGGGGCAGTTCGAGGGGGCGCCGCGCCACGCCGCCCAGCGCCTCGACGAGGACGTCCGCGTAGCTCTCGCAGGCGGCGGCGGACAGCCCCACGCTCTCACCCAGTCGCAGTAACTGGCGGGTGACGTGCCCGCCGAGCGTGGCCTTCGGTGAAGCGCCCGGCCCACCGGATCTCGGGCCGGTCATACGACCTCACCCCCCGGCAGGGGGACGGCAAGAAGATACCCGCCTGGGGAGGCGGGTATCAGGGGGCGCCCTGCGAGGGGGCGGGGTAGGCGAACGGCGTCGTCGGATATGTGGTCCACGACACCTCCTCTGTCTCGTGAGCAACGCGGAATTCCGCGTTCCTCACTACCCATGAGGTTGAAACGTCATGCAATGGTGGGGAGTTGGTGAGTGTTGCGCGAATCACCTTGTCAGCCAGTTGAGGAACTGGCTCCACACACCGCGCTCCCCCCTGCCGCGGGTCGGGCCCTGCTCGTGGTGCGAGGGCGCTTCGGCACGGGCCTCCGGCGTGGGCCGGGACGCGGTCCGGACCGGGGTGAACTTGGCCGGCAGGGCCGTCAGTCCGCGGTTGAAGGGGCCGGGCCGCCAGGTCAGGCTCTCGGTCGGCACGGCGAGTTCGACGTCGGGAAGCTTGTTGAGCAGGTTCTCGATGGCCGCCACCGTGATCTGCCGGGCCGGCTCCTTGGACGGGCAGGCGTGCGGGCCCGCGCTCCAGGCCAGGTGGGCGCGGTTGCTGCCGGCCTGGCGGGCCGCCGTCAGCGCGGGACCGGTGTTGGCCGCCGCGAAGCTGACCAGCACCAGGTCACCGGCTTGCAGCTTCTGTCCGGCGAACTCCATGTCGGACGTCGGGTAGTGCGGCGCCAGGTTCTGCATGGGCGGGTTCTCCCACAGCGTGTCGTCCATCGCCTCGTCGATCAGACCGCCCTGGTGGGCGTACGCGTCGTGGGTGAGCAGCCGGTGCAGGGTGTTGCCGATCAGGTTGCGCAGGGGCTCGTTGCCGGCCACCAGCAGCAGCGCGATCTGGTGGACCAGTTCCTCGTCGGTGAGCTTGGAGGAGTGCTCCATCAGCCACGAGGGGACGTCGTCGCCGGGCCTGGCGCGCTTGAGCGCCACCAGCTCGCCGATCGCGCCGAACATCACCCCGACCGCCTGCTCGGCGTTCACGCCGTCGAACATGCCGGTCATGCCGAAGACGACCCGGTCGCCGATGTCGGCGGTGCAGCCGAACAGCTCGTTGAACACGAACAGCGGCAGCTGCTTGGCGTAGTCGCCGAGCAGGTCGGCCGACCCGCGGGAGCCGAACTGCGAGATGAGATAGGTGGAGACCTGCTCGGTGCTTCGGCCGAGCCGGCGCGAGTCGACGCGGGCCATGCTGTCCGTGATGGCCTGACGCAGCCTCAGGTGCTCGGCGCCGTCGCTGAACATGGCGTTGGGCCGGTAGGCCAGCAGGGGCGCGACCGGGCTGTCCGGGGAGACCCGGCCCTCGTTGAGGTCCCGCCAGCGGCGGGCGTCCTTGCGGAACGCGCCGGAGTCCTGGAGGAGTTGGAGCGCGGTCGCGTAGTCGGTGACGAGGGTGGCCTCGACTCCGGGGGCGAGCTCCACGGGCGCCGTGGGCCCGTAGTGGCGCAGGTAGGAGTAGTAGGCCTGGGGGTCGGCCGCGAACTCCGGTCCGTGCAGCGGCACTCTGCCGCCGGACTGGTGCGCCGGGCACCCGGGCGGGGGCACGGGTGCGGTGGGTCGGTCCATTTGTTGCTCCCTAGTGGGCACGGTCCTGCAAGTGGCGGACGAGCGTGATGAGGGCCTCGGCCGACGACCTCTCGTCCCGTGCGTCGCAGGTGACGACGGGGGTGTCGTCGAGCAGGTCCAGCGCCTCGCGCAGGGCCAGCTCGTCCCGCAGCGGTGAGCCGTCGAAGTGGTTGACGGCGATCGCGTAGTCGAGTCCGTACTGCTCGATCAGGTCGATCACGGCGAAGGAGTCCGCGAGCCGCTCGGGGTCGACCAGCACCAGCGCGCCGAGCGCGCCGCGTGCCATGTCCTCCCACATCTGCACGAAGCGCTGCTGGCCCGGCGTTCCGAACAGGTAGAGCACGACGCGGTCGCTGATCGTGAGCCGTCCGAAGTCCATGGCGACCGTGGTGGTGGTCTTGCCCTGGACCCCCTTGAGGTCGTCGACCGACTCGGCGGCCCGGGTCATCGTCTCCTCGGTGGACAGCGGCTCGATCTCGGAGATCGCCCCGATGAACGTGGTCTTGCCGACCGCGAAGTGGCCCACGACGAGGATCTTCACAGCCGTCTGCGTCGCGCCGCCGCGTACGTACGCCTGCTCATCCAAACTTGGCCCTGAGACCATTCAGCACCTCCTCCAGGATGTCCCGGTCGGCGAGGGGCGCCCGCTGCACCGGTGGGCGGGTGATGAGGTATCCGCCTTCGGTGAGGGCGGCGAGCAGGATCTTCACCACGCCCAGGGGCAGTTGGGTGTGCCCCGCGATCTCGGCGACCGAGAGGTAGCCGGCGGAGCACAGCTCCAGCAGGCTCTGCTCCTCGGGTGACAGACGGGTGGGCCGCTGCTGGTGGTCGGCGGACGCCGTGACCAGGGTGATGAGGGACAGCTGCCCCTCGTCGGGCAGCCCGCGTCCCTTGGTGATGACGTAGGGGCGCACTAACTCCGGTGTCTGCGGCTCCAGTTCGTCGAAACCGGTCATGACCGCACGCCGAGATTCTCGCGCGGCGGCGTGGTCAGCGCCTTGCCGAGCTGGCTGACGAGCTGCTGCATCCGGAAGGTGATGTCCGCCATGTCCACCTCGGGCGAGGCGGACACGCCGAGGTAGGCGCCCTCGCCGGCGGAGATCAGGAAGACCCAGCCGCCGTCGAACTCGACGAGGGTCTGCCGCCACTTCTGGGTGGCGTCCTCGCAGAAGAAGGCGAGCGAGCGGCTGAGCGACTGCACGCCGCTCATCGCCGCGGCCACGCGGTCGGCGTCGTCCTTGCCGAAGTCCTGCGTCCGTGCCATCAGCAGGCCGTCGGCGGAGATCAGGACTGCGTGCAGGGCCCCGGGGATCTCCAGGGCGCTGTCAAGCATCCATGACAGGTCGTCGTTCACGAGAACTCATGCCCTTCGCTGCTTGCACCACGGGTGCTGCTCGTCTGTTCCGCGGGGTCCGTCTGGGCCGCCCGGCCGGACCGGGTGCCGCGCTGGAACGCACCCATGATCGCCGCCGTCTCCGCGCCCGAACGCGAGGGGCCGGGGGCGTTCGACGCGCTGCCGGGCACGATGGCCATGGGTCGCTTGCGCCGCCGCCGGGGCAGTCCGTCGGAGGTGGTGGCCGCGGTGAGCGCGTTCTCCGGACCCCCGCCCGCGGGAGCGGCCTGGGCAGCGGGGACGGCGGGGGCCGGCTCCTTCTGCTCCGGGGCGTTGGTGAGCAGGTCGTGCGGCAGGAGGAGAACGGCGCGGACGCCTCCGTACGGGGAGGTGGAGTCCACGGACACCTCGAAGCCGAAGCGCTCGCTGAGCACACCGATCACCGCGAAGCCGAACTGCGGCGGGTTGCCGAGCGCGGAGACGCCCGAGACCCGGTCGCTCGACAGGAGCCGCTCGGCACGGGCGCGTTCCTCGTCGTTCATACCGACACCGGCGTCGTCCACGACGATGCAGATGCCCTTCGGGACGGTACGAATGTTGATTTCGACGACGGTGTCCGGGCTCGAATAGCTCGTGGCGTTGTCGAGGAGCTCCGCGAGGGCGAGCGCGACGGGTTCGACGGCACGGCTGGTGATGCCGAAGTCGACCTGCGAGAGGATCTCCACCCGCCGGTAGTGGCGGACCCTGCCCTGCGCGCTGCGGACCACGTCGTAAATCGACGCGACATCGCGCTGACGCCCCAGCCAGCCGTCGCAGAGCACGGCGATGGACTGGGCGCGGCGGCCGAACTGGGAGTTCGTGTGGTCGATTTCCAGGAGATCCTGGAGAATCACCGACTCGCCGTATTTGTTCTGAAGCCGGGAAACGATCAACTGCTGTTCCGCGGCGAGGCCCTGGAGTGTCCGCATCGCGGACTTGAGGACCGTCTTCGTAGCCTCTTCGGCTCTTTCCTGAGCTGCCTCGACGGATTTCGCGTACCCGTTCTCGAGCTCGGCGTGACGAGCCCGGAGATCTGCGAACTCCTGCCTTAACGCCCGCGCCGCCCTGCGCTGACGAACTATCAGGGCGACGGAGACGAGTACGGCGACGAGGAGAGCCCAGAGTACCGGGTTCTGTATGTAATCAGTCATAAGACTCTCTTCAGGCGACTGACGGCCAGTTGCTGAATTCCCGTCAATTGCGGGTGGACCGGCGGACCGCCCGCATCGGGGTGACCGCCCGGACTGTCCCCGTAGTCGGAGATGTCGTCTTGCACCCATCCGCCCGCTCTACAAGCGAGCGTGATCGTATCACCACAAGATGCAGCCACAGACCGTCAATAGGGGTACAGAGGTGAACATTGACGAACCGTCAGCGAACCTGGGAAGTGTCCGTGGAGTGACCCGCGAACGACCCACGACTCCCCCCGGGCGGCGGCGCGACCGGGGCCGCCGAACGGCGCGGCGAACGACAACGTGAACGGCGACGAGAGGGCGATGTGAACGGCGATGTGAACGGCGGCGCGAGGAGCGGGACGGGACAACCGATAAACGGGCTTCCGCGACATTCGGGCGACAAAGCCGACGCGGACAACAAAAACCGCACCCGGCGTGACGCCGAATGCGGATGTCGATGACCACCGAGCGGAAGCCGCCCGGTACGGAGAGTGATAAGTGTCCGAGGGGGGACTTGAACCCCCACGCCCGATAAAGGGCACTAGCACCTCAAGCTAGCGCGTCTGCCATTCCGCCACCCGGACCAGGTGTCTGCCGCAGCGCGGGCTTCCCCGGCGGCGACAGGGACAACAATACCAAGCTTTCGGAGTGCCTCTCACCTGCATATCCGCTGGCCGGGCCGGTGCGGGGAGCGCCCGCACGCCCGGCTCACGGCGGGTGACCGCGCGCTCACCCCGGCGCCGGCCGCCGACGGGGCCGTCGCTCCCGTCGGGACGGATCGCGGACGTCCGGCCAGGGCGGTGTGCCCGTCGCCGTCGGCCGCGACGGGCAGCCCCGCCCCGGGGATCTCCACCGGCTCCGGATCAGGGGCAGTACACGACCTGACCCGCGTACGAGAGGTTGCCGCCGAAGCCGAAGAGCAGCACCGGGTCCCCGGTGGAGACGGCGCCCCGCTCGACGAGCTTGGAGAAGGCGAGCGGGATGCTCGCGGCCGAGGTGTTGCCCGACTCGACCACATCGCGTGCGACCACGGCGTTCACCGCGCCGATCTTCTGCGCGAGGGGCTCGATGATCCGCAGGTTCGCCTGGTGCAGGACGACGGCCGCGAGGTCCTCGGGGACCAGGCCCGCCCGCTCGCACGCCTGACGCGCGAGCGGCGGCAGCTGGGTCGTGGCCCAGCGGTAGACGCTCTGCCCCTCCTGCGCGAACCGCGCCGGCTGGCCCTCGATGCGCACCGCGTGCCCCATCTCGGGCACCGACCCCCACAGCACGGGCCCGATGCCGGGCAGGACGCCGTCCGGGCAGGCCTCGACCACGGCGGCCCCCGCTCCGTCGCCGACGAGCACGCAGGTGGTGCGGTCGCTCCAGTCGGTGACCTCGGACATCTTGTCGGCGCCGATCACCAGGGCACGGGTCGCGGCGCCCGCGCGCACGGTGTGGTCGGCGGTGGCCAGCGCATGCGTGAAGCCGGCGCAGACGACGTTGACGTCCATCGCGGCCGGCCGCGGGATGCCGAGGCGGGCGGCGACCCGGGCGGCCATGTTGGGCGAGCGGTCGACGGCGGTGGAGGTGGCGACCAGCACGAGGTCGATGTCGGCCGGCGTGAGACCGGCCGCCGCGAGGGCCTTGGCGGCGGCGTGCGCGGCCAGCTCGTCCACCGGCTCGTCCGGGCCGGCGATGTGGCGCGTGCGGATGCCCACCCGGCTCTTGATCCACTCGTCACTCGTGTCGACCAGCCCCGCCAGCTCCTCGTTGGTGAGCACCTTGGCGGGCTGGTAGTGGCCGACGGCGGCGATGCGCGAGCCGTTCATTGGGGGGTCCCCCTCGTTGCCTTGGGTAGCGGGATCCTCCAGTCTGATCAGTGACTCACGGGTACGGGGGCGCGTGAAGCGACAGGAAACCGGTGCCCGGGTTGTCGGCTTCCCCATAGGCCTCGGACGTCCGCACAGCCGTCGCACGTGCACGCGGCGAACACGCGCCCCACCCCTTGCGCTACCCGGTGAACAACTGCGTCGCCTTGCGTACGAGCTCGTACAGCCCGTAGGCGAGCGGCGCCCCCACCCACAGCCAGGCGAAGGCGATCAGCGCGCGCCGGTCAGGCTGCGGACTCGGGCTGCTGTCGTGCGACATCGGCTGCCTCCCTCTGGGCGGGGACGTGGTGTCGGGCGTGGACGGGGCGGACGAGCTCGTTGGCGACGAAGCCGACGGCCAGCAGCCCGATCATGATGAACAGGGACAGCGTGTACAGGGACGAGCCGTGCCGGCCCGCCTCCTCCTGGCGGTCGGCGATCCAGTTCACGATCAGCGGGCCGAGCACGCCGGCGGTGGACCAGGCGGTGAGCAGCCGGCCGTGGATGGCGCCGACCTGGTAGGCGCCGAACAGGTCCTTGAGGTAGGCGGGGATCGTCGCGAAGCCGCCGCCGTAGAAGGAGAGGATCACCAGGGCGCACAGCACGAACAGCGGTTTCGAGGAGTCGCCGAACAGGGCGATCAGGGCGTACATGACGGCGCCGACGCCCAGGTAGACGCGGTAGACGTTCTTGCGTCCGATCAGGTCGGAGGTCGAGGACCAGCCGATCCGGCCCGCCATGTTGGCCGCCGACAGCAGGGCGACGAAGCCGGCGGCCGCGGACGCCGAGACCGGGGTGGAGGTGTCCGCGAAGAAGTCCTTGATCATCGGCGCGGCCTTCTCCAGGATGCCGATGCCCGCCGTCACGTTCATGCACAGCACGACCCACAGGCACCAGAACTGCGGGGTGCGCACCGCGCTGCGGGCCGACACCTGCACCCCCTGGGCGGCGCTCGGTCCGCCCGCGACGGGCCGTTCGCCGCGCGGCACCCGCACCAGGAGCACGCCGAGTGTCATGAACACCGCGTAGGAGAGCCCGTGGACCAGGAACGCCAGCGCGATCCCGGAGCTGTCGGAGCCGAACGACTCCAGCATCTGCGCCGACCAGGGCGAGGCGATGAGCGCGCCCCCGCCGAAGCCCATGATGGCGATGCCGGTGGCCATGCCGGGGCGGTCCGGGAACCACTTGATCAGGGTCGAGACGGGTGAGATGTACCCGATCCCCAGGCCGACGCCCCCGACGAAGCCGTAGCCGAGGACGATCAGCCAGTACTGCTCGGCGGCGGCGCCGAGCGCGGAGATCAGGAAGCCGGACGAGAAGCAGACCAGGGCGACGGTCATGGCCCAGCGCGGCCCCCTGCGCTCCACCACGGTGCCGCCGAAGGCCGCGGAGAGGCCGAGCATGACGATGGCGAGCTGGAACGGCAGTGCGCTCTGCGTGCCGCTGAGGCCGAGCGCGGACTCCAGCGGCGGTTTGAACACGGACCACGCGTAGGCCTGGCCGATGGAGAGGTGGACGGAGAGCGCGGCCGGCGGGACGAGCCAGCGGCTCCAGCCGGGCGGTGCGATGGGGGGACTCATGAATCCTGAACGGTAGGAACCGGCGCGGCCGTTGAGAAGGCGGCGCGTCCACCGCAGCGGTGAACGGTATGCGGGCTGCGACGAACGGTCGCCACCGTCCGGTCCGGCCGGCCCGCGTCGGCCCGGCCGCCGCCCGTTCGCCCGCCTCGACGCCGGCACGAAGCGGGCTGCCGCCTCCCGCTCCCGGTGCAGGACAATGAGACCGTGAAGGCCACCGGGCGGCACGACCGCCCGGTGCCCCACGACGCTCTCCGCACCAAGGGCCGTTTCGGCTGCCAGCACGCACAGAACCGGGGCTGATCACGACATGGGACGAGTCACCGAACGGCGCAAGGTGGTCCGCATCAGGGACGGCGCGGTCACCACCCGGCCGGACACCCTCGTGGCCGAGGAACCGCTGGAGATCCGTCTCAACGGCAAGCCGCTCGCCATCACCATGCGCACCCCCGGTGACGACTTCGCCCTCGCGGCCGGATTCCTCGTCAGCGAGGGCGTGCTGGCCGAGGCGTCGGACCTGCTGAACATCGTCTACTGCGCCGGCGCCACGGCCGACGGCGTCAACACCTACAACGTGGTGGACGTGCGGACCGCCCCCGGCGTGCGGATCCCGGACATCACCCTGGAGCGCAACGTCTACACCACCTCGTCCTG
This sequence comes from Streptomyces hilarionis, assembly GCF_024539675.1. Classification (GTDB taxonomy): domain Bacteria; phylum Actinomycetota; class Actinomycetes; order Streptomycetales; family Streptomycetaceae; genus Streptomyces; species Streptomyces hilarionis. The sequence continues at coordinate 14,869 of NZ_JAHHIT010000123.1, read as the reverse complement.
CGGCCTGTGCGGCAAGGCCAGTCTGGACGCGGTCCGCACGACGGCCCGCTGGCCCATCGCCGACACTCCCCCGCTGCGCATCGAGCCGGAGCTGCTCGCCGCCCTCCCCGACCGGCTGCGCGAGGCCCAGCGCGTGTTCGACCGGACCGGAGGGCTGCACGCGGCGGCCCTGTTCACCGAGGACGGCGAGCTGCTGGACGTGCGCGAGGACGTGGGCCGGCACAACGCGGTCGACAAGCTGGTGGGCCGCGCCCTGCAGAGCGAGGGCCTTCCCCTGTCGCGGACCATCCTGCTGGTGTCGGGCCGGGCCTCGTTCGAGCTGGCGCAGAAGGCCGTGATGGCGGGCATCCCGCTGCTCGCGGCGGTCTCGGCGCCCTCCTCCCTCGCCGTCGACCTGGCGGCGGAGACGGGGCTGACGCTGGTGGGCTTCCTGCGGGGCAGCTCGATGAACGTGTACGCCGGCGAGGACCGCATCGTCGCGCGGACCGCGGCCGCCCGGACCTGACCCGGTCGCCCCGCGGCGGCGCCCGCGACGGCGCGGTGCGGCCCCGGCGCCGCCGGTCCCCGTCCTCCCGGTCCCGCCGCGTGGGCGCGGCGGCCCCGGGGGTGGGGCGGCCGCCGCGCGGGGCCACCGCCGCGCGGTCTACCGCCCGTCGGCGAACCGCACCTCGGCCGCGCGCGTCACGGTCCCGAGCCGGGGGAAGTCCAGTCGCACGGACGCGTCGTGCTCGGCGCCGGTCAGGGCGGACATCGCGTCCTCGACGAAGACGAGGTCGTAGCCGAGGTCGCCGGCCGCGCGGGCGGTGGACTCGACCCCGAGGTTGGTGGCGATGCCGCCGAACACGAGCGTGCCGACGCCGTGCTCACGCAGCCGGGCGTCGAGCTCCGTGCCCTGGAACGCCCCGACGGTCCGCTTGACGATCACCAGGTCGCCCTCCTCGCGGAGCCCTTCGACGAGACCGCTGCCGGGCGGCTGCTCGGCGACGCCCGGGCGCTCGACGCGGACGAGGACGACGGGGGCGCCCACCGAGCGGAACCTCGCCGCCAACTCGTGCGCCGTGCTGAGCACTTCGGCGCCCTTGAGGGGCTCCAGGGGCAGCGCGACGATGCGGTCCATCAGGTCGACGAGGACGAGGGCGGTGCGCGCGGGATCGAGCGCGGGGAGAGCGGTCATGACAGAACGCTATCCACCGTCAGCCGTCCGTGCCGGAGATCCTGGCCAACAGGGCGGTGAACTGATCCCGTTCGGCCGGTGCGAGCGGGGCGAGCAGTGCGTCGTTCGCCTCCCGGGCGGCCCGTTCGCAGCGCTCGAGGAGGCGTTCACCGGCCGCGGTGAGGGACACGGCGTTCTTGCGGCGGTCGTTCGGGTCCGGCTCGCGCACGACGAGGCCCGCGGACTGAAGGCCGTTGAGGACGCCGACCAGATCCTTCGGGTCCAGTGCGACAGCGCGTCCGAGGTCGGCCTGGGCCACGGGGGCGAGATCGCGTACGGCGGAGAGCACGACGTGGGGCCACATCTTGACGCCCTCGACGGCGAGGGCGTCGGCGACCAGTGAGCGGCCCCGGGCGGCGGCCCGGCCGAGCAGCCAGCTGGGCAGGGAGCGGATCGCGGCGAGGGGTGCTTCGGACATGGCCGCACCCTATCAAAATTCGTTGGGATTCCCCATAACCAGTGATACCGTTGGTACTCCCAACGAATCCTGGAGGTGTGATGCGTCGCGTCCGGTACGAGTCCACCGGTGGCCCGCTGTTCCTGGAGGAGGCGCCGGTCCCCGAACCCGGCCCCGGCGAGCTCCTGCTGCGCTGCGAGGCGGTCGGCGTGACCCTCCCGGTCGTCCGCAAGGTCGCCTCGGCCGCGCGGCCGATCCCGCTCGGGGGCGAGGTCGCCGGGCGGGTCACGGCCGTGGGCCGCGGGGTCGACCGGTTCCGGGTCGGCGAGCGCGTCACCGGGCTGTGCTTCGGCCACGGCTACGCCGACTTCGCCCTCGTGGACCAGGCGATGGCCACGCCCGTCCCCGAGGACGCGAGCGCGGTCGACGCCGTGGCCCTGGTCCGCAGCGGACTCGTCGCGCTGGGCGCACTGGCCGCCGCACGCCCCGGCCCCGGCGAGACGGCCCTCGTCACCGCCGCCGCGAGCGGGGTCGGCCACCTCGCCGTGCAGCTCGCCCGGACGCGCGGCGCGGGCCGCGTGGTGGGCGCCGTCTCCGATCCGGCGAAGTCCGCCTTCGTGAGGGCCGTGGGCGCCGACGAGGTCGTCGTCTACGACACGCACGACTGGGGCGCCCCCGCCGACTACGTCCTGGACGCGGTCGGCGGCGACCTGCTCACCGCGGCCGTCGCCGCCCTCGCGCCCGGCGGACGGCTCGTGGCGTACAGCTCGGGCGGCGGGACCGTCCGGGCCTACGACCTGCTGGTGGGCGCCAAGTCGGTGATCGGGTTCCAGACGGCCCTCGTCGCGCGCGATCAGCCGCAACTGCACGAACGCCGTCGGCGGGAACTGTGGCGGCTCTTCGCCGAGGGCGCGCTGAGGCCCTCCGTGCACGGCGAGTACGCCCTGGAGGACGCCGGCGAGGCGCATGCGGTGATCGAGTCCCGCCGCAACCTGGGAAAGGTGGTCCTGGTGCCCTGACCCGCACCGCCCGAGGCCCCGTCCGCTCCCGGGGCCCCGGCCGTCACGCCGGCGCCGGAGTCCGGTCGCCGGTGCGGGCGTCCGCGGGGTCCAGGGGGTCTCGCGCGCGCCGCCTGGCGATGACCGCGCACACCATCAGCTGCATCTGGTGGAACAGCATCAGCGGCAGCACCGCGAGGGAGGCGTGCGCGCCGAACAGGACGCTCGCCATGGGCAGTCCGGACGCCAGGGACTTCTTGGACCCCGCGAACTGGATGGCGACGCGGTCCCCGCGGTCGAAGCGCAGCGCCTTCGCGCCGTACCAGGTCAGGGCGAGCATCACGGCGAGCAGCACCGCCTCGACGACGAGCAGGGCGCCCAGCCGCCCGGCGCTCACCTGGTGCCAGATGCCGCGGTTCATCCCCTCGCTGAACGCCGTGTAGACGACGAGCAGGATCGAACCGCGGTCGACGTAGCCGAGCACCTTCCTGTGCCGGGTGACGAAGCCGCCGATCCACCGGCGCAGCAGCTGCCCGGCGACGAACGGCACGAGCAGTTGCAGCACGATCTGCACGACCGAGTCCGCCGAGAGGCCGCCGCCGCTGCCGCCGAGCAAGGCGGCGGCCAGCAGCGGCGTGACGACGATGCCGACCAGGGAGGAGAAGGACCCCGCGCAGATCGCGGCGGGCACGTTGCCGCGCGCGATGGAGGTGAACGCGATCGACGACTGGATCGTCGACGGGACGAGGGTGAGGAAGAGCAGCCCCTGGTAGAGCGGATCGGTGAGGAGGACCGGGACGAGGCCGCGCGCGGCCAGACCGAGCACCGGGAAGATCACGAACGTGCAGACCAGGACGGTCACGTGCAGGCGCCAGTGCTTCAGCCCGTCCATCGCCTCACGGGTGGACAGGCGGGCCCCGTACAGGAAGAAGAGGAAGGCGATCGCGGCCGTGGAGGCGCCGGAGGCCACGTCGGCGGCGGAGCCGCGCGCGGGGAACAGCGCCGCGACCCCGACGGTGCCGAGCAGCAGCAGGATGTAGGGGTCGACCGGCATCCGACTCGGCCAGTGCAGGCGTTTCACGGTGCTCCACATGCGATGCGACGGACGGGCGGCGGGCCCGAGGGCCCTCTCCATCGTCCACCCGGGCGCCGTGATCGGGAATCCGGCATACCGCTCTCACTGTCATCACGCGACGCGATGACGGCGGGTACCGTTGCCCTGTGTACGACCCCTCCCAGCTGCGGACCTTCCTCGCCGTGGCGCAGACGCTGAGCTTCACCCAGGCCGCGCGGCGGCTGGGGCTGCGCCAGTCCACCGTCAGCCAGCACGTGCGACGGCTGGAGGACGCGGCCGGGCGCACCCTTTTCCATCGGGACACCCACTCCGTGGAGCTGACGGAGGACGGCGAGGCCATGCTCGGCTTCGCCCGCCGGATCCTGGACGTCCACGAGCAGGCGACGGCCTTCTTCACCGGCACCCGGTTGCGCGGCCGGCTGCGCTTCGGCGCCTCGGAGGACTTCGTGCTGACCCGGCTGCCGGAGATCCTGGAGGGCTTCCGCTCCGACCACCCCGAGGTCGACCTGGAGCTGACGGTGGAGCTGTCGGGCACCCTGCACGAAAAGCTGACCGCCGGGGAACTGGACCTGGTGCTGGCCAAGCGGCGCCCCGAGGACCCGCGCGGCGAGCTGGTGTGGCACGACGAGCTGGTGTGGATCGGCGCCGAGCGGTTCCGTCCGGACGCGGAGCGTCCGGTGCCGCTGATCGTGTTCCCGCCGCCCGGCATCACCCGCGCCCTGGCCCTGGAGGCCCTGGAGCGGCAGGGCCGGGCCTGGCGGATCGTCTGCACGAGCGGCAGCCTCAGCGGACTCATCGCCGCGGCGCGGGCGGGACTCGGCGTCATGGCGCACTCGCGGGGTCTGATCCCGCCCGGCCTGGTGCGCGTCCCGGACCGCGCGGGACTGCCGGAGCTGGGGCGCGTCGACTTCGTGCTGGTGCACGGCCGCCGGCGGCCCTCGGCCCGGGGCGCGGCCGACGCGCTCGCGGCGGCGGTCCTGGCGGGCGGCGACCGACTCCACCGGCGAGCGGCGCCCGTCCACCACGACGGGCCGCGTCCGGCAGACGGTTGAGCGGGGCCGGCGCCGTGGCCCGCGCCCCCTTCCGCGCCGGTCGCCGGGCGCGCGCGTCGCGCGCCTCACCCGGCGCGGGAGCGTCACGGCCTCCCCGTGCCGGCCCGGACGGCGCAGGGCGGGAGGCGGCCCGGACGGCGTCGGGCGGGGCCGCCCCGGGAAGCGGTCGGAGCGCGTAAGCGGTCCGGGCAGATTCGGTGGAGATTACGGTGCCGAAACTTACTCAACCGTCAGCTTTGTGTCCGACCCTTCCCCATGTGCGCCCATTTTCCGCGACTGACCAGGGCAGACGAGAGCATCGCTCGCTTTCCGCCCCTCTCCCGCCCTGTCGCCGGGTGGGGTAGCTTTCACGGCGCTGTGGGGCCATGAGAAGCGGGGTGCGTTTGCGCGAGTTCACCAACCCTCCGTTGGCGCTGGCGCCGCCGGTGGGCGGTCTGGCCGACGTCGTCTTCCGGCACGCCCAGGAGGACCCGCACCACATCGCCCTCGGCCGCAAGGACGAGCAGGGCGAATGGCGCGACGTCACCGCCGGTGAGTTCCGCGACGAGGTCCTCGCCCTGGCCAAGGGCCTGCTCGCCCGGGGCATCCGGTTCGGCGACCGCGTCGCCATCGTCTCCCGCACCCGCTACGAGTGGACCCTGTTCGACTTCGCCCTGTGGACCATCGGCGCCCAGGTGGTGCCGGTCTACCCGACGTCGTCCGCCGAGCAGTGCTTCTGGATGCTCTACGACGCCGAGTGCACGGCCGCGGTCGTCGAGCACGAGGACCACGCGATGACGATCGCCACCGTCATCGACCGCCTGCCGCAGCTGCGGCAGCTGTGGCAGCTGGACTCGGGCTGCGTGCAGGAGCTCTACGACGCCGGGGCCGCCATCGAGGACGAGGTGGTGCACCGGCACCGCGAGGCGGTGACCCCCGACTCCACCGCGACGATCATCTACACCTCGGGCACCACGGGCCGGCCCAAGGGCTGCGTCATCTCGCACGGCAACTTCATGTTCGAGGCGGACACCGTCATCGAGCGCTGGGAGCCGGTGTTCCACTCCAGGAAGGGCGACGAGGCGGCCACGCTGCTGTTCCTGCCGCTCGCCCACGTCTTCGGCCGGATGGTGCAGATCGCGGCGGTCCGCGGAAAGGTCCGCTTCGGCCACCAGCCGCAGCTGCACGCGGCCGCCCTCCTGCCCGACCTGGCCGCGTTCCGGCCGACGTTCTTCCTGGCCGTGCCGTACATCTTCGAGAAGGTCTTCAACGCGGCCCGGCGCAAGGCGGAGCGCGAGGGCCGCTCCGGGCCGTTCGAGAAGGCCGTCGAGGTGGCGGTGAGCTACGCCGAGGCCCTGGAGGCGAAGGCCTGGGGCATCGGTCCCGGCCCCTCGGCGGGGCTGCGCATGCAGCACCAGCTCTTCGACAAGCTCGTCTACGGCAAGGTGCGCGCCGCGATGGGCGGGCGGGTGCGGCACGCCATGTCGGGCGGCTCGGCCATGGACCGCCGACTCGGCCTGTTCTTCGCCGGCGCCGGCGTGCTGATCTACGAGGGCTACGGCCTCACCGAGACGACGGCGGCGGCGACCGCCAACCCGCCCGGGCGCACCCGCTACGGCACCGTGGGCCAGGCCATCCCGGGCATGACCGTGCACATCGCGGACGACGGCGAGATCTGGCTGCGCGGCGACAACGTGTTCCAGGGGTACCTGAACAACCCCAAGGCCACCGACGAGACCCTGCACGACGGCTGGCTGGCCACCGGCGACCTGGGCTCGCTCGACGAGGACGGCTACCTCACCATCACGGGCCGCAAGAAGGAGATCCTGGTCACGTCGGGCGGCAAGAGCGTCTCGCCCGGCCTGCTGGAGGAGCGGGTGCGCGACCACCCGCTGGTCAACCAGTGCATCGTCGTCGGCAACGACCGGCCGTTCGTGGCCGCGCTGGTCACCCTCGACCAGGAGGCCGTCGACCACTGGCTGCAAATGCGGGCCAAACCGCAGCTGACGCCGGCCGAGCTGGTGCGCGACCCCGACCTGGAGGCGGAGGTGCGCCGGGCCGTCGTCGCGGCGAACACCCTGGTGTCGCAGGCCGAGTCGATCCGCACCTTCCGCATCCTCGCCCAGCCCTTCACGGAGGAGCACGGCCTGCTCACCCCCTCGCTGAAGCTGAAGCGCAAGGCGATCGAGAGCGCCTACGCCAAGGAAGTCGACGCCCTTTACCGCACATGATCCGGCGCCGGGAGGTGAAACGGTCTACCGACGGGCATGAGACGGGTCTGCGAGAGGCTCCCCGGGAAACCGACCGGTGGGGGCAGGAATGCGACGCCCGCCGTGGTCGTTGACGATGGGAGTACCACTTTGACGGACAACCGAAGGATCAAGAGCTCGTGAGCAGCAAGGTCCCCCAGATCACCCTCAACAACGGCGTGGAGATGCCCCAGCTGGGCTTCGGTGTCTGGCAGGTGCCGGACGACGAGGCGGAGCAGGCGGTCTCCACCGCGCTGGAGGCCGGGTACCGCAGCATCGACACAGCGGCGATCTACGGCAACGAGGAGGGCACCGGCAAGGCCCTCGCCTCCTCCGGCGTGCCCCGCAAGGACATCTTCGTCACCACCAAGCTCTGGAACGGCGACCAGGGGTACGACTCGACGCTCCGCGCGTTCGACACCTCCCTGGCCAAGCTCGGCCTGGACTACGTGGACCTCTACCTCATCCACTGGCCGCTCCCGGCCCGTGACCGTTACGTCGACACGTACAAGGCGTTCGAGAAGCTTCTCGCGGACGGACGCGTGCGGGCGATCGGCGTGTCCAACTTCCTGCCGGAGTATCTGGAGCGACTGACCGGCGAGACCTCGGTGGTCCCGGCGGTCAACCAGATCGAGCTGCACCCGCACCTCCAGCAGGAGGCGTCCCGCGCCTTCCACGCGGAGCGCGGCATCGCCACCGAGGCCTGGTCGCCGCTCGGCCAGGGCAAGGGCCTCCTGGAGGTGCCGGCGATCGTGGCGATCGCGCGGAAGCACGACCGCACCCCGGCCCAGGTCGTGCTGCGCTGGCATCTCCAGCTGGGCAACGTCGTGATCCCCAAGTCCGTGACGCCGTCGCGGATCGCGGAGAACATCGACGTGTTCGACTTCAGCCTGGACGACGAGGACCTCGCGGCGATCAGCGCCCTGAACGAGGACCGGCGCATCGGCCCCGACCCGGGGACGTTCGACGTCGTCTGAGCACCGACGGGGGTGAACTCCCCCACGCGCGTCGAGGGCGCCCCCCGGTCCGGGGGGCGCCCTCGACGCGTCGCGCCCGCTCTCAGTTGGGCTGACCGATCGGCCGGACGACGACGGTGTTGACGTCGACCCCGGCCGGCTGGCGGATCGCCCACACGACGGAGTCGGCGATCTGGTCCGCGGTCAGCAGATGCCCGGGCGGCAGGCTGCCGTAGCTGTCCCAGAACGGGGTCTCGACCCGGCCGGGCGCGATCAGCGTCACGCCGACGCCCCACTCGGTGACCTGCCGGCGGGTGTTCTCCGCCAGGCCCGTCACCGCCCACTTCGTCGCCCCGTAGACGTTGCCCGGGGTGGGCACGAAGCCGGCGACGCTGCCGATCAGGACGATCCGCCCTCTCGTCTCCTTGAGGGCGTCGATCGAGGCCCGGATGAGCAGGGCCGGGCCGAGCACGTTGGTCAGCACCATGTCGGTCCAGCCGGCCGGGTCGCCCTCCGCGACCGAGTCGTGCGTGGCGGTCCCGGCGTTGGCGACGACCGTGTCCAGCCGGCCGAACGCGCCGAGCGCCCGGTCGACCGCCGACCGCACGCCGTCGAAGTCGGCGGCGTTCCCGGTGACCGTCAACAGCCCCTGCGGCTCGCCCAGTTCCTCGGCGAAGGCGCGCAGGCGCTTCTCCCCCCGGCCGGTGACGACGACCCGGTGTCCGGCCTCCAGCAGCCGGCGGGCCACGGCCGCGCCGATGCCGCTGCCACCGCCGGTGATCAGGGCGACGGGCGCATCCGAAGCCGCCGGCACGGGCGGTGCGTCCGCTGCGTCCGGAGTGCCCGCGGTGCCCGGTGAACTGCTCATGACTGCCCCCATAATGACGACTCGGATGGTTCGCGGTGCGCCGCCGCCTCGGCCCGCCGCCGCGGCGCGCGAGGCGCCGTGCGACGGGCCGCCCGACGTGGGCGACGTGCGACGCGCCGCAGTCCATCACGTGGAGCGCGCTCCAAGTCAAGCCTGGTCGGCGGGACTTGGGCGCGACCGGGCGCGCACCGGGCGGGCGCCGGTGGGGCCGAGGTCTACACCGGCTTCACCGCGGTGTGCACCGTGTGCGCCGCGAGCACGAAGACGTCCGCCCGGCGGTGCACGCCCGCCTCGTCCTGCGGGTCGAGCAGCCGGTCCAGGGTGGCGCGGTCGCCGGGATCGAGCGAGTCGCCGAAGCCGTCCCGCAGCCGGGACAGGGTCGCGACGACGTAGGAGCGGGCCCGGTCGGAGGCGGGCGCGGGCAGGTCGAGCAGGAAGCTGCGGCTGCGGGCGTGCCGGAGACCGGCCGCGCCGAGCAGCGCCGCCCAGTCCTCGGCCTCGTCCACGGAGCCGGGCAGGTCGGCCCGCATCTGCGCGAACCACTCCTCCTGGAGCGCGTCGAGCCGCGCCTCCAGCCCGGGCCGCCCGAAGCCGAGGTCGCGCGGCAGGAACCGGGAGGGCAGACCGCCCTCCATGATCGCCAGCGTTCCCCCGGGCGCGAGCCGCTCCGCGAAGGCCGTCAGGGCGGCACGCTGGTCGCCGAGGTGGTGCAGACTTCGGCCCGCCCACAGGAGGTCGGCCGGATAGTCCAACTGCTGGAGCACACCAGGGAGTTCACCGGCCAGCGTGCCGAAGCGGTCCCCGTGGCCGAGCCGTTCGGCGCGCTGCCGGGCCCGCTCCAGCAGCGGGGCGGAGCCGTCGACGGCCATGACCCGCGCGCCGGGGAACGTCTCGGCGAACAACGTGGAGACGACCCCCGGGCCGCTGCCCGCGTCCACGATCAGCCCCGGCTCCGTCACCTCCTTCCCGAGCCAGGACAGGGCCCGCTCGTACAGCGGGGTGAACAGCTCGGCCTGCGCTTCGAGGTGCGGGGCCATCTCGGCCCAGTCGATGTCGGTGTCGTGGCCGTGGGCATGGCCATGGCCGTGGCCGGGCCCCTGGGGGCGGCCGTCGTCGCAGGTGTGCCGGTCGTCGGAGGTGTGCCGGTCGTCGGAGGTGTGCCGGTCGTGGGGGGTGGGGTGCGGGGGGTGCGCCATGGTGGTCAGCCTCTCGTCCGGTGTGCCGCCAGGGTGCGTCGACGCACCGGAGCGAAGCCACTCCTGTTGCCGATGCGGCAAAAAACCGGATGCGGACGGCAAGCCGGCTCACCGAGGATGGCCCGATGGACGATGCACAGATCGAGCGGTTCCTCCGGGACGGATTCGTGAGGCTCGAGGGCGCCGTCCCCCCGCGCGTCGCCGAGGACTGCGCGCGGCTGCTGTGGCGGGAGACGGGGTACGACGCGGACGACCCCGGCACCTGGCGGGAGCCGGTGATCCGCGTCGGGGACATGGCTCAGGGCCCGTTCGCCGCCGCGGCCAACACCGCCGCTCTGCACGAGGCGTTCGATCTGCTGGTGGGCGAGGGCCGCTGGGCGCCGCGCTACTCCCTGGGCACCTTCCCGCTGCGCTTCCCGCACGAGGCCGAGCCCGACGACGCCGGCTGGCACATCGAGGGCAGCTACTACCCCGACGGCGCGACCTGGCCCTGGGCCAACCTGCGCTCCAGGGATCGCGCACTGCTGATGTTGTTCCTGTTCAGCGAGGTGGGCGAGACCGACGCCCCGACCCGCGTCCGGGTGGGCTCGCATCTGGACGTGCCGCCGCTGCTCGCACCCTACGGCGAGCAGGGCGTCTCCATCCTCGAGATCGCGCCACGGCTCGAACGGGCCACCGCGCACCGTCCGGTCGCCCACGCCACCGGCAACCCCGGCGACGTCTACCTCTGCCACCCGTTCCTGGTGCACGCGGCGCAGCCGCACCACGGGAAGCGCCCCCGCTTCATGGCGCAGCCTCCGCTGCATCCGGCCGCTCCCCTACGACTGGAGCGGCCGGACGGCGACTACTGCGCGGTCGAGTTCGCGATCCGCCGGGGGCTGGCCCGGGAGGGCTGAGCACCCCGGCGGATCACCGGAGCCGCACCCCGGGCACGGTCCCGACGGACGCCGTCGGCCGCGAGCCCCGCGGGGGCCCGGCCGTGAACGTCGTCGGCGCACCGCCGCCGGGGTGTGCAGCGGCCTACAGCGCCGGGTAGGCGTTCTGCATCAGCTGCTGGAACTGGGCGGAGAACCAGTGTCCGGACAGCGGGGCGTTCGGCAGGGCGCCGGACATGCTGTTGCCGTTGCGCGGGTTGCCGGTGTACGTCGGGTCGCACATCCGGTCGAAGCCCTTGCCCTCGTCGTTGGCGATGGCCGAGCTGGCGCCGTCCGACTCACCCGGCGGCTTCATCCAGACGTAGGCGTCGATCCCCGCGGCAGGCGCCGCCTTGGGACGCTCGCCGAGGCCCGCGCCGGACTGGTTGCACCAGTTGCCGACGTGGATCCGGCGGTCGTAGCGGCCGCCGTTGACGTAAGTGTCCACGCTGGTCGTCGCGCCCGGGCCGGTGGGCCGGGCGGCGCCGCCCCAGCCGTTGCGGGAGGTGTCGATCAGCATGCCGATGTTCGACCGGAAGCCGGTGGTCACCAGCTGGTTGCGGAAGGCCTGGGCGTACGACAGCTCGTCGACGTAGCGGTTCCAGTCCACCCACTTGGACTCACGGACGGACTTGCCGGCCACCGAGTCGTTGATGGTGAAGTTGTTCTCCTTCAGGGCGCTGTAGTTCGCCGTGTTGGTGATGAAGCCGTGCACGTCGTCGACGGTCGCGCCCTCGGAGGTGGCGGCCTGGTACATGATCTGGGCGGACGGCACGAAGTTGTCGTCCCAGCCGAGCCAGCCGTGGTGACCGGCGTCGATGTAGTTGTAGACGTTGGGGATCGCGCCGAGCTTCTTCAGCGCGTACCCGACGCCCTTCACGTAGTTGCCGTTGGCCTTCATGGTGTCGCAGGCCGGGGTCGCGGTGGCCTTTCCGCCGGTGTTGGTGACCAGGTTCGGCAGCGAGTCGATCTCGACGGTGGTGACGATCCGCAGGCCCCCGTACTTGCTGTCCGCGAGGATCGCCGCGATGGGGTCGATGAACTGCGTCTTGTACTTGTCGATCTCCGTCGGGCCGAGCTCGCCGTTGGAGGCGAGGGCCGAGCAGTCCCGTCCGGGAAGGTCGTAGACGACCAGCTGCACGACTTCCTCTCCGCTGCCCTTCTGGGCGAGGGCCGCGTCCAGGTGGGCGCGCAGTCCCATGTGGCCGTTCGCGCCGTTGATGGCGGCGATGCGGTCGAGCCAGACGCCGGTGGGCTGGTTGGAGACCCGGCTGCCGCCCGGCTCCGCGGCGGCCAGCGCCGACCATTCCGGGTTCACGTACACCTTGGCGCCGGCGTAGGGGTTGTCGACCTTGGTGCCGGGGGTGCCGGGGTCGGTCGGGCCGGGGTCGGTCGGGCCGGGGTCCGTGGGTCCGGTCCCGCCGTCGACGTTGCAGGTCACACCGTCGAGGGTGAACGCGGTGGGGAGCGCGTTGGCGCCGCTGTAGGTGCCCTGGAACCCGAAGCTGACCGAACCGCCGGTCGCCAGCGTCCCGTTGTAGGTCTCGTTGGCGGCGGTGACGGCCGTGCCCGACTGGGTGACCTTGGCGTTCCACGCGTTGGTGACCTTCTGACTGCCGGCGTACGCCCACTTCACCGCCCAACTCGACTTGGCGGCGGAGTTGTTGGTCACGGTGACGGCGGCGGTGAAGCCGGAGCCCCAGTCGTTCTGCACCTTGTAGTCGACGCTGCACGGGATGGCGGCGATGCCCGAATCGCCGGGGACGACCGCGAGCGCCGTCCCGGAGGCGCCGGCGACCAGCGCCAGCGCGGCGAGTACCGCTGTTCTGCTACGGCTCATGAGTGCGGGTTTCCTTTGTGGTTGCGGGAGTCTGTCCGTTCCTTCGGTGGTTCCTCCGGGCGCCGCCGACCGGCGCCTTCGACCGACGTCTGCCATCGACGTCGGCCTCGGACGTCTGCCTTCGACGTCTGCCTTCGACGTCCGCGGTCGGCGGGCGGCCCGTGTTCTGTCCGCTGGTCCTGCCGGTGGACCCGTGTGCGCGGGTCCGGTGCGTGGCGCCTATCCCTGGAGTGCGCGCAGATGATCGCGCAGGCCGGTCCCGTACGCGGTGGGCGTACCGTCGTAGCGCGTGATCAGGGACGGCCCCGTCGAGCAGTCCCAGGTGTTCCACGTCCAGCCCAGATAGGACAGGCCGTGGTCGTCGAACCACTTCATGACCTGGTCGACGAAACCGTGTGAGCAGGTGTTCTCCCCGATCTCCCCGGCGACGAGCGGCACTCGGGCGGCCACGGGAGCGAGCGTGGAGTTCCAGCAGCCGACGTCCGCGCAGCTGTTGAAGTTGTAGACGTGGTACGCGGCGGCGAGATTGCCGGTCGGGTCGTCGGGCCGGTGGGCCGACCACTGGGTGAGGTCGTTGGAGTAGGCCAGTCCGCCGGCCAGGATCACGTTCCGGGCGCCGGTCGCGCGTACCGAGTCGACGAGGTCCTGCATGCCGGCGACCTGGTACCCGATGCCGGGGCAGGAGCCGCCGTCCCGCCAGCACGCCCACGCCTGGGCGGCCGTGGAGGTGGCGCGGTCCGGGTAGGGCTCGTTGAACAGGTCGAACACGACGGCCGGGTCGTTCTTGAACGTGTTGGCCACCGACGTCCAGAACGAGGGCGTGTACTGCATGTCGGGCATCGGCTTCTGGCAGGTGGCGTGCACGTCGGCGCAGCCGGCCGAGTTGCCCGTGTACTGGCCGTACGTCCAGTGCAGTTCGACGATCGGGGTCATGCCGTGCGCCTCGACGCGCGCCACCAGCTGCTTGACGGCGTCGACGTAGTGCGCGCCGCCGTACGCGGGGTCGATGTTCGACAGGCCCAGCCAGCACTCCTCGTTGAGCGGGATACGGACGGTGTTCACGTGCCAGTCGGCGATCGCCCGGACGGCCGCGTCGTCGACCGGACCGTCCCAGATGCCGCGCCCCTGCACGCACATGAACTCGCCGCCGGAGCGGTTCACTCCGAGCAGACGGCGGTTGGCGCCGGCGGCGTCCACGAGCTTGTTGCCCGAGACGTGCAGGGCGGGCGGACCGTCGCCGGTGCCCGGTGGATCGGTCGAGGGCGGTGCGGTGGGCGTGGGTGTGGGGGTAGGGGTGGGGGTGGAGTCGACGTTGCAGACCGTTCCGTTCAGCCTGAACGTCGTCGGGACGGCGTTCGTCCCCGACCGGGAGGCGACGAACCCCGCGCTCACACTCGCGCCGGAGCCGAGGGAGCCGTTCCAGCTCTCGTTCGCGGCCGTGACCGTGGCGCCGGACTGGGACCACTTGGCGCTCCAGCCCTGGGTGACCTTCTGTCCGTTCGCGAAGTCGAAGGAGAGGCTCCAACCACTCACGGGTGCCGCATTGTTGGTGATCTTCACGGCGCTCTGGAAGCCGGCGTCCCACTGACCGGTGACGGAGTACTCCACCGTGCAGGCGGGCGCGGCTCCCTGCGCCGTGACGACCGGCAGCAGAGCGCCCGCGACGAGGGCGGCCGTGCCGGCGACGGCGAGAAGCGCCGAACGCGGGGGGTGTCGCATGAGCGACTCCTTGCAGCTCAGGCGCGTCGTGACAGACGCGTCGACTGATGGAATCGCTCCCACTGGTGCCTCGAAGCTAGCGCCAAGCGCTGGCAAAGAACAGAGGCGTTGCTGACTTTCCCTCAACTTGACGTGTCGAATCTTTTCGACTCTTCAAGCATCTTGACCGCGTTCACCCCCATCCCCACTATGGGAGCGCTCCCACTGGTTCAAGGCTTGTTGCTCCTCCCCCCACTTCTCCCGAGCCGCAAGGAGGACCAGCACATGGATCCCTCACGCAGACGTCGCGGGACGCGGCGCCTGTGGACCGCCATCGCGGCGGCCCTCGCGCTCCCTCTCGCCATGCTGAGTACCGGTACGACTCCCGCGCAGGCGGCGGGTGTTCAGTGCAATGTGGACTACAAGACCAATGA
>NZ_JAHHIT010000122.1 GCF_024539675.1 Streptomyces hilarionis | reverse complement strand
CCGCCCACCCACCCCCGTGAGCCGGCCGAACCGGTCCGGCCGCCCGCACGGGCCCGCGGCCGCGGGACGGCGGGCCCGGGGTCCGGCCGACGTGGGTCAGGCGTCGCCCGGTTCCGCCGCCTGCGCGGTCAGGTCGGCCAGGTCCAGGGCGCAGGCGATGCGCACGGCGACGTCCTCGGCGTAGTTCGCGTCGGAGCGCTCGAAGGGGGTGCGACCGCCGCCGCGCAGGAACGTCACCACGCCGAGCGTCCGGCCGCGGCTGCGCAGCACCGCGCACAGCGCGTGCACCGTGTCCTCGGGCCACTGCCGCGCCCGCGCCCACTGCCGCGCCTCGTCGGCCGGCACCGAGCCGGCGCCCGCCCGCACGGAACCGGCCCGGGCCACGCACTGCAACGCCGGGTGCCCCTCCGCGTAGCGCACCGGCAGGCCCGCGTGCCCCGTGAGCGCGCTGGGGCCGGGACCGCCCGACGGGGTGGCCGCGACCCGCACCAGCCGCAGCGGCTCCGGCCCCTCCGCGTCGCCCCACACCCGGTCGACGAGGGCGTGGTCGGCGAAACCGGCGAGCGCGAAGTCGAGGTGGACCGTGGCGGCCTCCGCGCTGTCCTCGCACTCGGCGGCGGCCCGGCCCGCCCGGTGCAGCTGGTTGGCCCGGAACCGCAGCAGCGAGGCCTCCTGCTCGCCCTGCTTGGCCTCCGTGACGTCCTGGAAGATCCAGCCGACCCCCAGCGGCACCGGCTCCTCCGCGAGCGGCGACGCCAGCCGCAGGAAGCCGCTGCGCCAGCAGCGCCGCCGCTCGCCGTCCGGGGTGCGCACCCCCACCCACAGCTCCGCCGGGGCCGGCGGCGCGCCCTCGGCGAGGACGTGGGTCAGCGCGTTCTCCAGCTCCTCCACGCCCCGGGTGAGCAGTTCGCCCAGCGGGCGGCCCAGCACCGCCGTGCGACCGGCGCCCAGCGCGCGGGCGGCGTGCGCGTTGACGACGGCGGGGCGCAGATCGGCGTCGACCAGGACGACCCCCCACGAGGCGTCGTCGAAGAGGGCCTCGCTCAGCGCGATGGACCGCTCCAGGTCGATCTGGGCGTGCACCTCGCTGAAGGCGCAGTACAGCCCGGCGGGCTTGCCGTCCGGGCCGGGCACGGCGGCCGACTGCGTGCGCACGAGGACCCGGCCGCCGTCCTTGGTCAGCAGCGCGAACTCGTGCACCTGGCGGCCCGACGCGTGCATGGCGGCCATCAGCCGCCCCTCGATGTCCTCCGCGTCGGCCTCGCGCACGGCCCAGCCGGCGAAGCCCCGCCGGCCGACGGCCTCCTCGGCGCTCCAGCCGAGTATGCGTTCGGCCTCGCGGTTCCAGTGGGTGACGACTCCGTCGCCGTCGAAGGCGCACAGCGCCGCGTCCATGCCGTCGAGCAGCGCGGCCAGCAGGTCGGCGCCGTCCGGACCGCCGACGGGCTGCGCGCCGCCCGGGGTCTTCTGGCCGTCGTCGCCCCGCCCGGACCGCTCGGGCTCGTCCGGCCCGAGCGCGTCGGTGGTCCCACTACGCCGGGAAGCACTCACCTGGACCCCCTGCAGGTTCGCTCACGTGCCCTCATTCAACTCGAACGTGACGCAGCCCACATACGGTTCCCGCAAGATTGCCGGGGAATCGTCGTACCGCGCCGCCGCCCCGACGCGACGGGAGCCGCGGGGCGGCCCGCATCGCCGTCCCGCCTCCGCGCACCGCCGGGGCGCCGAGCCCGCGCACGACGACGGCCGTGCGCGGGAACGAAGATCATTCACCCCTCCAGCGAACCTCGCCCGCACGCGTGCGTCAACCCGCGTGCCTCGCGGCCGTCGCACCGCAGGACCGCCTCGCCTGCGAGGATCGGGCGGTTCGGTGGAGGGGGCGGCTCGCCCCGGTGGAGCGCGACGGCGCCGCTCCCGCGGAGGCGGGGCAGGCCCGTAGGAAAAAACAGTTGATTCGCGCGGGAACGCTTCCTAGGGTTCCCAGTACACGCGAAAGGAGGTGATCCGGTAGATGTGTGATTCCCGGACTCGTGAGGTGGCTGCGGGCTAGCGGCCCGTCACCACACTCTGTGCGGTGCCGGACCCGTGCGCGAGACACGCGTGCAGCCGGCCCATACCCAGCAGTCACCCGACCCGCGAGTCGCCGGTAAGTCCGGCCGGCCCTCCTGCGTGAGGACCAGACTCGCGGGTCGTCTGCATGTCCGCCCCGGCCCGCCCGCACCCCGGCGTCCGGCAGCCGCGTCGGCAGGATTTCCGGGGCGTGACGCGCGCCACGCACGGATCTTTCGTCAGGCAGTACTCTGGGCGCATGCTTTCGCTCGTTCGACGACGCCACGTGGACTACGTCCGCGTCACGAGCATGGGCTGTCGACGCTCCGTCTGAGCCTCCGGCCCCCGCGGTTCACACCGCCCGCGTTCCCACGCGCCCCCTCCCTCCGCCCACCTGGCACCCGTGCGCCGTCCCACCCGACGCCGGCCACGGGCCCCCGTACACCCACGGACGCACCATGACGCACGTGACATCCCTCGCGACGGCCCCGTCCTCGGCCCCGTCGCCGAACCCGTCCTACCGGCAGCTGCCGATCATCGACCTGTCCGCCGCCGACCGCGGCCCCCAGGCGCGGGCGCTGCTGCACGCCCAGCTGCACAGCGCCGCGCACGACGTGGGCTTCTTCCAGCTGGTCGGGCACGGGGTCACCGAGCGCGAGACGCAGGCGCTGCTGTCCGCCATGCGCGCCTTCTTCGCCCTGCCCGAGGACCGCAGGCTCGCCCTCGACAACGTGAACTCGCCCCACTTCCGCGGGTACACGCGGACCGGGGACGAGCGCACCGGCGGCCGGCAGGACTGGCGCGACCAGCTCGACATAGGGGCCGAGCGGCCGGCGCGCAGGCCGGGGCCGGACGAACCCGCCTACTGGTGGCTCCAGGGACCCAACCAGTGGCCCGCCGGACTGCCCGAGCTGCGGACGGCGGCGCTCGCGTGGATCGAGCGGCTGAGCGCCGTCGCCCGGAAGCTGCTGCACGAACTGCTCGCCTCGATCGGCGCGCCGGCCGGCTTCTACGACCCGGTGTTCGGGGAGCGGGCGCACCCGCACCTGAAGCTCGTGCGGTACCCGGGCAGCGCCGGGGACGGCGCGGGCCAGGGGGTCGGCGCCCACAAGGACTACGGGTTCCTGACGCTGCTCCTCCAGGACGAGGTGGGCGGCCTCCAGGTGCAGCGGGAGGACGGCGCGTTCCACGACGTCCCGCCGCTGCCGGGCGCGTTCGTGGTCAACCTCGGCGAACTGCTGGAGGTGGCGACCGACGGGTACCTGGTCGCCACCAACCACCGGGTGGTGTCGCCCCCGAGCGCCGTCGAGCGCTTCTCGGTGCCGTTCTTCTACAACCCCCGGCTGGACGCGCGCGTGGAGCCGCTGCCGTTCCCCTACGCCTCCGCCGCGCCCGGCGTGACCGACGACCCGGCCAACCCGCTCTTCGCCGAGTACGGCTTCAACGAGCTGAAGGGCAAGCTGCGGGCCCATCCGCTGGTGGCCGAGCGCCATCACGCGGGGCTGCTCAGCCCCGCGTGACGGGCGGCCCGGTTCAGTCGGCGATGTCGTCGTAGCCCTCGATGTCGCGCGGGTCGCGGGAGCCGGGGCCGGTGTAGCGGGCGGACGGGCGGACCAGGCGGCCGGTGCGCTTCTGCTCCAGGATGTGCGCCGACCAGCCCGCCGTGCGGGCGCAGGTGAACATCGAGGTGAACATGTGGGCCGGCACCTCGGCGAAGTCCAGCACGATGGCGGCCCAGAACTCGACGTTCGTCGCGAGGACCCGGTCGGGGCGGCGGGCGTGGAGTTCGGCCAGGGCGGCCTTCTCCAGGGCCTCGGCGACCTCGAAGCGGGGCGCGCCCAGTTCGCGGGCGGTGCGGCGCAGCACGCGCGCGCGGGGATCCTCGGCGCGGTAGACGCGGTGGCCGAAGCCCATGAGCCGCTCGCCCTTGTCGAGGGCCTGCCGGACGTAGGCGTCCGCGTCGCCGGTGCGCTCGATCTCCTCGATCATGCCGAGGACGCGGGAGGGGGCGCCGCCGTGCAGGGGACCCGACATGGCGCCCACGGCGCCGGAGAGGGCGGCCGCGACGTCGGCGCCGGTGGAGGCGATGACGCGGGCGGTGAACGTGGAGGCGTTCATGCCGTGCTCGGCCGCGGACGTCCAGTAGGCGTCGACCGCCTTGACGTGCTTGGGGTCGGGCTCGCCGCGCCAGCGGATCATGAAGCGCTCGACGACGGAGCGCGCCTTGTCGATCTCGCGCTGCGGGACCATCGGGGTGCCCTGGCCGCGCGCGGACTGCGCGACGTAGGACAGGGCCATGACGGCGGCGCGCGCGAGGTCGGCGCGGGCCTGCTCGGCGTCGATGTCGAGGAGGGGCTTGAGGCCCCAGACGGGCGCGAGCATGGCGAGCGCGGACTGGACGTCGACGCGGATGTCGCCGGAGTGGACGGGGATCGGGAAGGGCTCGGCGGGCGGCAGGCCGGGGTTGAAGGCGCCGTCGACGAGCAGGCCCCAGACGTTGCCGAAGGAGACGTGACCGACGAGGTCCTCGATGTCGACGCCCCGGTACCGCAGGGCGCCGCCCTCCTTGTCGGGTTCGGCGATCTCCGTCTCGAACGCGACGACTCCTTCGAGTCCGGGTACGAAGTCGGACATCGGGCGGCTCCTCGTGAGGTGTGAGACGGACGGACGGGCGGGTGACAGCGGGCGCGGGACGGGAGCCGGCGGTTCCGCGGTCCTCGGAAGGACTCGCGGTCCTGGGCGGTCGTCCCACTGATGCCCCGTGGGGCGGGCCGTCACCCGGTCCGACGGGTTCGGCTTCTGCACCATATCCCCGAGTGTCACCTTTGGGGAGGGCAAACGGCACTCAGTGCCACCCGATGCCGAGTCGCCTTCGAGTGATCCGCGCCGGTGGACGATGCGGCAAGATGGCCGGGTGACCGACGCAGACGCCGTCTCCCCCGGGGCCTTCCCCGACCCCGCCGCCATGCGCAAGCAGTACCGGGCCGAGGGGCTCTCCGAGGCGGACCTGGCCGCCACGCCCGTGGAGCAGTTCGCCCGCTGGTTCAAGGACGCGGCGGTCGAGGCCCATCTCTTCGAGCCGAACGCGATGGTGGTCGCCACCGCCGACGCCGAGGGCCGGCCCGGTTCGCGCACGGTCCTGCTGAAGCACTTCGACGAGCAGGGGTTCGTCTTCTACACGAACTACGACTCCCGCAAGGCCCGCGACCTCGCCGAGAACCCGTACGTCTCGTTGCTCTTCCCGTGGCATCCGATGGCCCGGCAGGTCGTCGTGCGGGGCGTGGCCCGGCGCACCGGGCGCGACGAGACGGCCGCCTACTTCCGGACCCGGCCGCACGGCTCGCAGCTCGGCGCGTGGGCCAGCGCCCAGTCGTCGGTGATCGCCACGCGCGCCGACCTCGACGCCTCGTACGCCGAGCTGGAGGCCCGCTACCCCGAGGGGGAACAGGTGCCGGTGCCGCCGCACTGGGGCGGGTTCCGGGTGGCGCCGCAGTCGGTGGAGTTCTGGCAGGGCAGGCTGAACCGGCTGCACGACCGGTTGCGCTACACGGCCGAGCCCGACGGGAGCTGGCGCGTGGAGCGGCTCAGCCCCTGAGCGGCTCAGCCCCTGAGCGGTCGGCACCCGGCCGGCTCGGCGCCGGCGGTCCGGCCCGCCGCCCCCCCGGCGCGGCGACGGGCCTCAGCGCAGCTTCTCGTCCAGCAGCTCGGCCCACTGGGCCACCACGCGTTCGCGGCGGGCGCGGTCGTCGGTGAGCAGGTTGGCGAGGCCGAGGCCGCGGGCCATGTCGAGCAGGCCCTGCACGCTCTCGCGGACCCCGGGCACGGACTCGTCCGCGCCCAGCAGTTCCACGGCGATCCGGTGGGACTCGCGCCCGACGCGGGCCTCCAGCTCCGTCACCCGGGGACGCAGCTGCTCCTCGTTGGAGGCGGCGACCCACAGGTGCAGGGCGGCCCGGAACAGGGGGCCGGTGTAGAGGTCCACGAGGGCGGCGACCACCGCGGGCCGGTCCTGCGCCGCACCGCCCGCCGCGCCCCGGGGGAACAGGGCGCGCATCGCGCGGGAGCGCTCCTCGGCGACGTACTCGACGGCCGCGGTGAACAGGTCCTCGCGGGTGGGGAAGTGATGCTGGGCCGCGCCGCGGGAGACCCCGGCGCGTTCGGCGACGACGGTGACGGTGGAGCCCGCCCAGCCGTGCTCGGCGAGGGCGGCCACGGCGGCTTCCAGGAGCCGCTGCCGGGTGGCGCGGCTGCGGTCCTGCTTGGGGAGGCGGTCGCGGTCGGCTGCGCTCACAGCACCCATGCGGGATCCCGTCGTTCGAGGAAGGCCGTCATCCCCTCGCGGGCCTGCGCGGTGGAGAACAGCCGGGCCGAGAGCGCGGTGAGGGCGGCGGCGTCCCGGTCGAATGTCTCCAGCACCCTAGCCGTGAGCAGCCGCTTCGTCTCCGCCAGCCCTTGCGGGGCGGATCTGCGCAGACCGTCCAGGACGGGGGCGAGGACGGCGTCGACGTCGTCGCCGTGGTCGGTGAGCAGGCCGACGCGGGCGGCTTCCGCCGCGTCGAAGCGCTCGCCGGTGAGGTAGTAGCGGGCGAGGGCGCGCGGGTCGGTGCGCGGGAGCAGCGGCAGCGAGATCACGGCCGGCGCCACCCCGATGCGGACCTCGGTGAAGGCGAACGTCGACCCGGTGGCGGCGGCCGTGACGTCGCAGGCGGCGAGCAGCCCGAGGCCGCCGGCGCGGACGTGGCCGGCGACCCGGGCGACGACCGGTCGCGGCAGTTCCACGATCTGCCGCAGCAGCGCCACGAAGGCGTCGGGGTCGGGCGGGTCGCGCAGGTCGGCGCCCGCGCAGAAGGCGCCGCCGGTGTGGGTGAGGACGACGGCGCGCACGCCGGGGTCCTCGGCGCACTCGGCGAGGGAAGCGGCGAGCCGCCCGACGAGCGCCGAGGACAGGGCGTTGCGGGTGGCGGGCGAGTCGAGGCTGAGGGTCTCGACGCCCCGCTCGCGGGTCCGCCCGACCAGGGCGGTCCTCGCCGTGCTCATGCCCGTTCCCGGAGCACGCGGCGCAGGATCTTGCCGGACGCGGCGCGCGGCACCTCTTCGACGAAGGTGACCTCGCGCACGCGCTTGTAGGGGGCGACGCGTTCGGCGACGAACATGGCCACCTCTCCTTCGGACAGGTCCGGCGCGGTGGGCCGGCGGACCACGTACGCGTGGGGGACCTCGTTGCCGTCGTCGTGGTAGACGCCGACGACGGCGGCGTCCGCTATGGCGGGGTGGGTGAGCAGCAGTGCCTCCAGTTCGGCCGGGGCGACCTGGAAGCCCTTGTACTTGATGAGCTCCTTGACGCGGTCGACGACGAACAGCCAGCCGTCGGCGTCGACGCGCCCGACGTCTCCGGTGTGCAGCCAGCCGTCGGCGTCGATCATGTCGGCGGTGGCGTCGGGGCGGCCGAGGTAGCCCTTCATGACCTGGGGGCCGCGGATGAGGATCTCGCCGGCCTCGCCGACGCCGAGGTCGCGGCCGGGGTCGTCGAGGGCGACGATCCGCATCTCGGTGCCGGCGATGAGCCGGCCGACGGTGCCGGCGGGGGCCTCGCGCATGGCGTCCAGGGGGACGACGTGGGTGCCCGGGGACAGTTCCGTCATGCCGTAGGCCTGGCCGACGGGCGGCAGGTCCAGGCGTTTCGCGCAGGCCTCGGCGAGGCCGGCGTCCAGCGGTGCGGCCGCGCTGAGGACGTAGCGCAGCGACGACAGGTCGTACCGGGAGACGGCCGGGTGCTTGGCGAGGGCGAGGACGATCGGCGGGGCCACGTACAGGGCGGTGATGCGGTGCTGCTCGACGGCCGCGAGGAACGTCTCCAGGTCGAAGCGGGGCAGCACGACGACGGTGGCGCCCTGCCGCAGCGGCGCGTTCATCAGGGCGGTCAGGCCGTAGATGTGGAAGAAGGGCAGCACCGCCAGGATGCGCTCGCCGGGGCCGGCGGAGATCGCCGAGCGGAGCTGGTCGAGGTTGGTGGCGATCTGGCGGTGGGTGAGCATGACGCCCTTGGGCGTGCCGGTGGTGCCGGAGGAGTAGGGCAGGACCGCGACGTCCTGCGCGGGATCGACGTCCACCTCGGGCTCGGGGGCGGTCGAGGCGAGCATGTCGACCAGCGAGCGGTGTCCGGGCGCGCTGTCGCAGACGAGGATCTCCCGGACGCCGCCCGCGAGTTCGGCGGCGCGGCGGGCGGTGTCCAGCAGGGGGGAGACGGTGACGATCCAGCGGGCGGAGCAGTCGCCGAGCTGCCGGGCGAACTCCTCGGCGGTGGCGAGCGGGTGCACGGTGGTGACCGTGGCGCCCGCGCGCGTGGCCGCGTAGAAGGCGAGGGGGAAGGCGACGGTGTTGGGGCTGTGCAGGGCCAGCACGTCGCCCTTGCGGACCCCCGACTCGGCGAGGGCGGCGGCGACGCGGCGGTGGAAGCGGTCGACCTGTTCGTAGGTGAGGGCGGTGCCGTCCGTGCCGTCGATCAGCGCGGGGAGTTCGCCGAACCGCGCGGCTGCGCCCAGCACGGCGTCGTGGATGGGCAGGTCGACGGGCGGGACGTCTGCGTACGGGCTTCGGAACACGGTTCCTCCTGGCACGGCGGTGTGCGGCCTAGTACGACTTGGGCAGGCCCAGGGTCTGGTGGGAGACGTAGTTGAGGATCATCTCCCGGCTCACCGGGGCGATGCGAGCCACGCGGGAGGCCGTGACCAGCCGGGCGAGCCCGAACTCGCGGGTGAGGCCGTTGCCGCCGAGGGTGTGCACGGCCTGGTCGACCGCCCTCACGCAGGCCTCGCCGGCCGCGTACTTGGCCATGTTGGCGGCCTCGCCCGCGCCCACGTCGTCGCCCGCGTCGTAGAGGTGGGCCGCCTTCTGCATCATCAGCCGGGCCAGTTCGAGCTCGATGTGGGCCTGCGCGAGGGGGTGGGCGATCGCCTGGTGGGCGCCGATCGGGGCGTTCCACACGGTGCGTTCCCGCGCGTACGCGACGGCTCGCGCGAGGGCGTGACGGCCCATGCCGATCGCGAAGGCGGCCGTCATGACGCGCTCGGGGTTGAGGCCGGCGAAGAGCTGGAGCAGGCCCGCGTCCTCTCCCTCCCCCTCGCCCACGAGCGCGTCGGCGGGGAGCCGGACGTCGTCCAGGGCCAGCTCGAACTGCTTCTCCACGCTGTCGAGTTCCATGTCGATCGCGCGGCGGGTGAAGCCCGGGGCGTCACGCGGGACGATGAACAGGCAGGGCTTGAGACGGCCCGTGCGGGCGTCCTCCGTGCGGCCGACGATCAGGGTGGCGTCGGCGATGTCGACGCCGGAGACGAAGACCTTGCGGCCGTTCAGCAGCCAGTCGCCGCTCGCGCCGTCCCGGCGGGCGGTGGTGGTGATGCGGTGGCTGTTGCTGCCGGCGTCGGGCTCGGTGATGCCGAACGCCATGAGACGGCTGCCGTCGGCCATCGCGGGCAGCCACTCCCGCTTCTGCGCCTCCGTGCCGAAGCGGGCGATGACCGTGCCGCAGATCGCCGGGGAGACGATCATCATCAGGAGCGGGTTCCCGGCGGCGCCGAGCTCCTCGAGGATCAGCGAGAGTTCGGCGATGCCGCCGCCCCCGCCGCCGTACGCCTCCGGAAGGTTGACGCCGATGTAGCCGAGCTTGGCGGCCTCCTGCCACAGGGCGCGGTGGTCGCCGTCGTGGGCGCGGCTCCCCGCGAAGGCCGACACCGCCGCTCGCAGTGCCTTGTGCTCGTCGGACTCGATGAGGCTGGTCACGGTGGCTCCTTCGTCTGCCGGCTCGTCATGGCTGGTCCTGACTGGTCGTGCCCGGTCGCGCTCACGCGGCCCGGCCGCGCGTCGTACGGTCCCGCTGTGCTCGTCAGCCGCTCTCCACCACGGCCAGGAGCGTGCCGACCTCCACCTGCTGCCCTTGCGTCACGTGCAACGCCGTCACGGTGCCCTGCGCCGGGGCCGCGATGACGTGTTGCATCTTCATCGCTTCGAGCCACAGGAGCGGTTCACCGGCGCGCACCCCCGATCCGGTGACGAGACCGTCCGCGAGCTTGACGACCGTGCCCGGCATCGGGGCCAGCAGGGAGCCCGGCGCGTGCTGGGCCTGCGGGTCGGCGAAGCGCGGCAGAGCGGTCAGGGCGTCCCCGTTCACGTGGACGCGGTCGCCGTAGCGGGCGACCTCGAAGCGGCGCCGCACGCCGTCGATCTCCAGGACGACCGCGGCGGAGTCGGCCGACACCACCTGGACGCCCTCGGCGGTGAGGCCCGCGCGGGTGTGGCGGTAGCAGACCTCCCGCTCCTCCCCCGCGACCGCGTACCGCTTCGTCTGCGGCTGGGACGGCAGGTTGCGCCAGCCGCCGACGCCCCGGCGCGCGGCGGCGCCCGCCGCCTCGGCCAGGGCCGCCGCGAGGGGGGCGTACGGGTCGGGCGCCGGCTCGGTCAGCGCGGCGAGGTGACGGCCGTAGAAGCCGGTGTCCATGCGCGCCGAGGCGAACTCCTCGTGGCGCAGGGAGCGGACGAGCAGGTCGCGGTTGGTGACCGGACCGTGCACCGCCGCCCGTTCCAGCGCGCCGGCCAGCCGGCGGATCGCCTCCGCGCGCGTGGGGGCGTGGGCGACGACCTTGGCGAGCATGGGGTCGTAGTGGACGCCGATCTCGTCGCCGTCGGCGTAGCCGGTGTCCAGGCGGACGCCGTCGGGGACGGCCAGGCGGTGCAGGACGCCGGTCTGCGGGGTCCAGTCGGCCGCCGGGTCCTCGGCGTAGAGGCGGGCCTCGATCGCGTGCCCGCGCGCGGGCGGCGGCTCGGCGGGCAGGGCCGCGCCCTCGGCGATCCGGAGCTGCTCGGCCACCAGGTCGAGACCGAAGACCGCCTCGGTGACGGGGTGTTCGACCTGGAGGCGGGTGTTCATCTCCAGGAAGTGCGCGCGGCCGTCGGCGACGAGGAACTCGACGGTGCCCGCGCCCACGTAGTCCACGGCGCGCGCGGCGCGCACGGCCAGCGTGCGCAGCCGCTCCGCGACGTCGTCGGGCAGTCCGGGCGCGGGCGCCTCCTCGACGACCTTCTGGTGGCGTCGCTGCAACGAGCAGTCCCGGGTGCCCAGCGCCCAGACCGTGCCGTGCGTGTCGGCGAGGATCTGCACCTCGACGTGGCGGCCGTTCTCGACGTAGGGCTCGACGAACACCTCGCCGTCGCCGAAGGCGCTCGCGGCCTCGGCGCGGGCGCCCTCCAGCGCCGCCGTCAGCTCCTCCAGCCGGCGCACGACGCGCATCCCGCGCCCTCCGCCGCCCGCGGCCGCCTTCACCAGCACCGGCAGAGCGGCCTCGGTCACCTCGTCCGGGGACAGCGGGGCGAGGCCCATGAGCCGCTTGGCGCGGGTCTTGGAGGCCATGGCCTCGATCGCCTCGGGGGGCGGCCCGATCCAGACCAGGCCCGCGTCCAGGACGGCCCGCGCGAAGCCGGCGTTCTCGGAGAGGAAGCCGTAGCCGGGGTGCACGGCGTCCGCGCCCGCCGCGACGGCGGCCTTCACCACGAGGTCGGCGCGCAGATAGGTGTCGGCGGGCGTGGCGCCGGGCAGCCGCACGGCCGTGTCGGCCACCCGCGTGTGGAGGGCGCCGGCGTCGGCGTCGGAGTGGACGGCGACGGTGCGGATGCCCGCCTCGCGGCAGGTCCGGAAGACCCGGCAGGCGATCTCGCCGCGGTTGGCCACCAGAACGGAAGTAATCATGAGCCTCACATCCGGAAGACGCCGAAGCCGCCGCGGGCGCCCTCGTACGGAGCTGTGTGGACGGCCGAGAGGCACAGGCCGAGCACGGTGCGGGTGTCGCGGGGGTCGATGACGCCGTCGTCGTAGAGCCGGCCCGAGAGGAACATCGGCAGCGACTCGGACTCGATCTGCTGCTCCACCATGGCGCGCAGGGCGGCGTCGGCGTCCTCGTCGTAGGGGCGGCCCTTCGCGGTCGCCGACTGGCGGGCGACGATCGACAGGACCCCGGCGAGCTGCTGCGGGCCCATCACGGCCGACTTGGCGCTCGGCCAGGCGAACAGGAACCGGGGGTCGTAGGCGCGCCCGCACATGCCGTAGTGGCCGGCGCCGTAGGACGCGCCCATGAGCACGGACAGGTGCGGGACCCTGGAGTTGGAGACGGCGTTGATCATCATCGCGCCGTGCTTGATGATGCCGCCCTGTTCGTACTCCCTGCCGACCATGTAGCCGGTGGTGTTGTGCAGGAAGAGCAGCGGGATGTCGCGCTGGTTGGCGAGCTGGATGAACTGGGCGGCCTTCTGCGACTCCTGACTGAACAGCACGCCCTGGGCGTTGGCCAGGATCCCGACGGGATAGCCGTGCAGGGCGGCCCAGCCGGTGACCAGGCTCGTCCCGTACAGGGGCTTGAACTCGTCGAAGTCGGAGGCGTCGACGAGCCGGGCGATCACCTCGCGCGGGTCGAACGGCGTGCGCAGGTCGGCGGGGACGATGCCCAGGAGCTCCTCCTCGTCGTACTTCGGAGGGACGGCCGGGGCCGGTCGCGGGTACGCCTTGCGGTGGTTGAGGCGGGCCACCACGCGCCGCGCCTGCCGCAGCGCGTCGTGCTCGTCGACGGCGAAGTGGTCGGCGAGACCCGACACGCGCGCGTGCATCTCCGCGCCGCCCAGCGACTCGTCGTCGCTCTCCTCGCCGGTGGCCATCTTCACCAGCGGCGGCCCGCCGAGGAACACCTTCGCCCGCTCCTTGACCATGATCACGTGGTCGGACATGCCGGGGACGTAGGCGCCGCCCGCGGTGGAGTTGCCGAAGACGACGGCGACGGTCGGGATGCCGGCGGCGGAGAGCCGGGTCAGGTCGCGGAAGACGGCCCCGCCGGGGATGAAGATCTCCTTCTGCGAGGGCAGGTCGGCCCCACCGGACTCCACCAGGCTGATGCAGGGCAGCCGGTTGGCGAGCGCGATGTCGTCGGCCCGCAGGGCCTTCTTCAAGGACCAGGGGTTGCTGGCGCCGCCCCGCACGGTCGGGTCGTTGGCGGTGATCAGGCACTCGACGCCCTCGACGACGCCGATGCCGGTGACGAGGGACGCGCCGACCGTGTAGTCGCTGCCCCAGGCGGCCAGCGGCGACAGCTCCAGGAACGGGGTGTCCGGGTCGAGGAGCAGCTCGATGCGCTCCCTGGCGAGGAGCTTGCCGCGGGCGCGGTGCCGGGCCACGTACTTCTCCCCGCCCCCCGCCAGCGCCTTCGCGTGCTCGGCGTCGAGACCGGCCAGCTTGGCGAGCATGGCCTCTCGGTGGGCGCGGTAGTCGGGGCCGTGGATGTCCAGGGCGGACGTGATGACCGTCAAAGCAGAGCCTCCGGGATGTCCAGGCAGCGGGAGCGCAGCCACTCGCCGAGCGCCTTGGCCTGCGGGTCGAAGCGGTGCTGCGAGGCCACGCCCGCGCCGAGGATCCCCTCGACGACGAAGTTCAGGGCGCGCAGGCGGGGCAGGGGGTGACGGGTGACGGTCAGGTTCCGGCTCTCGGGCACGAGTTCGCGGAATCGTTCGGCCGTCAGCTCGTGGGCCAGCCAGCGCCAGGCCTCGTCGGTGCGGACCCACACCCCGACGTTGGCGTCCGGGCCCTTGTCGCCGCTGCGGGCGCCGGCGACCAGCCCGAGGGGCGCGCGCCGCACGGGGCCCGGCGGCAGCGGCTCGGGCAGGTCCGCCTGCGTCGCCTGTTCCACGACGCGCGCGGCGGCGGCCGGCGGGGGCGGGACCGGGACGCGGCGGCCGTCGTCGAGGACGGCGACGTGCTCGACGTCCTCCTGCGGCACGTACGCGGCCTCGAACACCCCGTACGGGGACCCCTTCCCGGGCGGGGCGAGCACATGGAAGCCGGGATAGCTGGCGAGGGCCAGTTCGATCGCCGCCCCGCTCAACGCACGCCCCACACGCTCCTGTTCCGGGTCGCGGACGACGAGCCGCAGCAGCGCGCCGGCCGTCTCCTCGGTGTCGGCGTCCGGCCGGTCGGTCCGCACCAGCTCCCAACGGACCTCGGCAGGGCGGGACTTCTCGAACGCGTCCGCCATCTGTTCCTGCACGAGGGCCGCCTTGGCCTCGATGTCGAGCCCGGTGAGCACGAAGACGACCTCGTTGCGGAAGCCGCCCAGGCGGGTGCGGCCGACCTTGAGGGTCGGGGGCGGGGCCTCGCCGCGCACGCCGTCGATCCGCACCCGGTCGGGGCCGTCCTGCGTGAGGCGCACGGTGTCCAGCCGGGCGGTGACGTCGGGCCCGGCGTACCGGGCGCCGCCCGTCTCGTACAGGAGCTGAGCGGTCACCGTGCCGACGTCCACGAAGCCGCCCGTGCCGGGGTGCTTGGTGATGACGCAGCTGCCGTCCTCGTGGATCTCGGCGAGCGGGAAGCCCGGCCGCCGCAGGTCGCGGCCGCCCCCGTGGCCGCCCTCGCGCCGGGCCCCGCCCTCGGCGAAGAACGCGTAGTTGCCGCCGGTGGCCTGCGTCCCGCACTCCAGGACGTGACCGGCGACGACCGCGCCCGCGAGCCGGTCGTACTGCGTCGCCCCCCAGCCGAAGCGGGCGACGGCGGGACCGGTCACGAGGGCCGCGTCGGTGACCCGTCCGGCGACGACGACGTCCGCGCCCTCGCGCAGGCACGCGGCGATGCCGAAGCCGCCGAGGTAGGCGTGGGCGGTGAGGCTGTCGGGGTACCGGGAGCCCAGGTCGTCGCCCTCGACGTGCGCGACGCGCACGGGGATGCCGAGCCGCTGCGCCAACTGCCGTACCGCGTCGGCGAGTCCGGCGGGGTTGAGCCCGCCCGCGTTGGTGACGATCCGCACGCCCCGCTCGTGGGCGAGGCCGAGGGACTCCTCCAGCTGCCGCAGGAACGTGCGGGCGTATCCGGCGGCCGGGTCCTTCATCCGGTCGCGCCCGAGGATGAGCATCGTCAGCTCGGCGAGGTAGTCGCCGGTGAGGACGTCGAGTTCGCCGCCGGTGAGCATCTCGCGCAGGGCGTCGAAGCGGTCGCCGTAGAAGCCGGAGGCGTTGCCGACGCGCAGCACGCTCACGCCCCCGCCCCCCTCGGTCCCTTCGGCGGGCGGCCGCCGCCGGGCGGGCCGGCGAAGGCCTGGGCGACGTCCAGCCAGCGGTCGGCGTCGGGGCCCTCGGCGCGCAGGGCCAGGTCGGCGCGGTGGGCGCGCTGGGTGACCAGCAGGCAGAAGTCGAGGGCGGGGCCGGTCACGCGGTCCGTGGCGTCCTCGGGACCGTAGGTCCACGACTCGCCCGAGGGGGCGCGCAGTTCGACGCGGAACTCCTCGAAGGGCGTGGGCAGGCCGTGCACGCCGAAGGCGAAGTCGCGGGTGCGCACGCCGAGGCGGACGATGTGCCGGAGCCGGTCGGTGGGCGGGAGGGCCGTGCCCAGCGCGTCGGCCACGTCCCGACCGTGCGCCCAGGTCTCCATGAGCCGGGCGGTGGCCATCGAGGCGGCGGCCATGGGCGGGCCGTACCAGGGGAACCGCGCGCCGGCGGGGGCCGCCCGCAGCGCCGCGTCCAGCGCCCGGCGTCCGGCCCGCCAGTCGGCGAGCAGGTGCGCGGGCGGCTTCGTCGCACCCTCCTCGGCGCCGTTGTCGACGAAGTCCCCGGGCGCGCTCAGCGCCTTCTCGACCTCACGGGCGAAGGCGTCCTGGTCGGTCACGGCGAGCACGGAGGAGTGGTCCGTCCAGGCGAGATGCGCGATCTGGTGGGCGACGGTCCAGCCGGGGGCGGGCGTGGGAAGTCTCCACTGCTCCTCCCCCAACCCGGCCACCAGCCGGTCGAGTTCGTCGCTTTCGGCACGGAGGTCGTCGAGCACGGGGGTCGGGTCGGCCATGGGGTGGAGCATGGCAGCGCCCCGAGAAACAATCAAGCATGCTTGCATGCATTTCTGGGCGAGCGGGGACGGCGGGGACAGAGAACGTGAGCGGGTGCCGGGGGTCCCACGGGCGACGGCCGGGGGCTCCCGGCCCGCCCCCGGCCTCCGGACCGGCGCTCAGGCCTCCGGACCGGCGTTCCAGACCTCCGGACCGGCGCCTGCGGCCTCCGGGCCACCGCCCGCGACCTCCGGCCTGCGGACCCGCGCTGTCAGGCCTCCGGGCCACCGCCTCCGGCCTCCGGGTACCGCCCCCGGCCGCCGGGCCGGCGCCTCAGGCTTCCGGTGTCGCCGTTTTCGGGCGGCCGGTCTGGGTGCGGACGGCGCCCATGCTCGCCGCGACGACGAGGGCGATGGCGGCGGCCTGGACGGCGCTCAGGGCCTGGTCGAGGACCAGGAAGCCCGCCGTGGCGGCGAGGGCCGGTTCCAGGCTCATCATGACCGCGAAGGTGGAGGCGGGCAGGCGGCGCAGCGCGAGGAGTTCCAGGGTGTAGGGCAGGACCGAGGAGAGCACGGCGACGCCCGCCCCCAGGCCGAGCGTCACGGGGTCGGCGAGCTTCGCGCCCGACTCCGCGAGCCCCAGGGGCAGGAAGAGCAGCGCGCCGACCGCCATCGCCAGGGCCAGCCCGTCCGCCTGCGGGAAGCGGCGGCCCGTGCGGGCGCTGAACACGATGTACGCGGCCCACATCACGCCGGCACCCAGCGCGAACGCGACGCCCACCGGGTCCAGCGCGCCGAGGCCGCCGTCGCCGCCGGCGCCGCTGAGGAGGCAGACGCCCGCCAGCGCCAGCGCGGCCCAGACCAGGTTCAGCGCCCGGCGCGAGGCGACGACCGACAGGGTGAGCGGGCCGAGCACCTCCAGCGTGACCGCCACGCCCAGCGGGATGCGGTCGAGCGCCTGGTAGAACAGGCCGTTCATCGCGGACATGGCGACGCCGAAGGCCACGACCGTGCCCCAGTCGGCGCGCGAGTGGCCGCGCAGGCGGGGCCGGCAGACGACCAGGAGCACGATCGCGGCGACGAGCAGCCGCAGCGCCACGACGCCCAGGGCGCCCGCCCGTGGCATCAGCGTCACCGCGAGGGCGCCGCCGAACTGCACCGAGACCCCTCCGGCGAGCACCAGCCCGACCGGACCGAGAGAACCGAACCGGCCGCCGCGACCCGGGCCGTCCGCTCCCGTGTCGGGCCGGGGCGGCGAGGAGACGACGGAAGCGGCTGCTGCTGTGTCGGGGGTGGTCACGGGCGGTCCAGGTGTTCGACGCGGTTCGTTCAGCACGATGTACTGCCGAGTCCACGGTAATGGACTCCGTCAGGTGTGTGCACCTCTTTTGCCGCTGTCTCAGGCTGCGAGACGTACCGCGCCTGCGGGAAGTCCCCGCCGAAGGCCGGTCCGCAGGCCCGGTCCGGGGTCCGCATGCCCGGTCCGGGCGTCGACGCGGAGGCTCGCGCTCCGGGCGGCTACGTGCGCGGGGAGCCGCCCGCGTCCTCCAGCGCCGCCGCCAGCACCTGCGCGAGATGGCTCCCCCGCACCCCGGCCAGCTGTTCCAGCTGGGTCCGGCAGGAGAACCCGTCCGCCAGGACCACCGCCCCCTCCGGCGCGTCCCGCACGGCCGGCAGCAGCTGCTCCTCCGCGCACGCCGCCGACACCTCGTAGCGGCCCCTGCCGAAGCCGAAGTCACCGGCCAGACCGCAGCACCCGCCGCTCAGGTCCCCGGTGAGCCCCGCGGCCTCACGCAGCCGCCGCTCGGCCCCGTCACCCAGGACCGCGTGCTGATGGCAGTGCGTCTGACCGACGACGGGACGGTCCAGCCGGGGCGGAACCCAACCGGGGGCGTGCCGCTCCAGGACCTCGGCGAAGGTGACGACACGGGCGGCGAGCCGGGCCGCGCGCGGGTCGTCGTGCAGCAGCTCCGGCAGGTCGGTGCGCAGGGCCGCGGCACAGCTCGGCTCCAGGACGACCACCGGGGCGGCCGTCTCCAGCACCGGCTCCATCAGGTCGAGCGTGCGGCGCAGCACCCCGCGCGCGTGGTCGAGCTGACCGGTCGAGACATACGTCAGCCCGCAGCAGACCCGGGCCCGGCGCGCGCCGAGCAGCGCCGCCGCACCGCGCGACCGGCCGTCGCCCACCGGCCTGCCCCGCATCCGCAGGGTCGGCGGCAGCGCCACCCGCAGTCCCGCGGCCTCCAGCACCCGCACCGCCGCCCGGCCCACGGACGGCGAGAAGTGCTCGGTGAAGGTGTCGGGCCACAGCACCACCAGCTCCCCGGCCCCCCGCGACGCCACGGGCGGCCGGGCGCGCCACCAGCCGGTGAACGTCCGGCGGGCCAGCCGGGGGACGTCCCGCTCCTTCGCGACGCCGCCCAGCCGCTTGGCCACACGCGCCGACGGGCCGAACGAGGCGAGCGCGTTGATCAGGGCCGCCGCCCGCAACCGGCTCGCCCAGCGCAGCCACACCGGCAGCCGGCCCATGCTGTAGTGCGCGGCGGGACGACGGCGTCCCCGGTAGTGGTGGTGCAGGAACTCCGCCTTGTAGGTGGCCATGTCGACCTCCACCGGGCAGTCGGAGCGGCAGCCCTTGCAGGACAGGCACAGGTCCAGCGCGTCACGGACCTCCGTGGAACGCCAGCCGTCGGTCACCAGCTCCCCGGCCAGCATCTCGTGCAGCAGCCGGGCCCGCCCGCGCGTGGAGTGCTCCTCCCGGCCCGTGACGCGGAACGACGGGCACATCACCCCCGCCCCGGGCGCCGGCGCCGCCGCACGGCACTTGGCGACTCCCACGCACCGGCGCACGGCCGCCGAGAAGTCGCCGCCGTCCGACGGGTACCCGAAGACCACGTCCACCGGCTCGCGCGGCAGGACCGAGAAACGCAGGCCCGAGTCGAGCGGCTCGGGCCGCACCAGCATCCCCGGGTTGAGCAGGCCGTCCGGGTCCCACACGTCCTTGGCGCGGGCGAACAGCGCGACCAGGTCCGGCCCGTACATCAGGGGCAGCAGCTCGGCCCTGGCCCGGCCGTCGCCGTGCTCGCCGGAGAGCGAACCGCCGTGCGCCACGACCAGCTCGGCCACCTCCCGCGAGAAGCGGCGGAAGCGGCCGACGCCGTCCGGCGTCAGCAGGTCGAAGTCGATGCGGACGTGGACGCAGCCCTCCCCGAAGTGCCCGTAGGGGGCGCCGCGCAGCCCGTGCTCCGCCAGCAGCGCCCGGAAGTCGCGCAGATACGCGCCCAGCCGGGCCGGCGGCACCGCGCAGTCCTCCCAGCCGGGCCAGGCCTCCGCGGGACCTCCGGCGCCCGGCGGCAGGGAGGGGTCGCCGGGGATCCGGGTCGCCGTGCCGCTCGCGTCCTCCCGGATCCGCCACAGCTCCCGCTGCCGCGCCGGTTCCGTCACCACCCGGGCGTCGACGGCGTCCGCCGCGCGCACGATCGCCCTCGCCCGCGCGCGTGCCTCGTCCGGCGTCCCCCCGCCCGTCTCCACGAACAGCCAGGCCCCGCCGCGCGGCAGCCCGCCCGTCCCCGACGGCACCAGGTCGGCGGCCATCCCCTCCACGGTGAGCGGCCCGAACGGCAGCAGCACGGCCGCCGCGTCGGCGGCCGCGCTCTCGTCCGGGTAGCCGAGCACCGCGAGCCCGCGCGCGGGGGGCGCCTCGACGAGCCGTACGACAGCCTCCGTCAGCACGCCCAGGGTGCCTTCGCTGCCGCACAGGGAGCGGGCGACGTCCACGCCGTTCTCCGGCAGCAGCGCGTCCAGCGCGTACCCCGAGATGCGGCGGGGCAGCTCGGGGTAGCCGGTCCGCAGCAGGGCGAGCTCTCCCTCCACCAGGGCGCGCAGCCCGTCCGGCGCGCCCGCCCAGCCCCGCCCGGCCCGCAGCGGCCGCCCGCGCGCGGTGACGACCCGCAGCTCGCGCACGCTGTCCGCGGTCGTGCCCCAGGCCACCGAGTGGGAGCCGCACGAGTTGTTGCCGATCATCCCGCCGAGCGTGCACCGGCTGTGGGTGGACGGGTCGGGCCCGAAGCGCAGCCCGTGCGGCGCGGCCGCCTCCTGGAGCCGGTCGAGCACCAGCCCCGGCTGCACGACGGCGGTCCGCGCCCCGGGGTCGAGCGAGACCAGCCGGTTCATGTGCCGGGTGAAGTCCAGCACCACGCCGGTCCCCGTGGCCTGTCCCGCGATCGACGTCCCGCCGCCCCGCGCGACGACCGGCGTCCCGTGCTCCCGGCACACCTCCAGCACGGCCGCCACGTCGTCCGCGTCCCGGGGGGCGACCACCGCGAGCGGGACGCGGCGGTAGTTGGACGCGTCCATGGTGACGAGCGCGCGGGAGGCCGCGTCGCACGCGACCTCCCCCCGGACGACCTTGCGCAGAGCGGCCTCGAGATCCGTCATGGCTTCAGCAAACCAGCATGCGCGCGCGCCCACAGCCCGTCGGGACCCGGCCCCGGACGACGACACGAACCCGTCTCACCCGACGGACGAGGTTGCGCCCGGGTTTCCCCCACCGGCTAACCTCGCTCCGTGGCTGAGATCCGGATTCCTTCTGACATCAAGCCCGCCGACGGTCGATTCGGCGCGGGCCCCTCCAAGGTGCGGGTGGAGGCGCTGGACGCCCTGGCCGCCACCGGCACCTCCCTGCTCGGCACCTCCCACCGCCAGGCCCCGGTCAAGAACCTGGTCGGCAAGGTGCGCGAGGGCGTCTCCGAGCTGTTCTCCCTCCCCGAGGGGTACGAGGTCGTCCTCGGCAACGGCGGCTCCACCGCGTTCTGGGACGTGGCGACGCACGGCCTCATCGAGAACAGGTCGCAGCACCTCACGTTCGGCGAGTTCAGCTCCAAGTTCGCCAAGGCGGCCAAGCTCGCCCCCTGGCTGGCCGAGCCCACCGTGATCTCCTCCGACCCCGGCACGCACCCCGAGCCGGCGGCCGAGGCGGGCGTCGACGTCTACGCGTTCACCCACAACGAGACCTCCACCGGCGTCGCCGCCCCGCTCAGGCGGGTCCAGGGCGCCGACGAGGGCGCGCTGGTCCTGGTCGACGCGACCTCCGGCGCCGGCGGCCTCCCGGTCGACATCGCCGAGACGGACGTCTACTACTTCGCCCCGCAGAAGTCCTTCGCCTCCGACGGCGGCCTGTGGATCGGCGTGTTCTCCCCGGCCGCGATCGAGCGCGCCGAGCGGATCCACGCGTCCGGCCGGCACGTGCCGGAGTTCTTCAGCCTGCCGACGGCGATCGACAACTCCCGCAAGAACCAGACGTACAACACCCCGGCCCTCGCCACCCTCTTCCTGCTGAACCAGCAGCTGGAGTGGATCAACGGCCAGGGCGGCCTGGACTGGTCGGTGCGCCGCACCGCCACCTCCGCGCGCAACCTCTACGGCTGGGCCGAGGACGTCAAGTACGCCAACCCGTTCGTCACCGACCCGGCCAAGCGCTCGCAGGTCATCGGCACGATCGACTTCAGCGACGACGTGGACGCGGCCGCCGTCGCCAAGGTGCTGCGCGCCAACGGCATCGTGGACACCGAGCCCTACCGCAAGCTCGGCCGCAACCAGCTGCGCGTCGCGATGTTCCCCGCGATCGACCCGGCGGACGTCGAGGCGCTCACGAAGTGCGTCGACTACGTGATCGAGAACCTGTAGCCGCCACCCGCAGCACGAGGCCCGCCGACGGCGGGGTCGACGAAGGGCGCCCGGTGTCAACCGGGCGCCCTTCGCCGTCCGACGGTTCGGCCGCTCGCCGTCAGCCGCGCGAGCCCAGCAGGCGGTGCAGGGCGTCGCCGGGGGCCGTGGCGGCCGGCTGCCCGGCGGCCAGCGCCGACGGCGCCGCGGCCGCCGGCTTCGGGTCGGCGGTCTTCTTGCAGACCGCGTCGGCCACGCCGCTGCCGCGCGGCACGGTGCCGTCGCTCAGGTACTTCGCCAGGTACGAGTCCAGGCAGGCGTTGCCGCTGAGGGTGATGCCGTGGTTGCCGCCGCCGCTCTCGACCACCAGGCTGGAGTTCTTGAGGAGGCGGTGGACGGCGACGCCGCCCGGGTACGGGGTGGCCGCGTCCTTCGTCGCCTGGAACAGCAGCACCGGCGGGAGCTTGCTGTTGGCGACGTTCACCGGCTTCAGCGTCCTGGTGGGCCAGAACGCGCAGGGCGCGTTGTACCAGGCGTTGTTCCAGGCCATGAGCGGGGCCTTCTTGTACACGGCCCAGTTGTCCTTGCGCCACTGGTTCCAGTCGCGCGGCCAGGACACGTCACGGCACTGCACCGCGGTGTAGACGCTGTAGCCGTTGTCCCCGGAGGCGTCGACGGCCGCCATGCCCTCGTACGCCTTGACGAGCGGGGTGACGTTCTTGTCGTTCACGTAGGCGGCGAACGCCTCGGCGAGGGAGGGCCAGTAGCCGTTGTAGTAGCCGCCGGGGATGAAGGTGTCCTCCAGCTCGGAGGCGCCCACCTTGCCGCCGGCCGGGTGCTTGGCGAGCGCCGCGCGCATCGCGTACCACTTGGCCTCGATCCTGGCCGGGTCCTTGCCGAGCTTGTACGTGCCGTCGTACTTGGCGATCCACGCCATCAGCGCCTTGTGGCGGGCGTCGAAGGCGTAGTCCTGCGAGATGTTGGCGTCGTACCAGACCCCGTCGGGGTCGACGATCGAGTCCAGCACCAGACGGCGCACACGGGTCGGGAAGAGCTTGGCGTACACCTGGCCGAGGTAGGTGCCGTACGAGTAGCCGAAGTAGTTGATCTTCGGGGCGCCGAGCGCCTTGCGGATCGCGTCCATGTCCTTCACGGCACTGATCGTGTCGATGTACGGCAGGACGTCCGCGTACTTCCGGCCGCACGCCTTGGCGAAGGCCTTGGCGCGGGCGAGGTTGGCCTTCTCGATCGCTGCGGTGCGCGGCACCGAGTCCGGGCGGACCGGGTCGAAGTGGCCCGGCTTGCAGTCCAGGGCGGGCTTGCTCTCCCCCACGCCCCGCGGGTCGAAGCCGATGACGTCGTACTGGGCCGCGACCGCCTTCGGCAGGGAGGACGCGACGAACGGGGCGAGGGACAGACCGCTGCCGCCCGGGCCGCCGGGGTTGACCAGCAGCGGGCCCTGGTAGGCCCGCCCGGTGTGCGGGACACGGGTCAGGGCGAGGGATATCTTCCGGCCCTGGGGCCGGGCGTGGTCGAGCGGCACCACGACGGACGCGCACTGCAACGTCGGGGCGTCCTGCGTGGCGCACGCCTTCCAGGCGACCTTCGACGCCTGGACGGCCGGCGCGGACTTCGACGTGGTGGCCTCGGCCGGGACGGCCGTGAGCGTTCCGGCCAGTACGACGGTCGCGCCGCACAGCACGGCTGTGCTTCTTCTCATGAAGTTCCTTCACATCATGGGGCATTCGGCCTGACCGCAAGGTTCGCGATCCTCGCGGGATCCTGCCGGAGAAGCACCGCCCCAAGAACCCGTTCGCCCGAAAATTTGGAACTCGTTTGCGTCACGGGCCTCTTACGGCCGGGTGCCCGGCGAGCGGTCCGCCGGGCACCCCGCCCTCACGCCGCCGTGCAGCTCAGGCTCGGCGCCGACCCGCCGCCGGGCGCGCCCCCGAAGCCGAAGCTCGTCGAGCCGCCGGCCGGGACCGCGCCGTTGTGGGCGGCGTTCACCGCGGTCACGGTGGACCCGCTCTGGGTGTAGGAGGCGTTCCACATGGAGGTGACCTTCTGCGAGCCGCTCCAGGTCCAGCTCACCCTCCACGAACCGAGCGCGGTCGTCCCGGTGTTGGTCACCTTCACCTCCGCGTTGAAGCCGCCGCCCCAGTCGCTGCTGACGGCGTAGGAGGCCGTGCAGGCGGCCGTGCCGCCACCGCCGCCTCCCCCGCCGCCGCCTCCGCCACCCGGGAATCCGGGCGCCTTGACGCTCGCCAGGTACCCGTCCTTCACGGTGTCGACGCTCTGCCAGTCGTCCTTCAGGATCCCGCCGGTGTCACCGGAGTTGGGGTTCCAGGACCAGAACGTCCAGTGGAAGGAGTCCGCGCCGTACGTCGAGGTCGGCCGCAGGTAGCTC
The DNA here is from genome assembly GCF_024539675.1 of Streptomyces hilarionis. GTDB lineage: Bacteria > Actinomycetota > Actinomycetes > Streptomycetales > Streptomycetaceae > Streptomyces > Streptomyces hilarionis. The sequence continues at coordinate 4,866 of NZ_JAHHIT010000122.1, read as the reverse complement.
ACCAGGGCCGCCAGCCACTTCTGGTCCACCGTGGACTGCAACGTGGTGCCGAACTCGCCCACCCACACCGGGGCGATGTTCTGCTTGAAGATGTAGCCCCAGTACTTGTCCCAGATCCCCGGCATGTTGGCGGGGAACGCCGGGTCGCTGAACCAGCTCTGCTGGGCGACGCTGGTCGCGTAGTCGTGGGCCGAGTACACCACCCGGTTGGCGACGTTCAGCTGCACCGGGTACTGGCCGACGCCCATCAGGTTGCCGCCCCACCAGCCGGAGACGCCGTTGACGGTCTGCACGCCCTCGACGAAGATCAGCAGGCTCGGGTTGACGGACAGGACCGCGTTGCCCGCCCGCTGCGCGGCGAGCCGCCAGTCCGTCGCCTGGTCGCCGCAGCCCCAACAGGCCGGGTCGTGCGGCTCGTTGTGCAGGTCGATGCCGACGACCGTGTCCTGTCCGGCGTAACGGGAGGCGAGCGCCTTGAGGTTGGCGATCCAGGTCGACTCGGGAACGGCGGCCGTGTACCAGAGGGCCGACTGCCCGCCGGAGTCCGGGCGGTGCCGGTCGAGGATGACCTTCAGGCCGTCCTGACCGGCGTAGGCGACGAGCCTGTCCAGCACCTGAAGGGAGTCGAGGCCCTGGAGGTCGGCGTTCTTGCCGCTGGAGAAGTCGATGCTGTTGGGGACGGTGCCGGCCTTGAAGACGTCGTCGCTGTACGGGATGCGGAGCGTGTTGTACCCCAGCGCCTTCATCTGGTCGATCATGCTCTTGTAGTCGCGCGACCAGAGTCCGTGCACGACGTGGTTGCCGGTCTCGAAGCCGAACCAGTTGATCCCGGCGATCCGGACCGGCTGGCCGGCGGCGTCGAGGATCTGCCGGCCGCTGGTGTGCCAGTAGCCGGCGCCGGCCGCGGCGGGGCCGGCGCCGGGGGAGCCGGCCGCAGGGGAGCCGGCCGCCCGGGCCGCCTGCGCGCCGGCGCCCAGGGGTATCAGGAGCGCGGCGGCGACAGCGCACAGCACTCTTCGCAAGCTGCGGAACATCTCGCTGCTTCCTCTCGGGAGGCGCGGCCCCGGAACGAATGGGAGCGCTCCCATTCACCGCGCACCCCCCAGGTAACTGACACACCATCACCACGTCAAGGAGTACGACAGCCCCGGCCCCGCGCCGGGGGCCGCGCGCGGACGGCGGGAATCAGCCGCGCCGCCGGAGCCGGCGGACGCCGAAGAAGGCGGCGCACACCGCCACCAGCGCGAGCGCGCCGACCTTCGCGCCGCCCGGCGCGGAGGACCCGCCGCCCTTGCCGGAGGCGGCGGCCCCGCCGCCCCCGGCAGCGGACGCGGAGCCGGACGGGGATCCCTCGGGCGCGTCCTCGGCCACCACGGCGCTGTGCGAGCCCTCGCTCCCGTACAGGAGCTTGCGGCCGTCGGCGGAGTAGCTGACCGACTCGCCCTGCCGTTGCAGCGGCACGTCGAGCCGCCCCTCGCGTTCGATCTTCCCGCCGTTCCAGGCGTAGGAGATGCCGCCGAAGTAGCCGCGCACAGCGAGCTGTGAGCCGTCCGGGGAGAAGGCGGCGTCGGTGGCCCACAGGTCGACGGGGGCGATCGGGCGGAAGACGTTCGCCCCGGACGCCGAGAGCTTCGCCGGCCCCTCGTAGAGGTGCCCGCCGTCCTCCTTCTTGTCGATGATGTAGACGCGCCCGGTCCTGGGATGCACCAGGAGCGACTCGGCGTCGCGGGGGCCGTCGGAGTACTTCACGACGTACTGCGTGGCCCTGACGGTCTGGTCGACGAGCTTCTTCGGCTCGGGCAGCCGGTAGACCCACACGTACTGCCAGCTGCCGCCGAGGTTGTCGCCGATGTCACCGACCCAGATCTGGTTGTCCGGGCCGATGGAGATCGCCTCGACGTCACGAGGCGTGCCGATCCCGGTGAGGGTGACGCGGGCGACGGTCTTCCCCGTGGCGCTGTCGACGGCGTAGAGGTAGGGGCCGTCGTCGCTGTCGTTGTGCGTCCAGTAGACGCCCGGGTGCTGCCGCGAGGCGGCGAGACCGCTGGACTCGGTGATCCGGGGGTCGTCGATGGTGAACCCCTTGTCGCCGTCGGCCGCGGACGCGGGGGACGCGGCGGGGCCCGCGAGCACGGCGAGGGCTCCCGAGAGGAGGGCCCCGGGCAGCAGGACCGCGGTCACCAGGGCTCCGGCTCGGACGGCGAAAGGTCGGCGCATGGCCCCAAGCCTGCCATCCCGCCCGGCGGTTCACCGGGCCGTGGCCGGTCTCACACGCCCCCGGCCGCGGTGATCGACTCCGGATCCCTCATCATGAGCGGATGCTCAGGTTCATGCCCGTAGGCGACTCGATGACGATCGGCAGCTCGGGCGACCACACCTGGCGCTACCGCCTGTGGCAGCACCTGTGCGCCGAGTACGGCGGCCCCTTCACCCTGGTAGGCCCCCGCGAGACGCTCTACGACAAGGCGACGGACAGCCCCACGTCGTACGCCTACGCCGAACCCGACTTCCCGCGCGGCCATCTGGCCGGGTGGGGCGAGGGCTGGGCGCACATGACGCCGCTGATCGGCGAGGCGGTCCGCAGGTCCCGGGCGGACGTCCTGCTGGTCTCCCTCGGCCTGATCGACCTGGGCTTCTACACCAACGCCGAGCAGACGGCGGAGAACGCCCGCGCCTTCGTCGCCGAGGCCCGCGCGGCGAACCCCCGGATCGCCATGGTGTGGCTGCCGGTCATCCACAACATCCGCGCCGCGAACGACGCGCCCTTCGCCGCCCAGGTCGCCCGCTTCAACGAACTTCTGGCGAAGACCGCCGCCGACCTGGACGAACCGGCCTCCCCGATCCTGCTGGCCTCGGTCCCGCCGACCTGGGACATCGACACCGACACGTACGACGGCACCCACCCCAACGCCAACGGCGAACACCAGCTGGCGTCGGCCTTCGCGGAGGCGATGTACCAGGGATGGGAACTGGGCGGCGAGTACGCCGGCTGAGGGCAGTTCGCCACGCTTGCCCCTGACATATGCGCAGCACCCCGTGTCCCCGTCGCCGTCCGTATCGTTGTACCGCGCGGCGGCACCCGAGCGGGTGCGGCCGGGGAGGAGCGCCAAGATGACCGTCCTCGAAGACAGGATCACGATGGCCGAGAGCGACAACACGATCACGCTCGACGAGATGTTCGAGCGGCTCGAGACGATGCCCGTCCCCGAGGGATACAAGGTCGAGATCGTCGAGGGGACCGTCTACATGTCGCCGCAGCGGGACACCCATTGGGAGATCATCGCGGACATTTACGAGCAGCTGCGCACCAAGTACCCGCGCAAGCGCGTGAAGTCCGACGTGCGCATCGACTACCCGGGGCATCTGAACGGCTTCGCCACCGACGTGACGGTGATGGCCGAGGGCGCCGCCAAGTCGGACGACGGCCGCTGGAGCCACGAGGACGTCGAGTTCGTCGCCGAGGTGATCTCCAAGGGCACCGCCGCCAACGACTACGGCCCCAAGATGACCGCGTACGCGACCGCCGAGGTACCGGTCTACCTGATCGCCGATCCCTACCAGCGCCGGTGCCATGTCTACACCCAGCCCAAGAACGGCGAGTACGTCACCGAGACGAAGATCGACTTCGGGGACGACATCGACCTCACCGGCACCGTCGTCGGCCTGACGCTCAAGACCGACGAGTTCCCCCGCGACTGACCGGATCCCTTGCGTCGAGCGCACTCCAGGTCGTTGGCTTGTGCTCCATGAAGTACACGCAGCTCGGACGTACCGGACTCAAGGTCAGCCGCCTCGTCCTCGGCACCATGAACTTCGGCCCGCAGACCGACGAGACCGACAGCCACGCGATCATGGACGCGGCCCTCGACGCGGGCGTCAATTTCTTCGACACCGCCAACGTGTACGGCTGGGGCGAGAACAAGGGCCGTACCGAGGAGATCATCGGCAGCTGGTTCGCCAAGGGGGGCGGGCGGCGCGACAAGGTGGTCCTCGCCACCAAGGTGTACGGCAACATGGCCGCCGACGGCGACGCCTGGCCCAACCACGACAAGCTCTCCGCCGTGAACATCCGGCGGGCCGTCGACGCGAGCCTGAAGCGGCTCGGCACCGACCGCATCGACCTCTACCAGTTCCACCACATCGACCGCGCCACTCCCTTCGAGGAGATCTGGCAGGCCGTCGACGTGCTGGTGCAGCAGGGCAAGATCCTCTACGCCGGATCGTCCAACTTCCCCGGCTACAAGATCGCCCAGGCCAACGAGACCGCCGCCCGCCGCGGTGGCGGCTCCATCGGACTCGTCAGCGAGCAGTGCCTGTACAACCTGGCCGAGCGGCGCGCCGAGATGGAGGTCATCCCGGCAGCGCAGGAGTACGGCCTCGGGGTCGTCCCCTGGTCGCCGCTGCACGGCGGACTGCTGGGCGGGGTCGTCAAGAAGCAGGCCGAGGGCGGCCGCCGCGCTTCCGGACGAGCCGCCGACGCCCTCGCCGACCCCGCCACCCGCGCCAGGATCCAGGCCTACGAGGAGCTCGTCGAGAAGCACGGGGTCGAGCCCGGCGAGGCGGCGCTGGCCTGGCTGCTCACCCGGCCCGGCGTGACCGGCCCCATCGTCGGCCCGCGCACCGCCGAGCAGCTCGACTCGGCACTGCGCGCGGTCGAGCTGGAGCCGAGCGAGGAGCTCCTGGCCGGCCTGGACGAGGTCTTCCCCGGCCCGGGACCGTCCCCGGAGGCCTTCGCCTGGTGACGAGGAGCCCCTGACGGGGAGGCCACCCGGACAAGGAGCCACGGGCAGGGAGCCACCCGGGCGGAGGGCGGCCCGGGGCGCGGGCAGGGGTCGGCGAGGTCGGTCCGGGCGCTCGGGCAGGGGG
>NZ_JAHHIT010000121.1:15573-29174 GCF_024539675.1 Streptomyces hilarionis | reverse complement strand
CGTCCCGCCCGTCCCGCCCGGCCCGCCCGGGCCGCCGTCCGGCCGACTCGGCCGCCCTGGTCAGGCGTCGCGCACGCGTCGTCTCCAGGCGTGTCCGGCGGTGCCGGTCGAGGCGGTGACCATGACGGTGACCACGGCGACCACCGAGGCGGTGGACAGCGGGCCCACCAGGTCGCACAGAGCGCCCAGCGCCAGGATGGAGACCGCGACGCCCGAGGGGAGCAGGGTGGCCCGCAGGGTCACCACCGACGGCAGTTCGGCCGCGGAGGCCGTGGCCAGGAGCCGGTTGTTGTAGTGGAGGTAGGCCACCTCGAAGAGGACCAGGAACAGGGCGTACAGCGCGAGCGTCGGCACGGTGCGTCCCGCTAGCAGCGCCGCCAGCAGGGGCGGCATGGGAAGGACAGCCCAGACGGCCGAGGGCACGCGTGCGAGATGGCGCTGCACCGGCAGGGCGGCCAGCGACCCGGCGAACAGGGCCACCGAGGAGACGGCGACGAACACCCCCACCAGGCGGGTGCCGCCGCCCAGCACCTGGACGGGGACGACGGTGACGGCCACGGTGTGGAAGCCCTGCCAGAACGACACCAGCAGGAACCGGGCGAACAGCCTGCGCAGCGCGGGGTCCTCGACCCGTGGGCGGGCGGCGGCCGGGGCCCCGGCGCCGTCCGTCGCGCCGTCCTTCGCGCCGTCCGCGGCCTTCGCGTCGTCCGCGGCCTTCGCGGCCTTCGCGGGGGCGGACGGCAGCGCCCAGGCGAGCAGCGAACTGAGCACCAGCGTCGCCGCGTTCACCGCGATCAGTCCGCGCAGGGACAGCACCGCCGAGGCCGGACCGGCCAGGGCCGCGCCCACGCTGACGCCGGTCAGCTTGCCGATCTCCGCCACGGTGTTGGCCCGGTCCAGCCGCCGCGCCGGCACGGTGTCGCGCAGCACGAGGGCGGTGGCCGAGCGGGTGACGGCCTCGAAGAACCCGCGGACCAGCAGCAGGACGCCGGCGACCGCGAGCAGGGCGCGCTGCGGCGTCAGGAGCGCGGCCGCGGTCAGCGCCAGGCTCGCCGCCTCGGCGAACCGGACGAGCCGCTCCGGGGCGCGCCGGTCGAGCAGCCGGTTGAGGGGCGCGGCCATCAGCAGGGCGGGCAGCCATGGCGCGCTCAGGACGGCGGCGGCGAGCAGCCCCGACCCGGTGGCCGACCCGACGAGCGTGGAAAGGCTCACCAGGACCAGGAAACTGCCGAAGGTATTGACGAACAGCAGTGCCGGAGTGCAGTGCGGCGAACGCAGGCCGATGGAAAGAGACGTCATCAGGTAGTCCTCCGAAGGAGGAGGATCTCAGAGTTGAACGTCTTTCCGCGAGGGACGGCTCTCTCTACTTTGAACACATGACAGCAGCCATCGAGGGCCGCCCGTGCATCGTGATGGTCGACGCCTACGCCGCGGTCCGTTCCCTCGTTCTGACATTCCTGGAACAGGGGTGTTCCCTGGTCCGTGTACAGAGCACCCGTGACGTTCCGTACGTTTATCGCGGATCGCCGTACGTCCCCGATGATTTCGTCGCCGATATCGTCCACGAGGGCGATCTGGAGGCCACGGCCGAGGCCGTCGGGGCGTTCACGCCGATCGCGGTGATCGCGGGCGGGGAGAGCGGGGTGGAGTTCGCGGACCTGCTCGCGGAGCGGCTCGGTCTGCCGGGCAACGGCACCGCCCTGAGCTCCGCGCGGCGCGACAAGCATCTCATGGTCGAGGCCGTACGGGCCGCGGGACTGCGCGCCGCCCGGCAGCTGCGCGCCACCGACGCGGACGAACTCGCCGCGTGGCACCGGGACCTGGGCGGCCGTGTCGTCGTCAAGCCTCCGCGCAGCGCGGGCAGCCAGGGCGTCTTCTTCTGTGACACCCCGCAGGAGTCGGTGGCCGCCTTCCGCGCCCTCGCCGACGCCGACGACGTCTTCTCCCAGCCCAACAGGGGGGCGGTGGCGCAGGAGTACCTGCCCGGCACCGAGTACATGGTGAACACCGTCAGCCGCGACGGCCGCCATCACCTGTGCGACGTGTGGCGCACGGGCCGGCTCAGCGCGAACGGGGTCGTCGACCTGTGCGACGCGCTGTCGCTGGTCGAGGCGGAGAGCCGGGTCGTGGAGCCGCTGCGCGCCTACGCGTTCGAGGTGCTCGACGCCCTGGGCATCCGGCACGGTCCGGCGCATCTGGAGATCAGGATGACCCCGCAGGGTCCGTGCCTGGTGGAGGTGGGCGCGCGGATCGCCGGCGGCGGCATCCCGGCCTGCGCGGGCCTGTGCATCGGCGAGTCGCAGCTGGAGTGGACGGTGGACGCCTACCTGCGCCCCGAACGCTTCCACGCGCGGGCCGCGGCCCCGTACCGGGTGCGGCGGCACAGCGCGATCGTCGGCATGGTCTCGCCGGTCAAGGGCGTGCTCAGCGAGTACCGGGGTCTGGACGAGATCGAGCGGCTGGAGAGTTTCCACCGCCTGATCACGCTGGTGAAGCCGGGTCAGGAGATCGACCGCACGGTCGACGACCTCACGTATCCGCTGATCGTGACGCTGCTGCACGACCTCGAGGAGGTCGTGCAGCGCGACCTGAACACGATCCGCCATCTCGACGGCGCCGCCTTCTACGGCCTGGACGGCGCGGCCCGGTCCTGACGTCCCCGCCCGGCGCCCGGGCCGGCGACCCCGGTCCGACGTCCCGTTCGACTGCGGACCCGCCGCGGTCGAACGTCACACCCGGACGACGGCGGCCGGCTCCATCCGGCTCCACGCCGGCCGCGGCACCTCGTAGACGAAGCTGACGGCCGTGCGCGGCTCGCCCGCCGTCGTGTTGGGCGCCGAGCGGTGCAGCACCAGCCCGTCGAACATCACGGCCGAGCCGGGTTCGAGGGGCACGGCGACCGGGTCGGCGGTGCGCGGCAGGTGCTCGTCGGCGACGTGCGGCTCCACCGCGCCCGCGCGCGGCGGTTCGCCCGGCCGGCGCTCGCGGTCCCCGGTGTGGGGGAACAGCCCGAGCACGTGGGAGCCGGGGATGAACTCCAGGCAGCCGTTGCGCACGGTGGCCGGGTCCAGCGCGATCCAGATCGTCACGATGCCGTGGTCCCCGGCGCGGAACGCGGGCGGCGCGAAGGCGATGTCCTGATGCCAGGGCTTGGCCGACCCCACCACGGGCGGCTTGGCCCACAGGAACGCGTTGACCAGCGTGCCCGGACTCCCGGCGGCCCCGGCGACCGGCACGCCGGCCAGGTCCAGCGACCGCTGCACGGCCTCGAACCCGGGCACGTGCTCATGGATGCGGTCGGCCGACCTCAGCACCCCGGGGAGGGCTGCGGCGCCCTGCTGCCAGGCCGCCCAGCCGCCGATGCCGGGCGCCTCCAGGACGAAGTCGCCGCTGGAGACCGTGCGGTCGCGGGCGAGTTCCTTCAGGTCGTCCACCGCAGCGCGCAGCCGGGTGAGCGCCTCGCCCGCCGCCAGTCCGGGGAGCCGCACGAATCCGTTCTCGCGCACTTCACGGTAATGCGTGTCGTCCATTTTTCCCTTCCTCTCCCTCTCCCTCTGATCGCCCGGATCGTCGCGAAACGAGCCGCGCATATCACGGAAATGTTCATGTTCAACGTCCGCGTATCAAGGCCGTTGCCGTGTGTTCCGCGCTCTCCGTATGCTTTCGGGCCGAGCGGCCGATCCGGTTCGCGACAACTCGATATCGGCGGAGGGAGTGACAAATGAGCGACCGTGACTTCATCGAGACCCGTGACGCTGAGCAGGAGACCAGCAAGTGGTGATCCGCTGACCAGCGAACGCGCCGCCCGTATGGAATATCCGTACGGGCGGCGCGTCGTCCGAGAGAGGCTGAGATGGTAGGCAATCGCGTTTCAGAAGTCATCGAGATTCCCGCCGAGCTGCTGGTGACCGACGACTCCACCGACGAGCGCTACTGGGCGTCGGTGGAACGCGTCGTCGCGCTGGCCGAGGACCGGGGGCGGGCCGCCGACGGGATACCGCTGCTGGCGTCTGTCGCGGTCGCCCATCCCGAATGGCCGGTGCGGGCCGGCGCGGTGCGGCTCCTGGCCCGGCACCACGCGGGCGTCGCGGCCGCCGACACCGCCGTGGCCGCCGCGACCCACGACACGGTCGACTGGGTCGCCTTCACGGCGCTGAAGGTCATCGCCGAGCACCGCATCGCCGCCGCCGTCCCCGACCTCGTGCGCATCTCCGGCTGGCCCAGCAACTTCACCCGCCCCGACTGGACGCGCAAGCCCGTCGGCTGCGGCGCGGCCCTCACCAAGCGGGCCCTCATCGCCGTCTTCGGCACCCGCGACCCGGCCGAGCTGCGCCGCCTGGAGGACGAGTACTTCTCCGACATGCGGGCGCGGATCGAGGCCGCGCGCAAACGCCCCCGGCGCACCAGCGACGTCGTCCTGGTGCCGGGCGGTCCGGCGATCATCGGCGCCGAGGAGCAGCCCGACGCCTTCCGCATGGCGCAGGACGACAGCACGCTGCGCGCCGTGGACGTGCCCGCGTTCCTCGTCGACCGCACCACCGTGACCAACGCCCGCTACCGCGAGTTCCTCGACGAGGTCGGCGACTCCGGCGAGTTCGACCACCCCGACCAGCCGCTGGAGGGCTCGCACCGCCCGGCGCACTGGCACGACCCGCGCTTCAACGCGCCCGGCCTGCCCGTCGTCGGCGTCGACTGGTACGACGCCTACGCCTTCGCCAAGTGGGCGGGCGGCGCGCTGCCCAGCGAGGTCCAGTGGGAGAAGGCCGCGCGCGGCGTGGACGGCCGCCGCTACCCGTGGGGCGAGGGGTTCGACCCGGACCGGGTGAACTACGTGGAGCGCTCGTTCGGCGAGGAGGTGGCCGACCTCGACTCCCTGGAGGCCCTGCTGGTCACCATCTCGCAGGGCGACAACCCCGCCCACCCGGTGCTGCCCGCCGACGCCCTCCCGCAGGGCGCGAGCCCCTACGGCTGCCTCCAGATGTCGGGCAACGTCTGGGAGCTGACGCGGACGAACTTCTACACCGGCGAGGACATGGACCCCTTCTTCAAGGGCCGGCACCCGCTGGACTTCATGAACCGCAAGGAGGCCTTCCACGTGCTGCGCGGCGGCACCTGGACCTCCCCGCCGACCTGCCTGACCACGTTCTACCGGGGCAAGGACCTGATCACCGACCGGCACAACGAGGTCGGCTTCCGCTGCGTGTACGAGACGAGCGACTGATGCGTCTGACCTCCCTGGGCCATGCGGCCGTCCTCGTCGACACGGGGGCGGAGCGCATCCTCTTCGACCCATGGCTGACCCAGCGCCTGGACCGCTTCTGGGAGCACCACCCCGCGTTGCCGGACCGCCTCGTCGACGAGGTCCTCGACGAGGGGGTCGACTACGTGGTGCTCAGTCACCACCACTTCGACCACCACCACTTCCCCTCGCTGCGGCGGCTGGTCGACGGCGCCGACGTGGACTTCGACGACAGCCCGCGCCAGAGCTCCGCCGTCACCTGCGTCTACCCCGCCGGTCCCGTGCCGCCGCGGCTGACGGCGTCCGGGCTCGGGCACCAGGCGATCGCCTGGACGCTGCGCCGCCTCGGCTTCGAGAACCTGCGGCCGGTGACGCCGGGCGACACGATCACCCTGGGCGGGGCGACCCTGCGGACGTTCCCCTCGGCCGTGTCCTTCCCCGAGATGAGCGTGCTGGTGCAGACCGACGACGCGGCCGTCATGCTGTGCGGCGACGCGCTCCTGCACGAGGACACCGTGGCGGCCTTCCGCGGCGCCGACGCGCCGAGGCCGGACGCCGTGTTCGTCCCCGCGCACAGCGTCTCGCCGCCCGGCGTGCTCACCGAACGCCGCCCGCTGAGCGACCCGGACGCGGTGCGCGCCCGCGCCGTCGCCACCTTCGACCGCTACGTCGACGCGATCCCCGCGGCCCTGACCGTGCCCTCCTCGTTCGGCTGGCGCGTCAGCGGCGACGGCGAGCGCGACTACGACTGGTGCAACCGCACGATCTTCCCCTTCACCCCCGTGCAGGCGCTGCGCCGCCTCGACGAGCTGGGCCGCGACGGCCTGCTGTGGGGCCCGGGCCAGGTGATCGAGATCGAGGACGGCAAGGCCGCCCTGGCCGACGGGCCGGTGGCGCCCGGCGCGTACGACTTCGACGAGGTGTACGCCGCGGTCACCCTCGACCCCGACACCCCCGTGCCGGCGTTCGACGCCCGCACGGACCGGTACGGCCGTCAGACCCGCGACGCCGAGGACCTGCTGCGCGAGCTGCTGGACCGGCTGGTGGCGACCGACTACTGGTACCGGGCGCTCGACCACGGCGCCGGCCGGCACGTCGTCTCGCTGCACGAGGACGCCGGCGGCGAGACGTCCTTCCTGCTCGACCCGGTGGCCGGCCGGGTCGTGCGGCTCGGCCCGGGACCGGCCCGCGACCACCTCGCCGGCGGCGAGGGGTGGACCGAGATCGCGGCCGCCACGCTGGAGGCCCTGCTCGACGCCGACCTGCTGTTCGGCAGCTCCTTCGGGCTGTGGGCCAGCGACGGCGTGCTCCTCTCGGCCGTCTTCCACCATCCGTCGTTCTACACCCGCCACATGGAGCGCGCGGTGCGCGAGGAGAGCACACCATGACCGAGCCCGTCGTCTTCGACCACGACAGCGCCGCGCTGCGCGGCAACCCGCTGGGCGACCCGCACCGCCGCCGCGTGGAGGTGCACCTGCCGCCCGGCTACGACGGCGTGCGGCGCTTCCCGGTGGTGTACTGGCTGCCGGGCTACGGCGCCCATCCGAGCCTGACCAACCGGGCGCTCGCCTTCGGCGGCTCGGTCGCCGACCGGCTCGGCCGGGCCATGGCGGACGGCCGGGTGCCGCCCGCGCTGCTCGTCGTGGTGGACGGCACGACCCGCTACGGCGGCTCGCAGTACATCGACTCCGCCGCGTGCGGGCGCTACGCCGGCCACCTCGCGGAGATCGTCGCCGAGGTGGACCGGCGGTTCGCGACACGGCCCGAGCCCGCCGCGCGCGCCGTCGCCGGCAAGTCCAGCGGCGGCTACGGCGCGCTCGTCGCGGGCATGACGTCCGACCTGTTCTCGGCGGTGCTCGCCTTCTCGCCCGACGCCGGGTTCGAGCACAGCTACCTGCCGCTGGTGCCCGCCGCGCTGGACACCGTCCGGGCGGCCGGCGGCGTCGAGGCGCTGCTGGCGCGCTGCGACACCGGCCCGCACGACGTGCCGTTCATGGTCGCGATGAGCATCGTCGCCATGGGCGTGTGCTACGCCGACGCCCCCGGGACCACTCCCTCCGACGCGCTGCCGTGCGACCCCGTGACCGGCCTGTTCCGCGACGAGGTGTGGCAGCGGTGGCTGCGCCACGACCCGGTGCGGATGCTGCCCGACCACGCCGGCCGGCTCGCCGGCCTCGGCCTGCTCCACCTCAGCGTCGGCGAACGCGACGACTACGGCATGCACTGGGGCGTGCGCGCGCTGCACGCCGCCCTCGACGGGCACGGCGTCCCGCACGCCTACCTCGAGCACGAGGGCGGACACCACGGCATCGAGCACGTGTTCACCGAGGGCCTGGCCGGGCTGTGGCGGATCTGGGACGGGGACAGGACGGAGGCCGGCGCGTGTGCGGCATAGCGGGCTTCGTCAGCTTCGAGGGCCGCCGGGACCCCGACTGGATGGAGGCCCTCGGCCGGACGATGACGGGCGCCATGGCGCACCGGGGCGAGGCGGCCTGCGCCCCGTACGTGTCGGCCTGCGGCACCGTCATGCTGTGCGCGACGCGCCTGGCGGTCCGCGACCGCTCCGAGGCGGGCGACCAGCCGATGACCGACCCCACCGGGCGGATCGTCCTGGTGCACAACGGCGAGGTCTACGGCTCCCGTTCGCCCGCCGCGCCGCTGTGGCCGCGCCGCACCGCCTGCGACACCGAGTTCGTCCTGCAACAGGTGTGCCGCGAGGACGACCCGGCGGCCGCGCTGCGCCCGCTGTCCGGCATGTTCGCCCTGGCCTGGCACGACACCTGGACCGGCCGCGTGGTGCTCGCCCGCGACCACTTCGGCGTCAAACCGCTGTTCTACGCCTTCACCCACGGCGGGCTCCTGTTCGCCTCCGAACCGCAGGTGCTGCTGCGCACCGGCCTGGTGACCCCGGAGGTGGACCCCGAGGAGTACGTCCTGCGCTCCTGGATCCGCATGGACGCGGCCGACGACCACACCTGGCTGCGCGGCGTGCGGGCCCTTCAGCCCGCCGAGTACCTGTCGGTCGACCGCCCCGGCACCAGCACCCACCGCTACTGGCGGCCGACGCCGGTGGACGGCCCCGTCAGCGCCGAGGAGATCCGGGCCGCCTTCGACCGGGCGATCGCCGAGCGGGCCGTGTCCGACGTCCCGCGGGCCGCGGTGCTCAGCGGGGGCGTCGACAGCACGGCGGCCGTGGCCGCCCTGACCGCGCTGGGCGTGCCCGTGGAGGGATACGTCCTGCGCTACCAGGACGGCATCGGCGGCTCGGGCGACGACGCGGTGCACGCCGCCGAGGTCGCCGAACGGCTCGGCGTGCCGCTGACCGTGTGCGACCTGGACCGCCATCGCGCCGCCGAACTGGTGCCCGTCCTGCCCACCCGGCTGATGCGGCCGCTGCTGCACGGCGCCGAGCTGGCCATGCACCATCTCTACGGCGCCATCTCCCGCGACCGCAACGTGGTCGTCTACTCCGGCCACGGCGCCGACGAGCTGTGGGGCTACCAGGCCGGCCGCTACTTCCCCGTCGTCGACCCCTACGCGCCCACCTTCATCCACGGGCGCCACTACCTGACGCACCAGCTCTACTCCGACGAACGGCCCGTCTGGGCGCGGCTGGTGAGCTGGATGGCGGGGGAACTCGACGTCGACATGACGGCCGTCACCGACCGGGTGTGGGAGCGCACCATGGACGAGTACCGGGCGATCAAGACGGCCTCGCCCCTCAAGCGCGGCCGGCACCATCTGCTGCGGCGCTTCCTGGTCTACGTCAACGACATGGTCGACGCCACGTCGGCGACCTTCACCCTGGAGGACCGGCCCGTCTTCCAGGACGTCGCCCTCGCCGAGCTGGCCTTCCGCTGCCCGGAGCACCTGAAGGACTCCGGCGAACCGGGCAGCAGCCACAAGGGCCTGCTGAAGGAGGCGCTCGCCGACCTGCTGCCCGACTCGGTGCGCCACCGCCCCAAGCAGGGCTTCCCGACCCCCACCGACCCCGGGTACGTCCGCCGGCTGGCCGACCTCGCCGACGGGCTCGGCGCACCCTTCGGCCTGCCGCCGATGCCGGCCGCGCTGCGGGCCGAACTGGGCGTCGGCGAGTGGATGTTCCTTGCTTCCACCTCCGCCTGGCTCGGCCACCTCGCGGAGCTTCGCACCGACCCGAGGAGTCATGGTGAACCGTCCCGTACGCCCGTGGCGCTGGCAGTTCCTGGACCGCGCGGCCGATCTTGACCGGGTGCCCCCGGCGATCGAGGAGACCCGCGCCCAGGACTGGTGCAACTTCGTGCTGTGGCGGCCGTCGCGGCTTCCCGAGGGCTGCGACGACAGCGTCGGGACGCTGCGCCGGGAGGCGCCTCCCGGCCGGGTCGAGGCCGAGGGCCGCACCCCGTGGAGCGACGCCAACCCCGCCGGCTACCGCACGGAGATCTCCGGCGGGGGACGGCGGCTGCGCCTGAAGCAGTTCCTGTACGACTGGGCGTTCCCCGCCGCCGACCACCCGTGCCTGTGGGGCAGCCGGACCCGGCCGGCCGCGATCGGCTCGGGCCGTGTGGTCTGGCTCGGCACCGACTACCTGGGCCATCGGGCCGCGAGCGCCCGGCTGGCCCGCACCACGGTCGAACTGTCTGTGCTGGAGGGGGAGTTCACCGACGACGAGCTCGTGGCGCTGTTCGCCGGCCTGCGCCCGGCCACGGCGGACGCCGTGCCGCGGGTGCTGGCCACGCCGTTCGCCGAACTGAGCTACTGGGCCCGGCATCCGGCCGCCATGGTGTCGGTGCCCACCGGCGTCTTCCAGTTCCACCGGCGTGGGCAGGAGCACGAGGGCGACTGGGTCCCCTCGCGGGACGTCGGGGACTTCCTCGCCGCCCAGGGCGTGCCGGTGACGGCCGGCGTGTTCCGCGCCGAGAGCGCCGCAACCTTCGGCGACGGCGCGGCCGTGCGCGAACTGGACGTCGTCTACTCCTCGCCGTCCGGCGCGGAGCTGCGGCTGACCGCGCAGCGCACCGGCGGCGGCCGGCTCGTGTTCCCGCCGCAGCGCGACAAGCACCCCGCCGAGACCGAGATCCACGCGCTCGACGGCCGCCCGGTCCACCTCGGCTATTCCAGCGCCGGGTTCGGGGCCTGCGACGCCTGGTGGCAGCACCCCGACGGCTACGACCTCCGCCTGCTCGGCAGCGCCGGTGCGGACCTCGGCCCGCAGGCCTTCCTCGCCCTGGTCGGCGCGATCGACGGCGCGCTGCGGCTCGCCGGCCGCGCGACGGTGCTGGGATGACCGCGCCGGACCTCGCGGCCCGCCCGGAGCGCGCGGAGGCGGCGGGGATCGCGGGCCGTCCGGTGCTGGATCCCGCCACCGGACGCACCGTCACCCACGTGCCGGACACGGACGCCTCCGGCGTCGCCGCCGCCGTGGCCCGGGCCGAGGCCGCCTTCCACGACGTCTGGGGGGACACCTCCCCGGCCCGGCGCTCGGGCCTGCTGCGCGAGCTCGGGGACCTGCTGCGCGAGGACCGCGACGAGCTCGCGGCGCTGGAACGGCTGAGCGCGGGCAAGCCCACCGCGCGCGCCCTGGGAGAGGTCGACTTCGCCGCCCAGGTGGTCGACTGGTTCGCGGCGGCGGCCCGGTACCCGGTGGGCGAGACCCACCCGTCGGGACCCGGCATGCGCACCTACACCGACCGGGTGCCGGTCGGCGTGTGCGCGGCGATAGCCCCGAACAACTACCCGCTCCTGCTGGCCGTCTGGAAGATCGCCGCCGCCCTCGCCCACGGCAACACGGTCGTCGTCAAACCGGCGCCCGAGACGCCGCTGTCGGTGCGCCGCCTGGTGGCCCGCGCCGCCGACGTGCTCCCCGAGGGCGTGCTCAGCGCCGTCTACGGCGGCGCGGCGACCGGCCGGCTGCTGTGCGAACAGCCGGCCGTCGGCATGGTCAGCTTCACCGGCTCGACCGCGGCCGGGCGCGACGTCGCGCGGCGCTGCGCGGACGGCCTCAAGCCCGTCTGCCTCGAACTCGGCGGCAAGAGCCCCGTCGTCGTCTTCCGCGACGCCGACCTCGACGCGGCCGCGCGGGCCGTCGTCACCGGCTTCACCGGCAACACCGGCCAGGTGTGCGTGGCGGGCTCACGGCTGATCGTGGACCGGGCCGTGCACGAGGAGTTCGTCGAGCGGGTGGCCGAGCTGGCGGCCGCCCTGGTGGTCGGCCGGCCGTCCGGCCCCGGCACCGACCTCGGCCCGCTGATCAGCGCGGCCGCCGCCGACCGCACGGCCGAGGTGGTCGCGCAGGCGGCGGCGCGCGGCGCGCGGGTCGTCCTCCCGCCCGGCCGCTCCTCGGTCCGGCACGACCTCGACGGCGGGTTCTACGTCCACCCGGCGATCGTCGACCGGGCGCCCCTCGACAGCCGCGCCTGGCGCGAGGAGGTCTTCGCGCCGGTGCTGTCCGTCGCGTCGTTCGCCGCCGACGACGAGGCCCTGGCCCTCGCGCACGACACCGCCTACGGCCTGTCGGCGTCGGTGTGGACCTGCGACGCCCACCGCGCCGAGCGCTTCGCGCGGACCCTGCGCGCCGGCATGGTGTGGGTCAACACCTGGGGCGACACCGAGGAGACGGTCAGCGTCGGCGGCCTCGGCCAGTCGGGGTACGGCCGGGAGCTGGGCCTGCACGCGGCGGAGGGCTACACGCGGCCGCGAGCCGTGTGGGTGGCCCACCGGCCGGGGCGGTAGCGCCGTGGCGCGCACCGGCCCCCCGCACCTGGACTTCCGCAGCGACACCCGCACCGTGCCCGACGCGCGGATGCGCCGGGCGATGGCCGAGGCGAAGGTCGGGGACGACGTGTACGGCGACGACCCGACGGTCGCCCTCGTGGAGGAGCGCGTCGCCGCCCTGCTCGGCGCCGAGGCCGCGCTGTTCACGCCCACCGGCACCCTGGCCAACCTGCTCGCCCCGCTCGCCGCCGGCCCGGCCGGAGCGCCCGCCCCACGGGTGATCGCCGGCGAGGGCTCCCACATGGCGTTCCTGGAGGCGGACGGGCTGCGCCGCTTCGGCGGCGTCGAGCTGGTGACGGTGGGGCAGCGCCCCGACGGACTGCCCGAACCGGACGCCCTGGCCGCGCTGCTCGCGGTCCGGGCGGACCGGCCGACGGTGGTCTGCGTCGAGAACACGGCCATGATGTGCTCCGGCAACGCGCTGGACGCCGACGCGACGCGTGCCGTGGCCGAGCTGGCCCACCGTCACGGCGCGCACCTCCATCTCGACGGCGCCCGGCTCGCGAACGCGGCCGTGGCGCTCGGCGTGCCGCCGGCACGCCTGGCCGGGCCGGCGGACAGCGTCGCCTTCTCCGTCTCCAAGGGCCTCGGCGCTCCCGCCGGCGCGCTGCTGTGCGGCTCGCGCGCGTACGTGGCCCGGGCCCGCGAGCTGAGGGGCGAACTGGGCGGCTCGCTGCACCAGGCGGGGGTCCTCGCGGCGCCCGCCCTGGTGGCGCTCGACCGTCTGCCCGACCTGGCCGCCGACCACGACAGGGCCGCCGCGCTGGCCGCGCTGCTCGCCGAGGTGCCCGGCGTGCAGGTGATGCGCCCGCCGCGGCCGACCAACATGGTCATGGCGCGGCTGCCCGCGGTGCCCGCCGGGGAGTGCGCCGCACTCCTGGCGGGGCACGGGGTGCTCGTCCTGCCGCTGCCGAACGCCCATGTGCGCTTCGTGACCCACCGCGAGCACGACATGATCGGGGTACGCGCGGCCGTCCGGGCGGTGGCGGCCGTGTCGGCCGCCGTTTCCGGGGCCCGGCCGGCGCGGACCACCGACGAGGACCCGCACCGACAACGACGGAGGAAGCATGACGACGAAGCCACCCGCGCGCGGACTTGAGGAACGGCTGCGGGACACTCGGGCGAGACTGGAGAACGACGTCGACCTGTGGGTGGCCACGGCGGGCGCGGGCGCCTCGCAGGGCGTCCACCTCATCCCGCTGTCCTACCTCTGGGACGGGACCGCGATCCTCGTCTCCACGCCCCGCGACTCGGTCACCGGCCGCAACCTGCTGGCGGACGGCCGGGTGCGGCTCGGCCTCGGGCCGACGCGTGACGTCGTGCTCGTCGACGGCGTCGCGGAGCCGGTGGACGTGAGCGATCTGGGCGATGAGCTGGGCGACGCCTTCGCGGCCAAGACCGGGTTCGACCCGCGCAAGCTCGACGAGCCCTACCAGTTCTTCCGCGTCCGGCCGCGGCGCGTGCAGGCCTGGCGGGAGGCGAACGAGCTCGCCGGCCGCACCCTGATGCGCGACGGGGTCTGGCTCGGCTGACCGGCCGCGCCCGGGCCGCCGCGTAGACCTCGCGCAGTTCGCCGCCGCCGAAGGCGTCCATCTCGTGGATCAGGCGC
>NZ_JAHHIT010000121.1:3335-15563 GCF_024539675.1 Streptomyces hilarionis | reverse complement strand
GCCGGCCGGTCCCCCGGGGACCGGCCGGCGCGGCTGCGGTCCAGTCGTGCTTGACCGGTGCTGAAGAGGACTTTGCCAGGCTGCCACTGGCAAGGCATCGGTCGATCCTAAAGGGGCGAATATGGGAGCCATCGAGGTTCCGGTTCTGATCGTGGGCGGTGGCGGATGCGGTCTGTCCGCCTCCGTCTTCCTGTCCGACCAGGGCGTCGATCATCTGCTGGTGGAACGGCACCCGGACACATCGAGGGTTCCGAAGGCGCACTACCTCAACCAGCGCACGATGGAGATCTTCCGGCAGCACGGCGTCGCCGACGACGTGCTCGCCGAGGCGGCGCCGCTGGACAAGTTCGGCAAGGTGCGCTGGCAGACCACGCTCGCCGGCGACGGGCCGCTGGAGCGGCGCCTGATCCACGAGATGGACGCCTTCGGCGGCGGCGAACTGCGCGAGGTCTACGCGGCGGCCGGCCCCCTGCTGCCCGCCAAGCTGCCGCAGATGTGGCTGGAGCCGATCCTGCGCAGGCACGCCGAGGAGCGCAATCCGGGGCGGATCCTGTTCCACCACGAGCTGGTGTCGTTCTCCGACGAGGGCGACCACGTCGTCGCCGAGGTGCGCGACCTGGAGACCGGGGAGAGCACCACCGTCACGGCGCAGTACCTCATCGGCGCCGACGGCGGCCGCATGGTCGGGGCCGAGGTCGGCATCGAGTTGCAGGGCCCGCCCGGACTGGTCAACACCACCACCGTCTACTTCTCCGCCGACCTGTCGCAGTGGTGGGAGGAGGGCACGCTCATCACGCACTTCCTCAGCCCGGAGGACCCCGACCTGTCCTGCAACCTCATCGAGATGGGGCCGCGCTGGGGCAAGGAGTGCGAGCAGTGGGGCCTGCACTTCGCCCCCGGCCCGCCCGGACGCTGGGACAACGAGAGCGTCGTCCCGAGGATCCGCGAGCTGCTGCGCATCCCGGACCTGGAGGTGACGGTGCACAAGGTGACGGACTGGATCGTGCACGCGCACCTCGCCGACCGCTACCGGGTCGGCCGCGTGCTGATCGCCGGCGACGCCGCGCACCGCCAGCCCCCCGCCGTCGGCCTCGGCCTGAACACCGGCATCCAGGACGCGCACAACCTCGCCTGGAAGCTGGCCGCGGTGCTCGGCGGCCGCGCCACCGACGGTCTGATCGACACCTACGAGGCCGAGCGCCGGCCCGTGGGCCGGGAGAACGTGGACTGGGCGGTCTCCGCCGCCGTCCACCACCAGGCGGTCATCGACGCCGTCGGCGCCGGCCACAACATCCCGGCCGGGCGCCGCAGGCAGCGGCTCGAGGCGTACTTCGACCCCTCGCCGCTGGGCGACACCGAGCGGGCGCGCGCGCTGGAGATCTTCCACACCCACCGCGGGGGCTGCCAGTCGCTCGACATGGAGGTCGGCTTCCACTACGAGGACGGCGCGATCGTCGGGGACGGCAGCGAGCCGCCGGCCCGCGTCCCCATGCGCAACGAGCACCGGCCCACGTCCCGCCCCGGACACCGGCTGCCGCACGCCTGGATCGCCGCCGGCGACCGGCGTCTGTCGACGCTCGACCTGACCGGCCGGACCGACTTCACGCTGATCACGGGCCCGCAGGGGACGCGCTGGTGCGAGGCGGCCGCGCGCGTGGCGGAGAAGTTCTCCGTCCGCGTCACCACGGTCCGCATCGGCGACGGCGGCGAGTACGCCGACGTCGACGGCGGCTGGGCGGCCGTGCGGGGGATCAGCGACGCCGGCGCCCTCCTGGTCCGTCCCGACCAGCACGTCGCCTGGCGTGCCACGGACGGCGCGCGGGACGCGGAGGAGGCCCTCGCGGAGGTGTTCGCCGCGATGCTGGACCGCTGACCGCGCACACAGCAGCGGCCGTGCCCCGGTGCCGGGCACGGCCGCTTCGGTGTTTCCGGGGGCCGGTTCAGGCCCCGACCGCCGCCGGACGGGCGGCGCCGTGCTGCACGTGGGCCAGGATCTGCTCGGTGGCCTGTCGCGCGGAGGCCATGCACACGCCGACGCCCACTCCGTCGTACAGGGCGCCGCACACGGCGAGGCCGGGCTGGGCGGCGACCGTGTCGCGGATGCGCCGCACCCGCTCGAAGTGCCCGACGGTGTACTGCGGCAGCGCGTCCTGCCAGCGGCTGACCCGGCTCTCCACCGGGACGCCCCGCACACCGGTGGCCTCGGCCAGTTCCGCGGTCGCCAGCGCCACCAGGTCGGCGTCGTCGCGCCGCAGCAGGTCCTCCTCGCCGAACCGACCGATCGAGCAGCGCACGATCTCCACCTCGCCGGCCAGGTGCGGCCACTTCACGGTGGTGAACGTGACCTCCTTGACCGCCTTGCGCTCCCCCGCGGGGACCCGGTAGGCGGCATAGCCGCGGCCCGAGAGCCCGCCGGGGAACGCGGCGCGGGGGTAGGCGAGGGTGACGACGGCGACGTCGGAGTACGGCACCTCGGCGAACGCCGAGACGGCCGGGGCGGCTCCGGGGACCTGGGCGAGCAGTCTGCCCGCGGGGCCGGCCGGGACGGCGATGACGACGGCGTCCGCGTCGATGTGCTCCGCGGCGGCGGCCGTGCCCACGGTCACCCGCCAGCCGTGCGCGGCGCGGACCAGTTCGCGCACCGGGGCGTCGGTGCGCACCGTCGCGTCGGGCGCCGCCGCCAGGATCTGGCGCACGAGGACGGGGGGCAGCGAGCCGAACCCGCCGTCGAGGGTCGCCACCCGCACGGGCGGCGGCTTCTGTCCTTCGGCGAGCACGGGCGTCAGCGAGGCCGCCGCGTCCGCCAGGGAGACGTGCGAGCGGGCGGCCTTGGCGAGCGGCGTGAGGGTGGCCTCGAACGACAGGTCCGTGGCGCGGCCGGCGAACACACCGGCGAGGAACGGTTCGACGAGACGGTCCACGACCTCCTGGCCGAAGCGCCCGCCCACGTAGTCGGCGACCGAGACGTCGCCCTCCCGGTCGAACGAGGGCAGTACCAGGTCCTGCCGGGCGCGCTCGACGCCCGCCGCGGACACCACCCCGGAGCGGGCGAGGTCGTCCATGTCGCAGGGCACGCCCATGAACTGACGGTCCGGCTGCTGCCGGATCGCTCCCCGGGTCCAGATCGCCGACGCGGTGACGCCGGCGGACATGATCTGCTCGCCGAGTCCCGCGTCCGCGATCAGCCCGGTCGTCCTGCGCCGGTTGGCGTACAGCGACTCGGCGCCCTCGTCGACCGGGACCCCCGCCACCTCGGAGACCGACAGCTTCCCGCCGAGCCGGGAGGACGCCTCCAGGACCGTCACCCGGACCGGCTCGTCGCGGAGCTGGAACGCCGCCGCCAGTCCCGCGATGCCACCCCCGATGACGACCACATGGGGCTTTCCACTCACCTGATCCTGTTCGGTGCCAGCCATTCCACCAGATCCTTCGTGGTTAGTGTCGTAGAGGCCGTCTCGGCGCCGGCGTCCGGCGTCAAGACAGGTCCTGGCAGTCTGGCCGGGGCCCCCCGCCCCTCGGTCGAGGGCCGCTGGAGGGCCGGTGAGCGCCGCCGAACCAGCGTTGCAGCGCGTCGGCGAGGTCGTCGGCGGTGCCGGGGGAGGTCCAGGCGACGTAGCCGTCGGGGCGCACGAGGACGGCGTCCAGCGGGGCGTGCGGCGCGCTGTTCCAGTCGCCGGTGACGACGTCGACGCGGTCGGCGTGCCCGTCGGCGGCCCGGGCGACGGCCTCGTCGGCGTCGGCCGCGGTCAGCAGCAGGCCGCGTCCGGTGCGCAGGAGTTCGGCGACGCGGACGCGGACGCCGTCGGCCAGGGTCACGGTCGTCTCGGGCGGCATGCGGCGGCCGAGCAGCGGGTGGTCGCCCTTGGCCAGGTCGTAGCGGATGCCGAGGTTGCTCAGCATGCCGGCCGCGTACTCGGCGGCGTCCTTGTGCGTCAGCAGCTCGCTGACGACCTCGCGCACCGGGTCCATGTCCTCGCCGGTGAGCCGCAGTTCGATCGCCGCGCGGGCGTTGCGCGCCAACTGCTCGCCGACGGGGTGGCGTTCGCCGTGGTAGGTGTCCAGCAGGCCCTCGGGGGCCAGGCCCCGCACCGTCGCCGCCAGCTTCCAGCCGAGGTTCACCGCGTCCTGCACGCCCACGCTCAGCCCCTGCGCCATGGCGGGGGGCTGCACGTGCGCGGCGTCGCCCGCCAGGAACACCCGGCCGCGCCGGTACTCGGCGGCGGCCCGCGAGGCGTCGGTGAAGCAGCTGATCCAGCGGCACTGCCCGTGGTGGAGGGACTCGCCGGTGAGGCGCTGCCAGGCGTCGGCGAGGTCGGTGAAGGCGATCGCGTCGCGGTCGGGGGGCGGCGGTGTGCCCGCCTCGTGGACGACGACGCGGGTGACGCCGTTCTCCAGGTCCATGGCCATCACCATGCTGCCGCCCGGCAGGTCCTCGCCGATGCGCCGTCTGCGGGTCTCGATCCCGGTGACGTCGGCCGTGAGGAAGCCGCGCCGGCCGTCGGTGCCGGGGAAGCCGATCCCGGCAAGGCGGCGCACGGTGCTGCGGCCGCCGTCGCAGCCGACGAGGTAGGCGGCGCGGTCCTCCGCCGGCCCGTCGGGGCCGTCGACGTCGACCACGACCTCGTCGTCGCTCTGGCGCAGCGCGGTCACCTCCCGGCCGCGCAGGACCGGCACGCCGAGTTCGCCGACCCACTCCTCCAGCATCCGCTCGGTGCGGAACTGGGAGACGCCGCGGTGCCCGTAGTGGTCCTCGGTCAGCATGCCGAGGTCGATCGGCAGGCCGCCGAAGTGGCTGTCGGCGGGTTCGGTCGCGCCGAGCCGGTCGAGCAGGCCCCGCTGGTCGAAGCACTCGGCGGTGCGCCGGGTGAAGCTCGCACCGCGCGACTGGCGCGTGGGGGCGGGCAGCCGCTCGTAGACGACGACGTCCACGCCGCGGAGCTTGAGCTCGCCGGCCGTCATCAGCCCGACGGGACCCGCCCCGACGACGATCACATCCCTGGCCATGTGTTCACTCCTTCGCGAAGGGTGCCGTCGGCGCTCACCGGCCGGCGGACTGCGGGACGCGGCCGCCGAACCAGCGGTCCAGCGCGTCGGCGAGGTCGTCGGCGGTGCCGGGGGAGGTCCAGGCGACGTAGCCGTCGGGGCGCACGAGGACGGCGTCCAGCGGGGCGTGCGGCGCGCTGTTCCAGTCGCCGGTGACGACGTCGACGCGGTCGGCGTGCCCGTCGGCGGCCCGGGCGACGGCCTCGTCGGCGTCGGCCGCGGTCAGCAGCAGGCCGCGTCCGGTGCGCAGGAGTTCGGCGACGCGGACGCGGACGCCGTCGGCCAGGGTCACGGTCGTCTCGGGCGGCATGCGGCGGCCGAGCAGCGGGTGGTCGCCCTTGGCCAGGTCGTAGCGGATGCCGAGGCCGCTGACGACCCCGGCGACCTGCTCGGCGGCGTCCTTGTGGGTCAGCAGCTCGCCCACGACCTCGCGCACCGGGTCCATGGCCTCGTCGCCGAGGTAGAGCTTGGCGGCCGCGCGGGCGTTGCGGATCAACTGCCGCCCGACGGGGTGGCGTTCGCCGTGGTAGGTGTCCAGCAGGCCCTCGGGGGCGCGGCCCCGCACCGTCGCCGCCAGCTTCCAGCCGAGGTTCACCGCGTCCTGCAATCCGGCGCTCAGCCCCCAGGCGGCCAGCGGAGGGATCTCGTGCGCGGCGTCGCCCGCCAGCAGCACCCGGCCGCGCCGGTACTCCTGCGCCAGGGCGGAGGAGTTGCCCGAGGCCCACAGCCACAGGCACCGCGCGTCGTGGATCGACTCGCCCGTCAGCCGCCGCCACGCGTCGGCGACCTCGCCGAACGTCAGCGCGCCCGGCCGCGGGCGGGCGGGCAGGTCCGGGTCGTGGACGACGACCCGGCAGCGGCCCTCGCCGAGCGGGGTGCACACCACCATGCGGCCGCCGGGCAGCCGTTCGCCGATCGGCCGGGGGCGGGGGGCGACGCCGGTGATCTCCGCGGTGTACATGCCCCGGGTTGGCTCCCAGTCCACGGTGGGGATGCCGGCCAGCGCGCGCACCGTGCTGCCCGCGCCGTCGCAGCCGACCACGTACCGGGCCGTCTCCTCGCGGTGGCCGTCGGGACCGGCGAGGGACACCACGACGGCGTCGGCCGTCTCGCGCAGGGCGCTGACCTCGTGGCCGCGGCGCACCGGCACGCCGAGTTCGGCCAGCCAGGCGTCCAGGGCCTGTTCCGTCCTGGTCTGGGACAGGCCCAGCACCCCGCTGTGGTCCTCGTCGAGCAGACCGAGGTCGAAGCGGACGCCGCCGAAGTGACCCATCGGGCCCCAGCGGAACGCGCCCAGGCGGGGCAGCAGCCCACGCTGGTCCAGCGACTCGGCGGTGCGCCGGTTGAAGCCGAGTGCCCGGGACTCCTCGGTCGGGGCGGGCAGCCTGTCGTAGACGGTCACGTCCGCCCCGCCCAGACGCAGTTCTCCGGCCAGCATCAGGCCGACCGGCCCCGCACCGACCACTATGACGTCAGTTGTCTTCATTCTTTGAGGCCCTTTGCGCTGTGGCAATGGTTGGCCATGGTGAAGCTACTCAGGGCAATCTCCGGCCGCAACGATTCCTCATTCCGCGGGGGCCGTGGGGTGTTCGACCGTGGAGTCGGCGCAATTGAACACGGCGGTGGACAGCGCCGCCGAACGGCCGCGGTGAACGGGCGGCGATGAACACTTGAGTGCGCGGTCCGCACCGCAGCAATATCGTCGGGTGCCTTCGGGATTTTCTTCTTCCCGGGGCGAATGCGCACCTTACCGCCCGCTGAAAGGAAGCTGACGTGACAGACGAGAAGATCGCCCTCGTCACCGGCGCCAACAAGGGCATCGGTTTCGCCGCGGCGCGGCAGCTCGGTGAGCGGGGGATCGTCGTCGTCGTCGGCGCGCGCGACGAGACGCTCGGCAAGCAGGCCGCCGACGCGCTGGCCGCCGACGGCATCGCCGCGACCGCGCTGCGGCTCGACGTGCGGGACGCGGAGTCCGCGGCCGAGGCGGCCCGTGAGATCGAACGGCGGCACGGACGGCTTGACATCCTGGTGAACAACGCCGGCACCGCGGGCGGCTTCACGGGCGCGCCGAGCGCGGCGACCGCGGCCGACCTGCGCGAGGTCTACGAGACCAACGTCTTCGGCGTGGTCACCGTGACCCACGCGATGCTGCCGCTGCTGCGGCGCTCCCCGGCCGGACGGATCGTCAACCTGTCGAGCCACGTGGGGTCGCTGACCCTGAACTCGGACCCGGACTCCCCGCTGGCGGGCGTGAACATGATCGCCTACCAGTCGTCGAAGACCGCGCTGAACGCGGTCACGGTCGCCTACGCCAAGGAGCTGCGGGGGACCCCGGTCAAGGTCAACGCGGCCCTGCCCGGAGTGGTGGCCACGGACATCAACCACCACCGCGGCCCCCGCACCCCGGCCGAAGGGGCCGCCGTCGTGGTCCGGCTCGCCCTGCTGGACGAGTCCGGCCCGTCGGGCGTGTGCCTGGCGGACGAGGGACCGATCCCCTGGTAGCGCGCGGCCCCGACGCGTGGCGGCCGCCCCACGTCCGCCGCATCCCAACCGCATCGCCGGAGAGGTCTTCGGCGGGCACGAGACATGGAGACAGACAGTGGCGCTTGACGGAACGATCCTGGTGCTGGGAGGGACCGGCCGGCAGGGCGGGGCGGTGGCCCGCGAACTGCTGCGGCGCGGACACACCGTGCACGCCCTGGTCCGCGACCCGGCGAAGGCCGAGGCACAGGCGCTGCGGGAGGCGGGCGCGGTCCTGGTCCGCGGCGACATGGACGACGAGGCGTCGCTGACGGCGGCGATGGCGGGCGTCCACGGCGTGTTCAGCGTCCAGACGTTCCGTCAGCCCGGCGGCGTCGAGGCCGAGGAGCGGCAGGGCCGGGCGGTGGCGGACGCCGCCGTGCGGGCCGGGGTGCGGCACTTCGTCTACAGCTCCGTCGGCGGCGCGGACCGCGACACCCGGGTCCCGCACTTCGAGAGCAAGCACCGGGTGGAGCAGTACCTGCGCACCCTGGACCTGCCCACGACGGTGCTGCGGCCGGTCATGTTCCACGACATCCTGCTCGACATCGCCCCGCGCCCGGCGGGGGACGGGCTGGTGCTGGCCATGTGGCTGGACCCGCGGATCCCGGTGCAGCTCATCGCGACCGCCGACATCGGCGTGTTCGCCGCGGACGCCTTCGACCACCAGGACGCCTGGCTGGGCAAGGTCGTCGAGATCGCCGGCGACTCCCTGACGGGGCCGCAGATGGCCGCGGCCTTCGAGGCGGCGTCCGGCGTCCCCACCCGCTACCAGCAGCTGCCCATCGAGCCGCTGCGCCAGGCCCGCCCGGACCTCGCCAACATGTTCGACTGGTTCGAGCGCGACGGATACCGCGCCGACCTCGAGGAGCTGCGCAGCACCCGGCCCGGCCTGGTCACGCTGGAGCGCTGGCTGACCGACAACTGGACGGCCCCCGTGGCCGCGGCGGCCCGCTGAGGGCCGCTCAGGTGAAGACCGGCTGCCGGGTGCGGGTGCGCTTGAGCTCGAAGAACCCCTCGGTCGCCGCGACGGCGAGCACCCCGTCCCACAGCCGCGTCGCGGCCTCGCCCCGCGGGGAGGGGGTCACCACGGGGCCGAAGAACGCCACGTCCCCGACCGCGACGACGGGGGTGCCCACGTCCGCGCCGACCCGGCCGATGCCGTCGTGGTGCGAGGCGCGCACCGCGGCGTCGTACGCGTCGCTGCCGGCCGCGTCGGCGAGGGCGGGGTCGAGGCCCGCGGCGGTCAGCGCCGCCGCGTACGTGGCGCGTTCCCTGGGCGCCCGCTCCAGGTGGAACCGGGTGCCGAGCTCGGTGTACAGACGGCCCAGCACCTGCGGGCCGTGGGCCTGTTCGGCGGCGGCGCACACCCGCACCGGCTCCAGCCGTGCGGCGAGGTCGCGGTGCCAGCGCTCGGGCAGGTCGGCGCGCCCCTCGTTGAGCACGGTCAGGCTCATCAGGCGCCAGCGCACGTCGAGGGGGCGTTGCCGGGCGACCTCGAGGATCCAGCGGGAGGTCAGCCAGGCCCAGGGGCAGGTCGGGTCGAACCAGAAATCCACCGGGGTGGGAATGTCGTTCCGCAACGGGTCCTCCTCGACGTAGCCGGGCCGGATCAATTTGGCAAGCGGGGCCGGAATCTCACTGGAGTGGTACTGGACGGGTCCTGTTCAACCGCTCAATTTCCCCGGTTGAACGCCAGGAAGTCATTGCGGGAATAGGGAAGTTGCGGTTCCGAGAATCGCCGACCTATTGTCTGGAATCCGCGAATAATGCGCTCCGAAAGGAAAGGCATGTCCGTACTGCCCGAGGTTCGTGACCAGTCAGACTCGTATGCACTGCTCCAGCTCGTCCAGGGCGCGGTGATCACCCAGGCGATCTCGGTCGCGGCCCGGCTCGGCGTCGCGGACGTGCTGGCCGACGGCCCGCTGTCGGCCGAGGACATCGCGGCGCGCGTCGGGTCCGACCCCGTGGCGACCCACCGCGTCCTGCGGGCGCTCGCCGGCCACGGGGTGTTCGCGGTCCGTGCGGACGGCCGGTACGAGAACACGCGGCTGTCGCACCCGCTGCGCCAGGACGCCCAGGACTCGATGCGCGGCTTCGCCCTGCTGATGAACCACCCCACGCTGTGGGAGGAGTGGGGCCACCTCTTCGACACCGTGGAGACGGGCGAGGCCAACCTGCCCAAGCTGCGCGGCATGGGCGCGCTGGACTTCTTCCACGCCAACCCCGACTACGCCCGGGTGTTCTTCCAGGCGTTCGGCGAGCTCTCCGCCTCGGAGACCGACCCGATCCTGGCCGCCTACGACTTCTCCGGCTTCGGCACGGTCGTGGACGTCATCGCCGGCCGCGGCAACCTCCTGGCGGGCATCCTCAAGCAGGCGCCGGACGTCAAGGGGGTGCTGTTCGACGCCGAGGTCGCCACCGTCGACTCCCCCGCGCTCTTCGAGGCGGCCGGGGTCGCCGACCGGCTCACCATCGAGCACGGCGGCTACCTCGACAAGCTGCCCTCGGGCGGCGACGCCTACGTGTTCAAGCACATCATCCACGACTTCTCCGAGGCCGACGCCGTCACCGCGCTGCGCAACGCGCGCGAGGCGATCGCCCCCGGCGGGAAGCTGCTCGTCGTCGAGTACGTGATCCCGGAGAACAACGAGAAGCACCTCGGCAACACCATCGACCTCTGGCTGATGCTGATGCTCGGCGCCCGCGAACGCACGCTCGCCGAGTACACCGAGCTGTTCGCGAAGGCCGGCTTCGAGCTCACCAGGGCCGTTCCCACCAGCGCGCCGATCTCGGTCATCGAGGGCATCCCGGTCTGAGGCCGCCGCGAGCAACCGACTCATTCCCGCATACCGCACAGGAGAAGACCCGATGACCCCACGGATGGACAACCCCTCCCTGGTCGTTCCCGGCGCCCTGCAGCCCCTGCTCGACCTGACCGAGGTCATCGGCAAGGTCGGCGTGCCGCAGACCACCCTCGACCTCGTCCGGCTGCGCGTCAGCGAGATCAACGGCCGCGTCTACACGTTCTCGGACGACCCGCAGCAGGCGCGGAAGACCGACGAGCGGCTGACGCGGGTGGCCGACTGGCGCACCGAGTCCTGCTTCGACGACGCCGAACGCTGCGCGCTGGAGATGGCGGAGGCCGTCACGCTGATGACCGACCCGCAGGACATGGCCTCGGACGAGATCTGGGAGAAGTCCGCCCAGTACTACACCGACGAGCAGCTGGGCGCCCTCGTCATGCACATCGGACTGGTCAATTTCTGGAACCGGGTGAACGTCGCCACCCGCCAGGAAGACGCGGCCTGGCGCTGAGAAGGGAAGGCGGCACCGTGCTGAAACTCATCAACGCCGGTCTGGGCAGGACCGGCACGACCTCGCTGAAGGCGGCCCTGGACCGGCTCGGTCTGGGCCCCTCGTTCCACATGTTCGACATCGTCGGCGACACCGAGCGGCTGCGGCACTGGGAGAAGATCGTCTGCGACGGCGAGCGCCCCGACTGGGCGGCCGCCTTCGCCGGCTACCGCTCCGCCGTGGACGGCCCCTGCGCCGTCTACTACCGGCAGATCAGCGAGGCGTTCCCCGACGCCAAGGTGCTGCTCACGGTGCGCGACGCGGAGAGCTGGTACCGCAGCACCCACGACACCCTGTACCAGTTCGCCCTGCGCAGCGCGGCGAACCCGCCGGAGCCCGGCAGCGCGCAGGCCCGGCTGTTCCGCGTCACCAGCACCATGGTCTGGGACGGACTGTTCGGCGGCCGGTTCTCCGACAAGGACCACGCCATCGAGGTGTACCACCGGCACAACGAGGAAGTGGTGCGCGTCATGGGCGCGGACAACGTCCTCGTCTACGACGTGCGGCAGGGCTGGGAGCCGCTGTGCGCCCACCTCGGCGTCGACGTCCCGCGCGAGGAGTTCCCGCGCACCAACGACACCGCTTCCATGCGGCAGCGGATCGCCGCGGCGGCCGGCGCCGCGGCCGCCACCGGCTGAGCGCGTGAGGAGCCTTCGGTGCTGATAACGGAAATGACGGTCCCGGGCGCCTACCGCCTCGAGCCCGAGCCGCTGAGCGACCGCCGCGGCCACTTCTTCGAGTCGGTGCGCGCCAGCGCGCTGCTGGCGGAGAGCGGCTGGGAGTTCACGGTGCGCCAGGTCAACTACTCGGTGTCGCGGCGCAACACCCTGCGGGGCATCCACGGCACCACGGTGCCGCCCGGCCAGGACAAGTTCGTCACCTGCGTGCGGGGCAGCGCCCTCGACATCGCCGTCGACCTGCGGGTCGGCTCGCCGACGTTCGGCTGTTACGACGTCACTCTGCAAAGCCCCGAGACGGGGACGGCGGTGTACCTGCCCGACGGGGTCGGGCACGCCTTCCTCGCCCTCACGGACGACACCTGCATGAGCTACCTGTGCTCACAGGAGTACGTGCCGGGGACGATGATCGACGTCGACGCGCTCGACCCGGCCCTCGCGCTGCCGTGGGACCTCAAGGAGCCGCCGATCCGCTCGGACAAGGACGCGGCGGCGCCGACCCTCGCCGAGGCGGCGGCGGCCGGTCTGCTGCCCACCTGGCAGCAGTGCCCGCCGCGTCCGCTGTCCGCCGCGGCGGGCGGACGGTAGCGCACGAGAAGCGGGGGGGGGGGGGGGGGGGGGGGGGGGGGGG
>NZ_JAHHIT010000121.1:0-3325 GCF_024539675.1 Streptomyces hilarionis | reverse complement strand
GCCGGCGTCCCTGGGACGCCGGCCGCCGTTCCTTCTTTCCCCGGACCCGGTGCCTCACCGGCCCTCGCTCACCGGGTGCGCCCGCCCAGGGCGTGCGCGCGGATGTCCTCCATCAGCCTCGCCTGGCGCACCAGCTCGCGGTGGTGCTGCGCCCGGGCCGCCGGGTCGCGCACGGCCTCGTGGAACGTGGTGAACACGCCGAGGAACTGGTCCGAGGCCGGGGCGAGCAGCTGCGTCTCGCGGTCCTTCTGCTGTAGCCGCAGCACGGGACGGGCGCCGACCGAGGGCGTGAACGCCCACTCCAGGACCAGCCGCCCCTCGCTCCCCCACAGCTCGTAGGCCGACCGGTAGCCGTGGGACAGGCCGAAGGAGCAGTTCGCGCTGACGCCGTCGTCGTCGCCCAGCAGCGCCGCCCCGGCGACGTCCACGCCCAGGTCCGGATCCGACTTCAGGCCCGCGCCCAGGACCCGCGCCGACGGCCCGAGGTACTCCTGGGCGGCGCGCACCGGATAGCAGCCGACCTCCCACAGCGCCCCGCCGCCGAGGTCGGCCTGGTACTTGATCCCGCGCGGATCGGTCGGCGGAATGCCGAACGCGCCGTGATAGGAGCGCAGTTCCCCGATCGCCCCGTCGGCCACCAGGGCCTGCGCCTGCGCGTGCTGGGGGTGCCGCAGGAACGCGAAGTTCTCCATGACGACCAGCCCGCGTTCCTCGGCGAGCGCGACGAGCTCGCGGGCCGTCCCCTCGGCGGGCACCGCGGGCTTCTCCAGCAGGACGTGCTTGCCCGCCTCCAGCGCCCGGTGCGCCCACTTGGCGTGCTCGCTGTTCGGCAGGGGGATGTAGACCGCGTCGATGCCGGGCAGCTCCAGCAGCCGCTCGTAGCCCTCGACGGCCGCGCAGCCGGCGGCGGCCGCCGCGGTCGCGGCCTTCTCCCGGGAGCGGCTCGCGATCGCCGTCAGTCGGAACGGCGAGCGGCCGATCGCGGGGAGGGCTCGGCGCACGGCGATGTCGGCGCATCCGATGATGCCGATACCGGCCCTCTGCTCGGATTCGAGAACGGGCGTCAGATCTTCGATTTCCACAGGTCCACCTAAACGACGACAGTAAATGCGCATGCCTGAACCGGTATGCCGTCAGCCTGAGTAAGCAGAGCCACGGCTGTCAACAAAGGAAGCCGTGCGAAGGGGAGGGCGCCGACGAGCCTTTCGGCCGGGTGGTGGACGCCGATAAAGTGCGAGCACTGCCTAATTGGCACGAAGTTACTGAGGAGGCGCCACGGTGAAGGGCATCATCCTGGCCGGCGGCAATGGCACGAGGCTCCATCCGATCACTCTCGGGGTCTCCAAGCAAATGCTCCCGGTCTACGACAAGCCGATGATTTACTACCCGCTTTCGGCGCTCATGCTGGCGGGGATCACCGAAATCGAGATCATCACCACGCCCGAGGACTCCGAGATGTTCCGGCGGCTGCTGGGCGACGGGTCCTGGCTGGGCATCACGCTGACCTACGCGGAACAGGACAAGCCCCGCGGGCTCGCCGACGCGTTCCTGGTCTCCGCGGACCACATCGGGGACGACTCCGTCGCCCTGGTGCTGGGCGACAACATCTTCCACGGCTACGAGTTCGGGCCCATGCTCCAGCGGGCCGCACAGGACATCAAGGGCTGTGTCCTGTTCGGCTACCCGGTGCGCGACCCCGAGCGCTACGGCGTGGGCACCCTCGACGAGCAGGGCAGACTCATCGCCCTGGAGGAGAAGCCCGCCGATCCGCAGACCAACATGGCGATCACCGGGCTGTACCTCTACGACAACCAGGTCGTCGACATCGCCCGCCAGCTGCGGCCCTCCGAACGCGGCGAGCTGGAGATCACCGACCTCAACCGCGTCTACCTGGAGCGCGGCGAGGCCCAGCTGATCCCGCTGGGCCGCGGCTTCGTCTGGCTGGACACCGGAACCCACGACGCGCTCATGGAGGCCGGGGACTACGTCCAGGTGCTGGAACACCGTCAGGGCGTGCGCATCGCCTGTCTGGAGGAGATCGCCTGGCGGATGGGCTACATCGACCGGGAGTCCTGCTTCCGGCTCGGCAGCCGCCTCGCCCACTCCTCCTACGGCCGGTACGTCATGGAGATGGCCCAGGCCGGCTGAGGCCGGGCACCGCACCGCGCAGCCCCCGCGATCCCCAACGGAAGAAGTGCGACAGCCATGAAAATACTGTTCACCGTCGGTGGCAGCCAGGCGGCCGTCTTCGGCGTCGCCCCCCTCGCCGCCGCCGCCCGCAACGCCGGCCACGAGATCCTGCTGGCCGCCGACGAACCGCTGATGGCGGCCGCACAGTCCGTCGGGCTCCCCGCGGTCTGCATCACCCCCGAGCGGATGCGCTACGGCCAGGACGCCATGACGGCCGCCGGCCGCATCGACGCGCTGCTGGAGCTGACCGGGCAGTGGAGCCCCGACCTGGTCGTCGGCGGCCTGTCCCACGTCCCCCGGGTGATCGCCGCCCGGCTCAAGGTGCCCTACGTCCGCCACATCTGGCACATCGCCCCGATGGCGC
The DNA here is from genome assembly GCF_024539675.1 of Streptomyces hilarionis. Lineage (GTDB taxonomy): Bacteria > Actinomycetota > Actinomycetes > Streptomycetales > Streptomycetaceae > Streptomyces > Streptomyces hilarionis. The sequence continues at coordinate 771 of NZ_JAHHIT010000121.1, read as the reverse complement.
GCCGTGACCGCACGGCGGTGGAGGAGCTCCAGCCGCAGCTGGAGCGCCTCGGACTGACCGAGCTGCCGGCGCCCGACCTCTTCATCGACCTGTGCCCGCCGTCGCTGCGCCCGCCCGGCGCTCCCGTGGCGCGGGCGATGCGCTGGGTCCCCCGGGTGAGCCAGCGCCGGGTCGAGCCGTGGATGTACACCCGTCCCGAGGGCCGTCGCCGGGCGCTGATCACGGCGGGCACCCGCAACCTGCTGCTGGACACCGCCGGCGCCTCGCTGAGCCGCCTGGTGGACGAGCTGACGGGGGCCGGGGTGGAGGTGCTGATCGCGGCGCTCCCCGAGGCCGCCGAGCGCTTCGGCGCCGAGCTGGGCGACGTGCGCATCGGCTGGATCCCGCTGGACGTGGTGGCCCCCACCTGCGACCTGGCGGTCCACCACGGCGGCGCCACGACGGCCATGACGCTGATCAACGCGGGGGTGCCCCAGCTGATCGTCCCCGACAACGGCTACGGCAAGGCCGTCGCGGAGTCCGTCAGCGGCTTCGGGGCCGCCGTGCTGGTGGACCCGCACCGGGCGCAGGCGGGACGGGATCCGGGCGAGGTGATCGTCGCGGGCTGCCGCGACATCCTCGAGGACCCCCGGTACAAGGAGCGGGCCCGTGCCGCGGCCGCGGAGAGCGCGGCGCTGCCGACCCCGGACGAGGTGCTGCGCGAGATCGAGGCCCTCGCCGCCCGCTGACGGCGGACCGGAGAAGGGGGACGGCCGGGCGGGTGCCCGGCCG
>NZ_JAHHIT010000120.1 GCF_024539675.1 Streptomyces hilarionis | reverse complement strand
CTCCGGCGCCCCGGGGGCGTCGCCACCGGCCCCCTCCGCGGCGCCGCCTCCGCGCGCACCGCCCGCCCGGCCGGCCCGCGCCCCCGCCGGTCTAGGCTCACCGCCATGTCTCCGGCCAAGAAGCGCGCCCGCGCCTACGACCCCGTCAAGATCCGCGCCGCCGTCCTCGCGCAGTTCGGGAACGTGCGGCGGGCCGCGGGCGCACTCACCCCGGACCAGCTCGCCCTGCCCACCCGGCTCCCCGGCTGGACCGTGCGGGACCTGGTGGCGCACGTGGCCATGGCGGTGGAGACCGTCAGCCGCAACCTCGACCGGGACGCGCCGGCGACGGCGGATCTCGCCCTCCTCGACTGGCCGTTCGCCACGGGGGCGCGTGCCGCCGACATCTTCGACGGGACCCTGGCCCTGGCCGCGGCCCACCCCGATCCGGACGCCCTGTGCGCCCGCGCCGGGGAACGGCTGGCCGCGGCTCTCGCCGACGCCCCCGGCGACCGGATCCTCGCCGCCCGCACCGGCGCCATGACCCTCGCCGACTACCTGGTCACCCGCACCGTCGAACTCGTCGTCCACACCGACGACCTCAACGACGCCGTGGCGGGCCTGGACGTCCCGTACGACCGGCAGGCCCTGGCCGCCGCCACCCGGCTGCTGGCCGACGCCCTGGCGGTCAAGGCCCCCGGCGGCGCGACCGAGGTGCGGATCCCGCCGTTCGCCGTCGTCCAGTGCGTCCAGGGCCCCCGGCACACCCGGGGCACTCCGCCCAACGTCGTCGAGACCGATCCGCTCACCTGGATCCGGCTGGCCACCGGCCGCGTGACCTGGCAGGAAGCCGTCGAGGCGGCGAAGGTCGACGCGAGCGGGGAGCGGGCGGACCTCGCGGCCCTCCTGCCGCTCATGGCCTGACCGGGGCCCCGCGGGGGAACCGACCGCCCCGCCCGCCCCGTCGAACCCGCATGAACCGGTACCGGCACAGTCCTTCGCGCACCGACGGGCGGCGCGCCCGGTCGGCGTCGGCCCTGGCCGCCGTCCTGCTGCTCGTCCCGCTCGCCGCGGCCTGCGGCGACGACCGGGCCGGCGCCCCGCGGCCCGGCAGCGCCTCGGTGAGCGCCGAGCCGCCGCTGACCGGCGTGCGGTGGAACGTCGTCAGCGTCACCGCGGACGGCGCGACCCGGCGGGCGCCCGACAGCGCCCATCTGACGATCGCGGACGGCAAGGCGGCCGGCAGTTACGGCTGCAACGAGTTCACGGCCACGGCCGTCGTCGAGGGAGGCAGCGTCCGGTTCGGCGACGCCAGAGCGACCAGGATGGCCTGCCCGGGCCGGCCCATGGCGTTCGAGCGCACGCTGGCCGGCGCCCTCGCCGACGGCCCCCTGGCCACCGCGGTCAAGGGCGACACGCTGACCCTCCGCACGGCCGACGGCGACCTGGTCCGGCTGACCAGGTCGTGAGACGGGCGGCGCCACCGGCCCGATCGGTGTGCGACACCTCACTCGCCCCCGCACGACATCGGTCCGCGAGGCGGCGCGAGCGGCGCGCACGGCCCGCCGCCGGATCCTCGAAACGCCGATCTGACCTGCGTAAACGGCCCGGCCACCACGACGGCCGCCGACGGGTGATCCAGTTACCCGCGAGTATCCCCAATTCGGACCAGTGGTCGACCTCGCCTACACTCGGAGGCGTGCCACGTGGTGACGGTCGACTCAGTCATGATCTGCTCCCCGGCGAGAAAGGCCCCCAGGACGCTTGCGGCGTCTTCGGGGTCTGGGCTCCCGGTGAAGAGGTCGCCAAGCTCACTTACTTCGGGCTCTACGCCCTCCAGCATCGGGGCCAGGAATCCGCGGGAATCGCGGTCAGCAACGGCTCCCAGATCCTCGTCTTCAAGGACATGGGCCTCGTGTCCCAGGTCTTCGACGAGACCTCGCTCGGTTCGCTCCAGGGTCATATCGCGGTCGGACACGCCCGCTACTCGACCACCGGCGCCTCCGTGTGGGAGAACGCGCAGCCGACGTTCCGCGCCACCGCGCACGGTTCGATCGCGCTCGGCCACAACGGCAACCTGGTCAACACCGCCCAGCTCGCCGAGATGGTCGCCGACCTGCCCAAGCAGGAGGGCCGCTCCCCGCGCGTCGCGGCGACCAACGACACCGACCTGCTCACCGCGCTGCTCGCGGCCCAGGTCGACGAGGACGGCAAGCCGCTGACCATCGAGGAGGCGGCCCACCAGATCCTCCCGCAGGTCAAGGGCGCCTTCTCGCTCGTCTTCATGGACGAGCACACCCTGTACGCCGGCCGCGACCCGCAGGGCATCCGCCCGCTGGTCCTCGGCCGCCTGGAGCGCGGCTGGGTGGTGGCCTCCGAGTCCGCCGCCCTGGACATCTGCGGCGCCGCCTACGTCCGTGAGATCGAGCCCGGCGAGTTCATCGCCATCGACGAGAACGGACTGCGCACCTCCCGGTTCGCGGAAGCGAAGCCCAAGGGCTGTGTCTTCGAGTACGTCTACCTGGCCCGCCCGGACACCGACATCGCCGGGCGCAACGTGTACCTCTCCCGCGTGGAGATGGGCCGCAAGCTCGCCAAGGAAGCGCCGGTCGAGGCCGACCTGGTGATAGCGACCCCGGAGTCGGGCACCCCCGCCGCCATCGGCTACGCGGAGGCCTCGGGCATCCCCTTCGGCGCGGGTCTGGTCAAGAACGCCTACGTCGGCCGGACCTTCATCCAGCCCTCGCAGACCATCCGCCAGCTGGGCATCCGCCTGAAGCTGAACCCGCTGAAGGAAGTCATCAAGGGCAAGCGTCTGGTCGTCGTCGACGACTCGATCGTGCGCGGCAACACGCAGCGCGCCCTGGTTCGCATGCTCCGCGAGGCGGGCGCGGCCGAGGTCCACATCCGGATCTCCTCGCCGCCCGTGAAGTGGCCCTGCTTCTTCGGTATCGACTTCGCCACGCGCGCGGAGCTCATCGCCAACGGCATGACCATCGACGAGATCGGCACCTCCCTGGGCGCCGACTCCCTCGCCTACATCTCCATCGACGGCATGATCGAGGCGACCACCATCGCCAAGCCGAACCTCTGCCGCGCCTGCTTCGACGGCGAGTACCCGATGGAGCTCCCCGACCCCGAGCTGCTCGGCAAGCAGCTCCTGGAGACGGAACTGGCAGCCGGGCCCGCCGCCACGGCCGCCGCCGACGCGATCCGTCGCCCGTAGACGGCCCGCCACACCTGCCGTACGACACGAAGGTTCTCACTAGCCATGTCTGAGACAACTGGTGCCAGCTACGCAGCCGCGGGCGTCGACATCGAAGCGGGCGACCGCGCCGTCGAGCTGATGAAGGAGTGGGTGAAGAAGACGCAGCGCCCCGAGGTCCTCGGCGGCCTCGGCGGCTTCGCCGGCCTCTTCGACGCCTCCGCCCTCAAGCGGTACGAGCGCCCGCTCCTCGCCTCCGCCACGGACGGCGTGGGCACGAAGGTCGACATCGCGCGCCGGCTCGGCGTGTACGACACGATCGGCCACGACCTGGTCGCCATGGTCATGGACGACATCGTGGTGTGCGGCGCCGAACCGCTGTTCATGACCGACTACATCTGCGTCGGCAAGGTCCACCCCGAGCGGGTCGCCGCCATCGTCAAGGGCATCGCCGAGGGCTGTGTGCTGGCCGGGTGCGCCCTGATCGGCGGCGAGACGGCCGAACACCCGGGACTGCTGGGCGAGGACGACTTCGACGTCGCCGGAGCCGGCACGGGCGTCGTGGAGGCCGACCGGCTGCTCGGCCCGGACCGCATCCGCACGGGTGACGCGGTGATCGCCATGGCGGCCTCCGGACTTCACTCGAACGGATACTCGCTGGTCCGGCACGTCCTGCTGAACCAGGCCGGCCTCTCCCTGGACGCGCGCGTCGACGACCTCGGCCGCACGCTCGGCGAGGAGCTCCTGGAGCCCACCAAGATCTACTCGCTGGACTGCCTCGCGCTCACCCGCACGGCGGACGTGCACGCCTTCTCCCACATCACCGGCGGAGGCCTCGCGGCCAACCTGGCCCGCGTGATCCCCGACGGGCTCCACGCGCGCGTGGAGCGCTCCAGCTGGACCCCGGGGCCGATCTTCGACCTGGTCGGCCGGACCGGGTCGGTGGAGCGCCTGGAGCTGGAGAAGACCCTGAACATGGGGGTGGGCATGATGGCGATCGTGCCCGCGGAGTCGGTGGACGTCGCCCTGACCACCCTCGCCGACCGTGGCGTCGACGCCTGGGTCGCGGGGGAGATCACCGACCGTGGCGAGCACGCCACGGGAGCCGAGCTGGTCGGCGACTACGCGAGCTGACCCGACCGGGTGGACCGGTCCGGCGAGCCGCCGGGCCGGCCGGACCGAGCAGGCAGCACAAGACCCGGTCGGTGACCGAAGTCACCGACCGGGTGAGTGCTCAGTACAAGGTCAAGCGCCGCGACGGTGTTGCGAGGAGTCCTCGCCGTCATCCTCGTCGTCGTCCCCGTACAGCTCGGCGTACCGTGCGTACGGGTCGTCGTCTTGCTCATCGTCATCATCCTCGAACGGTTGACCGTTCGGCGGAATGTTCGATGGCGATGCGCCCAGCTCTTCGGCCAGGCGTGAGAGATCAGTCCCGCCGCTGTTGTACTTCAGCTGGCGGGCGACCTTCGCTTGCTTGGCCTTGGCCCGGCCGCGCCCCATGGCTCGACCCCCTCAACGACGGGGCTCGACGGCCCCAGGTTGACACGCGTTCATGATCCAGGACGGCCTCTCCTTGGAGAGCCCGTCGTAGGGCTCCCACGGTACCTGAGCCCACGCCCGTACGGTACGTCGCCCGTACCACGCGCGTGTGCGCAGCCCCTTGGGCATGCCCCGTCCTCGCTGGTCAGTGGCGATTTTAACCACTTATCGGCGGGCGACCCGCCCGGAGGAGTGAGAGTTCTCTCCAACTTTCCACCGGCCGGTACCGCCGAAACCCGGGGACGGGGCGTCGCGAAGCCTTCACGGAGCCCTCACGGCGCCCCCTTCCGGACGTCAGCCCGCGTGCGCCCGGGCCGCCTCGTGCATGCGCTGCTCGGCGATCCGGTCGGCCGCCGCGGCCGGCGGAATCCCGTCCGCCTTCGCACGTGCGAAGATCGCGAGCGTCGTGTCGAAGATCTTCGCCGCCTTGGCCCTGCACCGGTCGAAGTCGAAGCCGTGCAGCTCGTCGGCGACCTGGATGACCCCGCCGGCGTTCACCACGTAGTCCGGCGCGTAGAGGATCCCGCGGTCGGCGAGGTCCTTCTCGACGCCCGGGTGGGCCAGCTGGTTGTTCGCCGCACCACAGACGATCTTCGCCGTCAGCACCGGCACGGAGTCGTCGTTCAGGGCCCCGCCGAGCGCGCAGGGGGCGTAGACGTCGAGGCCGTCCAGCGTGATCAGCCGCTCGGTGTCGGCGACCGCCTCCACCGAGGGGTGCCGGTCGGCGATCCGGCGCACCGCCTCCTCGCGGACGTCCGTGATCACGACCCGGGCGCCCTCGGCCAGCAGGTGCTCCACCAGGTGGTGGCCGACCTTGCCCACCCCCGCGACGCCGACCGTGCGGTCCCGCAGCGACGGGTCGCCCCACAGGTGCTGCGCGGACGCCCGCATGCCCTGGTAGACGCCGAAGGCGGTCAGCACGGAGGAGTCGCCCGCGCCGCCGTTCTCCGGCGAGCGCCCGGTCGTCCAGCGGCACTCGCGCGCCACGACGTCCATGTCGGCCACATAGGTGCCGACGTCGCAGGCGGTCACGTACCGCCCGCCCAGCGAGGCCACGAAGCGGCCGTACGCGAGCAGCAGCTCCTCCGTCTTGACGACGTCGGGGTCACCGATGATCACGGCCTTGCCGCCGCCGTGGTCCAGCCCGGCCATGGCGTTCTTGTAGGACATCCCGCGCGCGAGGTTCAGCGCGTCGGCGACGGCCTCCGCCTCGGTCGCGTACGGGTAGAAGCGGGTGCCGCCGAGGGCGGGGCCCAGAGCGGTGGAGTGGAGGGCGATGACGGCCTTGAGGCCGGTCGCACGGTCCTGGCAGAGCACGACTTGCTCATGGCCGCCCTGATCCGAGTGGAACAGGGTGTGCAGAACATCAGCAGGTGCGCCGGATACGTCGGTCACTGTGGTGACTCCAGGGTAACTAGCGGCGGTCGGGGCGCAGGCGCCGTAAGGGTGGCGGAGCCTGTGGGACGAGCGTAGAGCCTGCGCGCCCCGCTGATCCCGCACTGTGGGGGATCACCCTCTGGTGGAGTACCGCCGTGGGACGATCGCAGGGTTTCCCGGCCGGCCGAAGGGGGAGGGAGCAGGGGTGTCCCAGGTGCCCTCGGTGATCGTTCCGTACGCGGTCTATCTGCGCGTGTACGAGCCGCTGGCCGCCTTCCCGGAGCCGGAGCGCTCCCACTGGGCGCGCTACGCGCGACGCCCCGAGCTGCCCTCCTACCAGGACGAACTGCGCCGCTCACTGGCCGACCTGCTGCCCACCCCGCCGGTCGCGGTGCCGGTGCACGAGAGCGGCGACGCGTTCGTGACCGAGGTGGACGGCGTGCTCTGCGTCTGCCCGTGGCGCACCCGGCTGCGCGGCTGGCTCGCCCTGGCCGAGCTGGAGGAGGAACTGCCCGAGCCGGTCCTGGACGCGGCGCTGCCCGAGGTCGTGCGGTTGCAGGCCGCCAGGGACCACGAGCGGTGGCTGGAGCGCAATCCCGACGCCCGCCCCTGGATCCGCACCGCGGTCTGGCAGGTGCCGCTCGACTGGTTCGTGCTGGTCGCCGACGAGGAGCGGGAGTACGAGAAGGGGACGGCGGAGGTGGCTCCCGTGCTGCGCTACCGCACGCCGATGGTGCAGGCGCGCCGCCGGGTGGCCCGGTCGCTGCGCGCGCTGAAGGACGCCGGCGAGGAGGGACCGCTTCTGGACGGCCTGCTGGACGTCGGCCGCTGGCTGGAGGAGTTCCATCCGCGGTCGCTGGTGGAGCTGGACTACGGCGGTCTGGTGCACGTGCTGCCGGCCGGCGATCTGGAGGACGACCGCTCGGCGAAGGACGTGGCCGACAGCGTCGAGGCGTTGCGAAGGGGCGACGGCGAGGCGGCGGGCGAGGCCTACGGGCGGCTCGTGGAGCGGTGGCGTTCGGTCCGGGAACGGCGTTCGGCGAACTGAGGCGTCCTCCCCTCGCCGCCCTCGCCGCCCTCGCCGCCCTCGCCGCCCTCGTGGGGCGCCCTCGGGTTTCGTCGGATTCGTCGGTTCCGTGGGGCTCCGCGGGCTTCGCCGGGGCGGCCGCGACGGCGAACTGACGATGTGACAGATACGACAGCGCTTTCCGAAGTGACGCGCGTCACGGCCATGAAGCGCTCGAACAGCGTACGGTCAGCGGCACTTCACGGAACTCACGGGACGTAGGTCCCGATCCGGGCTTATGTCCCAAGGGTGACGGACCGCACGTACGCGGCCCTTGCGCCGCTTGCCCCTCCTCGTGCCAAAATAGGACAAGGAGTCCGGGGAGGGCTCCGTCCGCCTACTTATGCTCCATCGTGGGGGGAATCTCGGCATTGCACTGCTTTGGGGGTTCTCGTGACTCCTGAGCGCCCCTGTGACTGATCGTCACAGGGGCGTGACTGTCCGCTATGGCACGGTCCATCGGCTTCCGTCGCCGATGAACACCTGGGGGGCAATTCCATCGGTTTGGCCGACGCGGCTGGACAGATGGTGTAGTTGTAGTGCCGAGGACAAGCCGTTCGTCCTATAACCGACTCGACTCGCGTCCGCCATTTCGGGCAACGCGGGTCAAGGTGCAGAATTTAGAGGAAAGAACCGAGAAGGTTCGGTTCTCCCGAGGAGGCCGCTCATGACCGCTCGCACCCCTGATGCTGAGCCGCTGCTGACCCCGGCTGAGGTTGCCACGATGTTCCGCGTCGACCCCAAGACGGTCACGCGGTGGGCGAAGGCCGGCAAGCTCACGTCGATCCGCACGCTCGGCGGACACCGCCGTTATCGCGAGGCTGAGGTCCGCGCACTGCTCGCGGGCATCCCGCAGCAGCGCAGCGAGGCCTGAACAAGTGAATAACCGGGCAACACGTCAGGTTCCCCCACCTGTGCGGACGCCCGGAACATAGCTCCAAGCGACGTGGGTCCTGCCCCAACAGGCCCCTCGCCACCAAGGAACGTCGTCGATCGCGCTGGACTCCGCCGGGTCCAGCGCGATCTTTTTTGTGCGCTTGGGGCCGCCTCGTGGGCGGTATCAGGTGACTCTGTGAGCGCCCTTGTCGGAGTCTGGGGAGGCTCTGGGAGGGTTCCGGGAGGCATCCTCCGGAGTGGTGCAATTGCACATATTAAATTGACCACTTGTAGGAGCGGGGTAAGAACCTGCTTTTCCAAAACTCATGCAGTGACACCCGTCACATGCCCCGAGTCTTGTTGCCGTCGGCCCGGGTCGACTAGAGGAAGCCCGCGTTCCGTGCCACGGCGCGAACGGGCGTCGGGACGGCGTCTGTCAGGCCGTCAGGCCGTCGGCGCGGCTCTCGTCCCCCAGGGCCTCCGCGGTCGCCGCGGGGCCCTGGACGCCCCGTGTGCCGCCGTCCATCGCCAGTCGCAGGATGCGGTGGCAGATCGGGCAGTGGCGGGTCAGGTGCCTATACGACGACGCGGCCGACAGATGCGCGCGGAGCAGCGCCCGCGTCTCGTGCCTGACCGATGTCGTCATGCCCCACCTCCGCCGGGGCGCCGCGCGGAACGGGCCCTGGGTTCTGGGGTACCGGCCCGAGGAGACGCCGTCAAGAGCGCCGTGGGAACGCCGACGCGACGCCGGGGGGCCCGGATCCGGCGACCCGGGCCCCCGACCTGCCGCGCGCTATACGCCGAAGGCCCGCTTCCCTTGCGGGAAGCGGGCCTTCGGTCTTCACTGCGGTCCTGACGGGATTTGAACCCGCGGCCTCCACCTTGACAGGGTGGCGAGCACTCCAAACTGCTCCACAGGACCAGGTTTCGCGGCACTTGATGTTGCGCTGTGCTGCGAGAAGGACTGTACAGGAGGGTGAGCCCGCTGGTCGAACTCACCCTGCGTACGCGTCCCGTCACGGAGCGGCCGCGTCGATCGCCTTCACGATCCGCTTGTCGGACACCGGGTACGCCGTGCCCAGCGCGTGGGCGAAATAGCTGACCCGGAGCTCCTCGATCATCCAGCGGATGTCCAGGACCTGCCGGGGCACCGGCCGGCCCGGCGGCAGTTGCTCCAGCAGCCACGCGTATTCGTCCTGCATCTCGTGGACCTTCTCCATGCGGCTGGTGTCACGCTGCACACCGGTCGGCATCTGTTGCAGACGCCGGTCCGCGGCCACCAGGTAGCGCATCAGGTCGGGCAGCCGGCGCAGCCCCGCCCAGGTCACGAAGCCGGGCTTCACCAGGGCGTCCAGCTGCCCGCGCACGTCCGCCAGGTTCGCCAGCAGCACCGGGCTGCGCACGCCCTTCAGACGGCGTTCGCAGGCCTGCCAGGCGGCCAGCACCTGCTGCACCTGGGCGACCGTCCGCACGGTCGTGTCGACGATCTCCGCGCGCACCTTCTCGTAGAGCTTCCGGTACGACTCCTCGTCCCACGCCGGCCCGCCGAAGTCGGCGATCAGCCGGTCCGCCGCCGCCATCGCGCAGTCGTCGAACAGCGCCTGGATCGAACCGTGCGGATTCGCGGACAGCGCGAGCTTCTGGGCGTTCGTCAGCTTTTCGGATGCGAACTTCGCCGGGTTGACCGGGATGTTGCGCAGGATCAGCCGGCGGGTGCCCTTCCACATGGCCTCCGCCTGCTCCTCCTCCGTGTCGAAGAGCCGCACCGAGACGGTGTCGCCGTCGTCGACCAGCGCCGGATACGCCTTCACCGGCTGTCCCGCCCTGCGGGTCTCGAAGACGCGCGTGAGCGTGCCGATCGTCCAGTCCGTCAGGCCCGAACGCTCCAGGGCCTCGCCGCCCTGCCGTTCGGCGGTGGCGGCGGCCGCCTGGGAGAGGGCCTGCCTGGCCTTCGGCCGCAGCCGGAGCTTCAGGGCCTCCAGGTCCTTGTCCTCGGCCAGCTTGCGCCGCCGCTCGTCGACGATCCGGAAGGTGATCTTCAGGTGGTCGGGCAGGCGCGACCAGTCGAAGTCGTCCGCCTCGAAGGGAACGCCCACCATCCGCTTGAGCTCGCGGGCCATGGCTGTGGTGAGCGGCTCGCCCAGGGGCTGCGCCACGCCGAGGAAGCGCTGGGCGAAGTTCGGGGCCGGCACGTAGTTGCGGCGGATCGGCTTGGGGAGCGACCGGATCAGCTCCGTCACGACCTCTTCCCGCAGACCGGGGATCTGCCAGTCGAAGCCCTCGTCCGTGACCTGGTTGAGCACCTGGAGCGGGATGTGGACGGTCACGCCGTCCGCGTCCGCGCCCGGCTCGAACTGGTACGTCACGCGGAACTTCAGCGGGCCCTGCCGCCAGGAGTCGGGATAGTCGGCCTTGGTGACCGCCTCCGCCGACTCCCGGATGAGCATCTCGCGCTCGAAGTCGAGGAAGTCGGGCTGCTCGTGCCGCTTGTGCTTCCACCAGGAGTCGAAGTGCGCGCCGGACACCACGTGGTCGGGCACGCGCTGGTCGTAGAAGTCGAACAGCGTCTCGTCGTCGACCACGATGTCCCGCCGACGGGCCCGGTGCTCCAGCTCCTCGACCTCGCTGAGGAGCCGGCGGTTGTCGGCGAAGAACTTGTGGTGCGTGCGCCAGTCGCCTTCCACCAGCGCGTTGCGGATGAACAGGTCCCGGCACGTCTCCGGGTCGATGCGGCCGTAGTTGACCTTCCGCTGGGCGATGATCGGCACGCCGTACAGCGTCACCTTCTCGTCGGCCATCACGGCCGCCTGGTCCTTCTCCCAGCGCGGCTCGCTGTACGTGCGCTTCAGCAGGTGTCCGGCGAGCGGCTCGACCCACTCCGGCTCGATCCGCGCGTTGACGCGCGCCCACAGCCTGCTCGTCTCCACCAGCTCCGCCGACATCACGAAGCGCGGCTGCTTCTTGAACAGGGACGAGCCCGGGAAGATCGCGAACTTGGCGCTGCGCGCGCCCAGGTACTCGTTCTTGTTGCCGTCCTTCACGTCCTTCATGCCGATGTGCGACAGCAGCCCGGCGAGGAGGGACACGTGGACGCTCTGCTCGGGGGCGTCGTCCTCGTTGAGGTGGATGCCCATCTGCTTGGCGACCGTGCGCAGCTGGGTGTAGATGTCCTGCCACTCACGGATGCGCAGGAAGTTGAGGTACTCCTGCTTGCACATGCGACGGAAGGAGGAGGAGCCGCGCTCCTTCTGCTGCTCGCGGACGTACCGCCACAGGTTGAGGTAGGCGAGGAAGTCGCTGGTCTCGTCCTTGAAGCGGGCGTGCTGCTGGTCGGCCTGCGTCTGCTTGTCGGCCGGGCGCTCGCGCGGGTCCTGGATGGAGAGCGCGGCGGCTATGACCATGACCTCGCGGACGCAGCCGTTCTTGTCGGCCTCCAGGACCATGCGGGCGAGCCGCGGGTCGACCGGCAGCTGGGCCAGCTTGCGGCCGGTCTCGGTGAGCCGCTTGCGCGGGTCCTTCTCGGCCGGGTCCAGCGCGTTCAGCTCCTGGAGCAGCTGGACGCCGTCACGGATGTTGCGGTGGTCCGGCGGGTCGATGAACGGGAACTTCTCGATGTCGCCGAGGCCGGCCGCGGTCATCTGAAGGATGACGCTCGCCAGGTTGGTGCGCAGGATCTCGGCGTCCGTGAACTCCGGACGGGCCAGGAAGTCGTCCTCGTCGTACAGCCGGATGCAGATGCCGTCGCTGGTGCGGCCGCAGCGGCCCTTGCGCTGGTTGGCGCTGGCCTGCGAGATCGGCTCGATGGGCAGCCGCTGCACCTTGGTGCGGTGGCTGTAGCGGCTGATGCGGGCGAAGCCGGGGTCGATGACGTACTTGATGCCGGGGACGGTCAGGGACGTCTCGGCCACGTTCGTCGCCAGAACGATCCTGCGGCCCGTGTGCTGCTGGAAGACGCGGTGCTGCTCGGCGTGCGAGAGCCGGGCGTAGAGGGGCAGCACCTCCGTGAACCGGAACTTCTTCTTCTCCAGCGCGTCGGCCGTGTCGCGGATCTCCCGCTCGCCGGAGAGGAAGACGAGGATGTCGCCCTTCCCCTCGCCCATGAGCTCCTCCACCGCGTCCGTGATCGCGGTGATCTGGTCGCGGTCGGCGTCCTCGGAGTCCTCTTCGAGCAGCGGCCGGTAGCGGACCTCCACCGGATACGTCCGCCCGCTGACCTCCACGATCGGGGCGTCGCCGAAGTGCCGGGAGAAACGCTCGGGGTCGATGGTCGCGGAGGTGATGACGACCTTGAGGTCCGGGCGGCGGGGCAGCAGCTGGGCGAGGTAGCCCAGCAGGAAGTCGATGTTGAGGGACCGCTCGTGGGCCTCGTCGATGATGATCGTGTCGTAGGCGCGCAGCTCGCGGTCGGTCTGGATCTCCGCGAGGAGGATGCCGTCCGTCATCAGCTTCACGAAGGTGGCGTCCGGGTTCACCTGGTCGGTGAAGCGCACCTTCCAGCCGACGGCCTCGCCCAGCGGCGAGCGCAGCTCCTCCGCCACGCGTTCGGCGACCGTGCGCGCGGCGATCCGGCGGGGCTGGGTGTGGCCGATCATGCCCTGGACGCCGCGGCCCAGCTCCAGGCAGATCTTGGGGATCTGGGTGGTCTTGCCGGAGCCCGTCTCACCGGCGACGATGACGACCTGGTGATCGCGGATGGCGGCCGCGATCTCGTCCTTCTTCTGGCTGACCGGCAGCTGTTCGGGATAGGAGACGGCGGGCACACGGCCGCGCCGGACGGCCATCCGCTCCTCGGCCTTCGTGACCTCCGCCTCGATCTCGGCGAGGACGGCGGCGCGGGCCTCCGGCTTGCGGATCTTGCGCGCGCCTTCGAGCCGGCGCCCGAGCCGGTGCGCGTCGCGCAGGGACAGCTCGGCCAGGCGGGGGGCGAGGGCGCCGAGGGCGGGGGCAGGGTGCGTAGACATACGGGAACCAGGATCGCACCTCGGCGAAATCCGTGGCGAACCGTTTTGCGCCGGGGCGCACACGTCGGGGCATACAACAAGACCCCGATCCGGGGATCGGGGTCTGTGCTGTGGCTGGGGCCGGGGTCGAACCGGCGACCTACCGCTTTTCAGGCGGTCGCTCGTACCAACTGAGCTACCCAGCCGAGGAGTTCACGAGGAACTCCAGCGGTCCTGACGGGATTTGAACCCGCGGCCTCCACCTTGACAGGGTGGCGAGCACTCCAAACTGCTCCACAGGACCAAGCTGTGTGTACGACAGTGTCGCACACGGTGTTGCGTGCCCCCAACGGGATTCGAACCCGTGCTACCGCCTTGAAAGGGCGGCGTCCTAGGCCGCTAGACGATGAGGGCTATCGGCCCGCCTGGGCGCTTCTCAGCGCGTCGGGGACGTCATGAGCATATGGGATGGCGGGGGGTATCGCCAAAACGGTTTACGGGGCCCTCCTGGCGGCGGTCCCGGAGGGGCCGGCGGACGGGCTCACGGACGGGCCGCCGGGCGATCCGGCGGGCGAACCGGGAGGGGATCCGGCAGGGGATCCGGTGGGCGAGCCGGCGGACGGGCTGCCCGTCGGGCCGGGGGAGGAGCCCGGCGACGGGGCGGCTCCCGGCTGGTTCTCCTTGGGCAGGTGGCGGCTGACCTCGGCCGTCGTCAGGCCCAGCCCGCCGAGCTTGATCTCGTCCCAGGCCTGGAGCCGGCGGGTGTCGCGGTCGAGGTAGAGGATCGACGCCTGGATGGGGTCGGGGTACTTGCCCTCGACGGCGCGCAGGCCGCTGCCGCCCGTCGAGCCCTCGATGCGCAGCCGGGTCCCCTTCTTCAGGACCTCCGTCCCCTCGTGATGCAGGTGACCGGCCAGGACGAGGGGCACCTCGCCGTCGGCGCCGCGGGCGGCGGAGGGCTCGTGGGCGACGGCCACGTCGACCGGGGCGCCGCCGGCCCTCTCCGCGCGCAGGGCCCGCGCCAGCCGGGCGCCGGCGGCCTGCTCGCTCTGCTCCCCACCCGGCGCGCCGGAGCGGTCGGGGGTGAACTGGGGGTCGCCGACGCCGGCGAAGCGCACCCCGGCGACGGTGGCGGCGCGGCCGTCGTCGAGGACGTGCACGTTCTTCATGCGCTCCAGGTAGCGCTGGGTGACCCGGGAGTCGTGGTTGCCCCTGACCCACACGTACGGCGCGCCGAGCGTGGCGATGGGGTCCAGGAAGCCGTTCTCGGCGGCCGTGCCGTGGTCCATGGTGTCGCCGGAGTCCACGATCACGTCGACCTTGTACTGCTCCACCAGCGACGCGATGATCTTCCAGCTCGCGGGGTTGAGGTGGATGTCGGACACGTGCAGCACGCGCACGGTCGTCGGGTCGGGCTGGTAGGCCGGGAGCGTGGAGGTGACGTCGTAGAGCTTGGTCACGTTCGTGACCAGGCGGGCGAGTTCCCGCTGGTAGACGTCGAACTCGGTGACGATGTTGCGGGCGTTGCCGACGAGCGAGGGCGCCGAGGACAGCAGGCCCGAGAACCGGGGTTCCAGCACCGAGTTGGGGTTCCAGGTGGCGAACGCGGTCGCGCCCGAGGCGCCCAGCAGGGCCAGGGCCAGACCGCCGGCGGCCAGGGCCCGGCGCGGGCGGCGGTAGACGGCGAGCCCGAGGGCGGTGGCGCCGGTGACGACCGCGACGCAGGAGCGCAGCGCGAGGTCGAGGGTGCCGTGCTCGACGTCGCGGGCGACCTCGTCCTGGAGGCCGGAGAGGCGTTCGGGGTGGTCGACGAGGGCCTGGGAGCGGACGGGGTCGAGCTGGTCGACGTTGACGTCCAGGCGGACCGGCGCGTGGTGGCTGTCCAGGGTGAGCGCGCCGAGCGGGGAGACGTTGATCTTCGTTCCGCCGGTGACGGACGGCCGCAGCGTCATCGTCGTGTCCATGGGGCCGACGGGCACGCGCACGTCACCGACCACCAGCAGGCCGAGCCAGGCGCCGAGCAGGACGACGCCGGTCATGCCGAGGGCGCGGACCCAGGGGCGGGGGCGGGCGGCGAGCTCGGGGACGGTGCGCGTGCGGTCTCTGCGCGGCTTGCGGCGGGCGGACTCGAGGCGGTTCAGGGCTGCGGCGGGGACACGGGCGCGGGCCATTGGTGCCCTATGCCCCGGTACCGGCGGTGGTATGCGGACGGTTCGCACCCTCCCCGGGGCGGGTTCTTGCCGGACAATGGGGCCTGTGCTGGAGATGACGCGCGAGGAGTTCGAGGAACTGGTGGCCGAGGCGCTGGACCGGATTCCGCCGGAGTTGACGCGGTTGATGGACAACGTCGCGGTGTTCGTCGAGGACGAGCCGCCGGCGGACGATCCCGAGCTGCTCGGGCTGTACGAGGGGACTCCGCTGACCGACCGCGGCGAGTGGTACGCCGGGGTGCTGCCCGACCGGATCACGGTCTACCGGGGGCCGACGCTGCGGATGTGCGCCTCGCGCGAGGAGGTCGTCGCCGAGACCGAGGTCACGGTGGTGCACGAGATCGCCCACCACTTCGGCATCGACGACGCGCGGCTGCACGCCCTCGGCTACGGCTGAGCCGTCCGGCGGGGGGCGCGCGACCCCGCGCGTGTCCTCTTGCGGGCGACGGGAGTTGGGCACGTCGACTCTTGCGTCTGCCCCGGAGGTGGCCCGTGCGCCCCTTGTACGTACCCGTTCGTCTGGTCGCGACGGTCCTGGCCGTCGCCGCGGCCTCCGGCTGTATGAGCGTGGGGGACGAGGACGGCGGCCGGGCCCGGCCCTCGCACTCGGCCGGCCAGCGTTCCGGTGCGGAGCGGGAGGGGGACGCGGCCGGGGCGGACGGCGGCCTCGGCATGGGCGCCGCGGGAGGTGACGGCAAGCACGGGCACGGAAGGGGCGGCCGGAGCGGGGTGAGCGCCTCGGCGGCCGCCTCCGCGTCGCCGTCGGCGGGCGGCAGCGCGCCGGCCCCGAAGGGACCGGTGAAGCCGGGCAGGACGGCGGGGCCGGGGGCGTCGGCGCCGAGCGGGGGGCAGACCGTCGCGCCCACTCGCACGCCGGACCCCGTGCCTCCCGTGCCCTCGCCCGATCCCCCGTCGCCCTCGGCGGAGCCGACGGTCGCCGAGCCGTCGGCGTCGGCGCACGACGACGGCGGGACCCTGCCGCAGCTCGCGGAGCGGGAGCCGGCCCCGGAGGCGGGGTGGCCGGCCGGTTGACGGGGCCCCGGGGCGGGCCGGCGAGCCTGCCGGGTCAGGCTGCTGAGCTGCGACGATGAGCTCGGTTTGCCTTCCCCGGACAGGGTGCGTATGGTAGTAGATCGTTTGATCCCATTTGCCCGGCGCCACCGCAGAGCGCGCCGTGTGGCGCGTACTCTCCCTTGCCGTGGCTGACCGCATTGAGGCGGTCGTAATGCATGCGAACACGGAGTTGACGGGCGCGTGCCGAACAGACTCCGGAAGGTTTCGCATTCGCATGTCCATTTTCAGTACTGATCACTCCGTCGTGTCCGAGAACAACGACGAGCCGATCAACCTCGAGGCGATCGAGGTCACCGACACCGCCGAGGCCGCCGAGGCCGCGCAGGTCGTCGACGAGACCCCCGAGACCCCCGAACTCACCTTCGCCGACCTCGGGCTGCCCGAGGGCGTCGTGCGCAAGCTCGCGCAGAACGGTGTGACCAGCCCCTTCCCGATCCAGGCCGCGACCATCCCGGACGCCCTGGCCGGCAAGGACATCCTCGGCCGCGGCCGCACCGGCTCCGGCAAGACCCTCTCCTTCGGTCTGCCCACCCTGGCCACCCTGGCCGGCGGGCACACCGAGAAGCGCAAGCCGCGCGCCGTCATCCTCACGCCGACGCGTGAGCTGGCGATGCAGGTCGCGGACGCGCTCCAGCCCTACGGCGACGTCCTCGGCCTGAAGATGAAGGTCGTCTGCGGCGGTACGTCGATGAGCAACCAGATCTACGCCCTGGAGCGCGGCGTCGACGTCCTCGTCGCCACCCCGGGCCGACTGCGCGACATCATCAACCGCGGCGCCTGCTCCCTGGAGAACGTGCAGATCGCCGTCCTCGACGAGGCCGACCAGATGTCCGACCTGGGCTTCCTGCCCGAGGTCACCGAGCTGCTCGACCAGATCCCCGGCGGCGGCCAGCGGATGCTGTTCTCCGCCACCATGGAGAACGAGATCTCCACGCTGGTCAAGCGCTACCTGAGCAACCCGGTCACGCACGAGGTCGACAGCGCCCAGGGCAACGTCACGACCATGTCGCACCACATCCTGATCGTGAAGCCCAAGGACAAGGCGCCGGTCACCGCCGCGATCGCCTCCCGCAAGGGCCGCACCATCATCTTCGTCCGCACCCAGCTCGGCGCGGACCGCATCGCCGAGCAGCTGCGCGAGTCCGGCGTGAAGGCCGACGCGCTGCACGGCGGCATGACCCAGGGCGCGCGCACCCGCACGCTGGCCGACTTCAAGGACGGCTACGTCAACGCGCTCGTCGCGACCGACGTCGCCGCCCGCGGCATCCACGTGGACGGCATCGACCTGGTCCTGAACGTGGACCCGGCCGGCGACCACAAGGACTACCTGCACCGCGCGGGCCGCACGGCGCGCGCCGGCCGCACCGGCACGGTCGTCTCCCTGTCGCTGCCGCACCAGCGCCGTCAGATCTTCCGTCTGATGGAGGACGCGGGCGTCGACGCCGGGCGGCACATCATCCAGGGCGGCGCCGCCTTCGACCCCGAGGTCGCCGAGATCACCGGCGCCCGCTCGATGACGGAGGTCCAGGCCGAGTCCGCGGGCAACGCGGCCCAGCAGGCCGAGCGCGAGGTCACCGAGCTCACCCGGGAGCTGGAGCGCGCGCAGCGCCGGGCGACCGAGCTGCGCGAGGAGGCCGACCGTCTGGTGGCCCGTGCCGCGCGTGAGCGCGGCGAGGACCCGGAGGCGGCTGTCGCCGCGGCCGTCGAGCCGGTCGCGGAGCAGGCCGCCGTGGCGGAGGCGCCGGTCCAGCCGGCCGTGGCCGCCGAGCAGCCCGCCGAGCGTCCCGCCTACGAGCAGCCGCGTCAGCGCCGTGACGAGCGGGGCAACTACGAGCGCCGTGACGACCGTCGTGACGACCGTGGCGGCCGTTCCTTCGAGCGTCGTGACGACAACCGCGGCGGCTTCAACCGCGACGACCGCGGCGGCCGTTCCTTCGAGCGTCGTGACGGCGACCGCGGCGGCTTCCGCCGTGACGACCGTCGTGACGACCGCGGCGGCCGTTCCTTCGAGCGTCGTGACGACAACCGCGGCGGCTTCAACCGCGACGACCGCGGCGGCTTCAACCGCGACCGCGACAACAACCGTGGGTTCAACCGTGACCGCGACGACCGCGGCGGCCGTTCCTTCGACCGTCGTGACGACCGTGGCGGCCGTTCGTTCGAGCGCCGTGACGACAACCGCGGCGACCGCGGCGGCTTCAACCGCGACCGCGACGCCAGCCGCGGCGACCGGGGCGGTTTCAACCGTGACGACCGTGGCGGCCGTTCCTTCGAGCGTCGTGACGACAACCGCGGCGACCGCGGCGGCTTCCGCCGGGACGAGCGCGGCGGACACCGCGGCAGCGACCGTCCGTTCAACCGCGACCGCCGCGACGACCGTCCGGGCTTCCGTTCCGGCGGCCACGAGCGTCCGTACGGCCGCCGTGACGACCACCGTGGCACCGGCTCCGGCACGACCGGCCGTCGTGACGACAAGCCGCGCTGGAAGCGCAACGGCTGACGCCGACCCGGCTGAGTGAACGCCGTGGCCCCCACCGCACGCCGGTGGGGGCCACGGCGTTTTTCCGCGCCCGTTCGTCGTCCCTCCCTCATCCCCTTCATCCGTGGGCGGTTTCTGGCCAAGTTGTGACGTGTGTCACGGCTTCGGGAAGGGAATTGCTGGGGTCATGACAGATGACGGCACAGCGGGTCAGCGCTCCACCGGGAGTCTCTCGGACGAACAGCGGCTGGCCGAGCTCGGCTACACCCAGGTTCTCGCCCGCCGCATGTCGGCGTTCTCCAACTACGCGGTCTCCTTCACGATCATCTCGGTCCTGTCGGGCTGCCTGACGCTGTACCTGTTCGGGATGAACACCGGCGGCCCCGCCGTGATCACCTGGGGCTGGGTCGCCGTCGGCCTGATGACGCTCTTCGTCGGCCTCGCCATGGCCGAGATCTGCTCGGCCTACCCGACCTCGGCCGGTCTGTACTTCTGGGCCCACCGGCTCGCACCGCCGCGCTCGGCCGCGGCCTGGGCCTGGTTCACGGGCTGGTTCAACGTGCTGGGCCAGGTCGCGGTGACCGCCGGCATCGACTTCGGCGCCGCGTCCTTCCTCGGCGCGTACTTGAACCTTCAGTTCGACTTCGAGGTGACGGCGGGCCGCACGGTCCTGCTCTTCGCGGGCATCCTGGTGCTGCACGGCCTGCTGAACACCTTCGGGGTGCGGATCGTCGCGCTGCTCAACAGCGTGAGCGTGTGGTGGCACGTGCTCGGCGTGGCCGTCATCGTGGGGGCGCTGGCGTTCGTCCCCGACACACACCAGTCGACGTCCTTCGTGTTCGGCGAGTTCGTCAACAACACGGGCTGGGGCAGCGGGTTCTACGTCGTCCTGCTCGGTCTGCTGATGGCCCAGTACACCTTCACCGGCTACGACGCCTCCGCCCACATGACGGAGGAGACGCACGACGCGTCCACGGCCGGCCCCAAGGGCATCGTGCGCTCCATCTGGACGTCGTGGATCGCCGGCTTCGTCCTCCTGCTCGGCTTCACGTACGCCATCCAGTCCTACGACGCCGCGCTCGGCTCCCCGACCGGCGCGCCGCCCGCGCAGATCCTGCTGGACGCCCTCGGCGCGACCGCCGGGAAGCTGCTGCTGCTCGTGGTGATCGGCGCCCAGCTGTTCTGCGGCATGGCGTCGGTCACCGCCAACAGCCGCATGATCTACGCGTTCTCCCGGGACGGCGCGCTGCCCTTCTCCCACATCTGGCACACGGTCAGCCCCCGCACCCGCACGCCCGTCGCGGCGGTCTGGCTGGCGGCCGGCGGCGCACTGCTGCTGGGCCTGCCCTACCTGATCAACGTCACCGCGTACGCCGCGGTCACCTCCATCGCCGTCATCGGCCTGTACATCGCCTACGTCATCCCGACGCTGCTGCGGCTGCGCAAGGGGGAGGCGTTCGAGCGCGGACCCTGGCACCTGGGCCGCTGGTCCCGGGCGGTCGGCGTGGTGTCGGTGGCGTGGGTGGCCGTCATCACCGTCCTGTTCATGCTGCCGCAGGTCTCCCCCGTCACCTGGGAGACCTTCAACTACGCCCCGGTCGCCGTCCTCGTCGTCCTGGGCTTCGCCGGGGTGTGGTGGCAGGCGTCGGCCCGGCACTGGTTCCTCGACCCCGAGCACGAGAAGACCCTCGCCCGAGAGGCGTCCCGGGCCGCCGCGCCCGCGCAACTGCCCGATCTGTGACCGATCCCGGCCGCTTCCCGTCCGTCGACGCGGCCGTGTCCCCGATACCCGATCGGAGACACGGCCGCGTCCGGCTATGCTCGGGGAGGCAACATCGCGCACCAACGCCCGGGCCGTTAGCTCAATTGGCAGAGCAGTGGACTTTTAATCCATTGGTTGTGGGTTCGAGTCCCACACGGCCTACCGGTGCAGGAGAGGGATCGCCCCCTCCGACCCGCTCAGCGGCGCCCGAGCCGGCTCCGGCCGCCTCGGGCGCCGCCGCTTCCCCGGTGCGAAGGCCCGCGAGCGTCACGGCGGCGGTCCTACGATCTCGTCCATGACGGCTCCCGACTGCTACACCTGCGGCAGGGAAGAAGAGTTCGACGACCTTCCACCGCGCGAACGTGTCGCCCACGACCCGCACTGGCGGGTGGCCCACGCCTTCGACGCCGCGGTGCCCGGCTGGCTGGTCCTGCTGCCCCGGCGGCACGTCGCCGCGGTCCATGACCTCACCGACGCCGAGGCGGCCGCCCTGGGGACGTGGCAGGTCAGGCTCTCCCGGGCGCTGCGCGCCGTGACGGGGTGCGCCAAGACGTACGTCGTCCAGTTCGCCGAAGCCGAGGGCTTCGCGCACGTGCACTTCCACATCGTCCCGCGCATGCCGGACCTGCCCCCGGAGCACCGAGGCCCGGGTGTCTTCGAGTTGCTGCGGCGGCCCGAGGCGGAGCGGGTGACCGCCGCCCGGGCGGACCGGACGGCCCGTCTTCTGCGGGCCCGGCTCGGGTGCGAAGGGTCCGCCGGGGGCGCGGAGGTCAGACCGCGCTGAGGTCGGTGAGCGAGGCCAGCGGCAGGGTGTGCTGGGTCTGGAGGACCTTGGCGCGCAGGTAGCGCACGTTGTGCGGGGTGGTGAACACGCCGGTGGGGACGCGGTCGTGGACGTCGATGCCGAGCCCGCGCAGCTGGTCGGCCTTGTCGGGGTTGTTGGACAGCAGGTCCAGGGTCGTGACGCCCAGGGCGCGCAGCATCTGGGCGGCGGCCGTGTAGTCCCGGTCGTCCTCGGGCAGGCCGAGGGCGGCGTTCGCGGCGTAGGTGTCGAGGCCCTGGTCCTGGAGGGCGTACGCGTCGAGCTTGTTGTAGAGGCCGATGCCGCGGCCCTCCTGGCGGAGGTACAGCAGGACGCCGCCCGTGGCCGCTATCCGCTCGACCGCCTCGCGCAGCTGGGGGCCGCAGTCGCAGCGGGCCGAGCCGAAGGCGTCGCCGGTGAGGCACTCGGAGTGCAGCCGGACCAGCGGGACGGCGCCGGGGGCGGGCTCGCCGAGCACGACCGCGACGTGCTCCTGGCCGTCGGTCAGACCGTGGAAGGTGACCAGTTCGGCGTCGACCGAGTAGCCGTCGTGGAAGCGCAGCGGAACGCGGACGCGGGCGCGCGGGGTGGCGGCGGGGGTGTCGGGCATGCGGGTCTCCCGGGTCCGGGGGCGGATGACGTGGTGGTGCCAGGCCGACTACTGCTTCAGATTTGAAGCAGATCCGACGAGACGAGACCCTACCCCATGCTTGAAATTTGAAGCAACTACTGCGTGACGCGGATCACTGCGTCCCGGAACAGGGCGACGAACGACGACGCCAGGGGAGGTCCTCGGGCGCGGCCTCGTTCTCCCCGTCACCCTGGAACCCCCGGGCGACCTGCGTGAAGATCTCCTCCAACTGCCCCACCTGCTCCGGGGTGAGCCGGTCGAACAGGGCCGCCCGCACGGTCGCGACATGGCCGGGAGCCGCGTCCCGCAGGACCGCCATGCCCTCGTCCGTCAGCGCCGCGACGCTGCCGCGCTTGTCCCAGCGGCACTCCTCCCGCCGCACCAGCCCGTCCTTCTCCAGCCGGGACACCGCGTAGGTCAGCCGGCTGCGGGTGATCTTCAGCCGCTCCGCGAGATCGGTCATCCGCAGCCGCCGCTCCGGGGTCTCGGACAGGTTGGCGAGGATGGAGTAGTACGGATGCGGCATGCCGGCGTCCTGCTGGAGCTGCCGGTCGATCGCGTCCTCCAGCAGGAGGTAGCCGGCAACGTAGGCGCGCCAGGCGCGCTGCTCCTCGGGGGTGAGCCAGCGGGTCGTCATGCGCCCAGTGTAGTTTTGTTTCAAACTTGAACCAAGATCGCCGTCGGAAGACCCAGCCCGGGAGCACGTCGATGCCCTACCCGTACGTCCTGCTGTCCGCCGCCGTCTCCCTCGACGGCTACCTGGACGACACCACGCCCGACCGGCTGCTCCTGTCCAGCCCCGCCGACTTCGACCGCGTCGACGAGGTGCGGGCCGGCGTCGACGCCATCCTCGTCGGCGCGGGCACGATCCGCGCCGACAACCCCCGGCTCCTCGTCAACTCGCCCGAGCGCCGCGCCGCCCGCGTCGCCCGGGGGCTGCCGCCGTACCCCCTCAAGGTCACCGTCAGCGGCTCCGGCGAGCTGGACCCCGAGGCCAACTTCTGGCACACGGGTGGCCGCAAGGCCGTCTACACGACGGACCGGGGCGCCGAGCGGGCCCGCTCGCTGGGCATCGCCGCGGACGTCGTCGCCCTGGGACCGGAGCTCGACTGGCGCCGCCTCCTCGAACACCTCCACGACGTGCTCGGCGTCGGCCGGCTCATGGTCGAGGGCGGCGGGACCGTCCACACCCAACTGCTCCGGCAGGGCCTCGCCGACGAGCTCCAGCTCGTCCTCGCCCCGCTCCTCGTGGGCGACCCGGACGCGCCCCGCCTCTTCGGGCCCGGCGGCTACCAGGGCGGACGGCTGCGCCTGGTGGAGACACGGCGTATCGAGGACGTCGTCCTGCACCGCTACGAACCCACCGCCCCGGGCGCCGGACCGCTGCCCGTGGCGGCCGACCGGCACTGGCTGGCCCTCGCCTGCGAACTCGCCCAACAGTGCCCGCCCTCGACGACCGCCTTCAGCGTCGGCGCGGTGATCGTGGCCGCCGACGGCACGGAGCTCGCGCGCGGCCACTCCCGCGAGGCCGGCGACCCGCACGTGCACGCCGAGGAGGCGGCCCTCGCCAAGCTCGACCCCGCCGACCCGCGCCTGGGCGCCGCCACCGTCTACAGCAGCCTCGAACCCTGCGCCCGCCGCTCGTCCCGGCCCGCCCCGTGCGCCCGGCTCATCCTCGACGCGGGCGTGCGCCGGGTGGTCACCGCCTGGCGGGAGCCGGACACCTTCGTGGCCGAGGCGGACGGCAACGGTCTGCTCACGGCCGCGGGCGTCGACGTCCTCCTCCTGCCGGAGTGCGAGGAGCGGGCCAAGGCCCCCAACCGGCACCTGGTGTGAGGCGGCGGGGAAACCTGGTCATCGACGCGTCGGAAGTAGCGTAGACTGGAGTCACAACGACGCGGGGTGGAGCAGCTCGGTAGCTCGCTGGGCTCATAACCCAGAGGTCGCAGGTTCAAATCCTGTCCCCGCTACTGAAGGCCGAGGGCCGGAATCCGAAAGGGTTCCGGCCTTCGGTGTTTTCCCGGCCCTGATGCCGTTTCCCGTTCCCGTTCCCGTTCCCGTTCCCGTTCCCGGTGTCGGTGTCGGTGGCGTTGAGGTGTGTGTTCCCGCGTCGGGGCCGGGCCGTCGCTCACGTTCCGTGAGCGGACGACCGCCCTGCGCGCGGGAGATGAGAGGCCGTCAGGACGCCTGGTGCGGCCGGGGCGTGCGGGGCTGCGGTCAACTCGCCCGTTTTCGCCCGCTGGTGGCCCGAAAGTCCAGGTCGGAAATGTTGTTGATCAAGCAGAAGAGCTTGGAATCCCGCCCCTGTGTCTATTAACGTTCGATAACGCAGCGCGGCCGTCCCAGCCGGCACCAGAGCCGGCTCCGTGCGCACGCGCCGAATCCCGCAAGGGAACCGGGGAACCACCACCATGGGGTGAATCACGCGGAAGCCTTCGTGAACTCGCTGAGTCCACGACCGGTTTACGCGCGTAGGAGACCTTCCCGCTCCGAACCCGTCAGCTAACCCGGTAGGCGACGGAAGGAAAGGAGTGCGCCCGCGTGGCGTCCAACCCGCCTGCCCCCGAGGCCCCGTACGCGCCGAGCCAGCGGTCCACCGAGACCTTCGGCTACGCCGGTCACCGCACCGACGAGGGCCCCTGGGAGGAATGGAATCCCACCGCGGACTCCGTTCGCCCGGTCCGGGGCAAGCACCGGGTCGCCAAGCAGCGCGGCGGCGGGTTCGCCCGCAGCTCCACCGTCCTCGGCGTCGGCGTCATCGCCGCGGTCAGCGCGGGCGGGATGGCCAGCGCCAACACCGGCAAGGCCCCGGTCTCCATCTCGATACCCGACCTGCCGAACGTCGGCTCGCTCATCTCCGACGACGACGAACCCGCCCCGGAGACCGCGTCCGCCCTGGCCGGCTTCGGGTCCGAGACCACCGTCGACACCCACACCGACGCCGACAGCAGTGCCGCCGACGCGGGCGAGGCCCTGCGCAGCCGGATCATGGCGCAGGTCGAGTCGCAGCAGACCCAGTACGAGGTCAAGGCCACGGCCGCCGCCGCGAAGGCCCAGGCCGACGCCGTCGCCAAGGCCGAGAAGGAAGCGCAGGCCAAGGCCGCCGCCGCGAAGAAGAAGGCCGCGGAGGAGGCCGCCGAGAAGGCCGAGGCCGCGCGCCTGGCCGAACTGGCCAAGCAGTTCACGCTGCCGACCTCCTCGTACACCATCACCTCGACCTTCGGTCAGGCCGGCTCCCTCTGGTCCTCCGGTTACCACACCGGTCTGGACTTCGCCGCGCCCACCGGCACCCTCATCAAGGCCGTCCACAGCGCCACCGTCACCGAGGCGGGCTGGGCCGGTTCCTACGGCTACCGCACCATCCTCACGCTGGACGACGGCACCGAGCTCTGGTTCTGCCACCAGTCGTCGATCAACGTCAGCGTCGGCCAGAAGGTCGCCACCGGCGACGTGATCGGCCGCGTCGGCGCGACCGGGAACGTCACCGGCGCCCACCTCCACCTCGAGGTGCACCCGGACCGCAACCCCACCGGCATCGACCCGGCGGCCTGGCTGCGCAGCAAGGGCCTCAACCCCTGAGACACCCCCGGGTCGGCCATCGGGGGCGTCCCGGAGGAACGGCCCGGAGGACGGCCCGGGCGGCCCTGCCGGGTGGCGGGGACGGGCCGGGCGGGTCCTGGCCGGCTGGAGGGGTCGGACGGGCCCCGAGAGGCCGGACGCGGCTCGCAGGGCGGGGTGCGTCACGCCCTGTTCACACGTTCTTCGCGGCCGGGTGGAATGGGCGCGCCCCGAGTGACCGTTGAGTTGAACCATGACTGCTCTTCGCACACTCGGCTCCTCCGACCTCGAGGTCTTCCCGCTCGCCCTGGGCGGCAACGTCTTCGGCTGGACCGCGGACGAGGCGGCCTCCTTCGCCGTGCTCGACGCCTACACGGCCGCGGGCGGCAACTTCGTCGACACCGCCGACGCCTACTCGGCCTGGGTCGAGGGGAACAGCGGCGGTGAGTCCGAGACCGTCATCGGCCGGTGGCTGAAGGCCCGCGGCAACCGCGACGACGTGGTGATCGCCACCAAGGTCAGCCAGCACCCCCGGTTCCCCGGTCTGTCCGCCGACAACATCAAGGCCGCCGCCGACGCCTCGCTCCGCCGCCTGGGCACCGACCGCATCGACCTCTACTACACGCACTTCGACAAGACCGAGGTGCCCGTGGAGGAGATCGTCGGCGCGCTCGACGAGCTGGTGAAGGCCGGCAAGGTGCGGCACATCGCCGCCTCCAACATCTCGCCCGAACGCCTCCAGGAGTCGCTGGAGTTCTCCGACCGCGAGGGCCTGGCGCGGTACGTCGCCGTCCAGCCCCACTACAACCTGGTCTCGCGCGACACCTACGAGGGCGGCCTCCAGGACGTCGCCGCCCGCTTCGGCCTCGCCGCCGTCCCGTACTACTCGCTGGCCTCCGGCTTCCTGACCGGCAAGTACCGGCCCGGTACGACGGTGCGCAGCGCCCGTTCCGCCGGGGCCGCCAAGCACCTCGACACGGAGCGGGGCCGCCGGGTCCTGAGCGCCCTCGACGAGATCGCCGGGGCCCACGACGCCGAGGTCGCCACGGTCGCCCTGGCCTGGCTCGCCGCCCGGCCGACGGTGGCCGCGCCGATCGCCTCCGCCCGGACGGTGGAGCAACTGCCCGCGCTGCTGGCACTGGCGGACCTGGAGCTGACCGGCCCGGAGCTCGACGCCCTGACCCGGGCTTCGGCCTGACAGCCGGGCGGCCGTCCCTTCGGCTGCGGCAGGGCGCAAGGGGAAGCGGGCGCCGCCGGGTCGTCCGGCGGAACGGTGGGGGGCCGGCCGTACGGGTGGGGGACCAGCCGTACCGGCGGGATCAGCCGTACGGGCGGGACTAGCCGTACGGGTGGGGGAAGGGGCTCGGGCCCGCGGAATGCCCCGGCCCGCCGTGTCCGCCGTGGCCGGCAGGGTGTCCGGACGCCGGTCCGGCCGGTGCCGTGTGGCCCTGGCCCGGACCCGGGCCCGGCGGGTACCCGTACCCGCCGTACCCGTAGCCGTACCCCGGGTCGGTGGCCCGGCCGTACGGCTGGAGCGGCCCGGGACCCGGGCCGTACCCGTAGGCCCCGTACACCGGCCAGGGCGGCGGGATCACACGTACCGGAGGAGCCGTCATCCGGGCCGCGTGGTCCAGCGCGGGACGGGCGACGTCCTTGCGCCGCCACAGCTCGTTGAGCAGCTCCCTCTCCCGGACCACGAAGTCCGCGTTCGCGCGTCCCCGACGGCCCCGATGGCGCAGGAATGCGAGCGACGTCGCGTACGCCTCGTACCGGGCCACCTCCCGTGCCGCCGCCTTGCCCAGATGACGGCCCGCGTGCTCCCTGGCCAGCCTTCGGGCCCGCATCGAGCCGAGGGCGAACGGCTCGGCCGGAGTGAGCCAGCCGGCGGCCGCGTAGGCGGGCAGCTCCTCGCGGACGGTGCGCAGCTCCCGCTGCCGGGTCCACACCACCAGCCAGGTCAGCAGCCCGAGCGCGGGCAGCATGAACGCCGCGTACACCGCGAAGAAGCCGAACTCGCCGAACGTCGACGAGCCGTTCCACAGGGCGTGCATCCCCATCGCGAGGAGCAGTCCGCCCAGCGGCGGCAGCACGCGCCGCAGGTGCTGACGGTCCCCGGACAGTGCGGCGACGCCGAAGCCCAGGCCGGTCAGCACGGTGAACAGGGGGTGCGCGAACGGCGACATGATGACGCGGACGAAGAAGGTCGCGGCGGTGACCGAGGCGATGCCGGTGTCGCCCGTGAGCTGGTCGGTGCCGAAGGCGGTGCCCAGGTAGAGGATGTTCTCGGTGAACGCGAAGCCGGTGGCGGTGATCCCGGCTATGACGACGCCGTCGACGATGCCGGTGAAGTCCCGCCTGCGGAAGAGGAACACGAGCAGGACGGCCGCGGCCTTGGCGGACTCCTCGACGATCGGCGCTATGACGGTCGCGCCCAGGGTGTCCGCGCTGGACGGATCGGCCGTCGCGGTGGCTATCCACCGGGTCGCGAAGCCGTTGGCGACGATGGCTATCAGCGCCGCCGCGCACGCGCCCCAGGCGAAGGCGAAGAGCAGGTTCCGCCACGGTCCCGGCTCGACACGGTCGAGCCAGCGGAAGGCGGCGACGAGCAGCGGTACCGGCAGCACCGCGAGGCCCAGCCCGACCAGGAACCCCTCGGTCCCCGTCTGTTCGCGCACCAGCGCCAGGATGACCAGCCCGGACAGGGCGAGCAGCGTGATCAGCGCGCCGTAACGCACCCACCTGCGCTGCCACCAGTGCGCGTGCCTGAGCACACCGTCCTCGGGCGCCCCGCCGGGCGGATGCGGCGGGTAGGGCGGAAACGGAGGACTGATGGCCACGGCATCGACCCTAACGAGGGAGGGGACTGTGGTGCAGGGGGACGGTCGGTCGGCGGCCCTTGACCGGTCAGCGGTCCCCGGGCCGGACGCGATGCTGTACGCGACGGAAGAGCAGATCGTTCACCACGTGACCCTTGTCCAGCCCCTGGCCCTCGAAACGGGTCAGCGGACGGAACTCGGGCCGGGGCGCGTAACCGCCCTCGGGCCGGGTGTTCTCGAAGTCGGGGTGCGCGGTGAGCACCTCCAGCATCTGTTCCGCGTACGGCTCCCAGTCCGTGGCGCAGTGCACGAGCGCGCCCGGCTTCAGCCGCGTGGCGGCCAGGTCCAGGAACTCCGGCTGGATGAGACGCCGCTTGTGGTGGCGCTTCTTGGGCCAGGGGTCGGGGAAGTAGACGCGGAGCCCGTCGAGCGAGTCCGCCGGCAGCATCTCGCGCAGCAGGATGATCGCGTCGCCGTTGGCGACCCGGACGTTGGTGAGCCCGTGGTGGTCCGCGAGGTTGAGCAGATTGCCCTGGCCGGGCGTGTGCACGTCCACCGCGAGGATGTCGGTCCCCGGGTCGGCGGCCGCCATCTGCGCGGTCGCCTCGCCCATGCCGAAGCCGATCTCGAGCACGACCGGGCGGCCGCCCGCGCCGAACAGGCCGGCGAGGTCGACGGGGTGACCGTCGATGTCCAGTCCCCACTTGGCCCACAGCCGCTGGAGCGCGTCCGCCTGTCCGGCGGTCACCCGGCTGCGACGGGGCTGGAAGCTCCGGATGCGCCGCTCGAAGTGCGACCCGGCGGGATCGGCCTTCGGCCCGTCGGGGAAGCGGGGCTCCCCCTTGGCGCGGGTGTGCCGGACGGACTCACCCGGGTGGTGGTGCTCGCTGCCGGGGGAGGGCTGGGGG
>NZ_JAHHIT010000119.1 GCF_024539675.1 Streptomyces hilarionis | reverse complement strand
GTCCGGGGGGTTCCGGTCGGGGCTGTGGCGGGGCACTGTGGGAGGGACGGATACCTGGGTGCTCCTCGCTGGCGGTGACGCGCGCATGGACGAGCTGCGGTTCGATGCCGGACGGATCTGCCTCGACCTGCTCGCGACCGCGCACCCCTGCGAACGGCTCGACTCGGTCGGGTCGTTGTGCGCGTGGATCCACGGCTGCGGACTCGTCCCGCCGGACACCCCGCTCACCCGCGCGGACGCCTCCTGGCCGGTGGCCTTCCGGGAACTGCGCCGGGGGGTCGGCCAGTTGGTGCACGGCTGGCTCGCCCAGAACGGCTCCCCGCCCTACGACGGCGCCGCGGCCCACGACGGCGCCCTGGCCCGGGTGAACGAGGCGGCCCGGGCCGCGCCCCCCACCCCGCGCGCCGTGCGCGGCGAAGACGGCTCGCTCGTGCGGGCGTTGGACGGGCCGCCGGGATGCGCCGCGCTGCTGGCCGCGGTGGCCCGGGACACGGTGGAGCTGCTGACCGACCCGGTGGCCCGGGCGGGCCTCAGACAGTGCGCGGGGGACAACTGCCCCCTCGTCTACGTCGACATGTCCCGGGGACGGCGCCGGCGCTGGTGTTCCAGCGAGGTCTGCGGGAACCGGGAGCGGGTCGCGCGGCACCGCAGGCGGGCGGCGCTCGCCCGCAGTTGACGGTGCGACGGCGCGCAACCCCCTGCCGGGTATGCGGCTTTCGTGCGACGCGGGAGCGCAACTGTCGAAGTGATTTCGATTACACGCCGTTTACCCGAGCCGGTCGACGGGCAGCCGCCGCGATCTTGCGTCTGTGGCGGAAATGTAAAGAAAAGAAGGTGGGAATGTGCCCCCATGTCCCCCTCGTCATGACACCCGGAAGAAAAGTGTCCCCTTCTTTTGAACACTCCACACCCCGCTTGCGTACCCGTCGTCGAGCGACCGACTGGGGGAACCCCCGGACACCGGAGGTGGGCGTGCGCAAGGATGCGGCCGTGGCCAATGAACGTGGATCGAGGGCCCGACATCGCATGTCCCAGCCCTCGGAACCTGACGAGGAGCTGATGCGTGCTCTGTATCGGGAGCATGCCGGACCCCTGCTTGCGTATGTCCTGCGCCTGGTTGCCGGAGATCGGCAGCGTGCCGAGGACGTCGTGCAGGAGACGCTCATCCGTGCCTGGAAGAACGCCGGCCAGCTCAATCGAGCGACCGGATCTGTACGCCCCTGGCTGGTGACGGTCGCACGCCGCATCGTCATCGACGGCCACCGCAGCCGGCAGGCCCGGCCGCAGGAGGTCGACCCGTCGCCGCTGGAGGTCATTCCTGCGGAGGACGAGATCGACAAGGCGCTGTGGCTGATGACGCTGTCCGACGCGCTCGACGACCTGACCCCGGCCCACCGGGAGGTGCTCGTCGAGACGTACTTCAAGGGGCGTACCGTCAACGAGGCGGCCGAGACGCTGGGTATACCCAGTGGCACCGTGCGCTCACGGGTGTTCTACGCCCTGCGGTCGATGAAGCTGGCTCTGGAAGAGCGGGGGGTGACGGCGTGATGAGCAGTTACGGGGGATTCGGAGCAGGTGGTTCGGGTATGTCTGGTCCCATGCAGGGGTCAGTGGGATCTCCGAGCCCGAGCGAACACGAGACCGTCGGCGCCTACGCCCTCGGCATCCTCGACGACGCCGAGGCAACCGCTTTCGAGATGCACCTCGCCGGGTGCGAGTGGTGCGCCCAGCAGCTCGACGAGCTCGCCGGGATGGAACCGATGCTGGCCGCCCTCGCGGACCTGCCGGGCACCGGCACACCCGCGATCGGCGACTCCCTGTCCGCCCGCCCGAGCCCGCGCCTCGCGGAACGGCTGGTCGACGAGGTGTCCGAGCGCCGCGCGCAGAAGCGCCGCCGTTCGTTCTTCCTGGTGGCGGCCGCTGCCGCGCTGATCATCGGCGGTCCGCTCACCGTGCTCGCCGCGACCGGCGGCGACGACGGGGGCAAGGGCGTCGAGGCGAGCGCCACGAAGTCCGCGAACACCGCCAAGTCGACCTTCGACACGCTCAGCAGCCGGGTCACGGCGACCGACCCCGCCTCCAAGGTCTCGGCGACCGTGGCCATGGGCGAGAAGGCCTGGGGCACCGAGATCGGCGTCGAGCTGAAGAACGTGGCCGGCCCGGAGAAGTGCTCGCTCATCGCCGTCGGCAAGAACGGCGAGCGCGAGACGGTCTCCTCCTGGTCCGTCCCCGAGTGGGGCTACGGCCTGCCCAACGCCAAGACCGAGCAGGCCAAGAACCCGCTCTACGTCATGGGCGGCGCCGCCTTCAAGACCAACGAGATCGACCACTTCGAGGTCATGACCTTCGCAGGCAAGAAGCTCGTCCAGATCGACGCGTAGCCGCGCATGGCTTCGCGGGCCCCCTTCGCGTACGGTTGACGGCTGCCCAGCACGTCAGAAGGGGGCCCGGTGGCCGTTCAGGCACAGCAGGAGACCGCGGTCGGATCGGTTGAGGAAAACGCGCCGGATTCGGTGCGGGACCGAGAGATCAACGTCGAACAGGAACACCTCGACCGGGTGTACCGACGCCTCGAGGAGAAGATCCACGAGGCGGAGTTCCTCATGAACGACGCGGCCCAGCGCGGCCAGGTCGGCACGCCCGGCGCCCTGGCCGAGCGGGACGCGCAGGTGTTCCGCGCCGGCGTCCACCTCAACCGGCTGAACAACGAGTTCGAGGACTTCCTCTTCGGGCGGATCGACCTGCTCCCCGGCAAGGACGGCAAGAAGGGCCCGGACGGCGCCTACACCGCCGTCGAGCCCGCGGAAGGGGCGGTCCGGCCCGACGACACGGCCGACATCGCCGAGACCCTCCACATCGGCCGCATCGGCGTCCTCGACTCGGACTACGCGCCGCTGGTCATCGACTGGCGGGCCCCCGCGGCCGCCCCCTTCTACCGGTCCACCCCGGTCGACCCGGGGCGCGTCGTGCGGCGCCGCGTCATCCGCTCCAAGGGACGGCGCGTCCTCGGCGTCGAGGACGACCTGATGCGTCCCGAGCTCAGGGCCTTCCTCGACGGCGAGCAGCTGCCGGTCATCGGCGACGGCGCCCTCATGGCCGCCCTCGGCCAGGCCCGCGGCCACACCATGCGCGACATCGTCGCCTCCATCCAGGCCGAGCAGGACCTGGTCATCCGCGCTCCCGCCGCCTCCGTGACCTACGTCGAGGGCGGCCCGGGCACCGGGAAGACCGCCGTCGCGCTGCACCGGGCCGCCTACCTGCTCTACCAGGACCGTCGCCGGTACGCGGGCGGCATCCTGATCGTCTCGCCCACCCCGCTGCTGGTGGCCTACACCGAGGGCGTGCTGCCCTCGCTGGGCGAGGAGGGGCAGGTCGCCGTGCGCGCCATCGGCTCCCTCGTCGACGGCGCCGAGGCCACCCTGTACGACTCCCCGGCGGTGGCCCGGGCCAAGGGGTCGTACCGGATGCTGAAGGTGCTGCGCAAGGCCGCGCGCGGAGCCCTGGAGGGCGGCGGCGACGACCGCGGCGGCTCCCGCCCGGCCCGCCCGGTCCAGCCGACCCTCGACGCACCCGACGCGCCCGCGGAGCCGCCCCTGTCCGCGGGACCGCCCACCCGCCTGCGCGTCGTCGCCTTCGGCCGCCGCCTGGAGCTGGAGGCGGCCGACCTCGACCGCGTCCGCCAGAGCGCCCTGAGCGGCACCGCGCCGGTGAACCTGCTGCGCCCGCGCGCCCGCAAGCTCCTCCTGGACGCCCTGTGGGAGCGCTCCGGCGCGGCCGGCCGGCACAGCGACCCCGAGCTCGCCGCCGAACTGCGCTCCTCCTTCGACGAGGACGTGAGCACCGAGGACGCGTTCCTGGCGTTCCTGGACGCCTGGTGGCCCGAGCTCACCCCGCAGTCGGTCCTGGAGGCCATGGCCGACGAGCGCAGGCTCGGCCGCTGGGCCCGCCGCATCCTCAACCCCGGCGAGGTGCGCAGGGTCGCCCGCTCCCTCAAGCGGGGCGGTCTCTCCGTGCACGACATCGCCATGCTCGACGAGCTCCAGGCGATCCTCGGCGCCCCCGCCCGCCCGCGCAAGAGACGCGAGCTCGACCCGCTGGACCAGCTCACCGGCCTGGAGGAGCTGATGCCGGTGCGCCAGGAGACCCAGCGCGAGCGCGCCGAGCGGCTCGCCCAGGAGCGCACCGAGTACGCCCACGTCATCGTCGACGAGGCACAGGACCTCACCCCGATGCAGTGGCGCATGGTCGGCCGCCGCGGCCGGCACGCCACCTGGACGGTCGTCGGGGACCCGGCCCAGTCCTCCTGGTCCGACCCCGACGAGGCCGCCGAGGCCCGCGACGAGGCCCTCGGCTCCCGCCCCCGGCGCCGCTTCCGCCTGACGGTGAACTACCGCAACCCGGCCGAGATCGCCGAGCTGGCCGCCAGGGTGCTGGCCCTGGCCATGCCCGGTGCCGAGTCCCCGTCGGCGGTCAGGTCGACGGGTGTCGTGCCCCGGTTCACGGCCGTCGAAGGCTCCCTGGCGTCGACCGTGCGCGCGGAGGCCGAACGCCTCCTCGAACGCGTGGACGGCACCGTCGGCGTCGTCGTCGCGATGAACCGCCGGGAGGAGGCCAGGCGCTGGCTGGCCGGTCTCGGCGACCGCGTGGTGGCCCTCGGCAGCCTGGAGGCCAAGGGCCTGGAGTACGACGCCACGGTCGTCGTCTCGCCCGCGGAGATCGCGGACGAGTCCCCGGCGGGTCTGAGGGTGCTGTACGTGGCCCTGACCCGGGCCACCCAGCAGCTCACGGTGGTGTCGGGGGACCGGGACGAGCCCGACGCAGGCGGCGTGCCCGACCTCCTGAGGGACTGAGGCGCGCGCCCCGTCCGGACCGATTCCGACGAAGTCCGCGGACGGGAATGGCGTTCGGGGATCCGTTTGTTAGCCTGGGTGTGACACCGGCTCGATCCAAGCCCCCGGGCCCAACCTTCGTCGCTACGAGCGACCACTTGCCGCGAGGCGAGCATGGCGGGTCGGTGTCATGAACGTCGGAGAGGCCCACGTCACCTGGTGGCGTGGGCCTCTTCGTCGTGCCGGTCCGAGAACAAAACGATCGCAATCAGGTGCGACTTTCACGTACTCGTCGGTAGGTGCGACGATCGGACGGCAAACCCGCGATCCAGCAGTGCAGAGGAAGTCGGCCATGGCAACGGCGCCCAGCGTCTCCTACTCGATGACGGTCCGGCTGGAGGTGCCCGCGAGCGGAACCGCGGTCTCCCAGCTCACCACGGCCGTGGAGTCCAACGGAGGCTCGGTGACCGGCCTCGACGTCACCGCGTCCGGCCACGAGAAGCTGCGCATCGACGTCACCATCGCGGCGACCTCCACCGCGCACGCCGACGAGATCGTCGAGCAGCTGCGCCACATCGAGGGCGTCACCCTCGGCAAGGTCTCCGACCGTACGTTCCTGATGCACCTCGGCGGCAAGATCGAGATGCAGTCCAAGCACCCCATCCGCAACCGTGACGACCTCTCCATGGTCTACACGCCGGGTGTGGCCCGCGTCTGCATGGCGATCGCCGAGAACCCCGAGGACGCCCGGCGCCTCACCATCAAGCGCAACTCCGTTGCGGTCGTGACGGACGGCTCGGCCGTGCTCGGCCTCGGCAACATCGGCCCGAAGGCCGCGCTGCCCGTCATGGAGGGCAAGGCGGCCCTCTTCAAGCGGTTCGCCGGCATCGACGCCTGGCCGCTGTGCCTGGACACCCAGGACACCGACGCGATCGTCGAGATCGTCAAGGCCATCGCCCCCGGCTTCGCGGGCATCAACCTGGAGGACATCTCCGCCCCCCGCTGCTTCGAGATCGAGGCCCGGCTGCGCGAGGCCCTCGACATCCCCGTCTTCCACGACGACCAGCACGGCACCGCGATCGTCGTCCTCGCCTCCCTCACCAACGCCCTGCGTGTCGTGGGCAAGGGCGTCGGGGACGTGCGGGTCGTCATGTCGGGCGCGGGCGCGGCCGGCACGGCCATCCTCAAGCTGCTGCTGGCGGCCGGCGTGAAGAACGCGGTCGTCGCCGACATCCACGGCGTGGTGCACGCCGACCGCGAGGACCTCGTCGACGCGGCCCCCGGCTCGGCGCTGCGCTGGATCGCCGACAACACCAACCCCGAGGGCCTCACCGGCACCCTGAAGCAGGCGGTGCGCGGCGCGGACGTGTTCATCGGCGTCTCCGCCCCGAACGTCCTCGACGGCGACGACGTGGCCGCCATGGCCGAAGGCGCCATCGTGTTCGCGCTCGCGAATCCCGACCCGGAGGTGGACCCGGCCGTCGCCCGCCGCACGGCCGCCGTCGTGGCCACCGGCCGCTCCGACTTCCCCAACCAGATCAACAACGTGCTGGTCTTCCCGGGCGTCTTCCGCGGCCTGCTGGACGCGCAGTCCCGCACCGTCAACACGGAGATGATGCTCGCGGCCGCGAAGGCCCTCGCGGACGTCGTGAGCGAGGACGAGCTCAACGCGAACTACATCATCCCGAGCGTCTTCAACGACAAGGTCGCGGGCGCGGTGGCGGGCGCCGTACGGGAGGCCGCGAAGGCGGCGGGCGCCTCGGCCTCGTAGGCTTCGTGGCATGGCCTGTGGGGGCCGCGGCGGCTGTGAGGATCGCCACGGCGGCCCCCGCGACGGCGCGTCGCGGAACCTCGCGCCGTGAGCGGCCCTCTAGGGTTGCGGCCTGGCGCGCCTTCGTGTGACACACATGGGTTGTCTCACGCCTCCGTGCGGGTGCCGGATTGGCTTTCCCGCCGCAGGTAGGGGCAGGATGCGTCCCTGGGCGCGAGCACATCGACTTCGCTGTGCCCCACATGCGGCTCCGCCGCGTGGCACGCCTCAACGGCAAGAAGAACACGGGAGTAACAACATGAACCGCAGTGAGCTGGTGGCCGCGCTGGCCGACCGCGCCGAGGTGACCCGCAAGGACGCCGACGCAGTGCTGGCCGCGTTCGCCGAGGTCGTCGGCGACATCGTCTCCAAGGGCGACGAGAAGGTCACCATCCCCGGCTTCCTGACCTTCGAGCGCACCCACCGTGCCGCTCGCACCGCGCGCAACCCGCAGACCGGCGACCCGATCCAGATCCCGGCCGGCTACAGCGTGAAGGTCTCCGCGGGCAGCAAGCTCAAGGAAGCCGCCAAGGGCAAGTAAGCGCCTCCGCTGAGAACGCTGATGGGGCGGTACCCGGATCCGGGTACCGCCCCATCGTGGTTCCTGCCGCGGGGTGGGGGCTAGCCGAGCGCCTTGCCGGGCAGCTCGACCTTCGCACCCAGCTCCACGAGCTTGTCCATGAAGTTCTCGTAGCCGCGGTTGATCAGGTCGATGCCGTGCACGCGCGAGGTGCCCTGGGCCGCGAGGGCGGCGATCAGGTACGAGAAGCCGCCGCGCAGGTCGGGGATGACCAGGTCGGCCCCCTGGAGCTTGGTGGGGCCCGACACGACCGCGGAGTGCAGGAAGTTGCGCTGGCCGAAGCGGCAGTTCGAGCCGCCCAGGCACTCGCGGTAGAGCTGGATGTGGGCGCCCATCTGGTTGAGCGCCGAGGTGAAGCCCAGCCGGGACTCGTAGACCGTCTCGTGGACGATCGACAGGCCCGTGGCCTGTGTCAGGGCCACCACCAGCGGCTGCTGCCAGTCGGTCTGGAAGCCCGGGTGGACGTCCGTCTCCAGCGCGATGGACTTCAGGTGGCCGCCGGGGTGCCAGAAGCGGATGCCCTCGTCGTCGATCTCGAAGGCGCCGCCGACCTTGCGGTAGGTGTTCAGGAAGGTCATCATCGACCGCTGCTGGGCTCCGCGGACGTAGATGTCGCCCTCGGTCGCCAGCGCCGCGGACGCCCACGAGGCGGCCTCCAGACGGTCCGACAGCGCCGCGTGGTTGTAGCCGCCGAGCTTGTCGACGCCCGTGATGCGGATCGTGCGGTCGGTGTCCATCGCGATGATGGCGCCCATCTTCTGAAGGACGCAGATGAGGTCCTCGATCTCGGGCTCGACCGCCGCGTTCGCGAGCTCGGTGACGCCCTCCGCCAGAACCGCCGTCAGCAGCACCTGCTCGGTCGCGCCCACCGACGGGTACGGCAGCACGATCTTCGTGCCGCGCAGCCGCTGCGGGGCCTCCAGGTACTGGCCGTCCGCCCGCTTCTCGATCTTCGCGCCGAACTGGCGCAGCACGTCGAAGTGGAAGTCGATCGGCCGGCCGCCGATGTCGCAGCCGCCCAGGCCCGGGATGAACGCGTGGCCGAGGCGGTGCAGGAGCGGGCCGCAGAAGAGGATCGGGATGCGGCTGGAGCCCGCGTGCGCGTCGATGTCGGCGACGTTGGCGCTCTCCACGTAGGTCGGGTCGAGCACCAGCTCGCCCGGCTCCTCGCCCGGACGGACCGTCACCCCGTGCAGTTGCAGCAGGCCGCGTACGACCCGCACGTCACGGATGTCCGGCACGTTGCGCAGCCGGCTCGGCTCACTGCCCAGCAGGGCGGCGACCATCGCCTTGGGTACGAGGTTCTTCGCACCGCGGACTCGGATCTCGCCCTCGAGCGGGGTTCCGCCGTGGACAAGCAGTACGTCGTCAGAGCCGTTGACGGTCATGTGTCTCGCGTTCCATGGATGGTGGATTGGGCAGGGGCCGTTGGGTCGGGGCAGGGCCAGAGCAGACAGAGTAATCGCCGTCGGCCCCTGCGCCGTAAGCCCGAGGACCACCCGAAGACGTCATGGCTGTGTCACAACACGAACCGTTTCCCGGCGGGCACAAGGGGTCACCGTCGCCCGCCCGTGCCGCCCGTGCGCCCGCACCGCACCCACGCGCCCGACCTGCCCTCACCCCCGCCCCCCGCATTGGCCCCCCACTTCACGAGAAGATGCGGGATCATGTCTGGCATGACCGAGGTGTCCTCGCTCACAGGACGGCTGCTCGTGGCAACGCCCGCCCTGGCGGACCCGAACTTCGACCGTGCGGTGGTGCTCCTCCTCGACCACGACGAGGAGGGCTCCCTCGGCGTCGTCCTCAACCGGCCCACGCCGGTGGGAGTGAGCGACATCCTGGAGGGCTGGGCGGACCTGGCCGGCGAGCCCGGCGTCGTCTTCCAGGGCGGCCCGGTGTCCCTGGACTCGGCCCTCGGGGTCGCCGTCATCCCCGGCGGCGCCGCCGGGGACGGAGCCCCGCTCGGCTGGCGCCGGGTGCACGGCGCGATCGGCCTGGTCGACCTGGAGGCCCCGCCCGAACTCCTCGCCTCGGCCCTCGGCTCCCTGCGGATCTTCGCCGGATACGCCGGCTGGGGACCCGGCCAGCTGGAGGAGGAGCTGGTGGAGGGCGCCTGGTACGTCGTGGAGTCCGAGCCCGGCGACGTCTCCTCGCCGGCGCCCGAGCGGCTCTGGCGCGAGGTGCTGCGCCGCCAGCGCAGCGAACTGGCGATGGTGGCCACCTATCCGGACGACGCCTCGCTCAACTGAGGCCGCTCGGCCGATGCGCGTGAGGATCCCCGCCCGGCTTCAGTACGCTTGGCGCCATGAGCACTCTTGAGCCTGAGACCCAGCCCCAGCGAGGCACGGGGACGGGGACCCTCGTGGAGCCGACGCCGCAGGTGTCGCACGGCGACGGGGACCACGAGCGCTTCGCCCACTACGTCCAGAAGGACAAGATCATGGCGAGCGCCCTCGACGGGACGCCCGTCGTGGCGCTGTGCGGCAAGGTCTGGGTGCCCGGCCGCGACCCGAAGAAGTACCCCGTGTGCCCCATGTGCAAGGAGATCTTCGAGTCCATGGCGGGCGGCGGCGACGACAAGGGCAAGGGCGGCGACAAGAAGTAGCCCGTTCACTTCACCGAGGCCCTCGTGGCGCGCTCCGGCGCGTTCGGGGGCCTTCGGCGTGTTCGGCCCGCGCCGGCCGGATCGGCGCCCGTGATCGCCCCCGGGCGGCCGCCGCGAGCTATTCCGGTTCCCGTTCCGGTTCGCCTTCCGGTCCGCCTTCCGCTTCCCCTTCCGGGCCGTCTCGCCGATCATGTTCCCGGGGTCTCGCGGCGCGTTTCTCGGCGCCCTTTCGGCGCGCCTGCCGCAAGGGGCGGAGAAAGCGGTTCCTCGAGTCCCGCGGGAACCGCTCCGGCACACCCCGCGGAAGACCGCGCGACGCCGCGGAACACGGCGTACGCGCTTTCTTCCGGGGCGGTCCGCAGCGTCACCGCCCTTGCGGTCGTGGTGTCTTCCGTACTCGCACAGCGACGGCCGGCCGGCGGGCCGGGCGGAGCGGTCAGGGACTGAACGATGGATCTGATTCCGGCGCCCCGGCGCATCACCGGGGACCACCGCGGCCACGGTCGCCTGGACGCGCGGACCCGGCTGGAGGCGGGCCCCGGCACCGAGGGCGTCGCACGGTGGCTGCGCGCGACGGTCGGCGCGGCGACCGGCCTTCCCCTCGCCGGCCACGGCGACGGCGAGTCGCGCATCGGGCTGGCCGTCGACCCCACGCTGCCCCCCGAGGGCTACCGGCTCTCCCTCGGCGGCCCCGACCGGCTGATCGCGGGCGGCAGCGCGGCCGGCGTCTTCTGGGGGGCGCAGACCCTGCGCCAGCTGCTCGGCCCCGACGCCTTCCGCCGGGCTCCGCTGCGCCCCGGCCGCCACTGGGACCTGCCGGAGATCACCGTCGAGGACGAACCCCGTTTCCGCTGGCGCGGTCTCCTGCTCGACGTGGCCCGGCACTTCATGCCCAAGGAAGGCGTCCTGCGCTATCTGGACCTGATGGCCGCGCACAAACTCAACGTCTTCCACTTCCACCTGACGGACGACCAGGGCTGGCGTGTGGAGATCAGAAGGCACCCGCGGCTGACCGGGATCGGGTCCTGGCGGTCGCGCACGAAATTCGGGCATCGCGCCTCGCCCTTGTGGGACGACAAGCCGCACGGCGGTTTCTACACCCAGGACGACATCCGGGAGATCGTCGCGTACGCCGCCGAACGGCATATCACCGTCGTCCCGGAAATCGACGTGCCCGGCCACTCGCAGGCCGCGATCGCCGCATATCCGGAACTCGGAAACACCGACGTCGCGTCCGCCTCCGGAACGGACGGCGGCCCCCTGTCCGTATGGGACACCTGGGGGATCAGCCCGCATGTCCTCGCCCCCACCGAGGAGACCCTGCGTTTCTACGAGGGGGTGTTCGAGGAGGTGCTGGAGCTGTTTCCGTCGCGGTTCGTCCACGTGGGCGGCGACGAGTGCCCCAAGGACGAGTGGCGCGCCTCGCCGGCCGCGCAGGCGCGCATCAGGGAGCTGGGGCTCCCCGACGAGGACGGATTGCAGTCCTGGTTCATCGCCCACTTCGACCGGTGGCTCTCCGCGCGCGGGCGACGCCTCGTCGGCTGGGACGAGATCCTGGAGGGCGGCCTCGCGCCGGGGGCGACCGTGTCGTCCTGGCGGGGCTACGCCGGCGGGATCGCCGCCGCCCGGGCCGGACACGACGTCGTGATGTGCCCCGAGCAGCAGGTGTACCTCGACCACCGCCAGCACGACGGCCCGGACGAACCCGTGCCGATCGGCTACGTGCGCACCCTGGAGGACGTCTACCGTTTCGAACCGGTCGCCCCGGAGCTGACGCCCGACGAGGCCCGGCACGTGCTGGGCGCGCAGGCCAACCTGTGGACCGAGGCGATGGAGGACCACACGCGCGTGGACTACCAGGCGTTCCCCCGGCTCGCCGCCTTCGCGGAGGTCGCCTGGAGCGGCCTGCCCGCGCCGGCGGAGCGCGACTTCGCCGGCTTCGAGCGCCGCATGCGGACCCACTACGGGCGGCTCGACGCCCTGGGGGTCGGCTACCGTCCGCCGTCCGGGCCCCGGCCGTGGCAGCGGCGGCCCGGCGTCCTCGGGCGTCCGATCGACGGGCCGCCCCCGAACCGGTGACGCCCGTCCGTGCGAGCGTGCGAGAGCGCGGGGGAGAAACCCCGTCAGGGTCACCGAAGAGTGGCAATTCGCGCACACCGGCGATGCCGTGCGAAAACGGACCGTCTCCCGGATGACGTGGGCGAATGCCTCCTGGCGGACCCCCGCGTTCTGGTGTGGCGAACATGTGCCAGAGTTGCCACGTCCGCCCTGTCAGCACGTACCGTACGGCAACACAGGTGGGACCAGGTGGGGCAGCGGGAAGGGGCAGCCGGTTTTGAGCACGCACGCACCGCAGGCGGCGCAGGCCGTCACGCTGCCCACGACACTGGACGAGGCCGTGGCGGCGCTGGCCGCCATGCCCGCGGCCGTGCCCGTGGCCGGCGGCACCGACCTCATGGCCGCCGTCAACTCGGGACAGCTCAGGCCCACCGGGCTGGTCGGTCTCGGCCGGATCAGCGAGATCCGCGGCTGGCAGTACCAGGACGGCCACGCCCTGCTGGGCGCCGGACTGACCCACGCGCGCATGGGCCGTCCCGACTTCGCCGCCCTCATCCCGGCGCTCGCCGCCGCCGCCCGCGCCGCGGGTCCGCCGCAGATCCGCAACGCGGGCACCCTGGGCGGCAACATCGCCTCGGCCGCCCCCACGGGCGACGCGCTGCCGGTGCTGGCCGCGCTCGAGGCGACCCTGATCATCGCCGGGCAGGACGGAGCGCGCCGGGAGATCCCGGTCTCGCACCTGCTGGCCGGCGTGGACATGCTGCGCGGCGGCGAACTCATCGGGTACGTGCGCGTGCCGCTGCTGCACGCCCCGCAGGTCTTCCTCAAGGCCACCGGGCGCACCGGCCCGGGCCGTGCGGTGGCCTCCGTGGCGCTCGTCCTCGACCCGGCCCGGCGCGGCGTCAGATGCGCCGTCGGCGCCATAGCGCCGATGCCGCTGCGCCCGCTGGAGGCGGAGCAGTGGGTCGCCCGGCTCATCGACTGGGACAACGGCCGCGCCGTCGTCCCCGAGGCCCTGACCGCCTTCGGGGAGTACGTGGCGGCCGCCTGCATCCCCGACCCGACGCCGGGCGTGGACGGCTCCGTCCCCGAACTCCCGCCCGCCGTACTGCACTTGCGGCGCACCGTCGCCGCGCTGGCCCGACGAGCACTGGGGAGGGCGCTGTCGTGAGCGACGACCAGCACGGACCCGGACACGGACAGGACGACGCCCGGGACCAGGGCGCGCCGCAGGGCGGCAGCCGCTGGG
Organism: Streptomyces hilarionis; assembly: GCF_024539675.1. Taxonomy (GTDB): domain Bacteria; phylum Actinomycetota; class Actinomycetes; order Streptomycetales; family Streptomycetaceae; genus Streptomyces; species Streptomyces hilarionis. The sequence goes on along the minus strand of NZ_JAHHIT010000119.1, from coordinate 16,365 downwards.
ACCCGCTGCCCCAGGGGGACTACGACGACGGCGCGACCGCCTTCGTCAAGCTCCCCGAGGGCGGCATCGACGCCTTCCTGGCCGCCCGCGGCGACAGCCCGCTCGCCGCGCCGGGCCACGGGTACGTGCCGCCGCAGATAGCGGCCGCGCCCTCCGAGGACCCCGCCGCGACCTGGGCCGCCCCCGCCGGCTCGGGCGACTGGCCCGCACCGCAGGGCACCCCGCAGACGGTCGGCGACGACCGCTTCACGTACCACCCCGGCGCCACCGGCCAGTGGACCTTCGACGACACCGCGGCGCCCCCCGGCGCGCAGCAGTCCGCGCACGCCTCCGGCCATGACGTCACCGGCCAGTGGTCGATCCCGGTCGCCGGCGGCGATCTCCCCGACGAGTCCGGCGAGTTCACCACGTCGTCCCTGGTCGAGCAGTGGGGCGGCACGCCCCCCGCCACCCTGCCCGGCGGCGCGGCCGCACCCTGGGCGACGGGCGCGCCCGAGCCGGCGGAGGGGCCCTGGGGGCCGCACACCGACGAGACGGCCCGGCAGGGCGCGGAGCAGGCCCCGTACGGCCACGCGCCGGAGCACACGCCCCCGCACGGCGTGACCGGACACGCGCCGTCGCACGCTCCCGCCCCGGCGGAGAGCGACCACCACCGCGCCGCGCCGGAGCACGCCGACCCGCACGCCCCCGACCCGCACGCCCCCGGGCCGTACGCCCCGGAAATCTCCCCCGAGGCGTACACGGTGGCCCCGGACGGCCCTGTGGAGGCCGCCGGACGGGCCGCCGAGGCCGAGGAGCCCGCCGAGCCCGCGGAGGGCCCCGACGGCCCCCAGGAGGCCGTCCACGGCCCCGCCGGGCCGGCCCCCGATCCGGCCGCCGCGCACGCGGACGCCCCCGCCCCGTCGGACGCCCCCGCGGCCGACAGCGCCCCGGGCGGCATCCCCGGAACCGCCCCCGACCCCGACGCGGCCGCCGGGACCGACGCGCACGCCCCGGCGGACGCCGACCCGGCCGAGGCGTCCGACGACGCCCCGCCGCCGCTCCACGAGGAACACCCCCTCGCCGCCTACGTGCTGCGCGTCAACGGCTCCGACCGGCCCGTCGCCGACGCCTGGATCGGCGAGTCGCTGCTCTACGTCCTGCGCGAGCGCCTCGGCCTCGCCGGCGCCAAGGACGGCTGCTCGCAGGGCGAGTGCGGCGCCTGCAACGTCCAGGTGGACGGCCGCCTCGTCGCCTCCTGCCTGGTCCCGGCCGTCACCACCGCCGGCAGCGAGATCCGCACCGTCGAGGGCCTCGCCGTCGACGGCGAGCCCTCCGACGTGCAGCGCGCGCTCGCCCGCTGCGGGGCCGTGCAGTGCGGCTTCTGCGTGCCCGGCATGGCGATGACCGTCCACGACCTGCTGGAGGGCAACCCGGCCCCCACCGACCTCGAGGCCCGCCAGGCCCTGTGCGGCAACCTGTGCCGCTGCTCGGGCTACCGGGGCGTCCTGCGGGCCGTCCAGGACGTCGTGGCCGAACGCGAGGCGCACGCCGCCGCGGACGCCGAGTCGGACGGCGACGAGGCCCGTATTCCCCACCAGGCGGGCCCGGGCGGAGGCGGCGTCCACGTGTCCGCCTTCGAGAACCCGGCACAGCCCCACCCGCACGACCCGGCGTACGGACAGGGCCAGGACGGAGGCCAGGCGTGAGCAACGAAGCGGTGGTCGCGACGAGCCCCGTCGAGACCGCTCCACCCCCGGAGCAGGTCCCCCACGGCATCGGCGCGTCCTTGCAGCCCGCCGACGCGCGCGCCAAGACCGAGGGCACCTTCCCGTACGCGGCCGACCTGTGGGCCGAGGGCCTGCTGTGGGCGGCCGTGCTGCGCTCACCGCACCCGCACGCGCGCATCCTGTCCGTCGACACGTCCCACGCGCGGGAGATGCCGGGCGTCCGGGCCGTCGTCACCCACGAGGACGTCCCCGGCCGCGCCCTGCACGGCCGCGGCACCGCGGACCGGCCCGTGTTCGCCTCGGACGTGGTGCGCCACCACGGCGAGCCCATCGCGGCCGTCGCGGCCGACCACCCGGACACCGCGCGCATGGCCGCGGCCGCCGTCATCGTCGAGTACGAGCTGCTCGACCCGGTGATCGACCCCGAGCTCGCCTTCGAGGCCGAGGCCCTGCACCCCGACGGCAACCTGATCCGGCACATCCCGCTGCACCACGGCGACCCGGCCGCGGTCGGCGAGATCGTCGTCGAGGGCCAGTACCGCATCGGCCGCGCCGACCCCGCCCCGATCGGCGCCGAGGCCGGTCTCGCCGTGCCCCGTCCCGACGGCGGCGTGGAGCTCTACCTGGCGTCCACCGACCCGCACACCGACCGGGACACGGCCGCCGCCTGCTACGGCCTCGACCCCGAACGGGTGAAGATCGTCGTCACCGGCGTGCCCGGCGCCACCGCCGACCGCGAGGACCAGGGCTTCCAGCTCCCGCTCGGCCTGCTCGCCCTGAAGACCGGCTGCCCGGTCAAGCTCACCGCCACCCGCGAGGAGTCCTTCCTCGGCCACGCCCACCGCCACCCCACCCTCCTGCGCTACCGCCACCACGCCGACGCCGAAGGGCGGCTGGTGAAGGTCGAGGCGCAGATCCTGCTGGACGCGGGCGCCTACGCCGACACCTCCGCCGAGGCACTGGCCGCCGCCGTCTCCTTCGCCTGCGGCCCCTACGTCGTGCCGAACGCCTTCATCGAGGGCTGGGCGGTGCGCACCAACAACCCGCCCTCCGGCCATGTGCGCGGCGAGGGCGCGATGCAGGTCTGCGCCGCCTACGAGGCGCAGATGGACAAGCTGGCCAAGAAGCTCGGCGTCGACCCGGCGGAGCTGCGGCTGCGCAACGTCATGGCGACCGGCGACGTCCTGCCGACCGGCCAGACGGTGACCTGCCCGGCGCCCGTCGCCGAACTCCTCCAGGCCATCCAGGAATTCCCCCTCCCGGCGCTCCCCAAGGACACCCCCGAGGAGGACTGGCTGCTGCCCGGCGGCCCCGAGGGGGCGGGCGAACCCGGCGCGGTCCGCCGGGGCGTCGGCTACGGCCTCGGCATGGTGCACATGCTGGGCGCCGAGGGCGCGGACGAGGTCTCCACGGCGACCGTGAAGGTCCAGGACGGCGTCGCGACGGTCCTGTGCGCGGCGGTCGAGACCGGCCAGGGCTTCACCACGCTGGCCCGTCAGATCGTCCAGGAGACCCTCGGCGTCGACGAGGTGCACGTGGCCCCCGTGGACACCGACCAGCCCCCCGCGGGCCCCGGCTGCCGGGGCCGCCACACGTGGGTCTCCGGCGGCGCGGTGGAACGCGCGGCCAAGATGGTCCGCACCCAGCTGCTCCAGCCCCTGGCGCACAAGTTCGGCATGTCCACCGAACTGTTGCAGATCACCGACGGCAAGATCACCTCCTACGACGGCGTCCTGTCGACGACCGTCACGGAGGAGATGCGGGGCAAGGAGCTGTGGGCGACGGCGCAGTGCCGCCCGCACCCCACCGAGCCCCTGGACGCGGCCGGCCAGGGCGACGCCTTCGTCGGCCTCGCCTTCTGCGCGATCCGCGCGGTCGTCGACGTGGACATCGAGCTGGGCTCGGTGCGCGTCGTCGAACTGGCGGTCGCCCAGGACGTCGGCCGGATCCTGAACCCGGCGCAGCTCGCCGCGCGCATCGAGGCGGGCGTGACCCAGGGCGTGGGCATCGCGCTCACGGAGAACCTGCGCACCCCCCGCGGCCTGATCCGCCACCCCGACCTCACCGGCTACGCGCTGCCCACGGCCCTGGACGCCCCGGACATCCGGATCGTCAAGCTGGTCGAGGAGCGGGACGTGGTCGCGCCGTTCGGGGCGAAGGCGGCCAGCGCGGTCCCGGTGGTGACCTCGCCCGCGGCGATCGCCTCCGCCGTGCGCGCCGCCACCGGCCGCCCCGTGAACCGGCTGCCGATAAGGCCGCAGGCGGCCGTGGTGACGGACCGGTGAGCGCCCCGGCCCCGGGATCGGGCCCGGATCCGGACCCCGGACAGCGCTACGAGCCCCCGCCGGGCGTGGGCAAGCTGCTGGCCTGGATCCTGCTGTTCGTGGCGGCCGCGGTGGTCGTGGTGCTGGGCGGCGTCTACTTCACCTGAGTTCCGCCCCATTCGACCCGTTCCGGGCCGAGTTCGACCGGATCCTGCCGCGATCCTGCCGCGATTCCCCGGTCGGGAGATCGCCCGGGCGGGGAACTCGCGGGGCCCTCCCGACGTCTGTCATGCGGGACCGGTGCCGGGCGGACGGAGCGCCGTCGCTGGTCACAGCCGTTGTCAGTGGGTCCGCATAGGCTGCGGAGCAGTGGGACGGCGCACGCAACTTCCGCACGGGGGACCGATGGGCACGACCAGGACCACCACCGCCACGACGACGACACCGACGATCATCTTCACCGAGGACCAGCTGAACCCGTACGCCACGCACGCACCGACGCACCTGCCGACGCGGCACCGGCCGACCGGCCCCGCCCTGCCCGGACTCCCGGGGCCCGGCGGCCCGCTGACGCTGCGCACGACGCACCCCGGCCGCCCGCGCGCCGGCGCCCCCGGAAACCGTCCGACCGCCCTGCTCGACGGGGTGGGCGCGGAGATCCCGGCCACGTTCCTCCTGCACGACCACCCCGGCCTGACGCCCGCCCGCCCGCTCGCACCCTCGCTCGGCGAACTGGTGCGCCTGGCCACGGCGGTGGACGAACTGGCGGCCCTGCACGGCCAGTTCGCCTCCTACGCGGGCCGGCTCGGCCCGAGGTCCGCCGTACAGGCCGGGCGCGCACTGCTGGCGGCGTTCGAGACGGCCGCGGCCGACGCGGACCGCGCGCGGCACGCGAACGCCGTTTCCGGCGGCCCCGGTTCCGCGGGCGCGACCGCGCTCCTGTGGCAACTGGCCGCGGTGATCCGCCCGCTGGCCCCGGCGGCCGGCCGGTGCACGGCGTCCGGTCTGGCCCTCGACCTGCCCGCGCGTTTCCTGGGCGAGGAGTTCGGCCCCCGCGCGGTCGTCCGCTTCGACGACGTCGACTGCCCCCCGGCGCTCGCCCACGCTCCCACCCGCCGCTTCCTGCGCGAGCGCGGCCTGCCGGAGAACGCCGTCCCGTTCGCGCTGGAGACGGACACCCCGCTGCGGACGCTCGCCGAGCACGCCGCCGACGCCGGCCACGGCGACGCCCTCCCGCAACGGCGGCTCCCGGCCGGAGCGGAGCGGCTGATCCGGCTCGGCGGCCTGACGGCGGACGCCGACCTCGTCCTGGACGGCGCCACGGGCGCGGTGCTGATCCGCAGCGAACCGGACCTCGGCCTGCACCCGCTCAACGCCGACATCTCGACCCTGGCCCTCACCTTCGGCCTGATCCGCCGCGAGGGCGCCCTGCACGCGGTGCGCACGCTGACCGGGGCCTACGACCGCCTCGCCGACACGATGTGCCGCACCCTGTCCGCGACCGACCCGGCCGCCTGCCACGCGGACGTCGGCTAGGGCGTGTTTCGAAAGTAGCGTCGTCCGCCCGGAGGGCGGGCCCGGCGGCGTCTGGTGCGTGCGATCGCAAGGCGGAGGGTCACCCCGATACTGGTTGTATCGGGGTGATCCCGACAACGCGGCGAGCGTGCGTGCCAGGCGTCGCCGGGCAGACGGGACTTTCGAAACACGCCCTAGCGCGAACGCCCGGAAGGGCGGCACCCCCTCGGGGATGCCGCCCTTCCGTTCTGCCTGGTCCAGGCACTTGAGGCCATGGCGGGAATCGAACCCGCGTAACTCGCTTTGCAGGTTTGTCTGTCCTGTTCAGACCATGGTCCGGACGCGTTCAGGGGTGTTCAGCACCGAACGGGTGCTGCTTGCAAGGGGGAGCGTGAACGCGGTTGGACGGCAGGGTACGGCGATGAATGAGACGGAAACTGAGACGGATCCGAGCCGGCGGCCGGCAGGCGATGTCGGGAGGGCATGGTCGCCGGACCTTCCTCTCCGCCATTCCTGCACGGCTTGCAGCCCCTAGAAGCGCGCGCCATCATGCACAGCGCTGGGTCCGCCCTGTGCTCGGAGTTGTGACCCTATTTGTTTGTCATCAGTACGTCGACATCCCGGAATCCTGCGAGAATCTGCTTCACGGTCTTGACCTCTTTCTGAGGGTCAGGCCTTACTTGCATCTTGGCAGACTTATGCGCGACCTCTCCTCGGGCTGTCGCCCAGGTTTCAGTTACGCTAAGCCACATTGGGTCTATTTCCTTCTCGGTGAGCCCGATAGGCATCAGCAAGCGAAGGATGTTCTTTTCCTTGATGCCGTGATTTTTGGTTCTCACGTATCGGTTGAACTCGTTCTTCGCGGCTTCGACCCTTGCCTTCAGGTCTGGATACTTCTTCTTCTGGGAAGCGTCCGAAAGCGAGTCGGGCATGGCGTGAAGTGACTCCTTGTAAGCCACCACGGAGAGGAGGCTTGTGGAAATGACTCCAGAGTATTCCCAGCGAGAGAATGCCGTATTTAGTACCTCGATCACGCGATCCTCAATGAACGCCTCAAATTCTGCGTGTACGAGAACCCTGAACGCTCGTGCGTGTTCGTACACGACGTCGTCGTAGCTTCCCGTGGGATCGAAGGGGGAGGGGATTAAATACTTCTCCAACTCGGCGATACGGATCTCCAGGTCCTGAAATCGCGAGGAAGGCATATCGACTCCCTTCTAGAGAACAATTCGATTCTCTTGGAGAGTTGGAATGTCGATATCCATTTCGAGCGCCTCTGAAAGCTCTTTGCCCCAAAGTGAAAGTCTGCGGTGGGTGGCGGTGGTTGTCTTCGTGGTTGTTTGAATGGACTCCACGAATCGGGCGTCCTTCTCGCATAGGGCCTGGAAGGCTGCTTCGACCGCGCTTTTTCGGTTAATCGCCTGCTCTGCGATTGATTCATCAGTGAAGTAATAGGTCATGATGTCGAACACCGCTCGATTGAATCGACCTTCGTAACGGGATCCCGACCAGCGGTAGAAGGAATTGTCCCCGAAGATTTCGAAGGTTGTCTCAATTGCGCCATCGAACGAGACGCCCACCCCTCGAATTTCTTCCTCGTGTGCTTCCCAATCGTCATTTAGGTAGTTCACAGTGTCGTCGAGAAACTTTTTAAGATTCCCTGTGTACTCTTCCAGCATGTATTGAAATGCGAAGTAGCGAAGTAGAACCTCGACATCTCGCATCCGGAAGTCTGGTTTGTCGTTCCGTAGCGCCTTACGCAGCCATGTGCTGCTTGTGGCCACATCGTCCAGGTAATCAGTAAACGGACCAGGATGAAGTGCTTGCCTGAGTTCCTGGGGAGACAGCTTTACGCTGCCGGTATTCAGTCGCAGGAAGACAAGGTTAAGGAAGTCCTCATTTGGCCAGCGTCGAACTACGACGGTCCGGATGGTTTCATTAAGGAATGCGTTCAGGTCATCCAGGTGCTCGTCGCTCTTCTCCATTTTTTTCAGAGTGACGAGTTTCAAGTCTTCGCGTACCTCAAGGCCCGTGAGGGAGAATCCCTTAAAGTCTTCGTCGCCGTCCGATACGGCGAACGAAGAACCTGCTGCGAATTGGCGAAGGGCGAGAAGTCGTTGCTTTCCATCAAGTACGATGAACTTCCCCCTCTTGTTCTTGTCCTCGGCAAGGACAATCTGAGGGATGGGTAGTCCGAGAATCAAGGACTCAATGAACCGACTCTTCCTGGGTTTAGTCCAAGCATCCCGTCGCTGAAAGCGAGGGTTCAGTTGAATATTCCCCCGTCGGAGCTGACTCAGGATTGTTTCAGCGGTCCAGTCTGTGTCTGTTACGACAGCGCGTGTGACGTCGTCTGAACTGACGGGCTCAGTCGTGTCATCGGCCTCGCCGTCGACATCGTCCCATTCCTGCTCTTCGGCGTACGCCATGACTCCCCAATCTCGCTGACTGTCAGAAGGGCCCTCTTCGGCCCACAGCCATACCTTGTCAGAACCTGCGCAGAGCTGTGATGACTTTGCCCAACTGTCCACATCGTGTAGGGCATCGGCCTGCGAGGAGGGTCCCGTTGCCAGCAGCCACGGTCAGGCTATGAGACTCCTTCCCTCGCATCAGACCGCCCGTGGGAAGCTAGGCAGTGAGACGGCCAACTAGACAGGAGGCGCGAGTGCCCGAACATGTGAGCCCTCGCGGGACGTTCCTCAAAGTTGCTGATGCGGTCAAGGCTCGGATCGCCGCGGACCCTGAGATGACAGAGCTTCCATCTGCCACCGATCTCATGCGCGACTACAACATCTCGCGCGGGGTCGCCCTGCGTGCGTTCGGCGTGCTTCATAAGGAGGGCGCTGCGGAACCGGTGCCGGGCGGACGCTGGCGTGTGGTCAGAGAGGGGCAGCGGACCGACCGCCGGCCCCTCGCCGAGCGGCTCACCGACGTCTTCGCGGATGACGGCCTTGAAGTCGGGGCAGCGTTCCCGAGTGCTTCCGTGCTGTGCGAGAGGTTCGGTGTCTCGCGCCCGACGCTTACCAAGGCGTTGGGAAAGTTGGAAGCAGCAGGATGGCTGTCCGAAGGGGGACAGGGCAGGCTACGTACCGTGCGGGCCCTGCCGAATCGAGAGGAGAGTTCCTCACTGTGACGGGACTGACAGAGTGGGCATACCCGCTTGCTGAATCGCTGCTTTCCGAGCCACTGCCGCGCCGCTGGAAGCACTCGGTTGGAGTCGCCGAGCGCGCACGCATCATCGCGCCGATCCTCGGTGCGGACGCGGAGCTGTTGGAGGCGGCGGCGGTCCTGCACGACATCGGCTACGCGCCGGACCTCGCCAAGACGGGATTTCATCCGCTCGACGGGGCCCGCTACCTTCGCGACATCGCGCACGCCGACGAGCGGGTTGTGAACCTTGTGGCTCACCATTCCTGCTCATGGATGGAGGCGGAAGCCCGGGGGCTGCACGAGGAACTTGAGGCCGAGTTTCCACGCGAGCATGCGCACCTCAATGACGCGCTGTGCTACTGCGACATGAACACGACCCCGGACGGGGTGCCCACCAATCCGGTGGACCGGATCAACGAGATTGCCGGCCGGTACGGGCCGGACAGCCTGATTGGGACGTTCATCCGCAGAGCTGAACCCGAGATTCTCGCGAGCACTTCACGCGTGCTCGAACGCGTCGCCGCCGAGAAGCGTCAGCCGATGTAAGGGGCCGTGCGGGTCCGGTCCATCGCGTGCTCGATCCGGAGCCGCATGGTCGGGTGGACGTCTAGCGTCGTCAGGTCCGATGGGGCGACCCATCGGACCTGCGTCGTCTCATCGCTCGTGCGTATATCGCCCCCGACCGGGCGCGCGCGGAAACAGATGCTGAACTGCTGCCGGACCTCGCCGTCGTCGTACTGCATCACGTGGCCGGGGTCGGTGTAGATCCCGGACATGTCGACGACTTCCGCTTTGATTCCGGTCTCTTCCCAGACCTCGCGGACCACGGTGTCACTGATGGACTCGCCCACGTCGTGGCCACCGCCGGGCAGTGCCCACCGGCCGTTGTCGGACCGTTGGATCATCAGCACCGATCCCGCGTCGTTCTGCACGAACGCAACGACGGACGGCACCACCGAGTTGGCCGGCGGGGCATCGGGGTCGTGCAGGTAGTCAATGCGTCCCATGGTCAGGCTCCTGTGATGCTTGCGATGTCTTGATCTGTGATCGGCCGGGCGTTGTCCCAGGTGTGTTGGATGCTATTCGCGTACGTGTCGAACAGCCCGCCGCCGGGCAGACGGCGCAGATGCAGGACCGGGGCCATGTACGCGCCGATGCCGTACACGTGAGGGTTCACGAGCATCTCGTCATCGGACCGGTAGATGGAGTTGTAGAGCGTGGAATCGTGCAGCCGGACCCCGATGTCGGGATGACTCCTCATGAGTGGGCGGTAGTGCAGTAGGGCATTCCGAATCTTGCCGCCCATGATCCGATGTCCCTCGTCTATGCCGCGCTGCTCGACTGCCGCACAGGCAGGGTCCCCGAGCAGGATGCGCACCTGGGCGCCTGCCTCAACCTTCGCCTTGGCGAGGTCGTGAAAGACGGGGTCCTCAGACAGGAAGAGCCCGGAGTACACGAGCACGTCTACGTTCCGTTGGGCCCGCCCATAGATCTCTCGCCAGAGGCCGGGCGGCACCGTGTGCCGATGCGGGTAAACCGTGACGATCTCAGCTTTCGTCAGGTCTGCCGCACTCTCAACGGCCCGGCCGTCGTCCCACAACGTTGTGACGTCGACCTTGAGTGCTGCGGCCGTCGCGTACTGGTGTCGCCGATACGGAACCTTCCCCTTCGTGATCCAGCGTTCGACGGTCTTCGGGTTGACATCGATCTCTTCGGCCAGTGCCTGAACCGTCATGCCGCTGGCCAACAAAGCAGAACGTAAGCGTTCGTTGGACATCTGTACCCCCGGTGGGACGTCTAGGGACTTCTTGAAGGTACTCAGACGCCCTTGAGGTGTCCACGCACGGGGTGACCAAGTCCCCTGACGTGGGGCGATTCTGATGCCGCGCCAAGAAGTCCAGGCGCAAAGCCAAGAGGTTCCGCAGCTGTACTTGACGAGACCCCATGCAGTACCTGTAAAACAGGTACTGCAACGACGTCCGGAGGAAAGCCCGAGGGGGTGAGTACGAGGGCAGCGTTCGTTCCTTGAGAACTCAACAGCGTGCCTGGGAGGCCGTCCCTCCCCTGCCAACAAGAGGACGGATGCGTACGAACCACTCCGTACGCGACTGCACGACCAGCCTCCGCAGCGCTTCGCTGCGGCCGGTTGCCTCCGCTGCTCGTCTCGTACGAGCAGCGCTGAGGGGAGCCGGATATCCGACTTCAACGGCGCGCACCCACCGGAGCGGCAACTCCGGTGGGTGCTGTTCGGGCCGTTTCACCTGCTAGGGAGACCACGACCCATGAACCACATCGTCACTGTTGAGGACGTTGTTACGGCGTTCGCCGACTTCATGGAACCGACCAGCGCTGAGCTGGACGCGATCGAGCTGGAGTCCCCCGTCATCGCGGCGGAGATCGACCTGCTCGACGCGCAGATCACGACCCTTGACCGCCCCGTGAACGAGGTGGACGCCCGCCGGATCCGCCGGGCCCGCAACCGGGTCCTCGCGGCTCGTCGGGACCTGGCCAACGGTCCGGCCGGCGCGCTGCTGCCGGGCGGCGCGGCATGAGCACCTCGCCGAAGCTGACGGCCGCGCACGCTGAAGTGAAGGCGGAGATCGCCCGGACCGACGCCAAGACGGCCCTGCTGCTCGCGTTCGTCGGCGCGGTCCTGGCCGGCGCGTGGACGATCGCCCGCGACCTCCCCCTGAACGTCCCCGCCGCCGTGGCGGGCGGTGTGGGGATGGCGCTGCTGGTCGGCGCGGCCGGCCTGCTGTTGCGGTCGGTGCGTCCGAACCTGCGCGGCCGGCACGGCTTCCCGCTGTGGGCCACGCTCACCGCCGAGGAGATCACCGCCACGGTCGACGGCGGCGACCTCGCCGCCGATGTCGCCGGGCTGTCCCGCCTGGCGGTCGCCAAGTTCACCAGCCTGCGCCGCGCGGTCGACCTGACCTGCGCGGGCGGCGCCCTGCTCGTCGCGGCCCTCCTGCTCACCCTGGCGGGTGCGGCATGAGCGGGACCCACAAGCCTCTGACCGGCATTCAGATCGGGGTGTTGGCAGCCGCGTTCGTGCCGATGCTGGCCACGGGCGTGGTCGGCGGTATCGGCACCTACAGCAACATCGGTCACGCCTACGGCAAGGGCACTGCGCTCGGTGCGCTGGGTGCCGGTGAGGGCGCGACGGCCGTGCTCGCCCTGGTCCTGCTGGGCCTGACCATGTTGGGCCAGTCCTCGCCGCGCGTCGTGCGGGCGGGGCTGTGGGTGTTGCCGGCGGCCGCCGCCGTCATGGGCGCCATGGCCGCGCCGGATCCGGGCCGCACCGTCGTCTACGCCCTGACCCCGATGGGCATGTCCGTCTCGGCCGAGGGCATGGCGTTCCTGGCCCGCCGGATCGTGGTGCACACCGATGGCCGCGACGCGGAGAACGAGCGTCGCACCGCTGATCTGGTGCAGGCGCTCGCCTACCACCGCGCCCGCGCCACCGCCCACCCGAGCGAGTGGGTCAAGAAGTGGTCCGAGCGAAAGTCGTGGAGGCTGGCCCGCAAGATCGGGATCGGCGACGTGGCGCTCGGATCCAGGCTGCTGGACGTCCAGCGCGATCGGATCACCGACCGCGCGGACGCCGCCCTTGCCTCGATGTTCGGCGGCGTCACCCTCACTTCCGCACTCGATTCCGCACCGACTCTGAATGCGGAGGAATCATCCGATACCGTGACGGAACGGTCTAGGGCTGAGCTGATGGAATCGACGTCGGATCCGGTGGTGACGCTGACCCGGTTGACTCTGCCCGATCCGGTCGCGGTCGACCTGGGCAAGTCGACTCCTTTACTCAAGCCGCTCCCCTCGATGGCCCCCGCTCCGGAGCTGATCGAGGCGGCCCCGATTCTGCCGGTTGTGCGGCCGGTAGCGGCTGAGTCGGCCCGGCCGGTGCGGGCGACGGGTCGGGTGCCGGACGCTGCGAAGTCACCGCGCGTGCGCCGCACGCCTGAGCAGCTTCTGAGTGAGGCGCGGAAGCTGACGGCCGAATGGCCGGAGAAGCAGATCACGGGTGAGGGTCTGCGCCGCGCCCTGCGCACGTCCCCGGCCAACGCCCGCATGCTGCGTGACGCTCTGCTCGCCGAGCGCGCCGGTGGGGCGGTGGCATCGTGAGCGCCCTCGCCGCCCTCTTACCGGCTGTGGGGCCCGTCATCGGGTGGGCTGCACATGCCCGGTGGCTGCACGCCCGGCTGACCACAGCGCGGCGTGACCCGCTCACCGGACTGTGGACGCGCGAGGCCTTCACCCGGCAGGCCCGCCGCCTGCTGCGCGACCCGCGCGCGGTCGTCGTGCTGGCCGACGTCGACCACTTCAAGCAGATCAACGACCGCTTCGGCCACGCCGCCGGTGACGTCCTGCTCGCCACGGTCGCCGCCCGCCTGGCCCACGGCACCGCGCCCGGCGGTGTGGCCGGGAGGCTCGGAGGGGACGAGTTCGCCGCCGTCATCATCGACCGCGACGGCTCGGCCCCTGACCGCCTTCAGGTCCTCGCCCGCGTCCTCGCCCGGCCGGCCGACACCGCCCCCGAGGTGCACACCACGGTGTCTCTGGGTTGGGTGCGGGCCGCCGACCACCCGGGCGAGGACCTGTCCGCGCTGCTGCGACGCGCAGATGAGGCCATGTACACGGCCAAGCGGTCCGGCCGTTCCGGGCCGCGCCGGGCCCGGCTGGGACGGCTGCTCGGATCGGTCGCAGGACGCCGGCACGGACGGCGTGGTGCGGCATGAGCACGCTTCCCGTCTTCCGCTGGCACCTGGCCCCGGACGGCTACGCCACCCGCCGCCAACTCCGCGCCCGCGGCCTGCGGCCCGGCGGTCAGGACGTCGCCGCTCAGCTTGAACGCCCCCGGCGCCGGGGCCGCCCGCCACTGGTCGCCTACCTGTACCGGATCGACCTGGCCCAACCCGTTCGCCCGATGACCTCCCGCAAGTGGGGAGCGCTGGCGCTGGCGATGCTCGCCCGCCGCACCTGCCCGCGCTGCCGGCTGGACGTCGGCTACTGCATCCCCACTTCGCACGACATGTGCGGGATGTGCCTGGCCGCCGAGGAACAGCGCGCCGCCTGACCCCCCATACGTCAGCAGGCCCGACCGGCAACTTTCCACGGATCCCGGTCGGGCCCTACTCCCCTTAAGGAGTGCTCACAGCATGACGGAACTCAGTACCGAGCCGGTAGTAGTTCCGGCCGCACCGCCCCCGCCCCCCGACACCGCGCCCGTCACCGTCAAGGGCAAGGATGTGGATGAGGTGGACCACACGCCCGGCGGGTGGCCCATCGTCCCGCTCGCCCTGTCCGGCGCCAACAGCACCGTCGGCGCACTCGCCGCAGCCTTCTTGACCGGCGGCCCGATCGCCGCGGCCGTCGCCGCCACCGGCATGGTCGTCCTCGGCACCGTCGCCGCCACCCGCTCCCGGCAGCCGAGCCCGCGCCGCGAGGCTCGCCGATCCGCCGCCCGCACGGCTGGTCGTGCGGCGGCCCGCTCCGCAGGCCTGCGCAGCACCGGAACAGGCCGCGCAGGATCGGGCCGGCCCGGTGCGGGCCGCGGTTCGGCCGGCTCGCGCGCCGGTGGATCCGGTCGCCGGTTGAGCAAGGTGCCCGGCCAGCACCGCCGCAGCACCGCCGCGACGGCCGGCCGCAGCAGCGCAAGCGGCGGAACGGCCGGCAAGGCCACGCGACGCGCGTCCCAGCACACGGCGGCCGCGGGGAAGGCCGCGGCCCGGGTCGGGCAGGTGAAGGCGTTACGGGCGGCGCAGCAGGCTGCGGCAGGCTCGCGGGCCGGGCGGCGGGCGCAGACGACCAACACCAGGCGCGCGGTCGCCGACGCCCGCCGCAACGCCAAAGCCGCGGCAAGCGCCACCCGCCCGGGCAAGCGCGGGACCGGTGCCGGTCGCCTGTTGGGCGGTGCGGCCGGTAAGGCGCGGGCCGTGCGCGATGCGGCGATCGCCAAGCATCGGGCCCGGCGCGACGCAGCGACCGGCGACAAGGTCGCAGCCCAGCGCGCGCAGGTGCGTAAGGCCCCGGCCCGCCGGGCGGCGCGCAAGGCGTTGCTGCGGTCCGCGGCCCGTTTCCACGGCCGCCGCCTGCTCGCCGCGCTGCTCGCACTGCCGGTCGGCCTGGTGGGCTGCGTCTCCACATGGCTGGGCCGCAAGTTCGGCATTCCCGCCCTGATACATCCCGGTCGCCGCCTGTACCGGCGCATGGTCCGCACCGCCGCTGAGGAGCGCGCGGCCCGGGACGAGACGGCACGTCAGACGCTGCGGGAGCGGGAGGCCGCTGCCGACGCGGAGGCCGCGCAGGACGGCACCGACGGCCCCGGCGAGCAGGTGGAACGCCCGGCCGCAGACATCCCCAACCCCAACACCGTAGGTCAAGGAGAGAACGTGTCTGGTTTCCGGTTCGAAGAAGTGGCCTCCGAGATGGAGCAGGCCGCCAACCAGTACGACCCCGAGAACGCCATGGAGATCCTCGCCATGGTCGAAGGCCTCCCCGCTGCCCTGACGTCGGTGGCGAACGTGATGAAGATCCTCGCCGAGCGCTCCGACTCCGAGTTCCCGCTGGAGAAGGAGGTCGCGGACGGCTTCAACGACATCTTCGGAGCCCTGATGAGCGCCGTCGCGGTCGCCGAAGACCTGGGCCCGCTGTTCCGCTTCGCGCACGAGCAGGACATCGCCCGCCATGAGGACCCCCGCAACGGCCCCGAAGCCGAGAAGGGCTGGAACGTCTGAGATGGGCAGCACCGTCACCGCCAAGAAGAAGAGCACCGCCAAACAGGACGCGGGCAGCGGTCCGGTGCTGGACTGGGCGGCCGGTCACGGACCCGTGACCGGTGCCCTGTCCGCCACCACCGGAGCCTTCGCCGTCGCCACGACCGGTGCCGCCACCGGCATGCCGCCCGGCTGGGCTTTGGCTGTCGGTGTGGCCGGCGCGCTCGGTCACACCGTCGCCGGCCTGCGGGTGCGCAACGCCGGCCGCACTCTCGCCACCCGCGCCGCCAGCTGGCTCATCGGAGCCGGGTGGACCACCTGGGCCATGGCCGACGGCCCCCTCACCTGGGCCGCCCTCGGTTCGCTGGCCACCATCGGCGTCGGCATCGGCGCGGCCGCCCGCTCCGTCGCCCTGTACGAGGAGGCGCGCGAGGAGGAGGCGATCGCGGCCGAGCAGCGGGCGGTGGCGCTGGAGTTGTCGGCGGAGCGGCGGGCGATCGCCGAGCAGTGGGTGGAGCGGATCCAGCGGATCTGCTCGATCTCCGTGCGAGTCCTCGCGGTCGAGATGTGGCCCACCGCGACCGGCTACTCCCTCGATCTGGAGCCGCAGGGCGGGATCACCTACGACCGCATCGCGCAGCACGCCGTGGCCCTGTCCGCGGATGCCAAGCTCCCCCATGGGTGCACCGCCGCAGCCTCGCCCGGCATCCATCAGGGCCGCACCATCCTGGACGTGACCACCGTCAACGTCCTCAGGGAGGACTGCCCCTACCCCGACGACTACGGGCCCCTGTCCGTTCTGACCGGTCTGCCGTGGGGGGTGCGCACCAACGGCGAGACCGTCTCCGCCTACTTGCGCGAACAGTGCGCGCTGGTCGTGGGGCCGACTGGGTCAGGCAAGACGAACATGCTGCACAGCATCCTCGCGGGCAATGCCCGTGCCGATGACCTGCTCACCTTCGTGATCGACCTCAACGCCGGATCGGTCGGCTTGCCCTGGGTCCT
>NZ_JAHHIT010000118.1 GCF_024539675.1 Streptomyces hilarionis | reverse complement strand
CTCCCCGCCTCCCCTCTCGCCCCGTCTCCCCCTCGCTCCGGAGCCGCTCATGCCCTACAGGCCCGTCCACGAGCCGCGCCGCGACGACTGCCCCTGGTGCGGCTCCACCCGCCTGCGCACCCGGCTGCGCGCCCCGGACCTGCGGCTGCGCAGGCCCGGCACGTTCGTCGTCGACGAGTGCCGGGACTGCGCCCACGCCTTCCAGAACCCGCGTCTGACCCCCGAGGGGCTGGAGCTCTACGCCGCCGAGGAGAACCGGCCCGTCGACCGCGGGCGTCTGAAGGCCACGGCCCGCACGATGCTGCGCTTCGGCGAGCCCGAGAGCTGGCTGGACGTCGGGACGGGCGACGCGCCCTTCCCCGCGGCGGCCCGGGAACTGTTCGCCTACACGGCGTTCGACGGCACCGACCCGACCCCGAGGGCCGAGCGGGCCAGGGCGGCGGGCCTGCTCGACGAGGCCCACGTGGGCCAGTTGACGGCGCCCCGGATCCTGGCCCGGGTGCGGGGCCGCTACGACGTCGTCAGCATGCTCCACCACCTGGAGCACACCCGGGACCCCCGGGCGGAGCTGTCCGCGGCGCTGGCGGCGCTGCGCCCGGGAGGCCACCTGCTCCTCGAACTGCCGGACCCCGCCAGCGCGTTCGCCCGCCTCCTGGGCAAGTGGTGGCACTCCCACGACCAGCCCCGCCACCTCCACCTGATCCCCCTGGCCAACCTCCGGGCCGAACTGGAGACGCGGGGCTGCGAGATCGTCGTCGCCGACCGCGGCGCCGCCCACACCCCGGGCGACCTGGCGGCCGCCACGGCGCTCTACGCCCGGCGCACCCGCCTGCCCCGGGCGGCCGCGACCCTGACCGTCCCGGCCGCGGCCCTCGACCGCCTCCTGGCCCCCGCCCTGCGCCGCACCCGCTTCTCCAACGCCTACCGGATCGTCGCGCGGCGCGGCTGAACCGGTCGCCCCCGGCTCACCCGCGCAGCACCACCGCCTGCCCCGCGACCACCAGCACGACCTGCTCGCACTCGCCCGCGACCGCCGCGTTCAGCCGCCCCAGCTCGTCGCGGTACCGACGCCCCGACGCCGTCGCCGGCACGATCCCCGAACCCACCTCGTTGGACACCAGCACCACCGTGCGCCGCGTCGAGCGCACCGCCCGGGCCAACTCCGCCACGCGGGCACGCAGCGCCCGCTCGCCGCCGTCGGCCCACATCGCGTCGTCCCACGCCCCGACGGCGTCCATGACATCCGTCAGCCACAGCGACAGACAGTCGATCAGCAGCGGCGCGCCCTCCTCGGCCAGCAGCGGCGCCAGGTCGCAGGTCTCCTTCGTCCGCCACGACCCCGGACGCCGCTCCCGGTGCACGGCCACCCGTGAGGCCCACTCGGAGTCGCCGCCCCGGGAGCCCCCGGTGGCCACGTACAGCACGTCCGGGAAGGACTCCAGCCGCCGTTCGGCCTCCACCGACTTCCCCGACCGGGCGCCGCCCAGCACCATCGTCCGCCGGGGCACGTCCGGCACGTCCTCGTACACCCCCACCGTCAGCGTCGAGCCGTCCGGCACCGCCCGCGCGCCCGCCGCCGCAAGTCGCCGCCCCAGCTCCGCGCCCGGCGCCACGTCGTGGTCCAGGTGGACGGCGACCACGTCCGTGGTCGGGCCCACCGCGCCGACCGCCCGCAGCTTCGCCAGGCCGTCGGGCCGCCCCACCACGTCCGTGAGCACCATGTCGTAGCGCTCGGCCGGCTCCGAGCCCTCCTCCAGACCGGCCGGCGCGCCGCCGGGCGGCAGATACAGCAGCCGTTGCCCGTCCGGGCCCGTCACCGCGTACCCGGTGCCCGGCGCGTCCATCGCCACCGCCCGCACCCGATGCCCCGTCAACAGCGTCACGTCCCGTCCGTCCGACGCCCGCGCCGGCTGCGGCAGCCCGGCCGGCACCTCCACCGGCGGACCGTCGTGCGGGTGCGTCAGCAGGACCTGGCCCACCGCGCCCAGCGAACGCCCCGCCCGCGCGGCCGCGAACGCCGCGCCCGGCGTCAGGTCGAGCAGCAGGGCCCCGTCGACGAGCAACGCGGTCGCCGCCCGCGCGTGCGCGCCGAGCGAGGTCGCGCACACCGCGCAGGAGCAGTCGGGGCGGGGCAGGCCCGCCGGGGCGCCGGTACCGAGCAAAGTGACTTCCACGGAGCCGATTTTCGCGCGTCCGACCCGGTCTTGCGCATCCGACTAGGCTGCGGAGCGGAAGCCGGACCTTGATCCGGCTTCTGCTCTGCACGTGGTCACAGCTGGGAGGCGTACATGGCGGCATGGACGTGGCGGTTCGAGAAGTCCGACGGGACGGAGGTCCAACCCGCGGTGCAACCCGAGGAGTTCACCACGCAGGGGGACGCCGAGTCCTGGATCGGGGAGGTCTGGAAGGACCTCCTCGAAGGCGGCGCCGACCAGGTCCGGCTCTTCGAGGACGCCACCGAGATCTACGGTCCGATGAGCCTGTAGGCCAACGAGGCGTAGGGCGTCACGTCCGGGGTGGCCCGACACCGGTCACCCCGGACGCCGTTCACCCGAACGAGCGCCGCGCACCCGGACGGGCGGCGCGACACGAGTGGGCGACGCGCCGACAGCCCGGCGGTGCGTCATGAAACCGGCGACGCGCCGGGCGCCCGGCGGTGCGTCGGGTGAAGGCCCTGCGTCGGGGCGTGGGCTCAGCCGCGCACGCCGCACAGATGCAGCAGCGCCGCCACCTGCCGGTAGGGGTCCGTCCGTCCGGCCCGCTCCTCTGCGGCCAGCAGGGCCTCGACGTCCTCGGGGATCTCCGCCGCGTCCGCGGCCGTGTCCGTGAAGACCCGGACCCCGTACCAGGTCTGCAACGGCGCCCCGATCCCGGCGAGCGTGCCGGTCAGCGCCGCCAGCCGGTCCGCCCGCACGTCCAGCCCGAGCCGGTTGCGGTACGAGACGGTGTCGAACGCGCCCAGCGCGCCCGCCCAGTTCCCCGATATGCCCGGCCGCATCGCCAGCGCGTCCGCGTTGCGCACCAGCAGCGACAGCAGTCCGCCGGGCGCCAGCATCCGGGCGAGCCCCGCGAGCAGGGCGTCCGGCTCCTCGACGTACATCAGCACGCCGTGGCACAGCACCACGTCGAAGCTGCCGGGCAGGAAGTGCACCCCCGTGTCCCGGCCGTCGCCCTCGATGATCCGCATCCGCTCCCGGATGCCCTCGGGCTCCCCGGACAGCGCCTCCCGGGCCGCGGCGATCATCGTCGCGTCCTGTTCGAGGCCGGTCACCTGGTGCCCGAGCCGGGCCAGCCGCAGCGCCTGCGTGCCCTGGCCCATGCCCACGTCGAGCACCCGCAGCCGCCGGCCGACCGGGTACCGCCCCACTATCTGCTCGTCGAGCTGCCGGGCCACCAGCTCCTGACGCACGACGTCACGCAGCCCGCCCAGCCTGTTGAGCCAGGCCTTGGCCGCCCCCCCGGAGAAAGCCGCAGTGCTCAGAGCCGCGCTCCACGCTTGACCTGCGGCTTCGGCAGTCGCAGCCGGCGCATCTGCAACGAGCGCATGAGCGCGTACGCCACCGCGCCGCGGCGGTTCTGCCCCTCGAAGCGCTCGGCCAGCCGCTTGCGCAGCCGGAAACCGGTGACGAGCGAGTCCAGCACGATCAGCACGATCACGACCAGCCACAGCAGCAGCGCGACGGTCTGCAACGAGCCCACCCGCACCACGCTCAGCACGAGGATGACCACGGCCATGGGCAGGAAGAACTCCGCCACGTTGAACCGCGAGTCGATGAAGTCGCGCGCGAACTTGCGGACCGGCCCCTTGTCGCGGGCCGGCAGGTAACGCTCGTCACCGCCGGCCAGCGCCTGGCGCTGCCGGTCCATCTGGGCGCGGCGCTCGTCGCGCTGGCGCTTGGCCGCGTCCTTGCGCGACGTCGACGTGTTGGCGACGCTGCGGCGCTGGGACTGGGCCTCACTGCGCTTGGGCGTGGGCCGACCCTTCTTCGCCTGGGGGTCGCGGGGCTGCTTGGAGTCGGTCACCACCGCGTCGGCGGGGGCCTTCTCTTCCTTGGCACGGCTACGGAACACAAAACCCAAGGGTAAGCGCTCCGGGGCATGGACCCCAGCCCGCGGGGGAACGATCCGGCAACACCAGTCGTCTGTAGAAGGGACAGACCGGGCGCCGAGGAGGAAGAGGGGGCACAGGGTGACGTGTCGCTCACCCTGAGAGTCACCTACTCCTCACGCCGGATCAGGGGCCCGGCCAGTCGTCCTTGGGGAGGAGCGCATCCGTCCCCGAACAGTGCGTCAATGGATGCAGGGCCCGTACTGTGGGTTCTGTCGCAGACCTGAGAGCCGGAGTCCGTCAGAAGGGGGCGCGCGAAGCCCATGAGCGGTGTCATGAAGCGTATGGGGATGATCTTCCGCGCGAAGGCGAACAAGGCCCTTGACCGGGCCGAGGACCCGCGCGAAACCCTCGACTACTCGTACCAGAAGCAGCTCGAGCTCCTCCAGAAGGTCCGTCGCGGCGTCGCCGACGTCGCCACCTCGCGCAAGCGCCTGGAACTACAGCTCAACCAGTTGCAGTCGCAGTCCACCAAGCTGGAGGACCAGGGCCGCAAGGCGCTCGCCCTCGGTCGTGAGGACCTCGCCCGCGAGGCGCTCTCCCGCCGGGCCGCCCTCCAGCAGCAGGTCACCGACCTGGAGACGCAGCACTCCACGCTCCAGGGCGAGGAGGAGAAGCTCACCCTCGCGGCGCAGCGCTTGCAGGCCAAGGTGGACGCCTTCCGCACGAAGAAGGAGACCATCAAGGCCACGTACACCGCCGCCCAGGCCCAGACCCGCATCGGCGAGGCCTTCTCCGGCATCTCCGAGGAGATGGGCGACGTCGGCCTGGCCATCCAGCGCGCCGAGGACAAGACCGCCCAGCTCCAGGCCCGGGCCGGCGCGCTCGACGAGCTCATGGCCTCCGGCGCCCTCGACGACCCGACCGGCATCGCCAAGGACGACCTCCAGGCCGAGCTGGACCGGCTGTCGGGTGGTACGGATGTGGAGCTGGAACTGCAGCGCATGAAGGCGGAGCTCGCCGGGGGATCGTCCTCCGGACAGCAGGCCATCGAGGGCGGCACGAGCCCGTCGCAGTCCCGGCAGCAGCCACAGGACACCCCGCGCTTCGACAAGCAGTAGTCCGGAGCCGGGGCCCCGGAGCCGAGGAGGGCGACGTGATCGTACGGATCATGGGAGAGGGCCAGTGGGAGCTGGCCGACTCCCACTTCGCCGAACTGAACAAGCTGGACGACGAACTGCTCGCGGAGATGGAGAACGGCGACGAGGACGGCTTCCACCGCACCCTCGCGGCCCTGCTCGACGCCGTCCGCCGTCTCGGCGAGCCCCTGGCGGACGACGCCCTGGAACCCTCCGAACTCATCCTCCCGTCCCCGGACGCGAGCCTGGAGGAGGTCCGCGAGATGCTGAGCGACGACGGTCTGATCCCCGGGTGAACAGGCGGCCCGGGGCCTCCCCCTGAGGCGGAGCGGGGATCTCGGGGCCCATCGCCCCCGGCCACGGCAAGGAAAGCGACGGCAACTGAACAGTGACTCCTGCGTGACCCCCCTCGCCCGGGCCCAGCGTCAGCTGAAGGCCCACCCGCTGGCGCTCGACGCCGCCCTCGCGGCAGGCGTGCTGCTCTGCATGCTGGCGGGCTCCTTCGTCGACCCGCGCGGAGAGCAGGGGGTCAGCTGGAGCGTGCGCAGCCCCGACCCGCTCAGCCTGCTGCTGATCACCTTCAGCGCCGTCGCCCTCGTCTTCCGCCGCAGCGCCTCCATGGCGGTCCTCGCGCTCACCGGCGCCGCTTCCGTGACCGAGTCCGTCACCGGCGACCCCCGCGCGCCGGTCGCCATGTCCGCCGTCGTCGCCCTGTTCACCGTCGCGGCGGCCACCGACCGCCCCACCACCGTGCGCGCCGGCCTGCTCACCATGACGGTGCTCACCGGCGCCGCCATGCTCGCCGGACCGCTGCCCTGGTACGCCCAGGACAACCTCGGCATCCTCGCCTGGACCGGCATCGGCGCCACCGCCGGCGACGCCGTGCGCAGCCGCCGCGCGGCCGTGCAGGCCATCCGGGACCGCGCCGAGCGCGCGGAACGCACCCGCGAGGAGGAGGCCCGCCGGCGGGTCGCCGAGGAGCGCCTGCGCATCGCCCGCGACCTGCACGACGTCGTCGCCCACCACATCGCCCTGGTCAACGTCCAGGCCGGAGTCGCCGCGCACGTCATGGACAAGCGGCCCGACCAGGCCAAGGAGGCCCTCGCGCACGTCCGCGAGGCCAGCCGCTCCGCGCTCAACGAACTGCGCGCCACCGTCGGTCTGCTGCGCCAGTCCGGCGACCCCGAGGCCCCCACCGAGCCCGCCCCGGGTCTGGACCGCCTCGACGAGCTCGTCGGCACCTTCCGCAGCGCCGGCCTCCAGGTCGAGGTCGCCCGCACCGATCAGGGCACCGAACTCCCCGCCGCCGTGGGACTGGCCGCCTACCGGGTCGTCCAGGAAGCCCTCACCAACGTCCAAAAGCACGCGGGGCCCGACGCGAAGGCCGAGGTCAGCGTCGTGCGCGTGGGTCCGAACATCGAGGTCACGGTCCTGGACGACGGACGGCCCGCCGACGAGGAGGCGGCGCCGGCCGGCGGCGGCCACGGCCTGCTCGGCATGCGCGAGCGCGTCACCGCCCTGCGCGGCACCCTCACCACCGGCCCGCGCTACGGAGGCGGCTTCCGCGTCCACGCGATCCTGCCGGTCAAGACCCGCGCCCGCACCGCGGCGCCCGGCACCGCAGAGGATCCCGCATGACCATCCGCGTCCTGCTCGCCGACGACCAGGCGCTGCTGCGCAGCGCGTTCCGCGTCCTCGTCGACTCCGAGCCCGACATGCGGGTGGTCGGGGAGGCGTCCGACGGCGCCGAGGCGGTCGAGCTGGCGAGGCGCGAGCGCGCCGACGTCGTCCTGATGGACATCCGCATGCCCGGCACGGACGGGCTCGCCGCCACCCGGCTGATCAGCGCCGACCCCTCCCTGGCCCAGGTGCGGGTGGTCATCCTGACGACCTTCGAGGTCGACGACTACGTGGTGCAGTCGCTGCGGGCCGGCGCCTCGGGCTTCCTCGGCAAGGGCAGCGAGCCGGAGGAACTGCTCAGCGCGATCAGGATCGCCGCGGGCGGCGAGGCGCTGCTCTCGCCCGCCGCCACCAAGGGCCTCATCGCCCGCTTCCTCGCCCAGGGCGGCGCGGGGGACGAGCACGACCCCGTCCGCTCCGCCCGGCTGGACGCGCTGACCGTGCGCGAGCGCGAGGTCCTGGTGCAGGTCGCCGGGGGCCACTCCAACGACGAGATCGCCGAACGTCTGGAGGTCAGCCCCCTCACCGTGAAGACGCACGTCAACCGGGCCATGGCCAAGCTGGGCGCCCGCGACCGGGCCCAACTCGTGGTGATCGCCTACGAGTCGGGACTGGTGCGCCCGAGGACGGAGTGAGCGCGGTGCGGGCGGCGCCTCGCCCGGCGGCGCCCGGTTTACCTATGCTGGGCGTCTGAACTGCTCTGCGGGGGAGAGGATCGGAGCGGTGGCGCTGCACAAGGACGACCCGAGGACGCTCGGCGGGTACCGGATCGTCGACCGGCTGGGAGCCGGTGGCATGGGTGTCGTCTACCGGGGCCGGTCGCGCTCGGGACGGGAGGTCGCGGTCAAGGTCGTGCACGCCCAGTACGCCGAGGACGCGGTCTTCCGTACCCGTTTCCGCCAGGAGATCGAGGCGGTCCGCAAGGTCAGCGGCGCCTTCACGGCCCCCGTCGTCGACGCCGACCCGGAGGCCGACCGGCCCTGGATGGCCACCCAGTACGTGCCCGGCCCCACGCTCGCCGCCCACATCCGCGCGCACGGGCCGCTGCGCGGCGCGCACCTGCGCCGGCTCGCCCTCGGCCTGGTGGAGGCGCTGCGGGAGATCCACCGGGCCGGGGTGGTCCATCGCGACCTCAAGCCCGGCAACGTCCTGATGGCGCCGGACGGGCCCCGTGTCATCGACTTCGGGATCTCCCGGGCGGCGGAGAACCAGACGCTCACCGAGACCGGCAAGGTCATCGGCACCCCGCCGTTCATGTCCCCGGAGCAGCTCGCCGACGCCCGCTCGGTCGGTCCCGCCTCCGACGTGTTCTCGCTCGGCGCGCTGCTGGTGTTCGCCGCCACCGGACGCGGCCCGTTCGACGCGGACAGCCCGTACCTGACGGCGTGGCGGGTGCTCCAGGAGGAACCCAAGGTGGAGGCGGTGGCCGAGCCGCTGCGCGCGGTGCTCACCGGCTGTCTGACCAAGGACCCGCTCGGCCGGCCCGAACTGGACGCGCTGGCGCAGCAGTTCGCCCGGGTGCTGCCCGAGCCCGCGGACGGCGACGCGCAGACGATGACCCTGCGGCTGCCGCCCGCGCCCACGGCCGAGGAACCCGGCCCGGCCGTCGCCGCGCGCCGCCCCGGCCGCCGCTCCCGTCTGCGCCGGTGGCCGGCGGCGGCCGCGGCGGCGGGCGTCCTGGCTCTGGCGCTCACCGGCTACGTCGTGTTCGACCCGTTCCCGGGGGGCGGGAGGTCGCAGGCGTCGAACAGCGCCGACGACGAGTCCGCGCGCTGGGACCCGCTGCCGAAGGGCTGGCGGCCCTGGCGGACCTCGCTGTTCGGGACGGCCGCGAGCGGGGTCGCGAGGCCCTTGGCCTCCAGCGCGGGGACCGGCACGGTCTCCGTCTCCTGCGTGGGGGCCGGGGGCGCCCTGTACTGCGGCGGCAACGGCACCCTGCCGGTCCGGATCGACGGGGCGACGGGCCGTCTCGCCTGGCGCGCCGGCGGCCCGTCGCGTCCGGTGCCGGCGGGCTACGACAGCCTCGTCCTGGGCGTGGACAAGGGCGTCGTGCTCGTCAGCGAGGGGGTGCTGAACAGCACGCGCGACGACACGATCGTCACGGCCGTGGCCCTGGACGCCGTCACCGGCAAGCGGCTCTGGTCGCACGGCATGCACCCGGGCGGCATCGAGAGCGCCGTCGTCGGCGATCTGCTGCTGGCTCCGGACGGCAACCGCGTGACGGCGCGCGACCTCGTCGGCGGCGCGGTCCGGTGGACGGCGACGCTGCCCGTCGCAGACGGGTACAGCTGCCGCTTCCACGCCTTCGAGGGCCTCCCGCCCTACGTGGGCTGCTCCTACGGGCGAGCGGGCACCCGCAACGTGTTCTACGCCGTGGACCCGGCCGACGGGAGCACGCGCAAGCTGGCGGTGCCGGACGGATACGTCGACCCGCTGGGAGCCGTCGGCGGAGAACTGGTGTTCGGCGTGATCTCCCCGAGCGATCGTGAGGGCTCCGGGGAGAGGCCCTACGGCGCGGTGCTGCTGATCGACCCCGACACCGGAGCCGTGCGCAGGAAGACGCTGCCGGGCGGACCCCGCGGCCGGGCCGCGCTGGTGGGCGGGGTGCTGTGCGTCGCCGACTCGAGGGGGCGCATGGTCGCCCACTCGGCGCGCACGGGCGCACGGCTGTGGGAGACCTCCACGACCCTTCAGCAGCCCGGCACGCCCGTGGGCGACGGGCGGGGCCGGGCGGTGTTCGCGGCCAGCGCCTCGGGGCGGGTCGCCGCCGTCGACGTCAGGACGGGGGCGCTGCTGTGGGAGTCCTCGGCGAGGGCCGGGCGGGTCGAGGCGTTCGGCGTCTCCCTGGCGCGGGTGTTCCTCGACGAGGGCTCCCTGATCGTGCTCACCCCCGACGGCACGGTGTTCACCGTGAACCCGGCCCACCCCGACCGGCTGTCGCCGGGGGAGTGAACCGGGGCCGCGCGGGTGCGGCTACGGCAGGGCCAGCATGCGCTCCAGCGCCAGCTTGGCGAACCTCTCGGTCTCCTCGTCGACCTCGATGCGGTTGACCAGCTTGCCGTCGGCGAGGGACTCCAGGGTCCACACCAGGTGCGGGAGGTCGATCCGGTTCATCGTCGAGCAGAAGCAGACCGTCCTGTCCAGGAAGACGATCTCCTTGCCCTCGGGCGCGAAGCGGTTCGCCAGTCGGCGCACGAGGTTCAGCTCGGTGCCGATGGCCCACTTGGAGCCGGCCGGGGCGGCCTCGAGCGCCTTGATGATGTACTCCGTCGAACCGACGTAGTCCGCCGCCGCCACGACCTCGTGCCGGCACTCGGGGTGCACCAGCACGTTCACGCCGGGGATCCGGGCGCGGACGTCCTCGACCGAGTCCAGGCTGAAGCGGCCGTGCACCGAGCAGTGGCCGCGCCACAGGATCATCTTCGCGTCGCGCAGCTGCTCGGCGGTCAGCCCGCCGTTCGGCTTGTGCGGGTTGTACAGGACGCAGTCCTCCAGGGACATGCCCATGTCCCGCACGGCGGTGTTGCGGCCGAGGTGCTGGTCGGGCAGGAAGAGGACCTTCTCGCCCTGCTCGAACGCCCACTCCAGGGCCCGCTGGGCGTTGGAGGAGGTGCAGATCGTGCCGCCGTGCCTGCCGGTGAAGGCCTTGATGTCCGCGGACGAGTTCATGTACGAGACGGGCACGACCTGCTCGGCTATGCCGGCCTCGGTCAGCACGTCCCAGCACTCGGCGACCTGCTCGGCGGTGGCCATGTCGGCCATCGAGCAGCCGGCGGCGAGGTCGGGCAGGACCACCTTCTGGTCGGCCGACGTCAGGATGTCGGCGGACTCGGCCATGAAGTGCACGCCGCAGAAGACGATGTACTCGGCCTCCGGGCGGGCGGCCGCGTCCCGGGCCAGCTTGAAGGAGTCGCCCGTGACGTCGGCGAACTGGATGACCTCGTCGCGCTGGTAGTGGTGGCCGAGCACGAAGACCTTGTCACCGAGCTTCGCCTTGGCGGCGCGGGCGCGCTCGACCAGGTCCGGGTCGGAGGGCGAGGGCAGGTCGCCGGGGCACTCGACGCCCCGCTCGCTCTTCGGGTCGGCCTCGCGGCCGAGCAGCAACAGGGCGAGCGGAGTCGGCTGTACGTCGAGCTCCGTGGTCTGGGCGGTGGTCACGACACGCACCCTTTCTACTTTTCGTCGAATTGACGTTATCTATCATAACCCGCTTCACGTCACTTTGACGATGGTCATAGCGTCGGTGTGACGTGAATCCCCGTGAGGCGTTTTCCGCCCGCAACCGGGTGTGCGAGCATGAGAAGGGAACAACGAAGACGACGACGCCGAAGACGGCGAGGACGGCGAAGTCGATCGGCACGGGCCGGAATGAATCCGCGGCCCCGTCGGTTGCAACCGTCGGCAAGCAGTCTCCGTACAACCCGGGAGAGATGTAGATGTCCGTATCGGACGAGACCAGCACCGTCACCGACGGCATCATCCTGTCCGACGCCGCCGCGGCGAAGGTCAAGGCCCTGCTCGACCAGGAAGGCCGCGACGACCTGGCCCTGCGTGTCGCCGTTCAGCCCGGCGGCTGCTCCGGCCTGCGCTACCAGCTCTTCTTCGACGAGCGTTCCCTCGACGGTGACGTCGTCAAGGACTTCGACGGCGTCAAGGTCGTCACCGACCGCATGAGCGCCCCGTACCTGGGCGGCGCGTCGATCGACTTCGTCGACACGATCGAGAAGCAGGGCTTCACGATCGACAACCCGAACGCGACGGGCTCCTGCGCCTGCGGCGACTCCTTCAGCTAGTCCGCCGCACGGCGACCAGCCGTACCGGCCGAAGACGCGAAGGCGGCGGCCCCCCTCCGAGGGGAGCCGCCGCCTTCGCGTTCGCCGCGCGGCAGGGCCGCGGCGGGCCGGCCGCGGCTACCGGGCCTGCGGCAGGCGGGCCCCCGCCTTCTCCAGCGGGACGGCCCTGCCGTCCGAACCGACCACCTTGCGGCTGCCCGGCGCCTCGTCCAGCTGCACCACCTGGTGGTACTCCTTGGCGATCATGATGCAGACCTTGTCCGGCCACGGCGTCTGCGTCACGGTGACCTTCACCTCACCCGCCGTCTCCACCGCCGTCGCCTTGTAGTCGGCGCACACCCCGCCGGTGAAGGCGACGGTCAGCTCCCGGCCCTCGACGGTGTAACCGTCCACACGCACCGTCCGCTTGCCGGACGTGCCCGACGTGCCGCCCGGGGTCGGGGTGGGCGCGGGCGTGGCCGCGGGCTTCAGGTACGCGGGCTCCACGGCCGGCTGGGCCACCGTGTAGGCGGCCTCGGCGCCCGCCGCCTTCACCTCGAACAGCCAGGACGGCACGAGCACCTGGCGTCCGCCCGAGGTGTGCGGGGCCAGCCCGAGCGCCGCGTGCTCGACCGTCGCCGTCTGCCGTGACGGATTCGTCGACGCCTTGCACGGGCTCTCCAGCCGGTCCTTGAGCGGCACCGGGCTCGCGCATCCGCCGATGCCCATCCGGTGACCGCCGCCGGGCGCCGCGTTCAGCGCGTCCAGCGCCTCCCGCGCGCTCAGC
Source organism: Streptomyces hilarionis (assembly GCF_024539675.1). GTDB lineage: Bacteria > Actinomycetota > Actinomycetes > Streptomycetales > Streptomycetaceae > Streptomyces > Streptomyces hilarionis. Next base: position 17,301 of record NZ_JAHHIT010000118.1, on the reverse strand, counting down.
AGGGGGTAGGCGGCGCCCTTGACCGGCGCCTCCAGCTGCCCGTTCCCGCCGACGATCTCGCCCTGCGCGCTGACGCCGATCCCGGTCGACCAGCCGTAGGAGGGCAGACCGCCGATCACCGGCTCGGCGTTCACCACCCGCCGGGCTCCCATGACCTGGCTCGCGTCGACCTCGGCGTTCTCTGGGCCCAGCGCCTCGAGGACGGGAGCCGCGGCCTTCTTCGCCGCCGCCTCGCTCACGGGGGCGGCGCCGCCCGGCGTCGGGGACTGCGACGGGCACGTGGGCGCGCCGCCCGTGCAGCCGTCGGCGCCGGGCGCGTAGCGGGTGAACGTCCACATGCCCGGGGCCTGCCGGTTCACCCGCAGCACCGGGCCCGAGCCGTCGTTTCCGGCGCCGACCTTCCAGGCCTCCCCGTCGGCCACCGGCTTCCCCTGGACGCCCAGCGCCTCGGCCAGTGCGGCGACGTCCTTCTCGGCGACCTCGCCCCGCGCCCAGTACACGGGCGCGGAGCCGGGGCCGGCGGGCAGTGGGCCGGCGGCCTTGTACGTCACCCCGTAGGGGTTCGGCTCCCCGGGCGCGATGCCGCTGGTGCCGCTCGTGCCGCCGCTCCCGGAGGCACCCGTACCCCGGGAGTAGTCGTCCAGGGTCAGGGCGGCGGGAGTGCCGCCGCCGGAGGGGGACCCGGCTTCGGACCCGCCGCCGGAACCGCCGAGGGCGCCGGAGGAGGTGAGGTAGGCCCCGCCGCCGCCCACCAGCAGCACGGCGGCGGCGACGGAGGCGATGAGCACCGGCGAGCGACGCCGGGGCGCGCCGGACGACCCGCCGTGGGCCGCGTGAGCGACGACGGGCTCGTCGGCCGACTCGTGGGAGGACCCGTCGGCGCGCCCGGCTGCGGCGACCGGGACGCTTCCCGCACCGGCGGGGGGTTCAGGGGCCCGGTGGGCGTCGCCCTCGCCGGGGGCCGCCGCGGAGGCGACGGCGGGCGGTTCGTCGGCGGACCCGGCGCGGGCGTCCTCGCCGCCCGGGGCGTCCTGCGGCGCGGCGGCGGCGCCCTTCGTGAGCTCCACCGCGGCCTCTTCGGCCGGGGCCCGCCCGGCGCCGACCGCCCCGGCGGAGTCCGTCCCGGCCGTCTCCGGCGCGGCCGTGTCCGCCCCGGCCGGCTCCGGCTCGACGGACTCCGCCGCGGCCGGAACCTCCCGGGGCGAGGCCTTCCCGGCCGGGACCTCGTCGGCCGGGACCTCGTCGTGCGTCGCCGCCCCGGCCGAGCCCGCCCCGGCCGGAGCCCGCTCGGCCTCGGCCCGCGCACGCCCGTCCGTCGTCCCCTCGGAGCCCGTCGTTCCCGGCTCGCGCGCGGCGTCGTCGTTCTCGGGTCGCTCGGTGTTCACCGCATCGCTCCTTCGGCTGCCCTGCTGTCGTACCCCACATCCCCTTGACGGGGGATGCCGATGGGACGCGGCGGGGGAGCGCACGGTTCCCTTCCGAGCGCCGTGCGGCGGAACGGGAGCGGGGCCGTTCCCCTAGTTGCCGTAGTCGGGCATGGCCTCCAGCAGCCGTGCGGACGTCGCGGGAACCTTCACACCGTGGATGCGTGACGGGGAGACGGGACGGGAAAGGATCTTCTCCGGGGCCGCCCAGTGCAACGCCGTCCGGGCGCAGTCGCCGCGCAGCGACGCCAGGCCGCCGTCGAACTCGGCCGACTGGGGAGCGTGGACCTCGAGGTTCGTCATAACCGAACCGTATGCACGCGCGGCCTGCGAAGAAAGATCTACTATCGGGTAGTTTCGTCTGCTTCAGCAGCGCGGACGGAGCGGGTAGCGTGAACTGTCAATCCCCCTCCCCACAGGAGAGTCCACGCCGTGCGCATCGCAGTCACCGGCTCCATCGCGACCGACCACCTCATGACGTTCCCCGGCCGCTTCGCCGACCAGCTCGTCGCGGACCAGTTGCACACGGTCTCGCTCTCCTTCCTGGTCGACAACCTGGACGTGCGCCGGGGCGGCGTGGGAGCGAACGTCGCCTTCGGCATGGGGCAGCTGGGCACCCGCCCGATCCTCGTCGGCGCCGCGGGCGCGGACTTCGACGACTACCGGGCCTGGCTGGACCGCCACGGCGTCGACACCGCGTCGGTCCGCATCTCCGAGACCCTGCACACGGCCCGCTTCGTGTGCACCACCGACGCCGACCACAACCAGATCGGCTCCTTCTACACCGGCGCGATGAGCGAGGCCCGCCTCATCGAGCTCAAGACCGTCGCCGACCGCGTGGGCGGCCTGGACCTGGTCCTGATCGGCGCCGACGACCCGGAGGCGATGCTCCGCCACACCGAGGAGTGCCGCTCCCGCTCGATCCCCTTCGCCGCCGACTTCTCGCAGCAGATCGCCCGGATGGGCGGCGAGGAGATCCGGATCCTGCTGGACGGCGCGACGTACCTGTTCTCCAACGAGTACGAGAAGGGCCTGATCGAGTCCAAGACCGGCTGGTCGGACGCCGAGATCCTCGCCAAGGTCGGTCACCGCGTCACCACCCTCGGCGCGCGCGGCGTGCGCGTCGAGCGCGACGGCGAGGACCCGATCGAGGTCGGCTGCCCGCAGGAGGAGCGCAAGGTCGAGCCCACCGGCGTCGGCGACGCCTTCCGGGCCGGATTCCTCTCCGGTCTGGCCTGGGGCGTCTCCCTGGAGCGCGCCGCCCAGATCGGCTGCATGCTCGCCACCCTCGTCATCGAGACCGTCGGCACGCAGGAGTACCAGCTGCGCCGCGGCCACTTCATGGACCGCTTCGCCACCGCGTACGGCGACGAGGCCGCCTCCGAGGTCCGCAAGCACCTGGCCTGACTCAGGACGTCCGGCGGACCGTGTAGACGGCGCCGCGGTCCGCCGGCTCCTCGCCCAGGTACTCCTGCCCGCGCATCTCGCACCACGCCGGGATGTCGAGCCGGGCCGCCTCGTCGTCGGAGAGCACCCGCACCGTGCCGCCGACCGGCACGTCCCCGATGACCTTCGCCAGCTCGATGACGGGAATCGGGCACCGCCTGCCCAGCGCGTCCACGACGAGCCCCTCGCCCCCCGCGTCCGCCGCCGGTGCGGACGCGGGCGCGGGCGTCGGCGCCCCCAGCTTCTCGCGCACCCCCGCCACCGCGCCCGGCAGCACCGCGAGGAACCTCTCCACGTCCTCAGCGGCAGCCCCCCACGGCAGGGAGACCCGCACGTTCCCCTCACTCAGCACCCCCATCGCCCGCAGCACATGGCTCGGCGTCAGCGTGCTGCTGGTGCAGGAGGACCCGGACGAGACGGAGAAGCCCGCCCGGTCCAACTCGTGCAGCAGGGCCTCCCCGTCGACGTACAGACAGGAGAAGGTGACGATCCCGGGCAGCCGCCGGTGCGGATCGCCGACCACCTCCACGTCCGGGACGACGTCCGCCACCCGCGCCCGGATCCGCGCCGTCAGGTCCCGCAGCCGCGCCGCCTCGTCCGCCGCCTCCGCCCGCACCGCCCGCAGCGAAGCCGCCGCGGCCACGATCGCCGGAAGGTTCTCGAACCCGGCCGCCCGGCCCGACTCCCGTTCGTCCACCGGCCCCCGGGCGGCGAACCGCACCCCCTTGCGGACCACGAGCAGCCCCACCCCCGACGGTCCGCCCCACTTGTGGGCGCTGCCGGTCAGCAGGGACCACGGCCCCTCCACCTCGCCCCACGCCAGCGACTGGGCCGCGTCCACCAGCAGCGGCGTCCCCGCCTCCCGGCACGCCTCGGCCACCGCCGCCACCGGCTGCTCGGTGCCCACCTCGTGGTTGGCCGACTGAAGAGCGGCCAGCGCGGTGTCGGACCGCAGGGCGTCGACGTACGACTCGACGGCGACCGCGCCCGTCCTGGTCACCGGGACCCGGGTCACCGTCCCGCCCTCCGCCTCGAACGCCTCGGCCGAATGCAGTACCGAGGAGTGTTCGACGGCTGACACGATCAGGTGACGTCCGACCCGGCGCCGTCCCGCCGACGCGCCCGCGACGGCCGTGTGCACGGCCCGGGTTCCGGAGGAGGTGAAGGTCAGTTCGTCCGGCCGGCAGCCCACGGCCTCGGCCGTCGCCTCGCGCGCCGCGTCCAGCAGCAACCGCGCCCGCCGCCCCTCTCTGTACAGCCGTGCGGGGTCTGCCCACCCCTCGTCGAGCGAGGCCAACAGGGCCTGACGGGCGACGGGATGCAGGGGAGCGGCGGATGCGGCGTCGAAGTAGGACACACGGCCACCGTAGAACGTGCGGCGACCGCGCCGGGGCGCGGGCGGCCCCGACCCGCGCCGTCGTCGGGCGGGGACGGGCCGTCACAGCCCCGCAACCTGCGCACAAGCCGCATTGACGAGCTATTAGGCGCCGACAGGCGCTCTTCCCACCCCTTCAGGGTGACCCGCGGCGCGTATGCCACCCTCCCCGCGACCCCCCGGAGGGCGTCGGCTAGGGTTTGGTCCGCATAAACATCCAAACCCCTGCCCGACGCAGGGCGGCGACCGACCAGCGAGAAGGCAGGCCGCAGCCAACCGCGCGGGCGAGACTCTCGGGAAGGCGCTACGTGAGTCCCAACGGCTCCGACCGCTCGCCGCGGCGCCCGATGCGGCGGAAGCTGCTGCAGGCAATGACCGCGGGCCTGGTCCTGGCGACCGCCACCGGTTGCACATACAAGGACTTCCCCCGCCTTGGCATGCCCACCCCGGTCACAGAAGAGGCTCCGCGGATCCTCTCCCTGTGGCAGGGATCGTGGGCTGCCGCGCTGGCCACCGGCGTGCTGGTGTGGGGCCTGATCCTGTGGAGTGCTTTCTTCCACCGGCGCAGCCGCACAAAGGTCGAAATCCCTCCGCAGACCCGGTACAACATGCCCATCGAGGCGCTGTACACGGTCGTGCCGATCATCATCGTCTCGGTGCTGTTCTACTTCACCGCCCGGGACGAGTCGAAGCTGCTGAGCCTCGACAAGAAGCCCGACGTCACGGTCAACGTGGTCGGCTTCCAGTGGAGCTGGTGCTTCAACTACATCGAGAAGGTCGAGGGTTCCGACGGGAACGCGAAGACCGACCCGAACCTGGCCGCGATCCCGGACCGGTACAAGAAGGACTTCCCCGCCGACGCGGGCGGCGTCTACACCTGCGGCACCCCCGGTGAGCGGAACCCGCAGACCCACAACCCGGGCCCGACCCTCTGGCTCCCCAAGGGCAAGACGGTCCGCTTCGTCCTCACCTCGCGTGACGTCATCCACTCCTTCTGGGTGGTGCCGTTCCTCATGAAGCAGGACGTCATCCCGGGTCACACCAACTCGTTCCAGGTGACCCCCAACCACGAGGGCACCTTCATGGGCAAGTGTGCCGAGCTGTGCGGCGTCGACCACTCCCGGATGCTCTTCAACGTGAAGGTCGTCTCTCCGGAGCTCTACGCGAAGCACCTGAAGGACCTCGCCAAGAACGGGCAGACCGGTTACGTGCCGGCCGGCATCGAGCAAACTGGCCCCGAGAAGAACCGGGAGTCGAACGTCCTGTGAGCATCCTCAACGAACCCCAGGGTGCCTCCGCAGCTGAGGACTCGTACGAGAACGAGCTGCCGGTCAGGCGCAAGCAGCCCGGCAACGTCGTGGTGAAGTGGCTGACGACCACCGACCACAAGACCATCGGTACGTTGTACCTGGTCACGTCGTTCGCGTTCTTCTGCATCGGCGGCGTCATGGCGCTCCTCATGCGCGCCGAGCTGGCCCGTCCGGGCCTGCAGATCATGTCGAACGAGCAGTTCAACCAGGCGTTCACGATGCACGGCACGATCATGCTGCTGATGTTCGCGACGCCGCTGTTCGCCGGTTTCACGAACTGGATCATGCCGCTTCAGATCGGCGCGCCCGACGTGGCGTTCCCGCGGCTGAACATGTTCGCCTACTGGCTCTACCTGTTCGGCTCGACCATCGCGGTGGGCGGCTTCCTCACCCCGCAGGGCGCCGCCGACTTCGGCTGGTTCGCCTACAGCCCGCTGTCGGACGCGGTCCGCTCCCCGGGCATCGGCGCCGACCTGTGGATCATGGGCCTGGCCTTCTCCGGCTTCGGCACCATCCTCGGCGCGGTCAACTTCATCACCACGATCATCTGCATGCGTGCTCCCGGCATGACGATGTTCCGCATGCCGATCTTCGTGTGGAACGTGCTGCTGACGGCCGTCCTGGTCCTGCTGGCCTTCCCCGTCCTCGCCGCCGCGCTGTTCGCGCTGGAGGCGGATCGGAAATTCGGGGCGCATGTCTTCGATGCCGCGAACGGCGGGGCGTTGCTGTGGCAACACCTCTTCTGGTTCTTCGGGCATCCAGAGGTGTACATCATCGCCCTGCCGTTCTTCGGCATCATCTCCGAGGTCATCCCGGTCTTCTCCCGCAAGCCGATGTTCGGCTACATGGGCCTGGTCGCCGCGACGATCTCGATCGCCGGTCTGTCCGTGACGGTGTGGGCGCACCACATGTACGTCACCGGAGGCGTGCTGCTGCCGTTCTTCTCCTTCATGACGTTCCTCATCGCCGTCCCGACCGGCGTGAAGTTCTTCAACTGGATCGGCACCATGTGGAAGGGCTCCCTGTCCTTCGAGACGCCGATGCTGTGGGCGACGGGCTTCCTGATCACCTTCACCTTCGGCGGTCTGACCGGCGTCATCCTGGCCTCGCCGCCGATGGACTTCCACGTCTCCGACTCGTACTTCGTGGTGGCGCACTTCCACTACGTCGTCTTCGGCACCGTGGTCTTCGCGATGTTCTCCGGCTTCCACTTCTGGTGGCCGAAGATGACCGGCAAGATGCTCGACGAGCGCCTCGGCAAGATCACCTTCTGGACGCTGTTCGTCGGCTTCCACGGCACCTTCCTGGTCCAGCACTGGCTGGGCGCCGAGGGCATGCCGCGCCGTTACGCGGACTACCTCGCCGCGGACGGGTTCACCGCCCTGAACACGATCTCGACGATCAGCTCGTTCGTCCTCGGCCTGTCCGTCCTGCCGTTCTTCTACAACGTGTGGAAGACCGCCAAGTACGGCAAGCCGGTCGGCGTCGACGACCCGTGGGGCTACGGCCGCTCCCTGGAGTGGGCCACCTCCTGCCCGCCGCCGCGCCACAACTTCATCACCCTGCCGCGGATCCGCAGTGAATCCCCGGCGTTCGACCTGCACCACCCGGAGATCGCCGCGCTCGAGCAGCTGGAGCACAGCGGCCACGGCGCCAGCGCGATCGCGGGCAGCAAGGAGGCCGGCAAGTGAAGATCCAGGGCAAGATGTTCGTCTGGCTGAGCGTCTTCGTCCTCGCCATGGCGGTCGTCTATGGCGTGTGGTCGAAGGAGCCGGCCGGTACCACGGCCCTCTTCCTGGCCTTCGGCCTGTGCATCATGATCGGCTTCTACCTGGGCTTCACCGCCCGGCGGGTCGACGCGGGCGCGCAGGACAACAAGGAGGCGGACGTCGCGGACGACGCCGGCGAGGTGGGCTTCTTCAGCCCGCACAGCTGGCAGCCGCTGTCGCTCGCCATCGGCGGCGCCATGGCCTTCCTCGGTGTCGCGGTCGGCTGGTGGCTGCTCTACTTCTCCGCCCCGCTGATCATGATCGGCCTGTGGGGCTGGGTCTTCGAGTACTACCGCGGTGAGAACCGCACCCAGTAACACGCGGGACACGCCGCGAGAGCCCGGACACTCCGTCAGGAGGGTCCGGGCTCACGCTTTTGCCGTAGCGGGGGTCCTCCGTCCGTGTCACTCAGCGCGCCGCCGCGGACCCGGCTCCCTAGCGTGAAGCCATGAGCCACGAACCACGCCCTCGCACCGTCGTCGGCTGCACCCTGCTGGTGATCGCCCTGGGCGCGGTCGCAAGCGCCTGCGGCTCGGACGACGACCCGCTCTCCGCGCGCCCCTACGACGCGACGGACCAGATCTCCTTCAACGCTCCCGACGGGGACGGCAAGAAGGCCGACCCGGACAAGCCCCTCCAGGTCACCGCGGACGACGACGACCGCATCACGGACGTCACCGCCGTGGACGCCACGGGCCGCTACCTCGCGGGCGAACTCGCCGCCGACGGCAGCCGCTGGCACAGCACCGAGCCGCTGGCCGCGGGCGCCCACTACACCGTCCGCGTGAGCACCGAGGACGACGACGGCGCGCCCGGCCGCCGGGTCCTCGCCTTCGACACCGGCAAGCCCACCACCAAGAAGCGGCTGGCGGTCACGTTCGGCCCCGACGCGGGCGAGTACGGCGTCGGCCAGCCCGTCGTCGCCAAGCTCGACCAGCCCGTCAAGGACCCCGCCCAGCGGGCCGTCGTCGAACGCGGGCTCAAGGTCACCTCCTCGCCGGCCGCGCAGGGCGGCTGGCACTGGGTGGACGACAAGGAACTCCACTACCGCCCCAAGGACTACTGGCCCGCCCACGCCACCGTCCGCGTGCGCAGCAACCTGGACGGCATCAAGATCAGCGACCGGCTGTGGGGCGGCACGGCCAAGGAGCTCAAACTCACCATCGGCGACCGGGTCATCGCCGTGACGGACGCCGCGTCCCACTCCATGAAGGTCTTCAAGAACAACGAGGAGATCAACCAGATCCCCGTCACCACCGGCAAGCCCGGCTTCGAGACCCGCAACGGCGTCAAGGTCGTCCTGGGCAAGGAGTACTTCGTACGGATGCGCGGGACCACCGTCGGCATCGCGGAGGGCTCCGCGGACTCCTACGACCTGCCGGTCTACTACGCCACCCGCGTCACCTGGAGCGGCGAGTACGTCCACGCCGCCCCCTGGTCCGTGGGCTCCCAGGGCTACGAGAACGTCAGCCACGGCTGCACGGGCATGAGCACGTCCAACGCCGAGTGGTTCTTCGACCACATCCGCCAGGGCGACGTCGTCCAGGTCGTCAACAGCAACGGCGACACGATGGAGACGTTCGGCAACGGCTTCGGCGACTGGAACCTGGACTGGACGAAGTGGACCACGGGCAGCGCGCTGACCGGCGCCAAGCAGGAGACCGGCCAGGAGACGGCGCGGCTGAGCCCGGCGGCCGTGTAGGCGCCGGCGGGCGCGGAGCCGTGACCCGAACGGCTCCGCGGCGGCCCGCGGGGCCCCGGCGGGGCCCCGCGGGCGCTAGGCGCTCTGCTGAAGCCTCTTCGTCCGCAGCAGGGACGCCAGGGCCTCCGCGAACTCCACGGGCTCCACAGGCAGCGTCACAGCCCCGTCGGCCCGGCTCCAGGTGGCGAGCCACGCGTCCTGGGGCCGCCCGATCAGCAGCAGCACCGGCGGGCACCGGAACACCTCGTCCTTGAGCTGACGGCACAGCCCCATGCCCCCCATGGGGGCGGCCTCCCCGTCCAGGACGACGACGTCGATGCCGCCCCGGTCCAGCTCGCGCTGCACCGCCGCGGGCGTCGCGCACTCCAGGAACTCCACCACGGGGACGTCCGGCGCGGGCCTGCGGCCGGTCGCGAGCCGTACCTGCTCCCGCGTGTTGGAGTCGTCGCTGTAGACCAGCACCGTGGCGGTCGCCTGCATGCTTCCTCCGTGACATCAGTGTCGTACGGACAGAACCGATGTCGCGGATGCTACTCCCTCACCCACCTCGTCAACACCGCTTGGAACACGGCTTCGATGGGCCATCCGGGCAGTACACACGGTGCGAACACTCCGAACGGCACCCCCCGGAGTGAGGGCGGGATAAGGGACCGACATAATGTCGGTCGTGGCGACAGCAACGACAGTAGACACCGGGCACGCGCACCCGTCGGTCAATCGACCGAACCTCACCAGCGTCGGAACCATCATCTGGCTGAGTTCCGAGCTGATGTTCTTCGCGGCCCTCTTCGCGATGTACTTCACCCTGCGATCGGTGACGGGTCCTGATCACTGGAAGGAAATGGCCGAGGCCCTGAACCTCCCGTTCTCGGCCACCAACACCACGATCCTGGTGCTCTCCTCCCTCACCTGCCAGCTCGGCGTCTTCGCCGCCGAGCGCGGTGACGTGAAGAAGCTGCGGATGTGGTTCATCGTCACCTTCATCATGGGTGCGATCTTCATCGGCGGTCAGATCTACGAGTACACGGAGCTGGTGAAGAAGGACGGGCTCTCGCTCTCCTCGGACCCGTACGGCTCCGTGTTCTACCTGACCACCGGCTTCCACGGCATGCACGTGACGGGCGGCCTCATCGCCTTCCTGTTCGTCCTCGGGCGCACCTACGCGGCCAAGAGGTTCACCCACGAGCAGGCGACCGCGGCCATCGTCGTGTCCTACTACTGGCACTTCGTCGATGTCGTCTGGATCGGCCTCTTCGCCACGATCTACCTGATCAAGTAGCCGGGGCCCGCTCCCGCACCTCCACAAGCATCGACGCAGAAGATCCTGACACCGGGGTAATCCGTGAAAAAGCTCTCCGCACGACGACGCCATCCGCTGGCGGCGCTCGTCGTCCTACTCCTCGCGCTGGCATGCACAGGGGGGCTGTACGCCGCGTTCGCGCCCGCGAGCAAGGCGCAGGCAGACGACAGCGCCCAGTCCCTCACGATCGACGAGGGCAAGAAGCTCTACGCCGTCGGCTGCGCCAGCTGCCACGGCACCGGCGGTCAGGGCACCTCCGACGGTCCGAGCCTGGTCGGCGTGGGCGCCGCGGCCGTCGACTTCCAGGTCGGCACCGGCCGCATGCCGGCGGCGACCTCCCAGGGCCCGCAGGTGGTGAAGAAGAAGAACATCTACACGCAGGCCGAGATCGACCAGCTCGCCGCGTACATCTCCTCGCTCGGCTCCGGCCCGGCCGTCCCCACCGAGGCCGAGTACGGCCCGGAGGGCGCGGACATCGCCAAGGGCGGCGAGCTGTTCCGCACCAACTGCGCGCAGTGCCACAACTTCACCGGCAAGGGCGGCGCCCTCACCAAGGGCAAGTTCGCTCCGACCCTGGAGGACGTGGACCCCAAGCACCTCTACGAGGCCATGCAGACCGGCCCGCAGAACATGCCCTCCTTCCCCGACACCACCCTGTCGGAGCAGAACAAGAAGGACATCATCGCGTACCTGCACGCGGTCAACAGCAGCGACACCGACAACCCCGGTGGTCTGGAGCTGGGCGGTCTCGGGCCGGTCAGTGAGGGCCTGTTCGCCTGGATCTTCGGTCTCGGCGCACTGATCGCGGTCGCCGTCTGGGTCGCCGCTCGGACCGCAAAGGCCAAGAAGTCATGAGTAGCCAAGACATTCCAGAAGAGAACCTGCCCGCTGAGCAGGACCACGCACACGGCGCGGTGGGCGTCGCGGACGAGAAGAACCCGTTCGCGGACCCCGGCCTGCCGCCCCACGAGCACCGCGTCCAGGACATCGACGAGCGGGCCGCCAAGCGGTCCGAGCGTGCGGTCGCCTTCCTGTTCACGCTGTCGATGCTGGCCACGGTCGGCTTCATCGCCTCGTACGTGGCGATCCCGGCCGACAAGTCGATCTTCGTGTTCCCGATCGGCCACCTCAGCGCGCTGAACTTCGCGCTGGGTCTGACCCTGGGCACGGCGCTGTTCACCATCGGCGCCGGCGCGGTCCACTGGGCCCGCACCCTGATGTCGGACGTCGAGGTCGCCGACGAGCGCCACCCGATCGCCGCCGACCCCGAGGTCCGCGCGAAAGTCCACGCGGACTTCCGCCAGGGCGCCAAGGAGTCCGCGCTCGGCCGCCGCAAGCTGATCCGCAACACGCTGTTCGGCGCGGTCGCCCTGGTGCCGCTGTCCGGCGTCGTGCTGCTGCGCGACCTCGGCCCGCTGCCCGAGGACAAGCTGCGTCACACGCTGTGGGCCAAGGGCAAGCTGCTCGTCAACATGAACACGAACGAGCCGCTGCGTCCGTCGGACGTGGCCGTCGGTTCTCTCACCTTCGCCAAGCCCGAGGGCCTGGAGGAGCACGACGAGGACTTCCAGAACGAGATCGCCAAGGCCGCCCTGATGATCGTCCGGCTCCAGCCGGACAACATCAAGGACAAGCGCGAACTCGAGTGGTCGCACGAGGGCATCGTGGCGTACTCGAAGATCTGCACCCACGTCGGTTGCCCGATCTCCCTGTACGAGCAGCAGACGCACCACGTGCTGTGCCCCTGCCACCAGTCCACCTTCGACCTCTCCGACGGTGCCCGAGTGATCTTCGGCCCCGCCGGTCACGCCCTGCCGCAGCTGCGCATCGGCGTGAACGACGAGGGCTACCTTCAGGCGCTCGGCGACTTCGAAGAGCCCGTCGGTCCTGCCTTCTGGGAGCGCGGATGAGCACGACAGAGAACCACGAGAGCGCCGTGACCCGCGAACGCGGGAAGGCGCCGGCCGGCGAGCGCATCGCCGACTGGGCCGACGGCCGGCTGGGGATCTACTCCCTCGCCAAGGCGAACATGCGCAAGATCTTCCCCGACCACTGGTCGTTCATGTTGGGCGAAGTGTGCATGTACAGCTTCATCATCATCATCCTGACGGGTGTGTATCTGACGCTGTTCTTCCACCCGTCGATGAACGAGGTGGAGTACCACGGCAGCTACGTCCCGCTCCAGGGACAGCTGATGTCCGAGGCGTTCAGCTCCACCCTGCACATCTCCTTTGACGTGCGCGGCGGTCTGCTCATCCGGCAGATCCACCACTGGGCGGCGCTGATCTTCCTCGCCGGCATGTTCGTGCACATGATGCGCGTGTTCTTCACGGGTGCGTTCCGCAAGCCGCGTGAGGTCAACTGGCTGTTCGGCTTCCTGCTGTTCGTCCTGGGCATGTTCACCGGCTTCACCGGTTACTCGCTCCCGGACGACCTGCTCTCCGGCACCGGTGTGCGCTTCACCCAGGGCGCGATCCTGTCGATGCCGATCGTCGGCACGTACATCTCGATGTTCCTGTTCGGCGGCGAGTTCCCCGGCCACGACTTCGTGGCGCGGTTCTACTCGATCCACATCCTGCTGCTGCCGGGCATCATGCTGGGCCTGATGGTGGGCCACCTGATCCTGGTCTTCTACCACAAGCACACGCAGTTCGCGGGCCCCGGCAAGAGCAACAAGAACGTCGTGGGCATGCCGCTGCTGCCGGTGTACATGGCGAAGGCCGGAGGCTTCTTCTTCCTGGTCTTCGGCGTGATCGCGGCCATCGCGGCCGTGGCGCAGATCAACCCGATCTGGGCCATGGGCCCCTACCGTCCGGACCAGGTGTCCACCGGCGCCCAGCCCGACTGGTACATGGGCTTCGCCGAGGGCCTGATCCGCTTCATGCCGGGCTGGGAGATCAACCTCTGGGGCCACACGCTGGTCCTGGGCGTGTTCATCCCGCTGGTGCTCTTCGGCGTCCTGCTCGCCCTGCTGGCGCTCTACCCCTTCATCGAGTCGTGGATCACCGGCGACAAGCGCGAGCACCACATCCTGGACCGCCCGCGCAACGCGCCGACCCGTACCGCGATCGGCGTCGCCTGGGTCACGATGTACATGATCATGCTGGTGGGCGGTGGCAACGACCTCTGGGCCACCCACTTCCACCTGTCGATCAACGCGATCACCTGGTTCGTCCGGATCTTCTTCTTCGTCGGACCGGCCATCGCGTACATCGCCACCAAGCGGATCTGCCTCGGCCTCCAGCGTCGTGACAAGGACAAGGTGCTGCACGGTCGCGAGACCGGCACCATCAAGCGCCTGCCGCACGGTGAGTTCATCGAGATCCACGAGCCGCTCAGCCAGGAGCAGCTGCACACCCTCACCGCGCACGAGCAGTACGCTCCGGCGGCGATCGGCGCCACGGTCGACGACAACGGCGTCGAGCGCAAGGTCACGGGCAAGGAGAAGCTCCGCGCCAAGATCAGCGAAGCGTACTTCGGCGAGGACCAGCAGATCCCGAAGCCCACTGTCGAGGAGTACAAGGAGATCACGAGCGGCCACGGCCACCACTGATCGCCGAGGCGTCGCCACGCCACAGTGAAGGGCTCCGTCCGGTTCCCGGACGGGGCCCTTCGCCGTGCCCGCGGCTGGATAGGGTGGGGTGGACCGGTTCCACGACCCGCGGCGCGCGGCTCACGGTCCGCGACGCCCGACGACCGACGATTCACGACGACACACGCAGGAGCGGCTATGAGCGCTGTGACCCCCGCTGGAGGCGACACCGCGGCGGGCCGTTCCTGGCCCGAGGTGCTGAACGGCCTGCTCTACGGCCGCGACCAGGACGCGGAGGCCACGTTCTGGGCGCTGGACCGGATCATGCGCGGGGAGGCGACGGACGCGCAGATCGCGGGCTTCGTGGTGGCGCTGCGGGCCAAGGGCGAGACCGTCGCGGAGATCAACGGCCTGGTCCGGGCGATGTACGAGCACGCCAACCTGATCGAGGTGCCGGGGCCGACCGTCGACATCGTCGGCACGGGCGGCGACGGCGCGAAGACCGTCAACATCTCCACGATGTCGGCGATCGTCGTCGCCGGCGCGGGCGCCACGGTCGTCAAGCACGGCAACCGGGCCGCGTCCTCCGCGTCCGGCGCCTCGGACGTCCTGGAGAAGCTCGGCGTCAATCTGGAGCTGACCCCGAAGCGGGTGCAGGAGGTCGCCCAGGAGGCCGGGATCACCTTCTGCTTCGCGGTCAAGTTCCACCCGGCGCTGCGTCATGTGGGCGCCGCGCGGGGGCAGTTGGGCATCCGCACGGTGTTCAACGTGCTCGGTCCGCTGACCAACCCGGCCAGGGTGCGCTCGCAGGCCGTCGGGGTCGCCGACCCGCGCATGGCGCCCGTCGTCGCCGGCGTCTTCGCCGAGCGCGGCAACTCCTCGCTGGTCTTCCGCGGCGACGACGGCCTCGACGAGCTGACCACCACGGCCACCTCGCGCGTGTGGGTCGTGCGCGATGGCAAGGTCACCGAGGAGGGCTTCGACCCCCGCGACGTCGGCCTCGACCTCGTCCCGGTGGAGGCCCTGCGCGGCGGAGACCCGTCCTACAACGCGGAGGTCGCCCGCCGGCTGCTGGAGGGCGAGACGGGCCCGGTGCGCGACGCCGTCCTGCTGAACTCGGCGGCGGCGCTCGTGGCGCTCGAACCGGGGGCCGGGCCGCTGGCCGGGCAGCTGCGGGCGGGCATGGACCGGGCGGCCGAGTCCATCGACTCCGGAGCCGCCAAGCGGGCGCTGGAGCGCTGGGTGGCGGCGAGCAACGTCTGACGCCGGCGGCGGCGGTCGTCCCGCGATCCGGACACGGGTTGCGGGACGACGATCACCTCGCGTAGTTTTCCGTATCAGGTCATGAGTGACAGTCATGAGGCCCCGGCCGACTGTCCGGCAACCCTCCGTCCGTGGCGGGGTGCCCCGGGTGAAGACCAGGCGGTGGACAGCAAGGTCCACGGCAAGCGCGGACCCCTCGCGAAACCAGGGGTCCTGGGTCGTTCGAGGGAGTCTCTCGTGAGCAAGCGAATGCGCTAGGGCGTCAGAGCCCCGCTTCCGCCTTTCTTCCTTTCGCCTTCCTCCGTGCCGGAGCCCTGTCCGCCCGCACGGCGGTTTCGTCCTGCCTCTCACGGGAGTTCGCCATGTCCGTCTCCACCCTTGCCACCGCCCGCACCCTTTGTGCCCCGCTGCCCGTTCTGGGGCGCGATGTCACCGTCCCGCTCGTGACCGGCGGCGAGGTCGACTACGCGGCCCTCGACTACGCGGCCAGCGCCCCCGCCCTCCAGCGCGTGTGGGACGACGTCGCGGCCTACGCCCCCTACTACGGCAGCGTCCACCGGGGAGCCGGCTACCTCTCGCAGCTGTCGACGGACCTCTTCGAGAACGCCCGCCGCACCGTGACCGAGTTCCTCGACTGCCGCCCGGACGACCAGCTGATCTTCACCCGCTCGACGACGGACTCCCTCAACCTGCTCGCCTCCGCGCTCCCCGCCGACTGCCAGGTCTTCGTCTTCGAGACCGAGCACCACGCCTCGCTGCTGCCCTGGACGCACGCCCGGGTCGCCTACCTCGACGCCCCGCGCAGCCCGCGCCAGGCCGTCGAGACGCTCGAGCGGGCCCTCGCCGCGCGCGACCCGCACGGCCCGGCCCTGGTCTGCGTCACCGGCGCCTCGAACGTCACCGGCGAGCTGTGGCCGGTGCGCGAGCTCGCGGCGGCCGCGCACGCCCACGGCGCCCGCATCGTCCTGGACGCCGCCCAGCTGGCCCCCCACCACCCCGTGTCGGTCCGCGACCTCGACGTGGACTGGGTCGCCTTCTCCGGTCACAAGCTGTACGCGCCCTTCGGCAGCGGCGTCCTGGCCGGCCGCGCCGACTGGCTGACCGCGGCCGACCCCTACCTCGCGGGCGGCGGCGCCAGCCGCAAGGTCACCCGGCGCGAGGACGGGGGAGTGGACGTGGAGTGGCACGAGAGCGCCGCCCGCCACGAGGCCGGATCCCCGAACGTGATCGGCGCCTATGCCATCGCCTCCGCCTGCAAGGCGCTGACCGAGGCGGGCTTCGACGACCTGGTCGCCCGCGAGGAGCACCTGATCGCCGAGGTGCGGGCCGGGCTCGCCGACGTCCCCGAGGTGCGGTTCCTGTCCCTCTTCGGCGACGACGCCCCCCGGGTGGGCGTGCTCTCCTTCGTCGTCGAGGGCTGGAACAGCTCCCACTTCGCCGCCGCCCTCTCCGCCGAGTACGGCATCGGCGTCCGCGACGGCCTCTTCTGCGCCCACCCCCTGGTCCGCACCCTCCTGGGCAGCGACCCGCAGACCCAGGGCGAGTGCGGCGCGCCCGAGGCGGCGCCGGGGGAGAAGTCCCTCAACGCCATCCGTGTGAGCTTCGGCGCGGGCACCCCCGACGAGCACGTCGACCGCTTCGTGACGGCGGTCCGCGAACTGGTCGCCCAGGGCGCGAAGTGGGAGTACCGCACGGAGAACGGCCGCTGCGTCCCGTCACGGGGGTGATGCGGGAGCCGCGACACGAACGTCGGGCCGTGCCCTCTGGCGCTCACCGCGCCGGCGCACGCACGGCCGGCCCGCTCGTGGCGGAGCCGCGGGCGCCCCGCTACGAGTCCAGGCCGATGGCGAACGCCGCTTCCAGGTCGTGCTGCGAATAGGTGCGGAACGCCACGTGCGTGTCCGTCCCCTCGACGCCCGGGATCTTGCTGATGCTGCCGGGGATGACCTCGGCGAGGTCCTCGTGCTGCTTCACCCGGACCATCGCGATCAGGTCGTAGGTCCCGGTCACGGAGAAGACCTCGCTGACGCTCTCCAGCGAGGCGATCCGCTCGGCGATCTCGGGGATCCGGTCCACGCTGGTCTTGATGAGGACGATCGCGGTGATCACGGCTGGTTCTCTCCCTCGGGGGCCGGAGCTGGGGCGGCCCTCACTCTAGTCGCCCGCCCGTCCGCCCCCGC
>NZ_JAHHIT010000117.1 GCF_024539675.1 Streptomyces hilarionis | reverse complement strand
GGATGGGGGGATGGGGGGGCACTGCCCGGTTCCCGGGTACGCGAAGACGCGGACCCCCACTGGGATGTCCGTCGTCGGCAGGCCGGGGACGGGACATCCCCCGGGACGGACGGAACGGGGACGGCGCGGATTACGCGGGTGACGGCCATGGTCCCTTGCATGGCGCGCCGGGGACGGCGTCGGCGTGCGGATCGCGGTGCGGCGGCCCGGGGGTCGCCCGGACCGGCCGCCGGTCGGCGCGGCGGGCCGGCCGCCCCTCGCGCACCCGGCCTCGGGGCCGGACGGTGCGCTCCGTTCGGTCTGTGCTGTTGTCTCCTGATCGGCTGACCAGCCCCGCGACGGCCAAACCTCCCGGACCGGGAGCGATCGTCCGGCGCGGATCGGGGCGACGCCGGGAGCCATCGTCCGGCCCGGTGTGGGTAGGCGACCCGCATGACCGATGTGGTGGACTCCGACGAACTCCTGCGGCGCATCCAGCGCTCCCGCACCCGCGCCCGGGAGGAACTGCTGGCCTGCCGGGCCCGCAGCGCCGATCTCTCCCAGACCGATCCGGACGGGGCGCGCGACGCCCATGTGCGGGGTCTCGCCTACGAGGCCGTGGTGAGAGTGCTCGACGAGATCGTGACGCCCGGCCGCTCCTCCGACCGGGACTGAACCGGAACTCGCGGGCGCGGCAGCGCAGTTGCGGCGCGCCTGCACGACCGGGGCGCGGGCCGCGGTCGGACCGCGCCCGGCTCGCCGCCCCGACGACGGCCGGACGGCGGGACGGAGTGAAACGGGTCACTGGACCCGGTTTCCCGTGTGTGAAACCCTCGTGAATGGTTTACGGTTCATCCATACGTGGTGAGCGGGGTCGACACCCCTCCTCCGTCCGCCACCCTCTACTGCCCTGGCTGGCTTCCCCCGTCCAGCCAGGGCTTCTCCATGTCCGCACCCGGCCGGCGCCGCGCGCGCCCGGGGCGCAGGCGCGAGCGCCCGGGCACGGGGCCGCGGCGGACGCGTCGACGCGGGCCCGCCCACGCCCCGGACGTGCCGAAACCGGGAAAGTGCCGTCCGCCGAGGTGCCCGGGACGGCCGCAGCGGCTGAAATGGGAGGGGGAGAACACGCCCCACCGAATCGTCGGCGAGGAGCCCCGCGCCATGACCAAAGCGACCAGACTGCTGACCGCCCTTCCCCCGCCCCAGCGCGCACGTCTGATGGAGCTCGCCCGGGAGGTCTCCTTCGCGGAGGACGCCCGGATCTTCGAGGCGGGCGGCACGGCCGACCGTTTCTGGGTCGTCCGCTCCGGCGCGGTCTCGCTCACCCAGCAGGTGACGCCCCAGCGGCGGGTCACCGTCGCGAGTCTGGGCGCCGGCGACCTGCTGGGCTGGTCGTGGCTCTTCCCGCCGTACCGCTGGGACTTCGGCGCGGAGGCCTTCAGCCCGGTGCGCGCCTATGAGTTCGGGGCGCAGCCCGTGCTCAAGCTCTGCGAGGAGGAGCCGGCGCTCGGGATGTCGCTGGTGCGGATCGTGGCGGAGATCCTCGCGCACCGGCTGGAGATGACCCGGGGCAGGCTCATGGAGCAGTACGGCTCCCACCGGCACGGAGTGCTGTAGCCGACGGCCCGCGCGGCGTCCACGGAATCAGATGCGGTACCGGCGCAGGGCGGGCACGGCCGCCGCCAGGCCGAGCATGAGCGCGACGACCAGCAGACCTCCGCCCGCCACGGCGGTCCGCGGCCCGAACGCCGCGCCCGCGGTGCCGTGCAGGACGTCGGCCAGTCGCGGGCCGCCCGCGACGACCACCGTGAAGACGCCCTGCATGCGGCCGCGCATCTCGTCGGTGGCCGCCGAGAGCAGGATCGCGCCCCGGAAGACCATGGAGACCATGTCGGCGACGCCGGCGCAGACGAGGAAGGCCACCGCGAGCCACAGGCTGCCGCTCAGCCCGAAGCCGGCGATGGACACCCCCCAGGCGACGACCGCGCCGACGACCATCCAGCCGTGCCGGCGCGCCCGGGAGAACGTGCCGGAGAACAGCCCGCCCAGCACCGCCCCGATCGGGATCGCCGCGAACAGCAGGCCGAGGGCGAGTCCCTCGCCGTAGGGGGCGTAGGTCTCGGCGGCGAGTTGCGGGAACAGGGCGCGGGGCATGCCGAAGACCATCGCGATGACGTCGGCGAGGAAGGACAGCAGCAGCACCTTGTGCAGGGAGATGTAGCGGAAGCCCTCCGCGATCTCGCGCAGCCCGGCGCGCCGGACGGTCGCGCTCGCCGACGGGGGCAGCGCGGGCAGCCGGAACACCGCCCACAGCGTGACGCACAGCGCGACGGCGTCGAGGAGGTACAGCTCGGGCAGTCCGATCACGGGGATCAGGGCGCCCGCGAGCAGCGGCCCCGCGACCAGGCCCGTCTGCATGACCGTGGAGCCCAGGGCGTTGGCGGCGGCGAGTTCGTCCGCCGGCACGAGCCGGGCGATGGAGGCGTTGCGGGCGGGCGAGTTGAGTCCGAAGAACGCCTGCTGAGCGGCGAGCAGCACCATCAGCACGGCGACCGAGCCGAGCCCCGAGGCCGCCTGGACCCAGAACAGCACCGAGGTGACGGCGATGCCGCTGTTGGTGACCAGCAGCAGCTTGCGGCGGTCGACGGTGTCGGCGACCGCGCCGCCCCAGAGCGCGAACAGCACCATCGGCACCAGCCCGGCCAGGCTCGCGTAGCCGACCCAGGCGGAGGAGCCGGTGATGTCGTAGATCTGCTTGGGCACGGCGACGGCGGTGAGCTGGCTGCCCACGGCCGTGACGATGGTGGAGGACCACAGACGCCGGTAGGCCGGCCGGCGCAGGGGGCGGGTGTCCATGGCCCAGCGGCGCCAGCCGCGCCGGGCGGGACCGTCCGCGCGTGGCTCGCTCTCCTCGACCCCGGGGGCGGGGGTGCTCTCGCTGGTGTCCACGCGCTTCCTCGATGCTCGTTACATCTTTCGATTCCGGAGGTCACTATCGCAGCCCTCCTGCGCTTTCGCCGCCCCTTTGGACCCGCCGTCCCGGATCACAGACTCAGGCGCGGGCGATCAGCAGCACGCCGAGCGTGATCATCGTGGCGGACACCAGGCCGTCGAGGACCCGCCAGGCGGCGGGGCGGGCCAGGAAGCGGCCGAGCAGCCGGCCGCCGAAGCCCAGGGCGGCGAACCAGCACAGACTGGCCAGCGCCGCGCCGAGGCCGAACGTCCAGCGCAGCGCGCCGCGGTCGGCGGCGATCGAGCCGAGCAGGAAGACGGTGTCGAGGTAGACGTGCGGGTTGAGCCAGGTCAACGCCAGGCAGGTGAGCACGGCCCGGCGCCGCGAGCCCGCGGCCTCGCCGTCCGTGCGCAGCGCGTCCGTGCCGGAGCGCAACACCCGGCGGGCCGCGAGGAGCCCGTACCCGAGCAGGAACGCCCCGCCGATCCAGCCGACGACGGTCAGCGCGTCGGGCCAGGCGACCACCACCGCGCCCACCCCGCCGACGCCGAGCGCGATGAGCAGGGCGTCGGACAGCGCGCAGATCCCCACGACGGCGAGGACGGCGTCCCGGCGGATCCCCTGGCGCAGGACGAACGCGTTCTGGGCGCCGATGGCGACGATGAGCGACAGACCGGTGCCGAAGCCGGCGGCCGCGGCGGTGAGTGCGGAGGACATGCCGACCACGCTAAACAGTCGATCACTGCGGGTACAGCTAAAGATTCTTACCTATCATCAGCTCTCGTGATGACACCTGGAGAGACACCCGGGACGACGCCTGCGACCACCCCTGCGACGACGCGCGGGCCGGTGAACCGGCGATGATGACGGACCTCCCGCTCGACCAGGTGCGCACCCTGCTCGCCGTGGTCGACGAGGGCACCTTCGACGCGGCCGCGGCCGCCCTGCACGTGACGCCGTCGGCGGTCAGCCAGCGCGTCAAGGCGCTGGAGCAGCGCACCGGCCGGGTCCTGCTGCTGCGCACCAAACCGGTGCGCCCCACGGAATCCGGCGAGATCGTCGTGCGGTTCGCCCGCCAGCTGGCCAGACTGGAGCGCGACACGCGGGCCGAGCTGGGCATGAGCGGCGAGGGCGAACCGACCCGGGTGAGCGTCGCGGTGAACGCGGACTCGCTCGCCACCTGGTTCCTGCCGGCCCTGACGCGGGTGGCGCAGGAGCCGCCGCTCTGTTTCGAGCTGCACCGCGAGGACGAGACCCGAACGGCCGAACTGCTCAGGGAGGGCCTGGTGATGGCCGCGGTCACCTCGTCGCCGGCGCCCGTGACCGGCTGCTCGGTGCGGACCCTGGGCACGATGCGCTACCTGGCGGCGGCCAGCCCCGGCTTCGTCGCCCGCCATCTCGCCGACGGCCCCCTCCACGAGACCCTGCCACGGGCCCCGGTCATGGCCTTCGACCGCAGCGACGACCTCCAGGACGCCTTCGTGCGCGGTCTGCGGCGGGGCGCCCGGAGCGCGAGCGCGATGCGCCACGCGATGCCGACGTCGGAAGGGTTCGTCGCCTCGGTGGCGGCCGGGTTCGGCTGGGGCATGGTGCCCGAGGTCCAGGGCGAGCCGCTGTTGCGCTCGGGCCGTCTGGTCCCTCTCGCTCCCGACCGCCCGCTGGACGTCCCCCTGTACTGGCAGCAGTGGAAGCTCGACTCCCCGGCCCTCGCGGCGGTGGCGGACGCGGTGGCCGCGACGGCGGCCGAGTCGCTGAACCGCGCCGTCTAGGCCGGGCCCGCCGTGAGGGCGGCCAGTCGGGCCTGCGCACTGTCCAGCAGCATCTCCAGGGCGGTCGGATAGGCGCTGGTGAGCATGCGTGTCGACAGCAGCGGGGCGGCCTCGGCGATCCTGGGGTGGGTCTCGGCGGGCAGCCGGGCGTAGGTCGAGTGCCAGATCGCGTCGTCGGCGCGCTGGACCGCGCGGGGCAGGGCCAGCGCCGCGGCGTCCAGGGCGGCGAACGCCAGGGTCTGGTCGATGAAGGCGTGGTAGATCCGCACGGTGTCCGGCAGCGGGAAGCCTGCGGTGCGCAGGACGTCCAGGACGGCCTCGTCGGCGGCGAGTTCGTTGGCCCGTCCGGTGACGCGGCTCGCGGTGAGCTGGGCGGCCTGCGGGTGGGCGACGTAGGCGGCGTGGATGCGCAGGCCCACGGCGTGCAGGTCGGCCCGCCACTCCCCCGTCGGCCGCCAGCCGCGCAGCGCCTCGCCGATCAGGGCGTCGCCGATGGCCAGGGTGAGCTCGTCCATGCCGCGGAAGTAGCGGTAGAGCGTGCTGGGGTCGCAGTCGAGGGCGAGCCCGAGACGGCGGGCGCTGAGTCCGGCGCTGCCGTGCTCCCGCAGCAGGCGCAGCGCCGCCTCGACGATCAGCGTCTCCGAGAGCACGGTGCCGCTCCGGGTGGGGCGGCGGCGCCGTCGCTTCTCCTCCGGGACGACCTGCTTGGCCATCTGTTCACGCTCCCTGCCGGCCTCACGGCCGCGCGACCTCAAGGCCCCGAGGCTTCTCGGCCTCCTGACCTCGCGGCCTCAAGGGCCGCCCTTATGCCAACGCCATTGACCTTACGCGGCCCGGCGGCGTTGTATCGAGAGCGGGACCCCCGCTTCGCACCCTTTCGTCCCGCCTCTCCACCGATCGTCCTGTCCACCGATCGCCTTCCCCACCGATCGTCCTGTCCACCGATCGCTCCTCGACCGATCGCACTCTCAACCGAGGGAGTTCTCGTCATGCGTGTCCTGCTCGTGGGCGCCGGCGGTGTCGGCACCGCCATCACCCGGATCGCCGCCCGGCGCCCGTTCTTCGAGGCGATGGTCGTCGCCGACTACGACCCGGCCCGCGCCGAGGCCGCCGTGGCCGCACTCGGCGACGACCGGTTCCTCGCCGAACGCGTGGACGCCTCCGACGAGGCGGCCGTGACCGCCCTGCTCGCCCGCCACCGCTGCGACGTCCTGCTCAACGCCACCGACCCGCGGTTCGTGATGCCGCTGTTCCGCGCGGCGCGCACCGGCGGCGCACGCTATGTCGACATGGCGATGTCGTTGTCCCGGCCGCATCCGGAGCGTCCGTACGAGGAGTGCGGCGTGCGGCTCGGCGACGAGCAGTTCGCCGAGGCCGACGAGTGGGCCGAGGCGGGCGCCCTCGCCCTGGTCGGCATGGGCGTCGAACCGGGGCTGTCGGACGTCTTCGCCCGGTACGCCGCTGACGAACTCTTCGACGAGATCGAGGAGATCGGCGTCCGCGACGGCGCCGACCTCACCGTCGAGGGCTACGACTTCGCGCCCTCCTTCAGCATCTGGACCACGATCGAGGAGTGCCTGAACCCTCCGGTGGTCTACGAGGCCGACCGGGGCTGGTTCACCACCGCGCCCTTCAGCGAGCCCGAGGTGTTCGACTTCCCCGAGGGCATCGGGCCGGTGGAGTGCGTGAACGTCGAGCACGAGGAGGTACTGCTCGTGCCGCGCTGGCTGAAGGCGCGCAGGGTCACCTTCAAGTACGGGCTGGGCGCCGAGTTCGTCGAGACCCTCAAGACCCTCCACCGGCTGGGGCTCGACCGCACCGCGCCGGTGACCGTGCCGAGCGAACGGGGCCCGGTGTCCGTCTCGCCGCGGGACGTGGTGGCCGCGTGTCTGCCCGACCCGGCGACACTGGGCGAGTTGATGCACGGAAAGACCTGCGCCGGCACCTGGGTGCGGGGCGTCAAGGACGGTGCGCCGCGCGAGGTGTACCTGTACCACGTGGTCGACAACCAGTGGTCCATGGCCGAGTACGGCAGCCAGGCCGTGGTGTGGCAGACCGCCGTGAACCCGGTGGTGGCCCTGGAGTTGCTCGCCACCGGGGCCTGGTCCGGCGTGGGCGTGCTGGGTCCCGAGGCGTTCCCGGCCCGGCCGTTCCTCGACCTGCTGACGGCCTACGGCTCGCCGTGGGGCCTGCGGGAGCAGTGAACGTTTTTCGTGCCCGCCCCGTTTCAGCGCCGCCGTGCCGGTGACCCGAACGGAAGCAACACATCCGGAAAAGCACATACGACCCGATCGCAGGTGACTTCGATGGACGACTGGCGAGAGCACGCCGAATGCCGCACCGAGGACCCCGACCTCTTCTTCCCCATCGGCACTTCGGGCCCGGCACTGCTCCAGACGGAACAGGCCAAGGCGGTCTGTCGACGCTGCCCGGTGCGTGAACCGTGCCTGGAATGGGCCATGGAGACGGATCAGACGCTCGGCGTGTGGGGCGGCACGAGCGAGACCGAACGGCGTGCCCTCAAGCGCCGTATCAGGGCACGGCGCAGTGCCTGACCCGGCGGTGGCCGATCCCGCGGCGACCGGCCGCCCGACCGCCGGCCCCGCGCCGTCCGCCTCCGACCGGCCGCCGCCCCGGACGTCAGCCGTCCGCGGGCGGCGACGCCGCGGGCAGCCTCAGGGTGAACACGCTGCCGACGCCGGGAGTGCTGGCCGCCTCCGCCGTGCCGCCGTGAGCGGCCGTCAACTGCCGCACGATCGGCAGGCCGAGGCCGCTGCCGCCGGTACGGCGGCTGCGTGACTTCTCGGCGCGCCAGAACCGCTCGAAGACATGGGGCAGATCCTCGTCGGAGATGCCCGTGCCCGTGTCGGCGACCGTCAGCACGATCTCCTCGCCGTCCTCCCGCGCGCCGAGCGTGACCGTTCCGTCGGCAGGCGTGTGGCGCACGGCGTTGGCGACCAGGTTGCCGAGCGCCTGCCGCAGCCGCACCGGGTCGGCGTCCAGCCAGGGCACGCCGTCGGTCTCGGTGCGCAGGGCGACTCCGGCGGCGTCGGCGGCCACCCGGTGGGCGGCGGCGACCTGGGCGAGCAGTTCGTCAGCGGGCACCGGCTCGCGGGTCAGCAGCAGCGCTCCGGCGTCGGCGGCCGCGAGGTCGCGCAGGTCGTCGATGACGCGCTGCAACACGAGGGCCTCCTCGTGCAGGGCGCCGAGCAGTTCGGCGTCGGGCTCCACCAGCCCGTCGCGCGTGACCTCCAGCCAGCCGCGGATGTTGGTGAGCGGGCTGCGCAGTTCGTGGGCGACGTCGCTGACCAGGGCCTTGCGCTGGGCCTCCAGACGCTCCCGGCGCTCGGCCAGGTCGTTGAACGCCTCCGCCAGGATCCCGGTCTCGTCCCGCGTCGTGACCGGCACGCGCGCGTGCCGGTCCGGGGGCTGCTGCGCTGCCTCGGTCAGGGCGCGCAGGGGCCGCACGAGGCGGGTGGCGACGACGGCGCTCACGGCGACGGTGACCGCGAGCACCAGGCCCGCCGCGCCGATCACCTTCGTCTTGTTCGCCGGTGACATGTCCCAGCGGGGCGCCGCGCCGCTGTCCCCGCCGCCGAGGAACAGCTCGGCCACCGGCGCCACGTACGGGTCGAGCTGCGCACGGCGCGCCTCCTCGAGGCAGGCCTGCGCGGCGCGGCCCCGCTTGGCCTCGCCGACCTTCACGAAGGCGGGCGCGGGGGTCGCGTCGCGGCCGTTGACGCCCGGGATGCCCGGCCCGAAGTAGAGCGGCAGGGCCGGGTCCAGGCCCTCGCGGACCAGACAGGGAGCCGCGCGGGCCTGGAGCACGGTCAGCGCCTTCTGTTCCGTGCGGGTCGGCGTGTCGAGCCGCCCGTCCGCGCAGGCGTCGGGCACGTAGTCGGTGGCCGCGCCGCCGTCGGCGTCGGCGAGCACCGGGCGGCCGCCCGGGGTCCGGGTGAGCGTCGTCTCGATGCCGTAGCGGGAGAAGCAGCGTTGGCGCTCGTGCGCCACCGCGTCGAGCTTCTGCCGTTCGAGCGCGGAGAGCCGGTAGGGGCCCACCACCCGCGGGTCGGTGCCGCTGAGCTGGGCGCCCCGCTCGGTGTAGGTGTCGGTGCGCAGCGGGTCGACGGTGGCGGCGGCGCGCGGTGGCAGCGAGGTGCCCTTCGGCGCGGAGTCGGCGAGGGGGGTGCGGTCGGCGCCCGTCAGGGCGATGCGCCGTCCGGTCCTCGCCGACAGGTCGCGCACCGTCCGCTGGACTCCCGTCCAGTCGGGGTGCGTGGCCGCGTACCCGCTGAGCCGGGCGAGGATGTCCATGTCGTCGGCCAGGGCCTGTCCCTGCTCCTCGCGCAGCGCGCGGGTCGTGGTCGTGACCGCCAGCCAAGCGGTGGCGGCCACCGAGCACACGGCGATCAGCACCGAGGCGCTCAGCAGCCGCACCAGCAGCCGTTTGCGCAGCGGTATCCGGGCCCGGGTCCGGCGTGTCACGCGCGGCCGCCGCTGAGTTTGTAGCCCACGCCGAACACGGTCAGCAGCCGGACGGGTCGGCGCGGGTCGGCCTCGATCTTGCGGCGCAGGTTCATGATGTGCACGTCCACGGCCCGTTCGGTGGAGGAGCGGTCGAAGCCGCGGGTGCACTGGAGCAACTGCCGCCGCGAGAAGACCCGTTCGGGTTCGGCGGCCATCGCCAGCAGGATCTGGAACTCGGCGGGCGTGCAGTCCACGGGCGCGCCGTCGCACCGCACCTCGTGCCGTTCCGGATCGACGGCGAGGCCCGCGGCCCGCACGACGTGCTCGTCCCGGCGGTCGCCGCCGGCGCGTCCGCTGCGCC
The DNA here is from genome assembly GCF_024539675.1 of Streptomyces hilarionis. Lineage (GTDB taxonomy): Bacteria > Actinomycetota > Actinomycetes > Streptomycetales > Streptomycetaceae > Streptomyces > Streptomyces hilarionis. The sequence continues at coordinate 20,321 of NZ_JAHHIT010000117.1, read as the reverse complement.
GCAGGACGGTGCGGATGCGGGCCATGAGCTCGCGCGGGCTGTAGGGCTTCGTCATGTAGTCGTCGGCGCCGAGTTCGAGGCCGAGCAGCACGTCGTCCTCGGCGGCGCGGGCGGTGAGCATCAGCACCGGCAGGTCGTCGTCACGGCGCAGCACCCGGCAGACCCCGAAACCGTCGATGACCGGCAGCATCAGGTCGAGGACGACGAGGTCCGGCCGGTTCTGCCGCACCGCCTCCAGCGCGGCGGAACCGTCGTGCACCACGGTGGCGGTGTGCCCCTCGGCGATCAGCGAGCGCCGGATGAGTTCGGCCTGCATCGGATCGTCCTCGGCCACCAGTACATGAGCGCACACGCCACCACTCCGTTTCCTCAGCGGGCCAGAAAGGCCCGGTCGCCCATGACGACCACGGGACGCAGCGCCGGGTCCAGCGTGCGCAGCAGGTCCTTCATGTGCGTTTCGGAGATGCTCACACAGCCGTGGGTGGGGCCGCCGTGGTCGACGTGGAACCAGATGCCGCCGCCGCGGCCCGCGCCGAGCGGACGGGTCCAGTCGAGCGGTGAAGTGCCGGGCTTGCGGTTGTAGTTGATGGCCACCACGTAGTCGAAGGAACCGTCCAGCGGCTCGCCCTCGAAGCCGGTGCCCGGCGAGTGGAAGCCGGATCCGTGGTCGTAGGGCAGTTTCGTGCCGGGGTTCGCCAGCAGCCCGCCGGCGTCGGTGAGTCCGTAGACGCCGACGGGCGAGCGCAGGTCGCCGCCCCTGTGCCTCTCGCTCCACCCGCGCAGCGCGTTGTGCGCCGGCCAGGCCGCGCCGGGCTGCCAGCCGGACCCGGTGCGCCGGTACAGGACGACCGTGGAGAGCGGGGAGTTCCTGCCCCGGCCGCTCACCACGACGGCCTGCCGTGCGCCGGGCGGAATCTGCGCCCGGGTCCTGGCCCCCAGTCCGGGGATCTCCCGCGCCGCCCCGGCGGAGGCCACGGCCGCGGGAGGCGCCGGCGCGCCCTCGACCCCGGTGGTGGGGTGTGCGGGCCCCGCGGACGCGGCGCCGCATCCGGTGAGCAGAAGGGAGGCAGCGAGCAGCGCTGCGCGGGGGCGGTGCATGATCATGAGGTGACCTTGGCCGAGAGATGTGTGGAACTCGTCAGGTTCCCCATGCCCGTTCAGCCGGGGATCACGGGTGGCGGGGCTTGCCCTCCGAGTAGAGCCAGGTGGTGAACAGCCGGTCGAGGTTCCTGCCCGACTGCCGCTCCGCGAGCCGTTCGAACTGGGCGGTGGTGCCGTGGCCGTAGCGGTGCTGCGTGGCCCAGGCGCGCAGGATGCGGAAGAAGTCGCGGTCGCCGACGGCGGTGCGCAGGGCGTGCAGGGCCATGGCGCCCCGGGCGTAGACGGGGGTGCCGAAGATGTGGGCGCCGCTGCCGGGGGCGCCGGGCGGGAAGGCCCACAGGCCGTCCGTGGCGGGGCGGGCGTACAGGGCGTCGAAGGTCTTGCGGGCGCTGTCGCCGCCGTGCTGCTCGCTGTAGAGCCACTCGGCGTAGGTGGCGAAGCCCTCGTTGAGCCAGATGTCCTTCCACGAGGTGAGCGAGACGGAGTCGCCGAACCACTGGTGGGCGCTCTCGTGGACGAGGGTGGCGAGGTCGGGGGCGCTGTCGTACACCGGCCGGGTCTGGGTCTCCAGGGCGTAGCCGACGTTCGGGGCGTGGTCGACGATCGAGCCGGCGGCCCGGTAGGGGTAGGGCCCGAACAGCCCGCTCTCCCAGTCCAGCACCGAGGGCAGCTTCTTGAGCACCGGCCCGGCGGAGGCGGCCTCCCGCGCGTCCACGGCGTCGTAGACCTTGACGCCGCCGCGTGTCGTGTACTGCGTGACCTTGAACTTCCCCACGGTGGCGGTGGCCAGGTAGGCGGCCATGGGCTCGCTCTGTCGCCAGTGGAAGGTGGTGCGGCCCTTCGCGGTGCGCTGGGCGAGCAGGACGCCGTTGGCCACCGCGGTGCGGCCCTGGGGGACGGTGACGGTGAAGTCGTAGGAGGACTTGTCGAGGGGGTGGTTGTTCGCCGGGAACCAGGTCATGGCGCCTTGCGGTTCGCCGGCGACGAACGCGCCGTCGTCGGTGGGGATCCAGCCGTCGAGGGAGCCGTCGGGGTCGGTGACCGGTGCGGGGGTCCCCTTGTAGGTGACGGCGACCTGGAACCGCTCGCCCTTGCGCAGGGCGTGCCGGGGGGTGACGACCAGTTCCTGGCCGTCGCGCCGGTATGCGGCCTTCACGTGGTCGACGGTGAGGCCGGTGATCCTGAGGCCGTGGAAGTCGAGGTCGAAGCGGGTCAGGCGCTGGGTGGCGCGGGCGCTCAGGACGGCCCTGCCGTCCAGGTGGCGGGCGGCGGGGTCGTAGCGCAGGGTCAGGTCGTAGTGGCTCACGTGGTAGCCGCCGTTGCCGGCGAGCGGGAAGTACGGGTCGCCGACGCCGGCCGCGCCGCCGGGCCCGGCCGCCACCGCGGGTCCGGCCGCGGTGAGCAGCGCGGCCACGGCGACGGGGACGGTGGCGGCGACGGCCTCGCGGCGCAGGAGGGCGGGGCGTCTGCGGGGGTGTGTCACGTGCGCTCCTAGGGGGGTGGCGGATGATCAACCCCTCTCAGACTAGGGACTGGACCCGCCGCTTCTCCCCCTCATTCAGGTCAAGCCGATCCGGGGTGTCGCGGGCCCCGCGCTTAGGCTGGGCGCAGTCCGCCGACCCGAGGACGGCCATGATGACGGTCCGCGTCCGCCGCGTGTACGACCCGCCCGAGCCCGACGACGGGACGCGTGTCCTCGTCGACCGGCTGTGGCCCCGTGGGGTGTCCAAGGAGGCGGCCCGCGTCGACGAGTGGCCCAAGGGGCTCACCCCGTCCACCGGGCTGCGCCGTCGGTACCACGCGGGAGAGGCGACGTACGAGGAGTTCGCGCGCCGTTACGAGGCCGAGCTGGCCGAGCCCGAGGCGCGCGAACTCCTCGACCGGCTGCGCGAGCTGGCCGGGCGGGGGCCGGTGACGTTGCTGACCTCCTCGAAGTCACCGGAGCGCAGCCATACGGCGGTGCTGGTCCGCCTGCTGGAGGCGGACCGGCGCTGAGGCGGCGCGGGGGTCAGCCCGTCTGCTTCGCCGCCGCCCGTCCGGCCGCCCGCCCGGAGAAGAGGCAGCCGCCGAGGAAGGTCCCTTCGAGCGCGTTGTAGCCGTGGACGCCGCCGCCGCCGAACCCGGCCACCTCGCCGGCCGCGTACAGGCCCTCGACCGGTCGTCCGTCGGCGCCGAGGGCGCGGGAGTCGAGGTCGGTCTGGATGCCGCCGAGCGTCTTGCGGGTGAGCACGTGCAGCTTGACGGCGATCAGCGGGCCGGCCTCGCGGTCCAGGAGGCGGTGCGGGGTGGCGACGCGGCCGAGCCGGTCGCCGATGTAGCGGCGGGCGTTGCGGATGCCCTGGACCTGGGCGTCCTTGCTGTACGGGTTCGCCATCTGGAGATCGCGGGCCTGGATCTGACGGCGCAGGGTGTCCGGGTCGAGCAGCGGCTTCTGGGTGAGCCCGTTCATCTTCTCGACCAGCTTCTCCAGCGTGTCGGCGATCACGAAGTCCGCGCCGCGGTCGAGGAAGGCCTGCACGGGCGCCGGGGCGCCCTTGCCGAGCAGCCGGTCGCGCAGCACGGCCTTGCGGTCCTTGGCGGTGATGTCCGGGTTCTGCTCGGAGCCCGAGAGGGCGAACTCCTTCTCGACGATTCTGCGGGTGAGGACGAACCAGGAGTGGTCGTGGCCGGCGATGTCCTCGGTGGTGCGCAGGTGCTTGAGCGTGTTGAGGGTGTCGTAGCCGGGCAGGCAGGGGTCGGGCAGCCTGCGGCCGAGCGCGTCGAACCACATCGAGGACGGGCCGGGCAGGATGCGGATGCCGTGGCCGGGCCAGATCGGGTCCCAGTTGCGGATGCCCTCGGTGTAGTGCCACATGCGGTCGCGGTTGACGAGGCGGGCGCCCGCCTCGGCGCTGATGTCGAGCATCCGGCCGTCGACGTAGGCGGGGACGCCGGTGACCATCTCGGCGGGCGGGGCGCCGAGCCGCTCCGGCCAGTGGCGGCGCACGATGTCGTGGTTGGCGCCGATGCCGCCGCTGGTGACGACCACGGCCTGCGCGGTCAGCTCGAACTCGCCGATCGGGTCGCGGTTGGAGGCGACCCCGCGCGCGGAGTCGTCGGCGGCGAGGACCGTGCCGCGCACGCCGCGCGCGGCCCCGTCCGCCAGGACCAGCGCGTCGACCCGGTGGCGGTGGTAGAACGTCAGCAGGCCGTCCTTCGCCGCCTGCTTGGCGTAGCGGACGAAGGGTTCGACGACGCCCGTGCCCGTTCCCCAGGCGACGTGGAAGCGGGGCACGGAGTTGCCGTGGCCGTCGGCGCGCAGGTCGCCGCGCTCGGCCCAGCCGACGGTCGGCACGAAGGAGATCCCGTGCCCGGCCAGCCAGGTGCGCTTCTCCCCCGCCGCCCACTCGACGTAGGCGCGCGCCCAGCGCACGGCCCAGGAGTCCTCGTCGTCGGTCCGGTCGAACGCGGCGCTGCCCTGCCAGTCGCTCCAGGCGAGGTCGAAGGAGTCCTTGACGCCGAGCCGGCGCTGTTCGGGTGAGTCGACGAGGAACAGTCCGCCGAAGGACCAGAACGCCTGGCCGCCCAGGTTGGCGGCGTTCTCCTGGTCGACGAGGGCGACCCGTCTGCCCCTGCTGGTGAGTTCGTGCGCCGCTACGAGGCCCGCGAGGCCCGCTCCGACGACGATGACGTCCGCGTCCATGGCGTGGATTGCCTTTCTCATTCGGAACATCCGGGAGGGGTGCTGCCGTCGGTCAGCAGCGCGGTGAGGAGTTGCTTCAGCCAGCCGCGGGCGCGGTCCACGTCCTTGTCCAGCAGCAGTTGGGTGGTGACCCCGTCGTAGGCGGCGACCACCGCGTGGGCGGCGGAGTCGGCGTCGCCGAGGACGGCGGGCAGCGGGGTGTGGCCGCGCGCCCGGGCCAGCCGGTCGGCGATCGCGCCGCGCAGCCGGGACCGGTGCTCCAGGAGGGTCTGGGCGACCTCGGCGTCGCGAGCGGCGTGCACCAGGAAGTCCGTCTTGACCAGCAGCCAGTCGAGGTCGAGCAGGAGCACCTCGGTGACGCGGTCCACGGAGGCCGGCACGGCCAGGTCGGGTCCGTCCCCGGCGAGGGCGTCGGCGACCTGCTGGGCGATGAGGTCGGCGCGCTCCCGGTACAGGGCGAAGAACAGCTCGTCCAGGCTGGCGAAGTTGGAGTAGAAGGCGCCCCTGCTGTAGCCGGCGGCGTCGCAGACCTCCTCGATGGAGACCCGCCCGAAGCCCTTGGCGGCGAACACGGCGAACGCGGCGTCGAGCAGGTTGGCGCGGGTGCGGGCCCGCCGCCGGGTGACGCGCCCCGCCGACTCGGGCTGCCGTACGACCATGGGCGGACCTCCGTTCGATACGCGAATGTATCCGATACACCGATGTATCGAAAGAGCCGGAACCGGCAGGCGTCCCCGCCCCTTGGCAGCGGCGGCCACGGCAACGGCAACGGCGACTGCGACTGCGACGCACCGTAGCGAACACATTTTCGATTAGGGCGTACGCTGGACCCATGACCGCGCACCACCTTCAGGGCTCGCTCTTCGACCAGGCCGACGACCTTCGCCTCGGCCCGCTCGACGGGGTCCGCCGCACCGTGCTCGGCGCGGGCGCCTGGATCGACGTGCTGCCCGGCTGGCTCACCGGCTCGGACGCGCTGTTCGCCCACCTGGCGGCGGAGGTCCCCTGGCACGCCGAGCGCCGCACGATGTACGACAGCGTCGTCGACGTGCCACGCCTGCTGGCCTTCTACGGCGCGGGCGAGTCCCTGCCGCACCCGGTGCTGGAGGAGGCCCGCCGGACCCTGTCCGCGCACTACGCCGAAGAGCTGGGCGAGCCGTTCGTCACCGCCGGTCTGTGCCACTACCGCGACGGCCGGGACAGCGTCGCCTGGCACGGCGACCGGATCGGCCGCGGCGCCCGGTCCGACACCATGGTCGCGATCCTCTCCGTGGGCTCCCCCCGCGACCTGCTGCTGCGTCCGGCGGGCGGCGGCGAGACCGTGCGGCGTCCGCTGGGGCACGGCGACCTGATCGTGATGGGCGGCTCGTGCCAGCGGACCTGGGAGCACTGCGTCCCCAAGTCCGCCCGCGCCGCCGGACCGCGCATCAGCGTCCAGTTCCGCCCGCGCGGAGTGCGCTGAGCCCGCTCTGCGCCCGGACCGCACCGCGCCCGGCCGCGGAGCCCCGCCCTCCGTCCCCGTCCGGCGGTCTGCTTTGCTGTCCCCGTCGGGCACCTCGCGAAGGACACGGGACGGGCCATGCGGGCAGACGTACGGCAAGTGGCGGACGGCACCTATCTGGTGCACGGCAGCAACACCAACTGGGTGATCCTCACCGACGGGGACGCGGTCACCCTGATCGACACCGGCTACCCGGCGGACCGTGGGCTGGTCCTCGACTCCCTCGCCCTCGTGGGCAGTTCACCGGAGGCGATCACGGCCGTGCTCGTCACGCACGCCCACAACGACCATCTCGGCTCCGCGGAGCACCTGCGCTCGGCGTACGGCGTCCCGGTGTATCTGCACGAGGCCGAAGTGCCGCACGCCCGCCGCGAGTTCCTCCAGCAGGTGAGCGTCGGCGAGGTGCTGCGCAACGCCTGGCGGCCCGGCGTGCTGCCGTGGATGGTGCACGCGCTGCGCGCCGGCGGCACCGAACAGCACCCGGTCACCGCGCCCGAGGCGTTCCCGGCCGCCGAGGGCGCCCTCGACCTGCCCGGCCGGCCGGTCCCGGTGCACACCCCGGGCCACACGGACGGGCACACCGTCTACCACCTCCCGGAGCGCGGGATCGTCGTGTCCGGGGACGCCCTGGTCAGCGGACACGCGACGTCACGTGTGCGCGGACCGCAGCTGCTGCCGGACATGTTCCACCACGAGCGGGCCCGCGCGGTCGCGTCGCTGGACGTCATCGCCGGACTGGCGGGCGAGCTGCTCCTGCCCGGGCACGGACCGCTCCACGAGGGGTCCGTGCGGGCGGCGGCCCAGCAGGCCCGCGAACGCGCCGTCTAAGGTCAGGCCATGGCTTTGCAGATCAGCGCCACCAACCCGGAGCACCCGGCACTCCTGCTGGAGCTGCCCTGGCACCTGCCGCTGGAGGAGTGGCCCGACGAGGTCCTGGTCCCGCTGCCGCGCGGCATCTCCCGCCACGTGGTGCGCTACGCGCGGGCCGGCGACGAGGTGATCGCCGTCAAGGAGCTCGCCGAGCGGCCCGCGCTGCGCGAGTACGAGCTGCTGCGCGACCTCGACCGGCTCGGCATCCCCGCCGTCGACCCGCTGGCCGTGGTGACCGGCCGCGCCGCCGGCGACGGGGCGTCCCTGGAGTCGGTGCTGGTCACCCGGCACCTGGGCGGTTCGATGCCCTACCGCTCGATGTTCGAGACGACGATGCGGCCGGCCACCATGCACCGGCTGATGGACGCCCTCGCCGTCCTGCTGGTGCGACTGCACCTGGCCGGGTTCGCCTGGGGCGACTGCTCGCTGTCCAACACCCTGTTCCGGCGCGACGCGGGCGCCTACGCCGCCTACCTCGTGGACGCCGAGACCGGCGACCTGCACCCGCAGCTGAGCCCGGGCCAGCGCGAGTACGACCTCGACCTCGCCCGCGTCAACATCAGCGGCGAGCTGCTGGACCTCGAGGCCTCCGGGGCGCTGCACCCCTCGGTGGACCCGATCGAGTTCGGAACGGAGATCTGCGCCCGCTACGGGGCGCTGTGGGAGGAGCTCACCCGCGTCTCGGTGTACCCGGCGGGCAAGTACCACTTCATCGAGCGCCGGATCCGCCGCCTGAACGAGCTCGGCTTCGACGTCGCCGAGATGCAGATCGAGCACTCCTCCAACGGCGACACGGTCACGTTCGTGCCCAAGGTCGTCGACGCCGGCCACCACCAGCGTCAGCTGCTGCGCCTGACGGGCCTGGACACCGAGGAGAACCAGGCCCGACGGCTGCTCAGCGACCTGGAGAGCTGGATGGCCACCCAGGACGACTACGCGCCGGGCGACCCGCTCGCCGCCCGCCCGGAGGTGCTGGCGCACCGCTGGGTGCGGGACGTCTTCCGGCCCACCGTGCGCGCGGTGCCTCTCGAACTGCGCGGTGCGATGGACGCGGCGGAGATCTACCACGAGCTCCTCGAACACCGCTGGTACCTGTCGGAGCGCGCGCAGCACGACATCGGGCTCGACACCGTGGTCGAGGACTACATCACCGCCATCCTGCCCAAGGCGCGCGAGACGCTGGAGCCGACCCTCCCGGAATGACTCCGGGAGGGGGTTGCGACCTGTGCCGGGCGGCGGGTCAGTCGTGGGGCACGACGGCGACCGGGCAGTCCGCGTGGTGCAGCACGCCGTACGCCACGGAGCCGATCCAGGCCCCGACCGCGGTGCGGTGGGCGCGGCGGCCGACCACCATCAGCTGCGCCCGGCCGGAGACCGACAGCAGCACCTCGGCCGCGCTGCCCATCTCCACGTGCTCCACGACCGGCACGTCGGGGAACCGCTCCCGCCACGGCTGGAGCGCCTCCGCCAGCGCCTTCTTCTCGTACGGCTCCAGACCGCCGGCCTCGTCGAGGAGTCTGAGCGAGCCGGGGCTGTAGGCGAACACCGGCGGCAGCGTCCAGGCCCGCACCGCGCGCACGGCCGCGCCCCGCGCGGCCGCCGTCTCGAACGCGAAGCGCAGGGCCGACGCGCTGTCCTCCGGCTCGCCCTGCTGGCCGACGACGATCTCGTGCCCGGCCACCTCGGCGGACGGCCGGTCGCCGGCCCGGACCAGCACGACGGGACGCGCGGCCTCGGCGATCACCTGCCGGCCGACCGACCCCAGCAGGAAGCCGACGACGGCTCCGTGCCCGCGCGAGCCGAGCACCAGCAGCTCCGACCCGGCCGCGGCGGCGACCAGGGACTCCACCGGGGCGCCCTCCTCGACGTCGACGGTGACGCTCAGCGCGGGGTGCCGCTCGGCGACCGCGGTCGCGGCACGGCCCACGGCGTCGCGCACCCACCGTTCCTGCGCGGCGCGGTCCGCCACGTCGGCCGCCGCGTTCGGCTGGAACCGCCAGGCGTGCACCACCCTCAGCGCCAGGTCGCGCCGTACGGCCTCGCGGGCCGCCCAGGCGAGCGCCGCGAGGCTCTCGTCCGTGCCGTCGATGCCTGCCGTGATCGGGCCCGTCATCCCGCCGCCTCCTCGTGTCGTGCTCACATCCGTCGGCCCCAGTCTTCACTACGCTGCCGACATGACTCTGGAGTGGGAGCAGACGGTCGTCGACGCGGCCGACCCGGTGGCGCTGGGACGCTGGTGGGCCGCGGCCCTGGGCTGGGTGGTGGTCGGCGACGCCCCCGACGAGTACGAGATCCGGCCGCGGCGGGACCGGCTGCCCGGTCTGGTCTTCGTCCCGGTGCCGGAGGGCAAGACGGTCAAGAACCGCCTCCACCTCGACTTCCGTCCCGACGACCAGCGCGCCGAGGTGGACCGCCTGCTGTCCCTGGGGGCCCGCCGCACGGACGTCGGCCAGGGCGAGCGGCCGTGGGTCGTGCTGGCCGACCCCGAGGGCAACGAGTTCTGCGTGCTCAGGGCGCGGCAGCGGGCTTGACGGTGAGCGCCCCGGCCCGACCCGAGAGCGCACGGTCCCGCGGCGTCCCGGAGCGGACGCGGGCGATCGAACATACGATGGACGGAGCCGGCGCGGGGCTCTGCCGTGCCGCGATGAGCAACGACCCTCTCGGGGTGGGAGACGTATGGCACAGGCCGCCGACACCGCGCGGACCGTCATCCTGACCGTGGACGACGACCCGGGGGTCTCCCGCGCCGTCGCCCGTGACCTCAGGCGCCGTTACGGCGCCTCGTACCGGATCGTGCGGGCCGAGTCCGGCGAGTCCGCGCTGGAGGCCCTGCGCGAGCTGAAACTCCGCGGCGACCTGGTGGCCGTCATCCTGGCCGACTACCGGATGCCGCAGATGAACGGCATCGAGTTCCTCGAACAGGCGCTGGACGTGTACCCGGGCGCCCGCCGGGTGCTGCTGACCGCCTACGCGGACACCGGCGCGGCGATCGACGCGATCAACGTCGTCGACCTCGACCACTACCTGCTCAAGCCCTGGGACCCGCCCGAGGAGAAGCTCTACCCGGTCCTGGACGACCTGCTGGAGGCCTGGCGCTCCAGCGACCACCGGCCGGTGCCGGCCACGAAGGTCGTCGGGCACCGCTGGTCGGCGCGCTCCTCCGACGTGCGGGAGTTCCTGGCCCGCAACCAGGTGCCCTACCGCTGGTACTCCGCCGACGAGCCCGAGGGACGCCGGCTGCTCGCGGCGGCCGGCGAGGACGGGCAGCGGCTGCCGCTGGTGGTCACCGCCGACGGCACGGCGCTGGTCGAGCCGGACGCGCCCGAGCTGGCCGCCCACGTGGGGCTGGCGACCACGCCGACCGCCGACTTCTACGACCTGGTGGTGATCGGCGGCGGACCGGCCGGTCTCGGCGCGGCCGTGTACGGGGCCTCCGAGGGGCTGCGCACGGTCCTCGTGGAACGGTCGGCGACCGGCGGCCAGGCCGGCCAGAGCTCGCGCATCGAGAACTACCTGGGCTTCCCCGACGGCGTGTCCGGGGCCCAGCTCACCGACCGGGCGCGGCGGCAGGCGGGCAAGTTCGGCGCCGAGATCCTCACCGCGCGCGAGGTGACGGGGCTGGAGGCCAACGGGTCCGCGCGGGTCGTGCGGTTCTCGGACGGCTCGGCGGTGGCCGCGCACAGCGTGATCCTCGCGACCGGCGTCTCCTACCGGCAGCTGGCCGCACCGGGCTGCGACGACCTGACGGGCTGCGGGGTCTACTACGGGTCCGCGCTCACGGAGGCGTCCTCCTGCCAGGGGCACGACGTGTACATCGTCGGCGGCGCCAACTCCGCGGGGCAGGCCGCGATGTACCTGGCCAGGGGCGCCAAGTCGGTCACCCTGCTGGTGCGCGGGGAGTCGCTCGCGGCGTCCATGTCGTACTACTTGATCCAGCAGATCGAGGAGGCGCCCAACATCTCGGTGCGCCCCGGCACCGTCGTCGAGGCCGCGCACGGGGACGGCCGCCTCGAACAGCTGACGCTGCGGGACGTGGCGAGCGGACGGACCGAACTCGTCGACGCGCAGTGGATGTTCGTCTTCATCGGCGCCGCCCCGCTGACCGACTGGCTGGACGGCACGGTGCTGCGCGACGAGCGCGGCTTCATCCTCGCCGGCCCCGACCTCACGCCGGACGGGCGGCCCCCGGCGACCTGGGAGCTCGACCGGCCGCCCTACCACCTGGAGACCAACGTCCCCGGGGTGTTCGTCGCGGGCGACGCGCGCGCGGAGTCCGCCAAGCGGGTCGCGTCCGCCGTCGGAGAGGGAGCCATGGCCGTGATGCTCGTCCACCGTTACCTGGAGCAGTCATGAGCGGGACGCCGCTGCCGTGCAGCCCCGCCGAGATCAGCTCGCTGTTCCTGTTCGAGAAGCTCTCCCCGGAGCAGCTGGGACGGCTGTGCGGCGAAGGCCGGGTGGAGCGGTTCGAGCCCGGCCCGGTGTACACCGAGGGCGACCCGGCGACCTGCTTCTACGTGATGCTGGACGGCACGGTCGTGCTCTACCGGCGGGTCGGCGCGGACGACGTCGAGGTCAGCCGCACCTCCCAGCGCGGGGTGTACGCCGGGGCCATGCAGGCCTACCTGGGCGACCGGGTGCCGCAGGTCTACAACAACTCGATGCGGGTGACGGAGCCGACGCGCTTCTTCGTGCTGCCCGCCGAGTCGTTCTCGGCCGTCATGCAGGAGTGGTTCCCGATGGCGGCCCATCTGCTGGAGGGGCTGTTCTTCGGCTCGAAGAACAGCCAGCGCGCGATCGGCCAGCGCGAACGCCTGCTGGCGCTGGGCTCGTTGTCGGCCGGTCTCACGCACGAGCTGAACAACCCGGCCGCGGCGGCCGTGCGGGCCACCGCCACGCTGCGCGAGCGGGTGGCGAAGATGCGGCACAAGCTCGCCGTCATCGCGTCCGGCGCGTACGACCCTGAGGCCCTGACCCGGCTGATCGAGATCCAGGAGCGCACGGCCGAACTGGTCGCCAAGGCACCGGTGTTGAGCCCGATCGAGGCGTCCGACCGGGAGGACGCGCTGGCGGACTGGCTCGAGGACCACGACCTCGAGGAGGGCTGGCGGATCGCACCGACGTTCGTCCAGGCCGGCCTGGACGTGGACTGGCTGGAGCAGGTCGCGGCGGCCGTCGAGCCGGACATCCTGCCCGGCGCGGTCGGCTGGCTCAACTACACGGTCGAGACCGAGCTGCTGATGGACGAGATCGACGACTCGACCAACCGCATCTCCCATCTCGTCGACGCCGCCAAGCAGTACTCCCAGCTCGACCGCGCCCCCTACCGGGTCGTCGACGTGCACGAACTGCTCGACTCCACGCTGCTGATGCTCTCGGGCAAGATCGGCCGGCACATCGAGGTGGTCAAGGACTACGACCGCACGCTCCCGCCCGTCCCGGCCTATCCGGCCGAGCTGAACCAGGTGTGGACGAACCTCGTCGACAACGCCGTCTTCGCCGTCGGCAGCACCGGCGGGGAGGGCACGCTCACCGTGCGCACGGCACGCGAGGGCGACCGGCTGCTGGTGGAGTTCCGGGACACCGGGCCCGGCATCCCGCCGGAGATCCGCGAGCGGATCTTCGACCCCTTCTTCACCACCAAGCCGGTCGGCGAGGGCACCGGTCTGGGCCTGGACATCTCCTGGCGGATCGTCGTCAACAAGCACCACGGCAGCCTGCACGTGGAGTCGGTGCCGGGCGACACCCGCTTCCAGGTGCTGCTGCCGCTGACCGCCCCCGACCCCGAGAACGCCGAGGACGACCCCGAGCGGGCCGAGGGCGCCGAGCCCCCCGCGAACGCGGCGCGTCCCGGGGACGCCCGCGAGACCCACCACTCCCAGAGCGCCGAGGAGACGGTATGACCGACGTGGACCCCATCGATCCGAACGTCCCGCCCAGCGGCGCGGGCTGCGCGGACTGCGACGCGAGCGGCGGCTGGTGGTTCCATCTGCGGCGCTGCGCGCGCTGCGGGCACATCGGCTGCTGCGACTCCTCCCCCGCCCAGCACGCCACCGCGCACTACAAGGCCACCGGGCATCCGCTGGTGCGCAGCTACGAGCCGGGCGAGGCCTGGTTCTGGGACTACTCCACCGACGAGCTGTACGAGTCCGGGCCCGAGCTCGCCCCGCCGGCGAGCCACCCCGCGGACCAGCCGACCCCGGGGCCGGCCGGCCGGGTGCCCGCGGACTGGGCGCGCTCGCTGCGTCGTTGAGGCCGCGCGGGACCGTGCGGCGGGGCTCCCTTCCTGGTCGCGGGCCGCGTTGTCGGCTGCGCGTGCCAGGATGGAGCCGTGTCACAGACCGTGTCGGCCACTCCGTTCATCGGCCGGGAAGAGGAAGTCGCCCGCCTGTGGGGCGTGCTGGAGCGCGCCCGGGCGGGTGAGCCCCGCGCCGTGCTGGTCGCCGGCGACGCGGGCGTGGGCAAGACCCGGGTCCTGGACGAGACGGCGGCGCGGGCCGCGCGCTCCGGCATGACCGTGCTCACCGGGCACTGCGTGGACCTGGGCGACGTCGGCCTGCCGTACCTGCCGTTCACGGAGATCCTGGGCATGCTGGCCGCGGACGGCCGGTTCGCCTCCGTCCTCGCCGCGCACCCGGTGGTCGACCGGCTCCTCGGGACCGGTGCGCACGGCGTCCGGGACGACGAGGCGACCTCGGCGGGCACCGACGGCGGCGGCCGGCTGCGGCTGCTGGAGGGCATGGCGTCGCTGTTCGCCGACCTGTCCGAGGTCACCCCGCTGCTCCTGGTCCTGGAGGATCTGCACTGGGCCGACCCGTCCTCCCGCGACCTGCTGCGCTTCCTGCTCAGCCGGGGGTTCCTGCAACGGCCCACGGGCAACGGCCCGGGCCACCGGCTGGCGGTGCTGGCCTCCTACCGGGCGGACGACCTGCACCGCCGTCACCCGTTCCGACCGCTGCTGGCCGAACTGGTGCGGCTGCCGGCCGTGGACCGGCTGGAACTGCGCCCCCTGGCGGACGCCGAGGTGGCCCGTCTGGTGCGCTCCCTGGAGGACCGTCCGCTGCCGGAGGCCACGGTGCGCCGGATCGTGGAGCGGGCGGAGGGCAACGCCTTCTACGCGGAGGAGCTCCTGGCGGCCCGGGACGCGGAGGCCGGGGGCATGCCCAGCGGTCTGGCCGACCTGCTGCTCATCCGGGTCGAGCAGCTTCCCGACACCGCGCAGCAGGTGCTGCGCACGGCCGCCGTGGCCGGCCGCCGGGTGGACCACGGACTGCTGCGGGACGCGGTGGGGCTGCCCGAGGAGGAGCTGGAGACGGCGCTGCGGGAGGCGGTCGGCCGCCAGTTGCTCGTCGCGGGCGACGACGGCACGTACGCCTTCCGGCACGCCCTCGCGCGCGAGGCGGTCTACGCCGATCTGCTCCCCGGGGAGCGGTCGCGTCTGCACGGTGCGTTCGCCGCTCTGCTGGCCGGCCGCGGGCGTCGCGCCGACACCGCCGCCGAGCGGGCCCACCACTACCGCGAGAGCCACGACCTGGGCGAGGCGCTCGCCGCCTCCCTGGAGGCCGCCGACCACGCCCGGCGGGTGGGTGCGCCCGCCGAGGAACTGCACCATCTGGAGGCCGTCCTCGACCTGTGGGAGTCGGCGCCCGCCGCGGCTCTGCCCTCCGGCGAGGGCGGCGACCGGGTCACGCTGATGCTGCGCGCCTCGGCGGCCGCCGCGCACGCCGGGGACGCGCACCGGGCGGTCTCCCTGACCCGGGCGGCGCTCGCCGGAGTCGGCCAGGACGCCGACTCCGAGCTCGCCGCGCGGGTGCGCTACACGCTCGCCGGCACCCTCATGGGCGTCGACAGTCTGACGGCCGCGTTCGCCTACAGCAGCGAGGCGCTGGCGATGATCCCGGCCGAGCCGCCGTCGCCGACATGGGTGTGGGCCGCCGCCACGCACGTCCTGGCGGCACGTCAGGTCGGCGACGTGGCCACCGCCCTGCGGGTGGCGCGGCAGGCGCTGGGGGTGGCCGAGCGGCTCGGGCTGCCGGACGCGCGCGCCGACCTGCTGGTGTCGCTGGCCAACCTGGAGGGGGAGGGCCGCCGCTCCCCGGAGGGCCGGGCCCGGCTGGAGGAGGCCAGGGAGCTGGCGCGACGCGGGGGCAACGCCCCGGTGGAGATGCGGGCCCTGTTCTCGCTGGCGATCGGCGCCTACGAGGCCGGGGAGCCCGCGGAGTGTCTGCCGTGGCTGGCCGAGGGCCTGGACCGGGCCCGCCGGGCGGGTCTGCTGTCCTCGCCCTACCCCCTGGAGATGCGCTATCTGCAACTCCTGGTGCTCTACACCCTGGGCCGGTGGGACGAGTGTCTGAGCACGGCGGCCGGCGACCTGGCGGTGGTCCCGGCGTCGGGCGGCTTCGCGCTCGGCCCCACGCTGTACGTCGCCCTCGCGCGCGGCGAGCACAGCGCCGTCGAACGGGCCCATGCGCTCCTCGAAGGACGCCATGACTGGATGGCGGCGCTCGTCGCGGGGATCGTCCTGACCGACGCGGCGGCGCTGAGCGGCGACGCGGAGGCGGCGGTGGCCCGGCTGCGGTGGTCGGTCGAGTCCCTGACGGACGAGGCGGGAACCCGCCCGGACGTCGTCGTGCGGCTCACCGCGCTGGCCCTCACGCCGGTCGCCGACGCGGCGGCCGCGGCACGGCGTTCGGGGGACGCGGGCGAGGCCCGCCGCTGGTCCACCGTGGCGGCCGAGTTGCTGGAGCCGGCCCGGGAGGCGGCCCGCGAGGGCCAGACGGGTGTGCCGCAGGGCCCCGAGGGGCGCGCCTGGCTGGCCCGCGCGGAGGCCGAGTGCGCGTGGGCCGTCACGGGCCCGGACCCGGTCGCCTGGGAGACGACGGTGCGCGCCTTCGACTACGGCGACGCGTACGAACTCGCCCGCTGCCGACTGCGGTACGCGCAGGCCCTGTTCGCGGCGGACCGGCCCGAGGAGGCGACGGCGCAGGCCCGGGCCGTCCGGGAGACGGCCGTGCGGCTGGGGGCCACGCCCCTGTCGGAGCGCGCGGACGCCCTGATCCGGAGCGGGCGCCCGGGCGCCGGCTCCTCCGCCGGGGACCGTGCGGTCGCCCTGACGGCCCGTGAGCGGGACGTCCTGCGGCTGCTGGCGCTCGGCCGCAGCAACCGGCAGATCGGGGAGGAGCTCTTCATCACCGGCAAGACCGCGAGCGTCCACGTCTCCAACATCCTCGCCAAGGTGGGTGCGGCCAGCCGCACGGAGGCGGTGGCGATCGCCTACCGCGAGCACCTGATCGCACCGGAGCCCGGCCCGACGGGCTGACTGGCCCCCCCCCACCCCACCCACCCCGGTGCGGGTCGGCCCGCGTCCCGGCGGGCAGGCGCGAGGGGCCTGAACCAGGGGTGCCCCGGCCCCTCGACACCCCGGCCGTGCGGCGTGGTGCGCCCCGGCCGCCGCCCGGGGTGATCTGGGCCTCACAGGCAACCCCGTCGCCTCGGACGGCGTCTTGTCCGGCGACACCGGACTATACCCATCGTGTATACACGGCGCGCATACCTGCGTGCCTCCCTGGCGTGCCCGCGCGGCACGCGGGCGCGTCCCGCGCGATGGCGACCGAAAGGAACCGATGTACGGCAAGGCATTCGCCCCGGAGTACCAGGGCGCCCTCACCACCCTCTCCGTGAACTCCTCGCTGGACGACGTCCTGGCCGCCGGCACCGCGCGGTTGCGGGCGGCCGAACAGGCCGGGGAGGCGGGCGAGGCGGCCCGCTCGGGGCTCGCCGTCGCCGAGGCCCATCGGCGGCTCGGGCAGATACGGGAGGCCGACCGGGCCTGGAAGGCGAGCTACCGGGCGGCCCGCGGCGCGGGGGACGTCGCCGCGATGGCGTGGGCGCTGTGGAGCGGCGGCACCCTGGCCCGGCAGCGGGGCGCGTTCGCGCTGGCCCGGCGGCTGCTGGGGCTGGCGGCCGAGCTCGGCGAGCGGGGCGGGGACGTCGTGGTGCGCGGCTACTCGCTGGCCGGACTCGCCGAGACCGGACGCATCCAGGGCGACTACGACGCCGTCGGCAGGCTGCACGAGCAGCTGCTGGCCGAGGCCCGCCGGCGCGGCGAGGCCCGGCACACGGTGTGGGCCCTGGAAGGCATCGCCCAGATGCACCGCAACCGCGGCGACCACGACACCGCGTACGCCCTCTTCGAGGAGGCCGCCGAGATCGCCGCGAGGGCGGAGGACCGCCGCGGTCACGCCTGGGCGCTGCGCGGCCTGGCCGACATCGTCTCCGTCCGCGACGGGGACGCCGAGCGCGCCCTGCTCCTGCTGACGCGGGCGGAGGAGTCCTGCCGCGCGATGAACCTGTCCGGCGCGCTGGCGTACAACCACAAGATGCGCGGCAACGTCTTCTACCGGGCCGGACGTTACCGCGAGGCCCGCGAACTGTACGAGCAGGCGCTGGGCGAGTTCCGCGCCATGGGCGAGCCGCGCGGCGAGGCCCTGGCCCGGCTCGGCCTGGCGAAGTCGCTGGCCCGGCTGGGCCGCGACCGGCGCGAGACGGCCGCCGAACTGGCCGACCTGGCCCGGGTGCTGGAGGGCATCGGGCTGCGGCACGCCCACGAGATGGTCGCCCGGGCGCAGCGCGAACTGGGACTCGAACCGGCCTCGGAACCTGCCCCGGCGGACGGCCGGGCACGGACGCGGGACGCCCGGTGAGCGCGCTCGACGCCGCGGTGCGCGAGCCCGGTTCGCCTCTCGCGGCCCCACCCCACGCCCGTGAAGTCCTCGCCCGGTGCCGCGCGCTGGTCCGGCCCGCGCTCCGGGAGACCGTCGGGCGGACGCACCCCTGGGTGGCCGAGATGGCCGGCTACTCCTTCGGCTGGTGCGCGGTCGGCGGGGCGCCCGCGACCGGCTCCGACGGCAAGGGGCTGCGCCAGGCCCTCGCGGTGCTCGGCGCGGAGGCCGTCGGCGCGCCCGCACGTGCGGGAGTGCCCGCGGCGGTGGCCGTGGAGCTCGTGCACGCCTTCTCCCTCCTCCACGACGACGTCATGGACGGGGACCCGGTCCGGCGGGGGCGCGCCACCGTGTGGAAGGCGTACGGAACCGGGGCGGCGGTGCTCACGGGCGACGCGCTCTTCGCCCTGGCCGTCGAGACGCTCGCGCGGCAACCGCTGCCGGCCGGCGCCGAGGCCGTCCGCACCCTTTCGGGCGCTCTCGGGGACCTCGTCCGCGGACAGGCCGACGACCTGCTCTTCACGGACCGGCCCTGGACCGGGCCCGAGCGGGTGCCACCGCAGGACTACCGGACGATGGCCGAGGGCAAGACCGGTGCGCTGCTCGGCTGTGCGGCCGCCCTGGGGGCCGTCCTGGGCGGTGCTCCCGCGGCCACGGCGGCGGCGCTGGACCGGGCGGGCCGGCACCTCGGCATCGCGTTCCAGGTGGTCGACGACGTGCTGGGGCTCTGGGGCGACCCGTCGGTCACCGGCAAGCCCGTCCACGGCGATCTGCGCGAGGGCAAGAAGACGTTCCCGGTGCTGGCGGCCCTGGGCTCGCCGGTCCCCGCCGCCCGCCGCCTGGCCGCGCTTCTGGAGCGGGGCGGCGATCCGGGCGAGGCGGCCGCACTCGTCGAGGCGGCGGGCGGACGGGCGGCGGCGCGGGCCGAGACGGGACGGCAGGTCGCCGCCGCCGAGGCGGCGCTCGCCGCGACGCCGCTGGCCGCCGGCGCCGTCCGCGAGCTGCGCGCCCTGGTCGACTTCGCCGTACGCCGGGACCTCTGAACCCGACCGGGACCGGAACGCCCGGCTCCGGCGGGCGGGCGGGACGGGCGGCCGGGCCCGGCGCGGCCGGGTCCGGCCGTGCGCCGCGGCCGGGCGACGCCCGCCGGCCTGCGGGCCCGCCCACCTGTCGGCACGGACGGAGCGGCTCGGGCCTCGCCGGGAGACATCCCCGCCGGCGGCGCCACGACGGGTGCCGGGGAAGGGACTTGACCGAAAGACAGGAATGCGCCGGAGTTGCGCGCCGATTGAACGGACCCCCTCGCGCCGGTCGTACCACTGGGCAAGTGAGTACCAGCGGTTCAGCGAGGGATGGCCATGGTCAAGACGCACGTCTCCACGCACGAGTTGGTCGCCGGGAGGTACCGGCTTCTCGACGTCGTCCACCGGGAGACGAACCGCGTCAGCTGGTACGGGGAGTACGTCGAGGAGACCGGGGCCGCCCGCCCCTGCCTGGTCACCCGGATCGGGCTGCCCGCCGACCAGGGCGAGGAGAAGGGGCGCCAGGCGTCCGACCGGGTGCTGGGCATGTCCGAGACGATGGCGCGGCTGTGTCCGGGCCGCATCGCCGCGGTCGTCGACGCCGTGGAGGAGGCGGGCTCCCTGTGGACGGTCACCGAGTGGATCGACGGCCTGCCGCTCGGCCAGCTCATGGAGCAGAAGGGCGCGTTCGGCCCGGCCCGGGCGGCGGCGATCGGCCTTCAGCTGCTGGACGTCCTGGAGGCCGCGCACGGTGAGGGCATCACCCACGGCGAGTTGAGCCCCGGCCAGGTGTTCGTGCGGAGCCAGGGGCCGCTGGTGCTCACCGGTTTCGGGCTCGCGGGCGCGACGCTCGCCCCCCGGGTGGCCGCGCCGTCGTACGCCTCGCCCGAGCAGGCGCGCGACGAACGCATCGGCCCGGCGGCGGACCTGTGGG
The DNA here is from genome assembly GCF_024539675.1 of Streptomyces hilarionis. Taxonomy (GTDB): domain Bacteria; phylum Actinomycetota; class Actinomycetes; order Streptomycetales; family Streptomycetaceae; genus Streptomyces; species Streptomyces hilarionis. The sequence goes on along the minus strand of NZ_JAHHIT010000117.1, from coordinate 493 downwards.
CGCTGGGCGCGATCCTCTACACGATGGTCGAGGGGAGGCCGCCCTATCGGGACCGGGACCGGCCCGAGGCCACGCTGAAGGGCGTGGACCGGCTGCCGCTGCGCGCTCCCCTGCGCGCCGGCCCCCTCACCCCGACCGTGCAGGGGCTGCTGCGCAAGGACTCCCGGGAACGGCTGACCCGCACGGTCGTGCGCCAGTCCCTCACCCGTGTGCTGGACGACGACCCGCACGCCGCCCTCCCCGCACCCCGCCTGCGGCGCGTCTGCGCCGCCGCCCGGCAGGCCGGCCCGCAGTGGAGCGGCCGGGCCATGGCGGCCGGGACCGCGCTGGCCGTCGTCACCGTGGCGGTCGCCGCCCTCGCCGTGACACACCAACTGCCCGACGCCGACGACACGTCCGCGGGAGGCACGCAGGCCCGGCCGTCCGCGTCCGCGGCGGCGCCCGACGAGGACGCGGGCGACAGAGACTCCCCCGCACCCACCCCCACGCCGAC
>NZ_JAHHIT010000116.1:12173-30272 GCF_024539675.1 Streptomyces hilarionis | reverse complement strand
CACCGGTCCCACCCCCGCCGGCGGCCCCGGCTTTCCGGGCCAGGGCGGTCCGGGCGGGCCCGCCGGACAGGGCGGGCAGGGCGGCCGCGGCGGACAGAACCCTCCCGGCGGTCCCGGCGGCGGTCAGGGCGGCTTCGGACAGAGCGGCGGTCCCGGCGGTCAGGGCGTCCCGCAGGCGTTCCAGCCGCCCGGCCAGCCCGGTCCGTCGGCTCCGTCCGGCTTCCCGCAGGAGACCGGCCGTCCCCAGCCCGGCGGTGGCCCCTTCGGCGGCGGTGACGACGACTGGGTGCTCTCCCCGCCGTCGCACACCGGCCCCGGCCAGGGCGACCCCCGCAACCCCGGCCCGCCCCAGGGCGGCGGTGGCTACGGCTACCCGCAGCCCGGCGGCGCCCAGGCCCCGCCTCCGCCCGGCCCGTCGTACCAGCAGCAGCCGACGACCTGGACGGCCACGATCGGCCCGGACCGCGCGTACTTCATGGCGATGATGCACCGCTCCGGCCCCGAGGCCGCCGGGCTGAACCTGCCCGCGTACTCGCCCGAGCAGCAGCGCACGCTCACCGGCAACCAGATCACCATCGGACGCCGTCGCCACTCCACCGGCGAGACCCCCGACATAGACCTGTCGGTGCCGCCGGAGGACCCGGGCGTCTCGCACCAGCACGCGGTGCTCGTCCAGCAGCCGGACGGCAGCTGGGCCGTCGTCGACCAGAACTCGACGAACGGCACCACGGTCAACGGCTCGGAGGAGCCGATCCAGCCGTTCGTCCCGGTGCCCCTCCAGGACGGCGACCAGGTGCACGTGGGCGCCTGGACGACGATCACCGTCCGACGCGGCTGAGCGCACCGTCCGACGCGGCTGGGCAGAAGCCTCCCCGGGGCCGACCCGGGGAGCGGCGCCCGTCGGATAGCGCCGACCTCGAAGCGACGGCGTCCTCCCGCCGCCGGTGGGCCGGGCGCGGTAGGGGCCGGGTGCGGATGCGCCGCACCCCGTGCCCTGTGCTCCGCGTGCCCTGGCGCGTGCCTGTGCCCTGCATGCCGTCCCTCGTGCCCCCGGCCGTGCCCGGCGTGTCACACCCCGTGCCCCCGGCTTTCGTGGAGGCCTCGCCCGGCGGGTCTACGGCCTCGCTGCGGCGGTGTCCGGCGGCCCCGGCAGGGGCCACGCGTACGGGCCCTCCGGTGAGTCGAGCCAGGCCCAGGCGTGCCCGGGGCCGACCGTGACGCCGTAGCGCTCGCGCCCCGGCATCCCCTCGCGCTCCCACAGGGCGTACGCCTCCTGCGGGTCGAGGGCGCCCCGGGTCAGGGCCAGCAGGAAACGGAACAGGTCGCTCTCCCTGGCCCGGTGCGGGACGCCGGCGAGCGCCGCCGGTTCCTGCTCGTGCCGGTCCGTCCCGCGCAACGGCACGAAGAAGGCGGGGGTGTGCAGGAAGCGCCCCTCGGCATGTCCGGCGTCCCGCACGGTCAGCACGATCAGCCCGGTGGCCAGCGGCGCCAGCACGAGTGCGCCGGGCACGCACTGGGCGAGCCAGGCCGGCGGGACCGACGCCAGCGTGCAGGTCGCGACGATCCGGTCGAAGGGGGCGCGCTCGGGGACCCCGCGCGCCCCGTCGCCGGTGACGACGGCCGGCCGGTACCCGGCGTCCGCCAGATGCCGGCGCGCGGACTCGGTGATCTCCGGCTCCAGGTCGACGGTGGTGACGTGCGCGTCGCCGAGCCGGTACGACAGCAGCGCCGCGTTGTAGCCGGTGCCCGCGCCGATCTCCAGGACCCGGGCGCCGTCCTCGACCCGCAGCTCGGCCAGCATCAGCGCCATCAGGGAGGGCTGACTGCTGGACGAGAGCAGCACGCCGTCCCGCAGCCGGGTGGCCAGCGGGACGTCCTCGTAGGCGCCGCGCAGCCAGCGTTCCCTGGCCCGCCGGTCGGAACTCTCGCACCAGCGCCGCTCGTAGCCGCCGGCGCCGCTGACGTAGTAGTAGGGAACGAACAGGTGGCGCGGAACCGTCGCGAAGGCCTCCCGCCACCGCGGGTCGGCGGCGAGAGCGCCACTGGCGTCGATCTCGCGTACCAGCGCGGCCCGCCGCGCGGCGGCGAGCTCCGCGAGTCTCCCGCCGAGTCCGTGCTCACCCATGCCTCCACTGTGCGGGGCGACGCGCTCCGAGGCGAACGTGGCCGGCTCGCGCGCGTGCCGGCGGCCGGTGAGGGGGCCGCGCGGTGACGACGGCAGCCCGCCCTCTCCCCGATTCCTCCAGGCCCTCAAGCCTTGCGTCCTCGGTCTTCGTGTCTGAGACCATGGGAGGCGTGAAAGAGATTCGGCGCGGCACGCTTCAGGAGCAGACCTTCTACGAGCAGGTCGGCGGGGAGGAGACCTTCCGCCGGCTGGTCCACCGCTTCTACCAGGGAGTCGCCGGGGACCCGGTCCTGCGGCCCCTGTACCCGGAGGAGGACCTGGGTCCGGCCGAGGAGCGGTTCGCGCTGTTCCTCATGCAGTACTGGGGCGGTCCGACGACGTACAGCGAGCACCGCGGCCACCCGCGGCTGCGGATGCGGCACGCGCCCTTCGTCGTGGACCGGGCCGCGCACGACGCCTGGCTGAAGCACATGCGCGAGGCGGTCGACGAGCTCGGCCTGTCCGAGGAGCACGAGCACACGCTGTGGAACTACCTGACGTACGCGGCCGCGTCGATGGTGAACACCCCGGAGTGACCCCCGCCGACGACGGCGGCGGACGTTGATCACATCGGCGGATGGTGACGACGTCGGCAGACGTTGATGACGTCGTCAGAAGTTGACGACATTGATGACGTTGACGATGTGGCCGGCCGTCGGTGATTCAGGTGGACATCGCCGGCCGTCGGTGATTCACGTGGACGTCGATGACGTCAGTGGACGCTCACGTCGAGCGTTCCCAGCCCGCCCGACCGCCGTACGGCGATCGCCCCGTACGGTGTGCGCAGCCGCAGCCACGTGCCGGACGAGAGCAGCGCGAGATCACCGGAACGGGTCGAGGGCCGCAGGAAGCCCAGCGACTGGGCCGCGTGCACGGCCCGCACGGGAAGGCCGGTGTCGCCGACCGTCCGGGACCAGATCTCCCGCCCGATCCGGTCGAGTTCGGCGCGCGTGCGCACGTCGGCGGCCAATTCCTCGGTACGGGAACGGAATTCGGCGACAGCGGCGCCGACCGTCGCGCGCAGCGCGTCCGGCGAGGGCAGCGCGGGCCCGGGCCGCCAGCCGCCGCGCGGCGGCAGCACACCGGCCCACGGCGGCCCGGTGACGGCGGCCGGGACGGCCGCGGTGGCGGCGCTCTCGTCGACGGACTCCAGCAACTCCCCGGCCGACACGGTCACGTCCAGGGTGACGTCCAGACCGTTCTCGTACGGCTTGGCCAGCCGCACCGCCCGGACGGCGAGCACCTCGAAGGAGGGCGGCCGGCCGAAGACGGCGAGCGCGGTCCCGGCCGCCTGCACCCGCACGGCCGCGCCGCGGTCGTAGTGGAGCAGCCGGGAGAGGAAGGCCGCGAGGTCCGCCGCCTCCCTCTCGTCGGCGAGGTGGAGCACCGTCATGCGGCGACGGCCTCCTTGTCGGCCTTCTGGTCGTCGTCCCGGTACTCCGACAGGAACTCGCGCTCCTCGGCGGTGAGACGACGCGGGCGCTCGGCCGCGAAGTCGAACGGCACGACCACCGTCGAGGCGCGCACGTAGACGTGGTCGCCGTCCTTCACCTCGGAGGCGATGGTGAAGGAGGCGGCCCTGATCTGGGTGATCCACAGCTCGATGTCCACCGGCGTGTGCCGGTGGACGAGCTGCCGCTTGTAGTCGATCTCGTGGCGCGCCACCACGGACCCCTGCTGGAAGTCCTTCTCCGGACGGAACAGGAAGTCGATACGGGCTTCCTCCAGGTAGCGGACGAAGACCGCGTTGTTGACATGACCGTAGGCGTCCATGTCGGACCAGCGCAGCGGGCAGCGGTAGAGGTGGCGCAAGACCGATCAGCCCCGGGTCAGCTTCTTGTAGGTGGCGCGGTGCGGACGCGCGGCGTCCGGGCCCAGCCGCTCGATCTTGTTCTTCTCGTACGACTCGAAGTTGCCCTCGAACCAGAACCACTTGGAGTCACCCTCGTAGGCGAGGATGTGCGTGGCGACCCGGTCGAGGAACCACCGGTCGTGGGAGACGACCACGGCCGCACCCGGGAACTCGAGCAGCGCGTTCTCCAGGGAGGACAGGGTCTCGACGTCGAGGTCGTTCGTCGGCTCGTCGAGGAGGAGCAGGTTGCCGCCCTGCTTGAGGGTGAGCGCCAGGTTGAGCCGGTTGCGCTCGCCGCCGGAGAGCACGCCGGCCGGCTTCTGCTGGTCCGGGCCCTTGAAGCCGAAGGCCGAGACGTACGCGCGGGACGGCATCTCGACCTGTCCGACGTTGATGTAGTCCAGCTCGTCGGAGACGACGGCCCACAGCGTCTTCTTGGGGTCGATGTTCGCGCGGCTCTGGTCGACGTACGAGATCTTGACGGTCTCGCCGACCTTGATCGATCCGGAGTCGGGCTCCTCGAGACCCTGGATCATCTTGAACAGCGTGGTCTTGCCGGCGCCGTTCGGGCCGATGACCCCCACGATGCCGTTGCGCGGCAGCGTGAAGGAGAGGTCGTCGATGAGGACCTTCTCGCCGAACGCCTTGGAGAGGTTGTTGACCTCGACGACGATGGAGCCCAGCCGCGGGCCCGGCGGGATCTGGATCTCCTCGAAGTCCAGCTTGCGCATCTTGTCGGCCTCGGCCGCCATCTCCTCGTACCGGGCGAGACGGGCCTTGGACTTGGCCTGGCGCCCCTTGGCGTTGGACCGCACCCACTCCAGCTCTTCCTTGAGCCGCTTGGCGCGCTTGGCGTCCTTCTGCCCCTCGACCTTCAGACGCGTCGCCTTGGTGTCGAGGTAGGTGGAGTAGTTGCCCTCGTAGGGGTGGGCGCGACCGCGGTCGAGCTCCAGGATCCACTCGGCGACGTTGTCGAGGAAGTACCGGTCGTGGGTGACGGCGACGACGGTGCCGGGGTACTTGGCGAGGTGCTGCTCCAGCCACTGCACGGACTCGGCGTCCAGGTGGTTGGTGGGCTCGTCGAGGAGCAGCAGGTCGGGGGCCTCCAGCAGCAGCTTGCACAGCGCGACGCGACGGCGCTCACCGCCGGAGAGGTTGGTGACGGGCCAGTCGCCGGGCGGGCAGCCCAGGGCGTCCATGGCCTGCTCCAGCTGGGTGTCCAGGTCCCACGCGTTGGCGTGGTCGAGGTCCTCCTGGAGCTTGCCCATCTCGTCGAGCAGCGCGTCGGAGTAGTCGGTCGCCATCAGCTCGGCGACCTCGTTGAAGCGCTTGAGCTTGCCCATGATCTCGGCCGCGCCGTCCTGCACGTTCTCCAGAACGGTCTTGGACTCGTCGAGCGGCGGCTCCTGAAGCAGCATGCCGACGCTGTAGCCGGGCGACAGGAACGCGTCACCGTTGGAGGGCTGCTCGAGCCCTGCCATGATCTTCAGAACGGTGGACTTACCGGCACCGTTCGGCCCGACCACACCGATCTTCGCGCCGGGCAGGAAGCTCAGCGTTACGTCGTCAAGGATGACCTTGTCGCCGTGTGCCTTGCGCGTCTTGCGCATGGTGTAGATGTACTCAGCCAAGAGAAACCGTCCGGCAGCTTGAAATCAGGCAGTGGGCAGATACACCCCATCTTGCCTGACCGCCACCCCCGGGTGGTAACTCGATCGACGGGGAACGGCTGACCTGGGGCTTCGCCGTAGGCGTCTGCGTCGGTCCTGTCCCCGCCGGTCCCCGCCGGTCGCCGCCGAGTGACCCCGCGCACCCTGCCCCGGCCCAGGGACGGCCCAAGGACGGCCGAGGGACGGCCCAAGGACGGCCGAGGGACGGCCCAAGGACGGCCGAGGGACGGCCCAAGGTTGATCACCGTGGCCGCACTGCACGGTCGAGCGAGCGCGCGCGTGCCCCGCCGCACCCCCCACCTCCTGTCCGTACGAGCGCGTGCCGGTACACCGCGGCAGGCCAGGAGTGCGGAGTGTGCGAGCATGCCCGCGGTGACCATCCCCTTCAGATCATCCTTCGGCAGTACGGCTCCGCTCCTCCGCTGGGTGGCCGCTGCCCGTAAGACCCCGCTCAGCTCGGCGAAGGACGTGGCCGACTTCCACCAGGGCGTCGAACTCCGGCTGCGTGCGCTGTTCGTCCTGCCGGACAGCAAGGTCAAGGCCCAGTGGGGCGAGTTGCGCCTGTCGAACTCCGCTGACGCCGTATGGGAAGCCAAGGTCGGCAAGGACGCGCTGACGATCCCCCTGGCCACCACCGCCATCGCCCCCACGGCCAAGCCCGCCTCCCTGGGCACCGCCGGATTCGATCTCACGCTCGCCGACGGGACCGTGCGGCGCATGCGGGTGTACAGCGGAGACGCCGGCCTGGTCTGCGCAGCGTTCGGCAGGACCGCCGAACAGCCGGCCCGCCCTTCCTGACCACGTCCACCATCACCCTCCGGCCCTCATCACGTCTGCCGTCGCCCCACACACCGGGGAACGAGCGGTCCGGCACGGCTCAGGGTTGATCAACACGGCGCTGGATTGATCATCAAGACTGCGGGTTGATCCTCAGGGTCAGGGTCGGACGCGGCACGACAGCTCCATGAACCACTGCACTGGATTGCGGCGGGCCGAAGAGCGCGGTCCGCCCGTCCGGCGCCGGGCGTAAACCCTCTCGAACTCGGCTGTCGGCCTGTGCCAAGATCGCGGGATGCTGCGACTCACCGATTTCATCATCGACTGCCCGGACACGATGAAGCTGGCGGCCTTCTACTCCGAGGTGACGGGCCGTCCGATCAAGGAAGGCAGCTCCGAGGACTGGGCCGGCATCCGGTTCGGCGAGATCGAGCTGGCGTTCATCCGGGTGGACGGCTACCGCGCTCCGCAGTGGCCCGACAGCGAGCACCCCAAGCAGTTCCACCTCGACTTCGAAGTGGACGACATCGAGTCCGAGCAGCGCCGCGTCCTCGACCTCGGCGCGACACTGAGGCAGGACTTCATCGGCCCCGAGGGCTACGGCTGGCGGGTCTACACCGACCCGTTCGGCCACCCCTTCTGCCTGTGCCGCAACAAGGGCGTGACCTGGACCGACCAGGGCCCGGTCTGGCCCGAGCAGGGCTGATCGGCCCCTCACCGGCCGCCGCACAGGCCGTCGCACAGGCCGCCACACCGAGACCATGGATCCGGGAGCGGTGCGGCCTGGGCCGTCAACCGGTGCGACGCCGGACACGGGCGCTGGTGCGCCCCCGTCCGGCGTCGTCCATGACCGCGGTCGACGTCGATTTCACGTCGGGTGTGGATGCCAGGAGGCTTCCGGTCCGTGGCGTCGGCTCAGAACTCCAGCACCTCGCGGTCGAGCGGATACTGCGCGCGATGAGGGCCGTCGTACGGCGAGGGCGTGATCGGCAGGACACCGGTCGGCTGCAATCCCAGGTTGTCGTCCCAGATCCGGGGCTCGACCTGCCCGACGACGCGGAAGTGCCGGAAGGTGAACGGCGGACTGTCGGTCGGGAAGAAGTGCGCCGTGGTCATCACCTGGTAGTGCAGGTGCGGCGTGGTCGAGTTGCCGCTGTTGCCGATCAGCCCGAGGAGCTGGCCGGTCTCGACCCGGTCCCCCTCCCTGACCTTGAGCGAGCCGGGCTTCATGTGGGCGTAGAGCAGGTAACGGCCCGGCGCGACCTCCACCGTGACGTGGTTGCCGACGGTGTCCTCGATCGGCGGGATGGGCGGCGTCAGGGGCGGTGTGTTGTCCGGGATCCCGTCCTGGACCTCCACCACCGTGCCGCCGGCCGAGGCCACGATCGGCTGCCGGTAGCTCAGGTAGCTGGAAAGCCGTGCGGGGTCGCCTTCCCAGGTCTGCCCGTGGTCGCCGACCCGGTACCAGTCGATGGCGAAGCGCTGCGGCACGTAGAAGCGGCCGTTGATCGGCGCGAGGCCGCGCCGGTGGTGGGTGTTGCCGCAGCACGACTCGCTGGCGTACCAGGTGCCGGGACGGACCGGCGGGTCCAGGTCCAGCGGCGGCCTGCCGGCGGTCCGGGTCGGCTGCACCGTCTCCTCGAAGGCGGACGGGCCGGAGGGCGTCAGGATGGCGCCCGAGAGACGGTGTTCGAGGACCTTGGGCGCCGGCCGGCCGCGGTCGAGGACCAGGTCGAGCCAGATGATCCACTGCTGGGAGCCCCGGATGACGGTCGGCGTCGGCGCCGGAGGCGCCGGGGTGTACCCGTCGGCGCCCGGCAGCGGGTCGCCCACCGGGTTGGCGGCCCTGGCCAGCGCCCGCCCGCTCAGCGAGCCGACGACCCGGTGCGTGCGGGCGTCCCGGACCTCGACACGGTCGAGCCGCAGCGACGTGCTGGTGGGCAGCGAACTCGTGGTGAGCAGTTCGTACGAGAGGTGCGTCTTGCCGTCCGTGGCGACGAACGGCGTCGGCTTGGTCAGCACTGCCGCCGTCAACGGCGTGAACTGTGCACCGGGCGCCGCGGTGGCCGCGCCGGTTCCGTGTCCTGCTCCCGCCGAGGCCACCAGCATGCCGGCCGCGAGCACGGCAGCGGCGAGCCCGCGAAGTAGCGGGCGGCGGCCAGTGCGGTTGCGAGGGTCGCGCTCTGCCATTGCGCTCTTTCGTTCGTCGGATCCGGGGCCGAGGAGGACGCCGGCACGCCCCGCGCCGAGACGCACGCCCATGTAATCCAGCGACGGCCCTCTCCGGGCGCAGGGCGCCGGAGTCGCGTGCCGAACTGCACCCGTCCAGCCGCACTGACCACCTGGTATCCGCCTCACCACGGCTCGCGGTGCGACGCCGGTCGGCTGAAGCGGCCGGTGCGGGGTATCCGCCCGAACATGCTTGCTCTGACCAACTACCGCTCGTACCACGGAGCTACGACGGTGTGGGCTTTCGTCGTAGCCATCCTCATCGTGCTGGTCGCCGGTTGGTACATCCGACGCCGACCCTAGGCGCGACACCCACACCACCCTCATCCCCGCGGCGGGGAAAGTCCGGCGTGGCACCATGCCCCCAGCACACCGTTCACGGGGGGACACATGCGCATCCGCGCCACCATCACGCTCACCACCGCCCTGCTCGCCGCCCTGGCCGCCTGCTCCTCGTCCAGCGACGACAAGGCCGACACTCCGCACAGCAGCCCCACCACGGCCGCCGGGACTCCGGCCACCGCTCCGGCGGCGCCCGACGCCGTCGACCTGGAGCGCGTCGCGGACACGTACGTGAACCTCTACTTCGCGGGGGTCGGGGACGGGGCGTACGCCTTCCTGTCGAAGCGCTGTCGCGCCAAGGCGGACCCGGCCGCGTACGCGGCCACCGTCGGGCAGGCCGCGAAGGACTACGGGCCCGACCATCCGGCGACCGACGTGCACGCCACCGTCTCGGGGCACATGGGCCGCGTCTCTTACAAGGTGAAGGGCCTGCCCAAGTTCGACCAGCAGGGGCAGCCGTGGACAGTCGAGGGCGGCGCCTGGAAGTACGACGCCTGCTGAGCCGCGCGTGCCGCCTCGGGCCTCGTCGACCGGCGTCGGCGGGGCCCCTTTCGTGCCCGCAGCCCCTACCGGCCGTGGGAGCCCGACGGACGGGCACGGCCCGTGCGCCGCCGCGACAGCTCGCCGGTACGGCGCGTCGACCGATGAGTTTCTCGCGGGGTGCGTGTCTTAGAGGACGGACGGCACGTAACCGCCCGCCGAAAGGCACGCCGGGTCGATGTGCCGTCGTGCAGGCACCGCTGCACCGGCCGGTCGGCCGGACATGCCTCACGGGAGAGGTGACATGGTGGACAGCGAACCGGTGGCCGAGCTGGGGCCGTTCTCGGCCCCAGGCGCGCGGGCCACGCCGTGGACGTCGGTCCTGGTGGTCCTCGGTGAGGCGGAGGTGTTCTGGCTCTCCACGGTCCGGCCCGACGGGCGACCGCACGTGACGCCCCTGCTGGCGGCCTGGAGCCTGGACGGCATGTGCTTCACCACCGGTGGTCAGGAGCGCAAGGCGCGCAACCTCGACCGCGATCCTCACTGTGCGCTGACGACCGGCACGAGTGCCCTGACCGGTGTGGACGTCGTCATCGAGGGTGTCGCATCCGTGGTGGACGGGCGGCCCGAGCGGGAGCAGGCCGTCGGGGACTTCGAGCGCAAGTACGGTGCCCATCTGACCAGCCCAGAGGGCACCTGGTACGGGTTGGGCGAGGCCGTCGTCGCGGGCGACGTCAGGCTGTACCGGGTCGCGCCGACCGTCGGCTTCGCCTTCGGCAAGCTGCCGACGTCCAGCCAGACTCGCTACACGTGGCCGAGCCGGTGACGACGATGCCCTCGTTGCAGCACAAGGTCCAGAGCGTCCTCGACGAACTCGTCGGCACCGGAGCCGAGACCGGTCTCCAGGTTGCCGTGCGCCACCAGGGCGTCCTCGTCGCCGACGCGGTCGCCGGTGTCGCCGACGGCCGGACCGGGCGCGAAGCGACCCCGGAGACGCCGTTCTTCAGCTTCTCCGCCGGCAAGGTCATGACGTCACTCATCGCCCACCTGCTCGTGAAGACCGGTGCGGTCGGATACGACACACCCGTGGTCGACGTATGGCCGGAGTTCGGAGCCCACGGCAAGGCGACCGCGACGGTTCGGCACGTGCTGACGCACTCGGTCGGCGTGCCGGCGATGCCGGGGGGCATCGGCCCTGCCGACCTGCCCGACTGGGCGCGGGTCTGCGCGGCCATCGCCGACGCCGCACCGCGGTGGCGGCCCGGTACCGAGACGGGCTACCACTCGTACACGTACGGCTTCCTGGTCGGCGAGATCGCACGCCGGGCCACGGGCAAAGCGATGCGGGAGCTCTTGCGCGACTGGGTCGCCGTGCCACTGGGCATCGACGGCGAGCTGTATTTCGGCGTGCCCCCGACCGACCTGGCCCGGCTGGCTTGGCTCGAGGACGCCGTACCGGGCCCGGTCACCCCACCGGACGGCGATGCCGTCCTCGCGCCCTGGGAGATGCAGCCGAGCGCTGCCCTGGGCAATGACCGCGCCATCCTGCGAGCCGACATCCCGTCGGTCGGCGCCTTCACCGCGCGGGCGATGGCCGCCATGAACGCCGCGGTCCTCGACGGCCGGCTCATCGACTCGCGTCAGCTTGATGTGTTGACGGCGGTGGCGTTCGAGGGCAGGGATCAAGTCTTCGGCAACCCCGTGCGGCTGGCACTGGGCTATCCGCTCGGCCGCATCGGCACTCCACCGGACGAGACACCCACCACGTTCGGCTGGCTCGGTGGCGGCGGCAGCCATGTCTGGGCCGACACCGCCACCGGCACCTCCTTCGCGATGACCAAAACCCGTCTCACCCCGCACTTCGACACCGCACAACGCCTGGCAGACCTGACCGCGGCCGAGACCGCCGCGCAGGCCTGAACATCGGCACCAGAGCTTGTTGATCGTCGCGAAAGGTTCCAGGGCTGCTTGCCGGCGATTCCGGGATCCCTGCTCGACGGGCGTCTCGGGCAGCGAAGGAGCGCGCCGTCGGATGGAGGCAGGGGCGCGTTCGCCAGCGGTGACGCTGGACGAGATGGCGATCCATCGATATCGCGGGAATATACGGGCTTCCTAAGGTCGCTGCTGCCCGCATTGATCGTCCAGAGCGACCGAAAGGACACCCATCATGCGCAAGACTCTGGTTGCCGCCGCGGCAGGTGCCACACTGCTGCTCACGGCCGGCACCGCCACGGCGGCGCAGTCCACACCGGAGAACCTGGCGATCCCGGGTGCCGGCTTCAAGGGCACCCTGACCACCTCCGACACCTTCGAGGTCTCGCTCTCGGGGAAGCTGACCGTCACCGACCCGACGGCCTGTTACTACGTGCAGGCCGGCGTCAGCGTATGGATCGGAAAGCCTCAAGAACCGCGGACCTACGTCTCGTCCCGCACGCACTGCGGTCCGGGCACCTATGACGTCACGACGCCCAACGTCAAGTGGTCAGCCGGCGTGCGGGGCCCGTCGGCCCACCTCTGCAAGGTCACCAACGAGCCCCCGGCCTCCAACGAGCCCTGCCATCCCTTCCCGCCATCTGCCTGACAACGACCGACAGCCACGCGAGCGGCGTCACCCCTGCCCCGGCCGCAAGCCGTTGAGGCATGACCCGGTGGCCGCCCCTGTGACGGTCACCATCGCTCTGCTGCGTGCCCAGCCGACCCAGTTGGCCCCGGTGGACGTCGGACCGCGCTGCGGGAACGGGCGTTCAACCCGACCCACTGCGCGGACGCCCCACGAGACGTGGTGACCGTCCTCAGATGGGTGGAGCGCCGTTCTCTGCCGGTCAGGTAAACCCGGTCACAGCCGGACGGCCCCGAAACCTCCCCATGATGGTCGCGGAGATGTCCGGGGCTTCGTCGTGCCGCATGAAACATGCCCTGACCAGCAAAAATGCCCTCCCAATGGGGATGTCCGGCGTGGCACCATGCCCCCTCCAGCGCACCGTTTCATGGGGGACACGTGCATGCCATCAGCTTGGGAAGCTCAGGGTGTCTAGGGCTTGCTCCAGGCCTGACCTGCGGAGGCGGGACGCAGACGGACGGGAGACGGCCGATCGCTTCCCCGCTGTTCCCCGTGGTTCCCCGCACGATCTGGCACGCGTCTGGCACGAGTCATTCGTCGTCGCACCGCTCCAAGACCAGGCCTACGGAGCCTTCTTCGAGCCCGTTGTTCTCCTCCAAATGGAGATGAGCACCGTCCGGTGTGCCGTCCTGGGCGAGCGTGAGGAGGTGGCCGGCCAGGGTCTTCAACCCGGCAGCGTTTGCCTCAATAACGATCTCACCGCCCAGGTTGCGGACCTCGATGCGTGCGCCTTCCTCCCCCGTGAAAACTCTGGTGATTCCATCGGTCGCCGCACTCAGGTGAGTGGTCATCGACGGAGCAGCGCTGGGTTCAGGGGCCATACCCCAATCATCACGTACCCGGGCCGACCGCGAGGGCGAGAACTGTACGGCGAGACATAGGTGATGACTTCTTCGTCCCGAAGCAACTTGGGCGGGGGTGTGCCTAGGGCTGGTGTGCCTTTCACCTGCGCTGACCGTCCGCTGACGTTCGCGGTCGTCCGTTGATGTTCGTCGGCGTTGTCACGCAGTTACACACTCACCCTCGCTGCCCTTGCGGTGCGGGAAACACCGGTGCGGGAGTGCTGACGGCTGTCCTACGATCAGTCTGCCTGCGTCGGCCGGGGCGCTGTAGACCCGCAGCACCGGCCCGTTGTGGAGGGGGCCAGCCCGTTCGAGCCGGGCCAGGTGGGCTGACTCCCCCGCGACCGTCATGCGGATGCTGAGCGAGCACGACGAATAGAGCGTCCAGGCCGCCGTGGCTGGAGACGAGTGAGGGTGCTCCTGCCGGGCCCTGCCCAAAGGCAGCGAGCACACTCTGCCGTCTTACCGCTCGCGAATTGCAGACCCCACATCCCGGCCCACCGCACTGTGGCAGGGTGACCGCCATGGCGAGCACACCCGAGATGCCCGAGACGTCGCTGCAACTCCTTCGCGTCGACTCTCCGGCCCTGGCCGGCCTGTCCAGGGCCCTGCTGTCGTTCGCTGAAGCCCAGCGACAGATGCTGGCCGGCCTCGACACCACCGGCCTGTCCAGGGCCCTGCTCTCAGTCGCTGAAGCCCAGCGCCGAATGCAGGCCAACCTCGACACGACCGGCCTGTCCAGGGCCCTGCTCTCGTTCGCTGAAGCCCAGCGGCAGATGCAGGCCACCCTCAACCTGACCGGCGGTGCCACCGGCCTATCCCAGCTGATGAGCACGGTGGAGGGGCTCCGTACCCTCAGTCAGGCTCAGCTCACGACCGCCGCAGCCGCATTGGAAGACGCTTACCGGGCCATGCCCGAGGACGACGTCCCCGAGGAACTGGTGGCCGAGCTGGAGGGCACCGTCCGTGACTTCACCGCCTCGGAAGCCATCGAGTACCTCCCGGTCGAGGTGAGCCGCCAGCAGTTTGCTCTGTACGTCGGCGCCGTCATCATGACGTCCTTGATGACGGTGACGTTTTCCAGCGAGACCGCGGACGGCATCCTCGGCAAGTTCCTGGAGCTAAGCGGATTGGTGGCGCTCGTGATGGTCGCCGCACGGAAGGCACACGACCGCGTCACCGGCACCACGCCCGAAGCGAACTCCGACGGCGTTAGGGACAGCCCCGAGGACAGCTGACCGCTACAGAATCGGGATCGACTGCGCATAGAGGGCCCGGTCTCCTCAGCCGGGTGCGCCATCAACTTGGGGCACCTGTGTGATCGGGGGCCCGTCGGTTGAGGCTGGCAAGGCCCTCAGGGGGAAGCTCAGGGGGCTGGGGCCTACTCCGGGCTGGCCTCCGGGTGCGATCGGGCACCCTGACCGCGTGACTTGAACTGCTACCCGACATCATGATGATCCCGTGTCCGTTGAAACGACGTTCAACTTGATCAGCGTTGGATTTTCGGCTTTAGGGCTACTCAATGCTGCCGACGGCTTCCGCCGAACGTTCAGGAGTATCGCTGCCCCTGGCGATCCGTTCTTCAGGCGCGTGCTCGCAACTGAAGCTGCGATGCTTGAGCGCTGGCGGTCTGCTCTCACCCATGCCGTTCGCCGCGCATTTCGACGACCCGCCCCAACCAACACGGGCCCCCTCGGCGCAGCTCTGTCCGTGGAGGCCGCGATGGGTGTCCGTGGCCTCGTTCAGTTCGGGCCCTTGCCAGACGTAACGCAGGAGCCAGCAGCCTTTACGGCAGAGGTTGAGCGTCGACTGAACCGCGTCTTCCAGTTGTCTCAGGACGTGCAACATGACCTGAGACAGGAGGAGCAGGGCCGAATCAAGGGAGATCAACAAGTTGCTTCGGACCTCGTAGCGCAGATCTCGGCGCTCGATGAACAGGCGAAGCGTGATGCCCTCGACGGCCTACATGAACAGGTGCTCGGTTGGTTCCTCATTGCTGTCGGGCTCCTAGCCCAGGGCGCGGCCCTCATCGCCTCGTGAACCCAGATCTTGGCATCGCGGCCGGCGGAGTCTCGCGGCGCGAGTCAAGTGCCGCCGCGGGCGATCAGTAGCCGAAGAAGTGCGGGGCTGGGTCTCTGACCTGGGGCTGTGTAATCGTTCAACGCTGCGACCTGCGACTTAGTGGTTGTTAGCGTTGGTCGTCGTTGAGCGCCGTCCAACGGCCGAGAGGCGGCCCAGCCGACGGCAGTCACGGCGAGTTGGCTGCCCCTTCGCCTGGCTGAGGAGCGGCGTCTTGTGGGGCCTCCCTCTGTGCTCTATCGAGAAGTGTTAGGTAGAGCTCAATGCGATTTGATCCTTCCGGGAGCTGGCCTATCTCCTGTCGTATGCACCGATACAGCTCCCGACGCTCGTCCTCGCTACGGAGATGGCGGTCTTCGGTCCATCGGTCTTTAGTTCTTCCGTGGCGGTCGATCTGCCAGGTCCGCCATTCCTGGACAATCAAGGGCAGCAGCGTTAGCGCGGCCAGCGTGAAGACGAGCCAGGACGGAGCTCCGCTTACTGCTGCTGTGACCGAACTGCCTGCGCTGAGCAGCGGAGAGGTGATGGAAGAACTCATGATCGCTTCCTTTCGCACCTCGCGCTGTGCGTGGTGCTGGCCAGCCAGGGATTCCTGGGGGCATGGACGAGCCCAGAGGCTCTGGGCATGAAAAAGGCCCGAGCGTGGTGCTCGGGCCTGAGTTGGTGCGCCACGGCCCCGCATGGTGTGTCTACGGGCAGCAAAAAAGCCGCTCCGCCAGTTCGGAACGACTCAGAGGCGCACAGCGCGTACAACGCGTACAGCGTAGCGGTACACCTCGTCACGCTGGGGTCGTTTTTAGATTTCCCGCAGAGGCTCTCGCCCTCGTGGGGTCTCTGGCATGGGAGGTGTCTCCCCTTGAGTGATCAACTCGCGAGTCCACTCATCGCGGCGTGCCTTGGGGAGTTCGGTGAGCTCGTACCTGACCTGGCCTCGACCAGACCCGTGGGTCGTGATGCGGCCCTCATGTGCCCAGCGTCGGAGGGTGCTTGCCGGGCGGCCCGTCCAGTAGGCGGCTGCTTCAGGGTCGATGAGAACCATGCACCTGCCCCAGTGAGTCGGAGAGCTAAGCCGTCTCGGCACGCAAATAACACGAGAATGACAGATCTTATGTTCGCCCAGGTCCGGGGCGCAAGGGCTTCGCAGCGGAACTACGGGCGGTACTTCGGCGAGGCGGTCGAGGACATCGAGGCCTTCTTGGCGGGGGCACCGGTGCGGGAACTGGGCTGAGCCGGGCCTCCCCCACGCGGCAGGACGAGCGCGCGCATCCGGGCGGGACTAAACTGGCCATGAGTTCCGACCAGTGAACGTTTCTTCCGGAGCCCGCAGTTCTCTTCCGGCCCCCGCCGGGGCCACTACGGCTCAGATCGCTCTGCTCCTCCCTGTCGCGCAGCAGACCGTCCGAAGAGGCCTCCCCATGATCGATGCGCAGCAGACGCCTCCCGCCCCCGCCGTGCGGCTCATCTTCGAGTACGAGGGCGACGCGGTGCGCCTGGTCTCCCAGCAACCGGTCGACACAGTCGTCACTGACTTCGCCCCCGGCGGGGAGACGGGTTCCGTCAGGTACGTCGTGGAAACACGGGACGACCACGGGCAGCGCCTCGGCCGTGTCCCCGTACGGGGAGCCTTCCTGGAGAGCGTCGAGGTGTTCCCGCAGGACCACACGGAGCCGATCGTCCGGGTGGACGTGGATCCGCGCGGCGCGTTCACCGTGGTCGTTCCCGCGCCGGCCGAGGCCGCCGAGGTCGCTGTGGTCCGTGTCGCGCCTTCGGGACGCGAGGCGCTGCAGGACGTCGACCTCGGCACCTTTCCGCTCGAGCGATAGCAGGCCGTGATGACCACGTCCGACGGCACCGTTCAGGGACACACCCAGATCCACGGAACAGCGCCCCGCAACAGGGCGTTCACCATCGTGCTCCTCGGCGACGGCTTCACCGCCACTCAGCAGACCGCGTTCAACACCGCCTGCACCCAATTCGTCACCGCACTGACCCTCACCCCGCCGTTCGACAAGTTCGGGCGGGTGATCAACATCTGGCGGGTCAACGTCACGTCCACCGACTCGGGTGCCGACGACCCGGTCGCCGCCGGCGGCACCGGCGCGGAGGTCCGCACGTACTTCGACTCCACGTTCGGCTCCCAGGACGTGAGACGGGTACTGGTCTGCAACAACTCGACGGTGCTCCAGACGGCGGCCGCGCAGGTCCCGGAGTTCACCGTCGCGCTCGTCGTGGTCAACTCCACGATCTACGGAGGGAGTGGCGGCTCCGTCGGTACGTACTCCCTCGCGGACGGAGCGACGGAGATCGCCGTTCACGAGATCGGCCACACGGCATACGGACTGGCCGACGAGTACGCCTACTACACCGACGAGAACGAGACCGGGCACGACTACCACCCGTTCGGTGAACCGGCCGAGCCGAACGTCACGCTGAGAACCGATCGCTCCTCGTTGAAGTGGGGCTGGGCAGTCTCCCCGACCACCGCCCTGCCCACGATGTCCAACCCGAACTGCGCGAAGGTGGACAGTCGGCCGAGCACGGTTCCCGCCGGAAGGGTCGGTTGCTTCGAAGGCGCGCACTACTACCACTGCCGTGCCTTCCGCCCCGAACACGACTGCAAGATGAGGGAGTTGGGCAACCCGTTCTGCCAGGTGTGCCTTCAGGTGATAAGAGCCCGGACGAAGAGGGCCAAGAACATCTGCGCTCTGACACCGATGAAGGATGCCGTGTACCGGTACGACGGCACGGGAACCTCCTGGACCAGGATCGGCGACGCCGCAGGTCAGATCTACGCCGGCGGCTGGGGACTCGTCGCCACCAACCCCAGCACCGGAGACCTGTACCGCTACCTCGGCACCCCCAACCTGTGGGAACACATCGGGGGCGCAGGCGCCTCCTTCGCCGTCGGCACCGACACCGTCTACGCACTGACCCCGATGAAGGATGCCGTGTACCGGTACGACGGGTCGGGAACCTCCTGGACCAGGATCGGCGACGCCGCAGGTCAGATCTACGCCGGCGGCTGGGGACTCGTCGCCACCAAC
>NZ_JAHHIT010000116.1:0-12073 GCF_024539675.1 Streptomyces hilarionis | reverse complement strand
CAACCTGTGGGAACACATCGGGGGCGCAGGCGCCTCCTTCGCCGTCGGCACCGACACCGTCTACGCACTGACCCCGAACAAGGACGCCGTGTACCAGTACACCGGCATGGGAACGGCCTGGACCATGATCGGCAGCGCCGCGGACCAGATCTACGCCGGAGAGTGGGGACGAGGGCTCGTCGCCAGGAATCTCAACGCCTCCCTGAGGAGTTACCTCGGCACTCCCGGTACGTGGAAACTCACCGGAACCGCCGGGGCATCCTTCGCCGTCGCCACCGACACCGTCTACCGACTGGACTGGGACACCTTCACCGTCTCCCGCTACACCGGCGTCTCCATCACCTGGACCAAGATCGGCGACGCCGCACACTCCATCGTCGCCGGCGACATCTAGGACTTGTCCGATCATGTCGGGCTGCTCGGCTTTACGGTTCGGGGATGACAGTCAGCCGAAGGTGATCGACGCCGCCGAAGTCTTCTGCCTGGACTTCGACGGTTTGAGGTGTCAAAGCGAAGGGTGAAGCAGGGGCCCGAGTCGATGACCTGTTTCAGGTTCTCGCGGACGCTGTGGTCGGGAGAGGGCGAGAACACTGCCTCCCACTCGCCTGTGTTGGCGGTGGTCGTCGCTCTGATCGGGATTCGAGCCACGCAGGTGGATGGGTTGGCCCACCACTCCAGATGCGCCGTCTTCTCGTAGCGGTCCATGCCCCGAGCGGAGACGTCCGCGGCGCCGTCAGAAGCTCCAGTTGTAAAAGCCTCCACCTGTGCTCACCGCCGACACCGCGAGCCGGGCAACTCCCTTCAGGACCGCCAGGACGCCATGGTCGGTCATGTCGGCCCCGTCGGCGCTCTAGGGGCCGAAGCGTCCGTGACCCTCTCGATGCGAACGACCTTGACGCCCTGGGCCGCGACTGCTCGGCTCTGCCTGGGTCGACGGCAGACGGGATGGGAGCCTCCCCGCGCCCGCCATCTACGGGCCGGCACTCGCGAACGGTGCCCCCGCCATCCTGGAGCCTGAGTGCCCCCGCCGGAGGCATGTGTCTTTGCCTGTGCCTGGTGGGCGAGCCGTATAGCTGTCCCCTTGTAGCCCCGGCATGTATTTCGCCCCCTTGTGGGCGCGGGCGTCGACGGCGGGCCAGCCCCGGCGGCGAAGACGAGGAGGGGCAGGCCCGGCGGCGGCGACCGCGCCGCCGCGCTGTGCGCGGCCCCTTTTCGAACGACGTGAGAAGACTGATCAGTCCTTGAGGTGCCGGGAATCGTCAGGTGGCCCTGCCGCCGTCGATGTGCTCTTTCCCTTGGGCTCCGCCCACCTGGAGCGAGCGGAGCGAGCCTTGATGAAGGAGAGAAAGTCTTATCCCGTTGGGATGAGGTGCTGTCCGTCGTGGCTGCGTACGTGGGAGCCGTTGCCGTCCAAGGCGTCCAGGAGCCTGATGGCGAAGGCCTCGGACATGCGCTCGCTCGGGCGGCATTCTCGCCGGCTCGGTCATCCGCCGGGCGTGGCGCAGTGCGCGGAAAGCCGTCCTGCCTCCGCATGTGTTCGAGTCGCCCACTGGGAGGCGGGTGTACGACAACCGGCACACGCGCCTTACGAAGTGGCTCAATGACGGGATCCCGCCCGCCCAGGTGGCTGAATGGGCCGGCAACAGCGTGCCGGTATTGCTGGCCACCTACGCACGGTGCGTCGAGGGGCAGCTGCCTGACTTGAAACGGCGCCTGGAGGCCGCGGGAGGTCTCCCCGAGCCGCCCGGTGCGGGCTGACGCACCTCGCGGAAAACTTCGACACGTATTCGACAGGGCCACCCGCGAAAACCCGGTGACAGCCGGACGGCCCCGGACCTTCCCCATGATCGTCGGGGGAGTGTCCGGGGCTTCGTCGTGTCTCGCGAAACATGCTCTGACCAGCAAAAATGCCCTCCCGAAGGGAGGGCGGAGACTTGCGCCCCCGGCAGGACTCGAACCTGCGGCCAAGCGCTTAGAAGGCGCCTGCTCTATCCACTGAGCTACGGGGGCCGGTGTGGTGGCCTCGTACGTGCTGCCCGGGTGTGGGCTGATCCGTCACGCTGCCGGGGACAAGGATAGGGCTCCTGGTTCCTTGTCCTGGTTGCTTCGCCTCCGTGGCTCAATGTGGAGGTTCGGTGAAGCGGTCCTGATAATCGCAGGCAAGTGCGAATCGTGCATCGCTTTTGGCGTCCCGCGACACGGGTGTTGTGTACTCGTTATGCCTGGCCTGCGCCTCTGTCCCAGTCGCACCTTCCGTCCGATGTGTCCTATCGGCGCGCAGGCATGCCTATATGCTTCATAAATCCCCTAAAATTGGGCATTCTTCGCGTGTGGTGACCTTGGACGTAAGGCCTCAGCTGCTCGACGCACTCTCCGCCCTGCGCGACCGTGTCGCCGCCGCACGCTTTCCGCTGCCCCTGGCGGGCGCTCCACGCGCGCGTGCCAACCGCGACGAACTCCTCGCCCAGCTGGACGACTACCTGGTGCCCCGGCTCAAGCAGCCGGAGGCCCCGCTGCTCGCGGTGGTGGGGGGTTCCACCGGCGCGGGCAAGTCCACCCTCGTCAACTCCCTGGTGGGACGGCGGGTCAGCGAGGCGGGCGTGCTGCGGCCGACGACACGGACTCCGGTGCTCGTGTGTCACCCGGAGGACCAGCACTGGTTCAGCGGCATGCGCGTGCTACCGGGCCTCACCCGCGTGTGGACGCCCCATCGGGATTCCACGGAGGATCTGTTGCTGCCCGGCGAGGACGGCAGACGCGTGCTGCGCATCGAGACCGCCGACACGCTGCCGCCCGGCCTCGCCCTCCTCGACGCGCCGGACGTCGACTCCCTCGTCGCCGACAACCGCGTTCTCGCCGCCGAACTCATCTGCGCCGCCGACATCTGGGTGATGGTCACGACGGCCGCCCGCTACGCCGACGCCGTGCCCTGGCACCTGCTGCGCACGGCCAAGGAGTACGACGCCATGCTCGTGACCGTCCTGGACCGCGTGCCCCACCAGGTGGTCTCCGAGGTGTCCCGGCAGTACGGCGCCCTGCTCACCAAGGCCGGGCTCGGGGACGTCCCGCGCTTCACGGTTCCCGAACTGCCCGAGTCCGCCTGGGGCGGCGGGCTGCTGCCGGCCACCGCGGTGGCGCCGCTGCGCACCTGGCTGGCCCATCACGCCCAGGACCCCGCCGCCCGCCGCCACGCCCTGACCCGCACGGCGCACGGCGTGCTCGACTCCCTCAAGGCCCGCATGCCCGAACTTGCCGGCGCCGCCGCCGCGCAGTACGCGGCGGCCCTGCGGCTGACCTCGGCGGTCGAGACCGCGTACGACAGCGAGTACACGCGCGTGCGGGGCCGGATGCAGAGCGGTGCCGTGCTCGCGGGCGACGCCCTCAAACGCTGGCGGGCCTTCCCGCTGGACTGCACGGCCGGCGAACTTCTCGACGCCCTCTCGGAGAGCCTGACGACCCTTCTGCTGTGCGCCGTCGCCGCCGCCGACGAACGCGTCGACGAGGCCTGGCGCCGCGAACCCGCGGCACGGGCACCGGAGCTGACGGACCATGACGCCACCGTGGAGAGCGTCGAGCACCGGATCGGTCTCGCGGTACGGCGGTGGCGGCGCGAGCTCGACGAGTACGCCGAGGACGAGGTGCGCGGACTGGACCGCGGTGTCGCGCCGGATCCGGAGGCCGTCGCCGCCCTCGTCGCCACCGCGCTGCTGGGCGGCCGCAGGGCGCGATCCGCGGGCGAGGGACTCGCCGAACGGATCGGTGCGCACGGGGCGCTGCGGTTGCGCGACCGGGCCGGACGGCTGCTCGCCGAGCACCTCGACCGGGTCATGCACGCAGAACGCGAGCGCCGTCTCGCCCCCCTCGACGGACTCGAGGTCCACCCCGAACCCCAGGCCGAACTCATCGCCGCGCTGTCCGTACTGCAGAAGGAGAGGTGACCGGTGACCGCCGTCACTGACCAGGACCACACGGACCACACCGATCGCACCGATCGCACCGATCAAACGGATCGCGCGGAGCGCGCAGAACGGTCGGATCGCGCGGAGCGCACCGGACACCCGGACGGCCGCACGAGTGAGGGTGGCGACTGCGACGACGAGTGCGACAGCGTGGAGACCGGTACGCACGCGCACGCCGCCCGGGAGGCCGATCGCACCGGTGATCAGGAGGCGCCGGCGGCTGGCGGGCCGGCGAACGGGAGCCCGGCGGCGGAGGCCCGTCGCCGGGACGCCGAGGCCTCCCGCGACCGGCGGGACGCCGGTGAGGGGCCCCGTGCCGAGTCCGGGGCGGAGGGCGAGACGGCCTGGGACGACGGTCTCATCGCCCGCCGGGTGACCGAGGCGTCCGCCGCGGAGCACGCGGCCGCCAGGGAGTCCCGGAGCGGCAGAGCCGTCGGAGGAGTCGGAGGCGGAGGCGGAGGTGGAGGCGGCGGGTCCGCCGGAGGGGGAGGCGGCGGAGGAGCCCTGCCCTCGGCCCCGCTCGTCTACGACGGGCATCTGCGGTCCCGGCTCGAAGCCCTGCGCGAACTCGTGGGGCTCTCCCGTGCCCGTCTCGACAACAGGACCCTCGCCCGGGCCGGCCGGGTCCTCGACGAGGCGGCGGCCCGGCGCAGGCTCTCCGGGCAGCACACGGTCGTCGCCCTCGCCGGCGCCACCGGGAGCGGCAAGTCGCAGCTGTTCAACGCCCTCGCGGGAGTGAACATCTCGGAGACGGGCGTGCGCAGGCCGACCACCTCGGCGCCCGTCGCGTGCACCTGGAGCGACGGCGCGGCGACCCTCATCGACCGGCTCGGCATCCCGGGACGGCTGCGCAGGCGGCCGGTGCAGAGCGCGGAGGCGGAGGAGCAGCTGCGCGGGCTCGTCCTGATCGACCTGCCCGACCACGACTCCGCCGCCGTCGAGCACCGCGAGCAGGTCGACCGCGTTCTCGGGCTGGTCGACGCGGTCATCTGGGTCGTCGATCCGGAGAAGTACGCCGACGCCGTCCTGCACGAGCGCTATCTGCGGCCCATGGCGGGCCACGCGGAGGTCATGTTCATCGTCCTCAACCAGGTCGACCGGCTGCCGGGCGAGGCCGCCGAGCTGGTCCTCGACGACCTGCGGCGCCTCCTGGACGAGGACGGCGTGGCCCTCGGCGAGTACGGGGAGCCGGGCGCCACCGTGCTCGCCCTGTCGGCGCTGACCGGCGACGGCCTCCCGGAGCTGCGCGAACTGCTCGGCCAGTTCGTCGCGGAGCGCGGCGCGGCGGCGCGGCGTGTCGCCGCCGATCTGGACACCGCAGCGTGGCGGCTGCGTCCCGTCTACGCCACCGGGCGGCGCAGCGGACTGAGCGAGGAGGCGCGAGACGAGTTCGCGGACCGTCTGGCGGACGCCGTGGGGGCCACCGCGGCCGGTGAGGCGGCCGAGCGCGCCTGGCTGCGCAACGCGGGCCGCGCGTGCGGAACGCCGTGGCTGCGGCTGTGGCGCTGGCACCAGGACCGGCGCGACCCTCCCACCGGGCGGCTGGCGGTCACCGCCCAACCGGACGAGGAGGCCACGGCGCGTCAGCGTGTCGAGCAGGCGGTGCGCATCCTGTCCGAGCGGGCGTCGGCGGGGCTGCCCACGCCCTGGGCGCAGGCCGTGCGGGAGGCGGCCGTGCGCGGTGCGCAGGGGCTGCCCGAGGCGCTGGACGAGCTCACGGCGCGGGCCGGGCTGCCGCCCGGCCGGCCGCCCAGGCCCGGGTGGTGGCCGGTGGCCGTCATGGCTCAGGCGGCCATGACGCTCCTCCAGGTCGTCGGCGGGTTGTGGCTGGTCGGGCAGATCGCCGGGGTTCTGGCGCCCAATCTGGGGGTTCCGGTGCTGCTCATGGTGGCCGGCATCGTGGGCGGTCCGCTGGTCGAGTGGAGCTGTCGGATGGCGGCACGCGGCCCGGCCCGGCGTTACGGCCAGGACGCGGAACGCCGGCTGCGCGAGGCGGCGGCCGGGTGCGGCCGGGCGCGCGTGCTGGACCCGGTCGCCTCGGAACTGCTGCGGTACCGGGAGGTGCGGGAGCAGTACGCACGGGTCACGGGGGCTGCGGCCGGGGTGCGATGACGTCGGGTGGTCCGCGGGGGTGATCCGTCCGGGGGGACGTGTGTCACTCGTCCGGGTGGTGGCGTTTTCCCCAGGCCGGGGGTGGTCCACAGGGCCCGGCGGGTCCGGCTCGACGGAGGCAGTCTGGCTTCGCGGCGGTCGTGACGGACGC
Source organism: Streptomyces hilarionis (assembly GCF_024539675.1). GTDB lineage: Bacteria > Actinomycetota > Actinomycetes > Streptomycetales > Streptomycetaceae > Streptomyces > Streptomyces hilarionis. The sequence goes on along the minus strand of NZ_JAHHIT010000116.1, from coordinate 5,851 downwards.
GGTCGTCGCGAGGCAGCCGACGGGGCGCGGTGCGTCCGCCCGCGACCGTCGCTGCGGACGCGGCCGTACGGGAGAGGCCCGTAGGCGTATCCGGGGGCGCGAGCGCCCGGTGAGGGAGGGGTTCGAGTGAACGAGACGATGGTCTGCGCGGTGGGCAACGTGGCGACGCAGCCGGTGTTCCGGGAACTGGCGTCGGGGGCGTCGGCGAGGTTCCGGCTGGCGGTGACGGCGCGCTACTGGGACCGCGAGAAGAGCGCCTGGACCGATGGGCACACCAACTTCTTCACGGTGTGGTCCAACCGGCAGTTGGCCTCGAACGCGATGGCCTCGCTGAACGTCGGCGACCCGGTCGTCGTGCAAGGCAGGCTGAAGGTGCGCACGGAGTCGCGTGAGGGGCAGCAGGGCTGGACGTCGGCGGACATCGACGCCGTGGCGATCGGGCACGACCTCGCCCGGGGCACGTCGGCCTTCCGGCGTTCGGGCCGCCCCGAGCCGGCCGCCGCCGGCGCGCCGACGCGGCCGGAGCCCGACTGGGAGACGCCGGCGGCGAGTTCCCCCGGGCCCGACGGTGCGGCGCACCCCACGGAACCCGCGCATCCCGCCGACCCCGCTCATCCGGCCGGCTCGCCGCCTCCGGCCGGCTCCGCTCCTCCGGCGGATTCCGTGAAGTCGAGGCCTCAGACCCGGCGGCGCCGCGAGCCGGCGGCCGCGGCGATGGCGGCGGCGACGTGAGGCGGGACCCGGCGGCAGCGTGAGGCGTGACCTGGCGGCGACGTCAGGCGGGACCTTGCGGGGCGCCGGATGGGATGATCCGCTGCGCGAGGGAACGGACCGGTGACACAGCGTCAGAGGCACCGGGCCGTGAAGGCCGACCGAGTTGCGGCTTATCGGTGAATGCGCTCCGCGGCTCCGAGTGTATTTGTCGATAAGCCCGGCCGGACGTCGATCTTGGGGATAACGATTCCGAGTCGGATCGTCGATCCGATGAGATGACCGGCAAGCGCGGTGCGCCGCGTCTCTAGGATGCCGGACGTGGCTCACGGGGCTTCAGATTCTGCAGGTGGGACCGTACCCCCCACGTGAACGGGTCCTGCTCGAAGGGGAATTGTGTGATTTCTTCGTTCTCTGCGCGGTTCTCGCGCGGACGGGGCGCGGTCCGCCTCGCCGTGGCGACGTTGGTGTCCGGCTTCGTCGCGGCGGGCCTCGCCGTCGGCGCGGGCACGGCGACGGCCGCCGAGATGACGCAGAGTCAGGGCGGGGCCACGGCGACGATAGGCGGCCTCAAGACCTTCGGCGCGGCCGTGATCCACGCCGACGGCGGGGACCAGGAGGTGTCGGCCGGTCTGTTCGAGATGTCCGTCGAGGGCGGCGGCACCCTGCAGACCTACTGCGTCGACCTCTACAACCCCACGCAGCGGGACGCCAGATATCACGAGACGCCGTGGAGCGGCACCTCGCTCGGCGCCAACCGGGACGCGGGCCGCATCCGCTGGATCCTGCAGAACTCCTACCCCCAGGTGAACGACCTCGCCTCGCTCGCCCACAAGGCCGGCATCGACGGCGGTCTCACCGAGCAGGACGCCGCCGCCGGCACCCAGGTCGCCATCTGGCGCTACTCGGACGGCGCCGACGTCGACGCCGTCGACCCGCGGGCCGAGCGACTCGCGGACTACCTCCAGAAGGCCGCCCGGCCCGTGGCGGAGCCGCAGGGCTCCCTCACCCTCGACGCGCCCGCCGTCTCGGGCCGGCCCGGCGAGCGGCTCGGCCCGGTGACGGTGCACACCGAGGCGAGCGCCGTGACGGTGTCGCCTCCGCCGGACGCCGCCACCAGCGGCGTGCGGATCGTCGGCAAGGACGGCGCGGTGGTCACGTCCGCGGCGGACGGCAGCCAGCTGTTCTTCGACGTGCCCGCCGACGCGGCCCCCGGCTCGGCGGCGCTGACCGTGCAGGCCTCCACGACCGTCCCCGTCGGTCGGGCGTTCACCTCGGAGAGCCGCAGCCAGACCCAGATCCTGGCCGGCTCCAGCGAGTCGACGGTGTCGGCGACGGCGAGCGCGGCGTGGGCGCGGCAGGGCGCCCTGCCGGCGCTGTCCGCCGCGAAGAACTGCGCGAAGTCCGGCGTGGACCTCACCGCCGTCAACCGAGGCGACGAGGTCTTCGTCTACGAGCTGATGGGCGTCGACCACACCGTCCCGGCCGGCGCGTCCCGGACGGTGACGATCCCGCTCCAGGAGGACCAGGCCTACGACTTCACGATCGCCGACCCGCAAGGCGTCGGCTACCGGTTCACCGGCGTCCTGGACTGCCGGACTCAGGCCGACGAGACCGCCGGCCTGACCACCCAGACCCTCAGCGAGCCCAGCCCCGCCACGGTGGGCGGCACGTTCGACGACAAGGGCGTCGACCTCGCCGCGACGGGCGGCGCCGGCGCCACCCCCCTCATCGCGGGCACCGCCATCGGCCTGGTGATCATCGGTGGCGCGGCCCTGATCCTGATCGGCCGCAAGGACGCCCGGCCCCACGACTGACCCGCCCACGGCGCCCAGTTCGCGTATATCGGTTCGCGGTCGGCAACGCGACAGGACAGGATGCCGTGATGGTCAATCCCTTCGTGCCCAGCCGTCGCGACGCCGAGGGCGGCCCGTACACCTGCCCCTGCTGCGGCTTCCTGACGCTCGGGGAACGCGGATGCTTCGAGATCTGCCCCGTCTGCTTCTGGGAGGACGACGGGCAGGACGACCACGACGCCGACCGGGTCCGGGGCGGACCGAACGGCCGATTGAGCCTCACGGAGGCACGCCGCAACTTTCGCATCATGGGCGCCAGTGACGAGCGGCGTACCCGGCACGTCCGCGATCCCCTCCCCCACGAGCGCCCAGCGGACTGACGTCACCGCGCGGCCGGGACGCCGACGCCCCGGCTCCACGGCCCGGCGCGGTCCGCGCCCGGTCCCCGTGGACGGGGTCTCACACCCCCGGGGCGGTGTCCGCGTCGCTCGTGGCGCGAATGTACTCGGCGAGCGCGGCCGAGCCGTCCCGCAGGGTGACGTGCACGCCGCCCGGCGGGGCGGTGGTGTCCGTGACCGCTACCGCGGCGGGGTGTGCGCCGTGGACGAGGAGGTCGGTCAGGCTCATGTCGGGCCGTGGGCCGAGCTGTTCGGGCCAGGCCAGCACGGCCGGCGGCTGTCCGGGGTCGGAGAGTTCCAGAGCGCGCAGCGGCGCCCCGAGCCCGACGCCGAGGGCCTTGAGGACGGCCTCCTTGCGCGTCCAGGTGCGCAGGAAGGCGGCCTTGCGCGCGGCGGGCGGGCGGCCGTACAGCGCGGCGAGTTCGGATGCGGCGAGCGCGACGCGGGCGGCCGGGTCCACGTCCAGGCGGACGTCCGCCTCCTCGACGTCGAGGCCCACCCGTCCGTTCTCGCAGACGGCGACGCCGATCACGGCGCCGCTGTGCGCGACGGAGAAGTCGGGCCCGGGCCCGCTCCAGGGCGAGCCGTGCGGGGGCGGCTCGAGCCGGACCTTGCCGTGCGGTCCGCCGCAGCGCGGGCACACGCGCCGCAGGGGAACGTCCGCCGCGGGCACGCCCACCAGTGCGCCCAGGACGAGTCGGCTCAGCGCGCAGCCCACCAGGAACCGCCCGCGGTCGGCCGGGGCGGCGGTCGCGTCGTGGCGGCGGCGCTCCACCGGGTCGAGAAGGGCCAGGAGACCCGGGTGGGCGTCGGTCAGGCCGGCCCACCACACGTGCACGGGGTGTCCTGGCACCGCGTCTCGTCCCGCCGGTGGAGGGGAGGGTGCGGTCAGTGCACGGCGCGCAGCATGCGCGTCACGTTGATGCGCGTGGGCGAGAGGCCGAGTTCCACGCTCTGCATCATGCGCTCGCCGTTCAGCCGGCCGTACGCGAGGAGATCCACGTTCGCCAGACTGAATTCGGGCCAGGTGTGAATGCTCAGATGCGAGGCGGAAAGCAGGAGAATTGCCGTGACGGCGCCGTTCGGGAAAACATGCGACGCCTCACCGAGCACCGTGGCGTTTCCCTTTTCGGCGGCTGTGCGCAGCACCTTGAGGAGGCGCTCCTCGTCGGTCAGGATGCTGTGGTCGCTCACCCATACGTCGACGGCATAAGAGCAGAGATCGTCGACGTTTATGCCCTCGGTGGCGAGGTTGGCGGAGTTGGTCATGGGGAACCGGGGGTGACGAACAGTTGCCCCCGTCTCCTTTCCTATAGGCGCTCGGTGGTGCCCAGAGTAGCATCCGGGGCGCAGGGGGGCTCGCGCGCAGACTGCGTCAAGGGGGCAGGGGGCGGGCGCGACGGATTCGACGCAGAACCGCCCGGCGTATTCCGGAATGCATTTCCCCGATATCACCGGACGGTTCCGGAAAACCTCCGGGACCACATTCGGGACGGCGAGGCGGGGATCGTCACGGAATGCCGTCCTCCGCGGGTGAATTCCGCACCGTTGCCCTGCCGCTCGCCCCGGCGTTTCCCCCGCCGTTTCCCCTGTCGTTCCCCGCACCGGGTGCGGGACCGGTCGCCTCTGAGTCGGCCCGTATACTCGAGGGTCCCGGAATCCACTGATCAGCTTGCCTGGAGCAGCATTGTGACCAACGCGCGTCGGCACCCTCGGAGCACCCCCGCCGATTCCGTGCTCACGGAAGTCGCGGACGCCGTCCGGCTCCAGGAGGGCCCGCCGGGAGTGCGGTCCGTCCTGCGCGCCCTGCGCCGGCTCGCCCCGGCGTCCACGAAGGAGCTCAGCCGCGCGACCGGCCTGCCCGTTCCGATCGTGGCCGCCCTGGGCAACGAGCTGCGCCGCCGGGGTCTGGTCACCGAGGCGCGCCCCTCGCGGCTGACCGAGGCCGGTGCGGACCTGGTCGCCCGGCTGGGCATGGACCTCGTCCTCGACGCCACCTGCCGGGCCTGCGACGGCCGTGAGCTGGTCATCCCCGACGTGCTGGACGAGGCCGTGACGCGGCTGCGCGCGCTCATGGAGTCCGGGCCCGCCGCCGACATGGCGATCGACCAGTCGCACTGCACGGCCGAGACGAAGGTGCGCCGGGTCCTCGCGCTGCTCACGGCGGGCGCGCTGCCGGGTGGTTCGCTGCTGCTGATCGGCGACGACGACCTGGTGTCCCTGGCCGTCGCCGTGGTCGGCGACGTGCTCGGCGGGCCCATCGTGGAGCGGGTCACCGTCGTGGACATCTCGCCGGAGATCCTCGACCACATCCAGAAGACCGCGGCCGGCCTCGGCACCCGCATCGAGACCGTCCAGCACGATCTGCGCCGTCCGCTGCCCGCCGAGCTCCACGGGCAGCACGACGTGGCCATGACCGACCCGCCGTACACGCCGGAGGGCGCCCGGCTCTTCCTCTCCCGTGCCGTGGAGGGCCTGCGGCCCGGTCCGGCGCACAGCGTCTTCTTCTCCTTCGGCGGCAAGAGCCCGGACGAGATGCTGGAGGTGCAGCGGGAGATCATGGAGCTCGGCCTGGTCACCAACGGCTACGTCCGCAACTTCAACGAGTACGAGGGCAGCGGCATCCTCGGCGGCGTCGGCTTCTTCCAGCACCTCCTCACCACCACCTCGACCGCCTCCCGGCAGGGCGAGTTCAGCGGCCCCCTGTACACCGGCGACAAGCGGACCCGGCAGCGCGAGTACACGTGCGCTGCCTGCGACGCGCGGATCCGGGTCGGCCCCGGCGCCCGCTGGACCTCGGTCGCCGCCCTGCGCGAGGACGGCTGCCCGCAGTGCGGCAAGGGCCCCTTCCGCCCCGGCCGCCTGGTCCCGGCGGAGGAACCGCCCGCGCCGGCCGCGGAGCTCCCGGCCCAGCCGCCCACCGCCACCCCGGCCCCGGCCCCGGCC